>DAOSXA010000002.1:900000-1194009 GCA_035380245.1 Candidatus Zixiibacteriota bacterium | reverse complement strand
GTCGGTGGCCCACCCGTCCACGGGTGGGATGTGCGGCGCATCGGTGGCTCACCCAATCCTGGTTTTCGTGGGCGGCAGACCTCCTGGTCTGCCCCAGCAGCAGTGCACCCCGCAAAACGTCTTTCCTGCGAAAGGCGGTCGGTGGCCCACCCGTCCACGGGTGGGATGTGCGGCGCATCGGTGGCTCACCCAGTCCTGGATTTCGTGGGCGGCAGACCTCCCGGTCTGCCCCTGCAGCATCACACCCCGGGGAACGTCTTTCCCCCGAAAGCGGGAAACCATTTTCATCTTTTCGGTTCAACGGCGCATAAAAAAACACACTGCCTCTTAAGAGACAGTGTGTTTATGCTTTTTGATCGCGGATAAAACCGCGCCGGTCGTTTTATTCGTAAACGGAAACCTGTTTCCCGTCGCGTCCGACACGCTCGAACTTCACCACGCCGGTCACCTTCGCAAACAGGGTACAGTCTTTGCCGATACCGACGTTATGACCCGGTTTGATTCTGGTGCCGCACTGGCGCACGATGATCGACCCGGCCGGTACTGCCTGTCCGGAGAACACTTTCGTGCCCCGGCGCTGGCCGTTCGAATCCCGACCGTTTTTGGAAGAGCCGACACCCTTTTTGTGTGCCATCGTAAACCTCTATCGTTATCTGATCTTCTTTTCCAAACAAGCCCCTAAGGGGGCAAAACAACATATTAATTATCGCCCGAATTCGGGGCGACAACAGCCACCTAAGATAACGATTTCGCCCGGCAAGGCAAGCGAAAAGTGTAAGTTTCTGTTCGGTGGGAAGTTACCCGCCCAAACGAGGCCTGCCTGCTTGTGTCGGAACCGATTCCCCGGCTTAGCTAGGGGCAAGGCTCTGGTGCCGGTCCGTCCTGGAACATGAAGCTGACCAGGTAAACGAGATCGGCGATATCCGGGCCGCCTCCCGAATCGTTGATATCCGCCGCCTCCGGACACGGCAAATCGGGACCTCCCTGGAACATGTAGGACACCAGGCAGACCAGATCGGCAATGTCGGGACCGGCGGTATCATTATTGATGTCGCCGCGGATATGGCAACAGTTGTAGATCGTGAAACAATGCGGTCCATCCCAGGAAGGAATGAAAGGAGTCTCTCCGTAAAAGTGTGGATCAACCGCCCAAAGCCAATCCCCGCCGGGAGGATACCAGCAGGAATCCAGGCAGATTTCTCCTCCTGAGTATTCATGCGGGATCGGACCGACAGCGATAGCGTGAGTCACTGAATCGAATCCGGCACGGAGGCTGTTTTCGCACATGTATTCGATATAGGCTATGGCGATCGTGTCGGCTCCGGAGCCGGTCATTCCAATCAGGCGTTTCTGTTGCAGTAAATCGAAAGTGCACCAGGGATCGTTCAGTCTCCAGAAGTTAACCAGTTCCTCCACACTTGTTTCTGTCCACTCGCTGCCGGTGGGAGAATAGACGCGGAAGCCGTTGGCCAGACCGCTGAACGATATCGCACTGTCGCCTGTGAACCTCAGATAGAATTTGATCACGCTCCCCGTAAACACCGTATCCTTTGCATACAGTCCGTCGACATGGTCCAGGAGAATCTCTCCGGCTTTCCGGCAATCGCAGTCTTCCGGGCCATCACAGTTGAGTACGATCGGAGCCGCTATCATGCTCCAGGTGTAAGCGAGATCGTGGAAATTGACTCCGCGGCACGCTCCCGAGTTGGCCGCGGACATACAGGCCGGTGAGATCCCGTAGCCCAACAGGTATCTGCTCATGCGTACCAGATCGGCCACAGCTTCGTTGTCGCCGTCGCCGTCATAGTCGCCACACAGAATTCCCTCACAGAGATCGCCGATGCCGTCGCCGTCGCTGTCGGTTTGATCCGGATTGTAGAAGCCGGGGCAGTTGTCCTCAGGGCAGGTATTGCTCGGAAAGCCGGGGTCTCCGAAACCATCGCCGTCCTGATCGGTGCATTCATCGCAGACGTTGCCGATACCGTCGCCGTCGGCATCGTATTGATCGGGGTTCCAATAGTCAGGGCAGTTGTCGAGAGAGTCCTCGACGCCGTCTCGGTCGGAGTCTATCTTAACTCCGGATGCCACGACCGGCAAAAACCAGAGAGCGAATACCAATATCATGAGAAAGGAAAGGTGCATTGGTTCCCTCTTGCTTTCAGGCATTGTCTACCGCAGGTACTGGACCGTTAAGTGCACTAACCGGTCTACAACTCCAGTATAGCCAGAAGAGGCCGTCTTGTCATTCTGTTTCTGTTTGGGCCCGGCAGGTCTCCTCGTCTGTTGCTTTGGGTTACTCCTCGTTCCGTCGCTCTACAAGTCTTCTCGTTCCGTCGCTCTGCGGCGGAACGTATTCTTGGGCGCTCTGCGCCCTCTCTTGTGTCAGGTTGCAAGCTTGCAAACTGACAGAGTAGGTCATGTCTCTCCGAGGCATGCCATTGTGTTATCGCTATGATCTCTAATCCCCATCCGTGGACGGGGCTGTTGAAAAAAACTCTTCTGCGGCGGAGACAAGCCCCGCCGCTACGCGTTCAGAGGTTCTAATCTCGCGTAGCGGGCGGCCTTGTGTCGCCCGCATTGCGGTTGTGTTTTACTGAATATCCACGCGTATGACTTTTTCATCAATCCCGTGGACAGATCGACCACCGGCTGTGCACCCCGTTACCCCAACGAAAAGCGGGTTGGCTCCAAAGAACCAACCCGCCGGGAATAGCCTAAGTAGTATAACCTACGGTTCAACCGTTTCGTTGTCGGTTTTGCGAGCGCCGTGCCCGTTAAACTCGAACGTCAGGCGTTCACCGTCGGAGCCGATAATCAGATCACAATCACCGGCGTACTGACCGCGAAGAATCTCCTCGGACAGCGGGTCTTCGAGATGCCGCTGGAGAGCTCGTTTAAGCGGACGGGCTCCATACTGCGGATCGAAACCCTGCTCGACCAGGAATTCCCTGGCCTGTTCGGTCAACTCGAAACTGATGCCTTTCTCGGCCAGCCGCTTGGCCACATCAGCCACGAGAATCTCGATGATCTCCTTGATGTGGTCGCGATCCAGCGAGTGGAAAATAACCGTTTCGTCGATACGGTTAACCAGTTCCGGATTGAACAGCTTCTTGACTTCCTGGATGATTTTCTTGGACATATCTTCATGAGAGATTTCGCCGCCCTGAGCATCGAAACCGACCGTCTTGGTATCACGCAGTTCGCGCGTACCGAGGTTGGAGGTCATGATCAGCACGACGTTACGGAAGTCGACCTTGCGCCCGAACGAATCGGTCAGGCTGCCGTCATCCATCAACTGCAGAAGAATGTTGAAAACATCCGGGTGTGCTTTTTCGATCTCGTCGAGCAACACCACCGAATACGGTTTGCGTCTTACTTTCTCGGTTAACTGGCCGCCTTCCTCATAGCCGACATAACCGGGAGGCGCTCCGACCAGGCGGGAGACGGCGAACTTCTCCATATACTCCGACATGTCGATCCGGATCAACGAATCGACGTCGTCGAACAGGAACCGGGCCAGCACTCGGGCCAGTTCGGTTTTACCGACTCCGGTCGGACCGAGGAGCAGGAATGTTCCGATGGGACGACGCGGATCGCCGAGTCCGGCACGGGCGCGACGGATCGACTTGGCCAGCTTCTCGATAGCCTCATCCTGACCGACGATGCTCTTTTTGAGTTCCTCTTCCATGCGCAGGAGTCGTTTGGATTCCGACTCCTCGAGGCGGAACAGAGGAATACCGGTCATCTTGGCCAGCACCGAGGCGACCTCGTCGGCGGTCAACACCACGCGGTCGTTCTGGCGGTCTTCTTCCCAGGATTTTTGCAACGATGCCAGTTCTTCGCGTTTCATCTTGATTTCATCGCGAAGCTGCGCCGCGGTTTCGAAAGCCTGGTTTTTAACGGCGTCTTCTTTTTTAGTCGCCAGTGCTTCGATCTCGGTCTCGATCTCGGAGAATTCGGGGGGACGGGTATAACTTGACAGATGCGCTCGCGAACCGGCCTCGTCGATCAGGTCAATCGCCTTATCCGGCTGGAATTTCCCGGATACGTACCGGTTCGAAAGTTTCACCGCCGCCTCGATGGCTTCATCGGAAATCTTGAGTTGATGGTGATCTTCGTACCGTTGTTTCAGACCCTGCAGAATGCGGATCGTATCCGTTTCACTCGGCGGATCGACATTTACCGTCTGGAAACGACGTTCCAGAGCGCCGTCCTTTTCGATATACTTGCGATACTCGTTCAGGGTGGTGGCGCCGATACAGCGCAGTTCACCCCGGGCCAGCGACGGTTTGAAAATGTTCGAGGCATCGAGAGAGCCTTCGGCGCCGCCGGCGCCAACGATGGTATGCAGCTCATCGATGAAGATGATCACATCAGTGGCGTTGATGATCTCGGTCATGACTGCTTTGAGTCGTTCCTCGAACTGACCGCGGTATTTCGTACCGGCCACCAGCGAGGCCATGTCGAGCGTAACCACACGCTTGTTTTCGAGTGTCTGCGGCACGCGGTTCTCGACGATGCGCTGAGCCAGACCTTCGACAATTGCCGTTTTACCGACTCCCGGTTCACCGATCAGCACCGGATTATTTTTCTTGCGGCGTGAAAGAACCTGGGCGACACGTTCGATTTCGCCGGAACGACCGATAATCGGGTCGAGCTGACCGCGACGGGCCAGTTCGGTCAGATCACGTCCGAAATGATCCAGCGCCGGGGTCTTGGACTTTTTCCGTTTTTTCTTGAACTTGGAAGGCTTGCCGTTCTGAATGTTGTTCAGCTCTTCGTAAGCCTCCTTATAGTCGATATCGTAGGTCGACAGCACCTGCGCCGCCACCCCCTCTTCGTCCTTAAGAAGAGCGAGCAGAATGTGCTCGGTGTCGATATCCTTCGATTTCAGGGCGCGAGCTTCCTGTCCGGAAACCTCCAGGGTCTTTTTGGCTCGCGCGGTAAGCGGTAACTGCCCCATAGTCATGGTGCCGCCCGAAGGCTGAACGACCTCTTCAATCGAGGTTTTCAGATCGGCCAGCTCCAGACCCAGGTTGGTAATAATCTCGACCGCGTTTCCTTCGCCAAGCCGGATCAGACCTAACAGGAGATGCTCGGTGCCAATGTAGTCATGGCGCAAACGAGCGGCCTCTTCGCGGGCAAACTCGATTGCCTTTCTGGCACGTTCCGTAAACATCTCGTTCATTCCTGAATCCTTCCTTCTATATTAAAAACATCATCTTCGTGCTAAACGACATCGTGGCCGTATGGTTTCATTAATCGGCCGTACGCAACTTTTCACGCACCATCTGGGCGCGGACGAAATCACGTTTGTTCTGATCCATTTCCGAGCCGTAGTATTTCTGCAAATGAGCCGGCTGCGAAAGCAACAGGATCTCGTTGATCAGGGCCACGGAAAGGAAGTCGATTATCTGCATGGCATGGCCCAGCCGGACCGCCGAAAGCAAATTCATCACTTCTTCGGAGGTCAACACGCGGGCATGCTTCAGGATGCCGTAAGCCCGCCAGATTTTGTCCTCGATCATATCGGCGGCTTCATCGAGCAGACGTTTCCTTGCGGCCGCTTCCTTATCGATAATGTCACCGGTTACCCGGCCGATCTGGCGAATAATTTCCTCCTCGGTCACGCCGAGTGTATTCTGGTTGGAAAGCTGGAAAAGATTCCCCAGCACATCCGAGCCTTCACCGTAAAAACCGCGTACCACCAGGCCGGAATGGGTGATCACCGAAATGACTTTGTCGATCTCGCGCGTCAGCACCAGCCCCGGGAGGTGAATCAATACCGAGGCTCGCATGCCGGTGCCGGCATTGGTCGGACAGGCGGTAAGGAAACCGAAATCCTGGTCGTAATCGTATTCGAGGTGTCGCCCGATTTCCTTGTCGTAGCGCGAGGCCAGGTTGTACGATCCCTGGGGATCGAGACCGGGGGAGAGAGCCTGAATGCGAAGATGGTCTTCCTCGTTGACCATGATCGAGAGCCGCTCCTCGTCGTTGATGTAGACCGATTTCGAAGAATCGGTGCCGAGGAAGGTCGGTGAGATCAGATGCCGTTCGACCAGGAAATCACGATCGAGCTGGTTTACATCCGAGGCTTTGAAGTAAAGTCCCTCATTCAACATCTTGGAGCGTGTCCGCGTGCTGTCGAAATAACCGACCACACGGTTTTTAGTCTCCTGGTCGGCCGAACCGGGATAACGGCATCCGGCGATGTTACGCGCCAGACGCACCCGGGTCGATAGGACGACCATCGATTCATCACCGTCTCCCGACAGCCAGGCCGCCGGGCTTTTGGCCATTTCTTCAAACATCGTGTTCAACTTTCTATCCCCTTGTTGAGTCTTCGGCCGCCACTTCCTCGCGGATGGTCCGTAATTTGTCGCGGATTTCGGCGGCTCGCTCGAATTCTTCGGACTCAATCGCCTTCTTCAACTCCGACTCAAGGCGTGCTTCTTCCTGTACCGGAACGATTGTTTTTTCCTGCTCGTCCTTGAGCGCCTCGTAGACAGGACTGCGACCTCGGTGCAGAGAAGCTCCGTGGATTTTGCGCATGATCGGCTCGATCCGGCTGCGGAAGGCCTTGTAGCAGTCACCGCAGGAGAAGCGTCCCTGCTGGGCGAACTGCTTGAACGTCAGTCCGCAGGTCTTACAAACGAGGGTGTCCTCCTCGGCGTTCATCGGCGGCGCCGCTGATTGCCCCTGAAGCCCCGACACGATCTCGGCCAATGGGAATGGTGCATTCTCCAGCGGAGAATGGAAACCGCGTGCGGCCGCACATTCTTTGCAAAGCGCCAGGCTGGTCTTCTCGTTGTTCACGATCTGGGTGAACGTTACCTGGGCTTCACGTTTCTTGCAGTCCTGACAAAGCATATTTTGTTTATCCTGTCTGAGGTCTTATTCTCTAATAAGTCCGTCCACTATCGCCATGCGACGATTGCATTTCGTCGCCAGCTCCTCGTTATGTGTAGCGATCAGCATGGTTATCTTCTTGTCGGTATTGAGGTGGAAGAGGAGGTCGTGGAGGTTGCGTCCGGTAGAGGTGTCCAGGTTTCCCGAGGGCTCATCGGCAAGAACAATTTCAGGGTCGTTCGCCAAAGCGCGGGCCACCGCCACACGTTGCTGTTCGCCGCCCGATAATTGATTCGGACGGTGACTTTTCCTACTTGTTAAACCCACTTGCTCTAGCAACAGTTCCGCTTTTGTGCGTGCCGAGGCCTTATCCGAGCCGGCGATTAACATCGGCATCATCACATTTTCTTCGGCTGTGAAATCCTGCAACAGGTAATGGAACTGGAACACGAAGCCTACTTTCTTGTTGCGGAACCCTGCCAATTGCTTCTCCGACTGACCGATCAGCGAAATCCCGTTGATCTTTACCTCGCCCCGAGTCGGTCGATCCAGCCCTCCCAGAATGTGAAGGAGAGTCGATTTCCCTACGCCCGAAGCGCCGGTCACGGCGACCATATCCCCGGCCTGGAGATGGAGAGTCAGCCCCCGAAGGACCGGAAGGACGGCCTCAGCCGTCACGAACTCACGATGTATATCCTCGGCCGACAGTACGGTCTTGTTTTCATCCATGCTCATCTATTACAATCCAATTGTCGCGTACCGTTTTCCGGTACAGTCTTATTTTCGGTTGATTGGCCCATTTACTTAGCTAACGCCGCTATTTTCATACCTTTATTGCCTCAGAACCTCAATCACGCTCAATCGCGCCGCCTTGAAAGCGGGATATAACGACGCCAAAAAACAGACCAGTATTGCCGTAATTCCGGCCAGGAAGAAATCGAACAAATGGGCCTCGAACGGCAGATAGCTGATGAAATAGATATCCGGCGGCAGCGATACCAGTTGATAGGTGTTCTGTAAATAAGCCAGAACGAACGAGATAATCCACCCGGCGATTACCCCGATTACGGAAATGACAAGTCCTTGATAAACAAAGATTTTAGCGATCGATCCGGGCGTATAACCGAGTGTCTTGAGAATCCCGATTTCCGCTCGTTTTTCCATGGTAAGCATCACCAGGGTCGAGATAATCGAAAACGCCGCCACGATCACGATCAGAATAAATCCGAGTCCGAGTGCTTGTTTCTCGATTGCGATCCAGGAAAAAAGATTCTTGTGCAGGATATTCCAGGGGACAACATCATACCGGTGTCCCAACAGGCTGTCGATCACCGGGGCAACTTTCGATGCCAGATAGATATCGTCCAGTTTTAGATGCGCCGCCGTGGCGGCATCGCCCAGCTTGAACAGCTTCTGGGCGTCCTGAAGCGAGATATACGCAAGCTGGCCGTCGAACTCGTACATGCCGGTTTCGAGCAATCCGGCTACGTAAAATTTGGTGACGCGCGGTCGGGTGTTGCCGCGCAGGTCCTCGCCGCGCATAGAATAAAGCCAGACCGGATCGCCCAAAAACACCCCGAGGCCTTCGGCGAGGTTGACGCCTAAGATGATCCCAGGGATAGTGTCGTCGCCGACCACTTCCGGCTCGAACGAGAGGTCGCCGATCGTAACCGACTGCAGCAAGTCGGAAGTCCGCTTTTCGCGTTCGAGGTCGATCCCGCGCACGATCAGGCCGTCGCCGCCGCTGACCGATGAAATAGCGCCCTTGAAATAGATAAACGGCGAGGCCGCCACGACATGATCGACCGACTCCAGCTTCGCCACGAGCGAGTCGTAATCTGTAATCGTGCTTGCGTTGCTGGGGAAAACCGTGATGTGCGAGGTGGTCCCTAAGAGGCGGTCGCGGATTTCGGTCTCGAAGCCGTTGTGCATCGAAACGACCACGCAGACCGCCGCCACGCCAAGAGTAACTCCCAACATTGATATCCAGGTGGAAACGGAAACAAAGGCTCGTCCGGATTTGAGATAACGACGAGCTACGGTGACTTCATAACTCATGGAGCAAATTTCTCCCTTTCGTCGTCGGCCGTAATTGACCGCTGCGACTACGATGGCAAGATGCCCGCCTAACCGACACAAAGCAATCATTTTACACGGGGGGATGGGGGGCAGTTGTAAGAACCTGTGTAGGATTTTACGTTCGCCGGGTGATGGCAGGTCTCGGAGAGACCTTTCCTCCTTATCTTCACCCGCACTCCCTCCGGATCGCCGATCTACGACGCTGCATTTGTCGATCGATGATGACATTCGTCTTCGGCTTTAGTCTTGACAGGTCGCTCGCCTGCCTGTATCATAGCCCATGCCACGGATTTTTTTACATTTCAACCCTGTCTCCTCAGCCAGATTGAACGACTTTGTCTCGATTCAGCGCCGTAGCCTGTCTGCGAAAGCGTCGGCTGAAAAGGTTTGTGAGTGATGAAAGACCGAGTGGTCGCGATAATACCGGCCCGCCTGAACTCCTCGCGGTTTCCCAACAAGGTGATTTATCCTTTCAAGGGGAAACCGCTTCTTTGTTACCTGGTCGATTCTCTGGCCAAATCCAGGTTGATCGATCGTCTCATCGTAGCCACCGACTCGCGTGAAATCTGCGATACCATGACCAGTGTCGGGGTCGAAACCATGATGACCTCGAAACGGCATCGCACCGGCACCGACCGGGCGGCCGAGGTGGCCGAGAAAGTTCCGGGATCGTATTTTCTGAACGTTCAGGCCGATAATTTTGGCCTCCAGGCTCATTTGCTCGATAAGATCATCGCCCGCTTTATGGCCGACCGTAAAGAGCAGTTCGGGACCCTGGTGACGCGAGCGGAGAACGATGATGACCTGGTCGATCCGAATACGGTGAAGGTCGTTTGGACGGACGACGGCTATGCCCGCTGGTTTTCCCGGATGCCCTTGCCGTATCTCCAGAAGGCGGCCGAAGGCCCCCTGGCGCAGCAGTTCAAGTTCTATCGTCACATAGGGATATACTTATTCCGTCGGGAGGCCTTGAAGCAGTTCGCGGCATGGAAACGTTCGTCGCATGAGAAAGCCGAGTCGCTCGAACAATTACGTATTTTGGAAAACGGGGCGGCCCTGAAGGGCTATTTGACCAAAATGCGCTCGGTATCGGTGGACAGCCCCACGGATTTGGAAAAAGTTTGTAAGTTATATAAGTGAGGCATCGGCATGTCTGAGAGAGCCAAATACATTTTCGTTACCGGGGGAGTGGTCTCGGCGCTGGGGAAAGGGATCTCTTCAGCGTCGCTGGGCTTCCTGCTCAAAAGCCGCGGTTTGCGCGTCTGCAATCTGAAGCTCGACCCGTATCTCAACGTCGATCCCGGTACCATGAATCCGTTCCAGCACGGCGAAGTGTTCGTGCTCGACGACGGCTCCGAGACCGATCTCGATCTGGGCCATTACGAGCGGTTTCTGGATCAGTCGTTAACCAAAGACAACAACGTCACCACCGGCCAGGTGTATCACACGATCATTACCCGTGAACGACGCGGTGATTACCTCGGCGCGACGGTCCAGGTGATTCCGCACGTCACCAATGAAATTAAAAGCCGGATCAAGCAGCTTACCCGGATGGAGCCGAAGCCGGATGTTGTCATTGCCGAGATCGGCGGTACGGTGGGCGATATTGAGTCGCTTCCGTTCCTCGAAGCGATTCGCCAGATGGGGCAGGAGGAAGGCCCCGAAAACACAATGTTCGCCCATGTCACCCTGGTGCCTTACATCAACGCCGCCGGCGAGTTCAAAACCAAACCGACCCAGCACTCGGTAGCCGAACTGCGGGCGATCGGTATTCAGCCCAATGCCCTGCTTTGCCGCTGTACCAATCCGATCTCCGATGAACTGCGTAAAAAAATCTCCCTGTTCTGTTCGGTTTCCACCGAGGCGGTGATCGTGGCCAAGGATGTCTCCACAATCTACCAGGTACCACTCGAATATCACCAGCAGGGTCTCGATGATATAATCTGCAAGAGGTTCGGCTGGGATCTGCCGGAACCGGATCTAAAACTCTGGAGCGGCATGGTCGCCAGGATCAACAATCCCTCCAAGCGGATCAAGATAGGTATCTGCGGCAAGTACGTTAATCTGAAGGATGCCTATAAGTCGATTATTGAGTCGTTCGTGCATGCCGGGGTGAACAGCGATGCCGAAGTGGATTTAGTCTGGGTCAGTTCGGAAGATATCAAGAAAAACGGCGCGGAGAAACTGTTGCACGATATCGACGGTCTCCTGATTCCGGGAGGTTTCGGCGAGCGCGGAGTCGAGGGAAAGATAGAGGCGATTCGCTATGTACGCGAGAAAGATATCCCGTTCCTCGGCATCTGCCTCGGTATGCAATGCGCCGTGATCGAATATGCCCGCAACGTCTGCGGTCTTCAGGATGCTCACAGTTATGAATTCTATCGCGACCTGAAACATCCCGTGATCCATCTCATGGCCGATCAGGAGGGCGTGACCGAATTGGGCGGGACGATGCGCCTCGGGGCTTATCCCTGCGTGCTCGATCCCGGTTCGGTGGCCCGGGCCGCTTACGGGACGGACGAAATATCGGAGCGCCATCGCCATCGCTATGAGGTCAACAACGCTTATCGTACGATGCTCGAGGAGCACGGCCTCAAGCTCTCCGGACTATCGCCCGACGGCCGTCTGGTGGAGATCGTGGAGATCAGCGATCATCGCTGGTTCGTCGGCGTGCAGTTCCATCCGGAGTTGAAATCGCGCCCGACCAAGCCGCATCCGTTATTCCGCGAGTTCGTGAAAGCCGCGTGCGAGTATTACGACGAGCGCCACGGCGCCAAGTCGACCGTAGCCGAATCGGAACCGGATATGACGGAGAAGGCGTAGGGGATATATTCCGATCCGCATGCGGTAGCTCTGCGGCCGCACGTTAACTCGGAAAAGCAGCATTTTGTTGGTCAGGACCCTTGCGGTCCTGACATTGTAGGGCAGGTCTCGCCGAGACCTGCCGCTTTTTATCAGAGCACGATTGTCGTATCCCGTGGGCAGCAGACGTCTTGTCCTACTCTGTATAACCGCGGCGTATCCCATGTCTGGCTCCAGTGAATAATCTCGCGAAGAATCCAACCGTGTTGGTGGGCGGCCGACGTTCGGTGCCCCACCCCTCGGGTGGGAATTCGTGGGCGGCAGACGTCTCGTCTGCCCCTGCAGCAGCACACCCCTGAGAACGTCTTTCCCGCGAACGCAGAAATCCGACTCCCCATAAATCAACTGAAGGCGTTGTTCCCCCCCGTGGACGGGTGAGCCACACAGAGGTACAAACCGGGTAGATAGGTAACAGATTAGACCGGGAACATAGGTAACAGCATTTTGTCAGGACCCTTGCTGTCCTGACACTTGAGTTGTTATTTCACCTTCCATCCCGTGGGCGGCTGTAATGCGGGCGACACAAGGCCGCCCGCTGCGCGAGGTTAAGGCTCTCTAACGCGTAGCCCGGGGGCTTGTCTCCCGGGCGATTAGATTCTTGCCGAGGTTTTTCAACACTCCCTGAAGGGTGGGCCACCCAGCCGTAACGGATGTCTTGCTGCCCCTCCGTAGGGCAGATCCGTCTTCGAATCGGCCTTTAACTTTTACATCATCATCCCGGCGCGATAGAGCGGCACGAAGAAGTCGACCATAAAATAAAGCGACACGAGAGCGTACCCCGCGAACATCCAGCGCCCGAGGCGCGACTCGGTCGACATCCCGATCATCGCGAACAGCGGGAAAGCCACCACGATGTGACGGTAATAACAGTCGCAGGTCCCCATCGTCGGCGTGAACAACAGCACCCCGAACATGAACAACTGCCAGGCGACCGGGAGACGTTTCTTATAGAACAACACCGTGGCGGCAATCGTCAGCACCAGCGAAATGAACACACCGCTGCGCACGGGGGCTTCTGCCAGCGCGTGATACATTGTGACCAGCGGGAAAGCCGGCTCGTGGGCGTAATAGCTTTGTCCCTGAAAATGCAGGTAGAGGAAGAAGTCATCGAACTTCCACCAATAATAAAGACAATACAACAACAGCGCCGACCCGATCGCAACCAGCGCTCCGACCAATTGCAGCCGCGCCCAGGTTGAGGCTTTCCCCCAGCGCCGAATCAGCACCCAAAGCACCGGCAGCCCGATAATTATGCCCGAAGGATAAGTCACCGCCAGCAGTCCGGTCCATAACGGCAGCCAGAAATATCGCTCGACTTGAATCGACCGAAATACCAACACTGCCAACAGCAGATAGACCGAGTAGGGGAAAGCGGTCAGATAATAGAGAGAACTCGGAAACAGCAACAAGGCGGTTATTGCCGCCAAGGCTGTTCGATACGAGAAAGCCTCTTCCAGTATCTGGAAAAGCAAGACCAGGGCAACCAGGAGTGCCAGCCAGCTTATCCCGATCATGACTGCACGCACGTCGATCCCGGTCACCTTCAGCGCTTCGCCGATCATGGGATAAAGCGGAAACCAGCCGATATTGCCGCAGGTGTAATCAGGATTATAATCACAGGGAAAAGCTTTATAGCCGTCGCGGGCAATACTGAGATAATGCTGCCCGTCCCACTGAATGAGGGTGCGGGTCAGGCTGTCGTATTTGACGTCGCCAACCTGGAGCAGGATCGACATTATCCCGACAAACAGCAACCAGAGCAGTACCGGGGTAAGGAAACTTTTGCTTTTCAAGCGCTCGATAATCATTAAGTTACCCAAGACAACGACTAATATGAGCAACATGATGAAGGAATCAAACAACAAAACGATCGACCGCTGGGTGATAATCGGCCTTAGCGCCCTCTCACTCTATTATGTGTTGCCGTTTCTGCTCCATCTGACCAACTGGGGCGGCCGCGATTGGGACCTTTTTACCACCATTGCCGCCGTACCGATAGATACGGTAGTGCGCTATGGCCAGTTCCCTTATTGGAATCCGTACCTGGCCGGCGGCAATATCCTCTTTCATCATCCCGAGGTGGCATTTCTCACGCCGTTCACGCTACTCTACTGGATTTTCGGCGCGGTGGTTGGTCTCAAGTTGCAGGTGTTGTTCTGCTATTTCCTCGGTTTTTACGGCAGCTATCGTTTCGCCCGATATTTCGATCTGTCCCGTGCGGCGTCATTGCTGGCGGCGGTCGGCTATTTCGGCTCGGTGCATTTTGCGCTGCATTTTGCTGAGGGGCACATGCCGTTTACCCATTTCTGTTTCATGCCCTGGTTTTTGTATTTCGTCCTGAACGGCGAACGTTCGCTTCGCTATCTCATCGGGGCGGCGCTGTCGCTGGCGCTGATGGCCCTGGGGAACGGCGGGGCGATCCCGTTGCTTTACACTATGACCTTCGGTGGTCTGCTGGTATTGCTTCTGTCGCTCAGGGACAACAGCTTCCGGCCGTTGCTGAATTTCGTGATTGGGACTGTGGCCGGTCTTGCCATGGCCGGAGTGAAATTCGTCCCGATGGTAATTTACCTGGTGCAGAACAAATGGGAGGGCTCGCCCGATGAGTTCGTCCCTCTGTCCGCTTTGGGCTCGATATTTTGCGGGTACGATCATTCATTGTTCGCCCGGCATTTCGACGGCCAGGTCTGGGCCTGGCACGAATACGGCGCCTATCTTTCACCGCTCCTGCTGCTTTTGGCTCTCTGGGCGTTGATCAAACGATTCCGGCAGCACTGGCCCTGGCTGATTCTGCTGGTCTTTTTCCTGCTGCTGGGGCTCGGTAATTTCGGGGCGCTTTCTCCCTGGGCGATACTTTCTAAATTCCCCGGTTTCGCCTCGGCCCGCTGTACCGGACGATCGTTCCAGTTCGTCGTCCTGGCGGTTTCGATCCTCGGTGCCTTTGGTTTTGACTCGCTTCGTGAGTTGTTTTCCCGGAAACTGAAACCGGCGTTATCGCGATATATTTTATGGGGGCTTGTGGCCATTGTGGCTGTCACCAACATGGTCCTGGCCTGGCCGATCATGTCCAGCGCTCATCCCTTCCCGTCGCCAGAGGTAACCAGGGATAATGAGTTCCGGCAGGTGATTACGGAAAAACCCCAGGCCTATCAAAACTTTCTCGAAAACCACGGTTCGCTTATTTCTCCCTGGCTTTCGGCGACTTTCCCGAGTCGGGGGCTGGTGGATTCGGCCAATAATGTACACACCGAATATCTTCTGTCGGGGAACCTCAATCTGTACAGCCGCGAATACACCCCCAACCGCATTGCTTATGAATTTTACGGACTGACGACGGGGGAACTGGTGATCGGCATGGGGTACGATCCCGGCTGGTCGATCACCGGCAGCTCGATGATCAAACCACAAGCCGGACTTATCTCGTTTCCTTTTATTCGAGGTAAGAAAGATGTAGTGCTGACCTATCGCACTCCTTACATCGGTCTTGGCTGGATCGTGTCGGCGGTTGGGCTGCTGTTGCTCGGATTGCTCTGGTGGTTCTCTCACCGCGAAGTTAGCGGATTGTTGAAAAAACATGGAAGATAGAGAATCGCCCGGGAGACAAGCCCCAGGGCTACGCGATTAGGGACTCTGACCTTGCGTAGCGGGCGGCCTTGTGTCGCCTGTACTGCGGCTGTGTTTTGCTGAATATCAGAACGTACGACCTTTTCAACGGCCCCCTAAGGCTAAGCTTCCCCGCAACTTATAGCGGTTGACAGGACCGCCTATTTTAACTATCCTTCGCCGTTATATATGATTCGTGAAGCATTCGCCAGATACGTTTGGCCGACCGCGCTTCGGACGGCTTTGTTTGCCCTGTCAGGGCTTTTGGTGTTGGTTATCGGAGCGAACGCCCAGATGGGCGCAGATGATTCGCTGGCCGGAACCTGGATGGAGAACTATCGCTACTACGATGAGCCGATAGATCCTGATCTCTATCTCATCCGTCCCGGAGAGAAACTGACCGTGACTTTTATCCGGACCAAACTCGGGGAGATTGACCTCGAGGTAGGACCCGACGGAGCTATCGTACACCAGAGTCTCGGCGTAATTGATCTGGGCGGCAAAACCTTATCTCAAGCCCGGGCGCTATTGATACCGGAGTTAAAACGGCAATTCAACGCTGAACAGATTACTGTTGCCGTCTCCGATCCGGTGCTGATTGCCGTCACGGTAACCGGCGCCGTAGACAAACCGGGGCTTTACAAGCTGTTCACTTCACAGCGTGTGTCCGAGGCCATTGAAATGGCCGGCGGACTTGCCTGGGGTGCTTCGAGCCGCAATATCATTTTGTCGGGTGGGCCTGTTCCTGTCCATGTCGACCTTGATCTGGCTCGCTATGCCGGTGACAACAGCCTCAATCCCTGCCTCTATGCCGGCGATGCGATTCTCGTCCCGGATAAATCCTCCGATCGAGTTCAGGTGGTTGGCGAAGTCAACCGCCCGCGTGAAATCGAACTTCTACCGGGTGATGATCTGACTCAGTTGATTACTCTTGCGGGAGGTTTTCGTAGCAGCGCCGACAGCAGTCGGGTAAGGATAATCGCCAACGGTTCCGGTTCGAGCACTAATGACCGCGTCAGTCCCGGCACGGTGATCGAGATTCCTGCCGTGGCTGAGTTGCACCCGATGCTTACTATCTACGGCGCCGTGAATCAAACGGGCAGGTTCGACTACGCGGAAGGCTCGACGGTGGGGAAATTGATCGAGCAGGCCGGTGGTATGATGACCGATGCCAACCGCGATCAATTGACGGTATTTCGGCGTGCCGGGGTCGATGAATGGGGAAGAATAACTCGTACCCGCTACCCGGTCACCAGCGCCTATATGGGATCTTCAGGTATTCTGGAGATGAAACTCATGCCCGATGACTCAGTGTTCGTGCCGTTCAACGTCGGGTTTGTCAAGGTCTCCGGTGAAGTTCTTAATCCCGGAAGATTTCCTTATGTCGCTGGTAAGGATGCCGCCTTTTATATCACCGCCGCAGGAGATTTTTTGCCCCGGGCCGACCGGAATCGAATCAATGTCCTTAACCGGGTAGCACGGGTGACATCCACCATCTCACCCGGTGTTCTGGTCCACGACGGCGATGAATTGGTGGTTCAGGTGAAAGAGGAGTATCGATGAGCCAGGAAGGCACTACTAATCTCTGGCGTTTGCTGGAAGTGCTCGCTCGCCGCAAGCGGTTCATTCTGACGACCGTAATCGTGGTCACCTTGGCGGCGCTGGCGGTATCGTTGGTTCTCCCCAAATACTACAAAGCCAGGTCGCTGCTGTTGCCTCCCAAGGATACTTCTCTTCCGGTCGCCGGATTGAGTCTGTTGTCGGATGTGGTTTCGGTCACCAAGGGGCTTAACCTGCCGGTGATGGTGACGACTTCCGATGTCTATGCCCGGATGCTGTCATCGAGGCGGATCATCGAGCCGGTAATCGCTAACTGTCTTTCCTACGAACAACTCGATGCTCGCAACGCTGATGAAGCGATCAAGAATTTTCTCGATAATTCCGGTTACGAGGTAACCGAAGAGGGCTTGCTGGAAATTACCTACGAGGATCGCGACCCGGAACTGGCGGCGCGTGTGGTCAATGCCCTGGTTGAGCAGCTGGACAAGGTCAACCGGGAAATTGCAACTTCCCGCGCCAGGGAAAACCGTTCCTTTATCGAGGAACGCCTTGACCAGGTTCGGCGCGAGCTGGATTCTTCGCGTGCGGCTCTTGAGCAATTCCAGAATCGGTATAAGACGGTCGATTTCGATGAACAAATTCGCCTGGCTACCGAGCAGGCGATTCAGCTCAAAATCCGTCTGGCCGAAACCGAGTTGAGTCTTCAGATGATGTCCGATAAATACGGCCCCGACAATACCGATCTCAAAGACTTAAAACGGCGGCGTGAGGTGTTGCTCGGTCAGATCGAACAACTCGAAACCTCCAACGCCGATTCTTCGTTCTTCTCGCTCCCGATTGCCGACGTCCCCGCTCTGCGGGGTGAGTTCGAAAAACTTTACAGTCGGGTGAAGGTTAACGAAGGCCTCTATCAGACTTTACTGAGTCAACATGAACAGGCCAAGATCCAGGAGAACGAGGAGCTCCCTACGATTACGATTCTCGATCGCGCCGAAGCTCCCCGGGTTAAAAGCTGGCCCAAGCGGGCGTATATCGTCTTGGCGGCTTTTGCCGTTTCGCTGGTGGTTTCGATTCTCCTGGCGGCCTTTTTTGAATACCTGACCGCTCTGAGCGTGTCTCATCCCGACGACTATCGGAGAGCGGTCATTTTCCTGGCGGCTTTCTTCGGATGGCTGCCTTCCGTAAAACGTATGAAACAATCTTTACCATAAGGACGCATTGAGCTTATGAAGAACCTCGCGATAGCAGGAGTGGGCGCCTGGGGCAAGAACCTCCTGCGGAACTTCTATAATCTCGGCGGTGGTTCGCTGGTCCTGGCCTGTGATCAGGATGAGGGTCGACGAAAATGGGTCAAGGCGACCTATCCCGGTGTGGATGCTACAGCCGATTACAACGACATTATTAAACGTGACGATATCGAAGCGGTCGTGATCGCCACGCCGCCGGCCGCCCATTTTGAGATGGCCATGGCTGCGATCGAAGCCGGCAAGGATGTTTTTGTCGAAAAGCCGCTGGTTTTATCCGTGACCGACGGCGAGAAACTGGTCGAAGCAGCCGAAAAAGCCAACCGTATTGTCATGGTCGGCCATATCATGGTCTACCATCCTTGTACGCTATACCTGCGCAAGCAGATTGACGACGGCAATCTCGGCAAGATTTACTATCTATATGCCAGCCGCGTCAATCTCGGCAAAGTACGCGATATCGAAAACGCGCTCTGGTCGTTCGCACCGCACGATATCTCGATCATTCTCTATTTGCTCGGCAAAGATCCGGTACGGGTAACCTCGACCGGCTCTGCTTATCTCCAGCCGGGGATCGAGGATGTGGTTTTCACGACGCTGCATTTCGGCGACGGCACCATGGCTCATATCCATGTTTCCTGGCTCGATCCGCATAAGGATCGCAAGCTGGTGGTGGTCGGCTCGAAAAAAATGGTGGAGTTCGATGACTCCCAGGCCGCCGAAAAAATCCGTCTCTACGACAAGGGTGTCGATACCAAGCAGGATTACAACACGTACGGTGAATACCTGGCCATCCGGACCGGCGACATCATCATACCGCAGATCAAAGCGAGTGAGCCTTTGGCCGAGGAGTGCAAGCATTTCCTGCAGTGTATCGAGAAACGGGAACGACCTCGTTCCGACGGAGTAGAAGGACTCAGAGTCCTCAAAGTGCTCGATGCGGCCCAGAAGTCACTCGAGGCCGGCGGGGCGCCGGTGTCGATCAGCTAGGCGGCATCGCGAACGAACAAGTACCTGAAGACAAAGAGGCAGTATATATGGCATCTTCGATAATCGCCGCATCCGCCGTGATCGGCGCAAACACCCGTCTGGGTGAGTTCTGTGTAGTCGGCGAAAACGTCAGGATCGGCACCGGCTGCGTGATCGGGCACCATGTCGTGATTCATGACGACAGCGTGATCGGTGACAATGTCCGTATCGATGACGGTACCGTCATCGGTAAAAATCCGATGAAAGCCGCCAATTCAGCCGTAACCAAAGACCAACAGCTTCCCGCTTGTACCATTGACCGCGACTGCATTATCGGCACCAATGTCGTTATTTATCGCGGTTGCGGGATCGGTCGCAAGGTGCTTATTGCCGACCTGTCGACCGTACGCGAGAATGTCACTATCGACCGTTTCACGATCGTTGGTCGCGGAGTCGCCATCGAGAACTTCTGTAAAATCGGCAAATACGTCAAACTCGAAACCAACGTCTATATTACCGCATACTCCGAAGTAGGGGACCGCGTGTTCGTCGCTCCGTGCGTGGCCACCTCCAACGACAATTACGTCGGTCGTACTGAAGAGCGGTTCAAACACTTCAAGGGAGTGACGATCAAGCGCGGCGCCCGTCTCGGCGTTCACAGCACGATCCTGCCCGGCAAGACGATTGGCGAAGATACGCTGGTAGCGGCGGCGGCATTGGTGACTGCCGATACGACGCCGAAGAAAATCGTTGCCGGCATCCCGGCCAAACCTTTCCGGGATGTCCCCGAAGAACAGCTTCTGGACAATCAGGGCTGGAAGGATGAGTAAGGAGTAATACAATGTCCGTACCTCTTTTGGACTTAAGTCGTCAATACAAATATCTCAAGCCGGAGCTGGACGAGGCCGTTATCCGCGTTCTTACGCACGGCAAGTTTATCCTTGGCCCGGAAGTGGCCGAGTTGGAAGAAAAAATCGCTTCACTCTGTGAGGTCGATTACGGGATCGGCGTGGCCTCCGGCACCGATGCTCTGCTGGTGGCTCTGCGTGCGGCCGGAGTTGAACCGGGTGATGAGGTAATCACCACCGATTTTTCGTTTTTTGCCACAGCCGGAGTGATTCATCGACTGGGCGCGAAACCGGTTTTTGTCGATATCGATCCCAACTCGTACAACATCGACCCGAACCTGATCGAGGCTGCCATTACCGACAAGACCAAGGTTATCCTCCCGGTCCACCTGTACGGTCAGGTAGCCGATATGGATCCGATCATAGAGATCGCCGGCAAGAACAACTTGAAAGTGGTCGAGGATGCCGCTCAGGCTATCGGCGCTGAATACAAGGGGCGTAAGGCCGGCTCGATCGGTGATTTTGGCTGTTTCTCGTTCTTCCCGTCCAAGAACCTCGGAGCGGGCGGTGACGGCGGTATGATTGTCACCAAATCAGAAGACAACTACAATCAATGTCGCTGGCTTCGCGTCCACGGCGCCAAGCGAAAATACTATCACGACATGGTCGGTTATAACTCGCGCCTGGCAACCATGCAAGCGGCGATTCTTCTGGTGAAGCTGGCCCACTTGCGCAAATGGTCGGTTCAGCGAATCGAGCATGCCCGTATTTACGATCAGATGTTCGAGGGTATACCGGGGATGAAAACACCGGTGGCGATGAGCTACAGCACCTTCCACATTTACAACCAGTACACCATCGCGTTTGAGAATCGGGAGCCGGTGCAGGCGAAGTTATCCGAAGCCAAGATCGGTAATGTGGTTTATTATCCGGTGCCGTTCCATAAACAACCCTGCTTCGAGTTTCTTGGTTACAAACCGGATGAATTCCCGGTATCGAGCCTGGCCTCCGATCAGGTTTTATCGATTCCGATCTACCCGGAATTGACCGAGGTAGAACAGCAGGAAGTGATCGAGACGATCAAGTCCGTGATGTAGTTTTATTGGAGATGTGGTCGGGCGGCACGGCCCGACCGCTCTTTAGTGTGGGCGGATACGTCTTCGAATCCGCGTTTGCTATTGACATAAAAACGTTGATATACAAGCTCCGCAGGCCGGGATCCCCGCGATCCCGGCCTTTATGTTTGTTGGGTGACAGACATATTGTCAGTTTTTTCGCAGGTCAGGTTGCTTGTATGTACGGTGTCAAGACATAGTTAACAGAATGTGTCAACACATCCTTTACACATAAGGGTTATAGTTTTTGTCAATCATGGTGTTTGATTGACCGGTAGTCAGGTCTATTTCTCGTATCCACATATGTCTGAACTTCACGGCCAGAATGTTGTCAACAGCATGAACCTGAACTCTCTCGTGTGCTAAGGCTTCACTGACGAAGAATCTGCGACCGGCCCAATTGAGACAGCCCTGGGTGTTTAGCCGCAGAACCGGCGCCGGAGTGTCATAGAGCCATTCTTTGGGCTGGGGCTGATAGGCCTTCTGACTACTTGGTGGGCGGCAGACGTCTCGTCTGCCCCTGCAGCAGTACACCCCGGCAAACGTCTGGTGGCCCACCCGTCCACGGGTGGGATATCTGATAACTTCGGACAAAGGTGCCCCACCCCTCGGGTGGGATTGGTGGGCGGCAGACGTCTTGTCCTACTCTGTACAACCGCGGCGTATCCCATGTCTGACTCCAGTGAATAATCTCGCGAAGAATCCAACCGCGTTGGTGGGCGGCAGACGTCTCGTCTGCCCCTGTAGCAGTACACCCCCGAAAACGTCTTTCCTGCGAAAGCGGGAATACATCTTCATTTTTTTGGTGCCCCACCCCTCGGGTGGGATTAAAGATGGTACAAACTGGATAGATAGGTAACAGTCAGGCAGATCTCTCCGAGACCTGCCGCAACCATTCCGAGTCTTCAGCAATATGTCAGGTCTGCAGAGATTCCGGTATGCTGTCTTTTTTCTCCGAGGTGCGCAGACCGTACTCGCGATGGAACGTCACTATCAGGAGAATCGTCCCGAACATTTCCAGAAACTCTTCGGTAGCTACCTCCACGGAATGAGGGAGAATCTTCGATGCGATAGTGGCTTCGAGAGCTTGTGAGGTGACCCAGGCGATCAAAGCGACCGCAGCCGTTGTTCGTGATGCCTTATGAAGAACATGGCGAACGAACCAGATAAGCCCCCCGATTATTGACAGAATAAACGGCGACAGCACGAGTATCCAAAATTCGAGTCCCTTAATGAGTACCGTTTGATCCTGGCCGGTGGTGCTGTGCCAGAGAAGTCTGGCCAGACCATGGTGAAATTCGCTCAACTCGTCGACAGTCATGGTCATCAGAAGAATCCCGAACAGGGTCCAGGCGATTCGATCCTTTCCTTTCTCCGACTGACGCCAGCAAAAATAACAGAGAAGCGAAGCCACAGCCAGGAGGTAACCGGAGAAGGTTGTTCCGATACCTCCCTCCCAGTCCAGGTCCCAGAGACTTCCCAATTGACCATCGACCAGATGAAGAATCACGAGTAACACGGCGACCGCGGCCATACTCATGAACCGGCGACGAATTTTGACATCACTGTGCGAAATGTTGTTTATAAACCGCTGTACCTGCTCGTGGAATTCGGGCGACAAGCGGTAAAAGATGACAAAAAGCAGACACAGGCTAAGGAACGTGTTGTTCCCTCGGTGGCCGACCGCCCACATAACGGGTATTAAAAGGGTCACCAGTCCCATTATTGCTTGAGCTACCGGCAACGGTATTTTCGATCTCATGGTTACCTCCGATCCGACAGTCCCCGTTCAAACGGAAGTAATGTGTTTATTTCTCCGGTCTGTTTCTCCGTAACTGAGTATACACAATCCTGCTTCGCATGACAGAACAAAGCCTGACTGCATCAAAAAATTAAGCCCCTGAATTGTTCGTGTCAATTATTTCCGGATAATTTTGTTTGTGCGGTGCGCGGCATACTATGTGATAGCCGGAGCTTGTTTTTTTATCTCTCGCGTTGTCCCGACAGCCGTAGCCTTTTCATTCCGTATGACAACAACTCTCGGTAAACCAGTGTCAGATTGCAAGCAACCTGACCTGCGACTGTACAACCGCGGAAATTCTTCTATCTAATTCCAATGAATGAACTCGCGAAGAATCCAACCGTGTTGGTGGGCGGCAGACGTCTCGGTCTGCCCCTGCAGCAGTACACCCCGGCAAACGTCCGGTGGCCCACCCGTCCACGGGTGGGATATCTGATAACTTCGGACAAAGGTGCCCCACCCCTCGGGTGGGAATTGGTGAGCAGCAGACATCATAAATAGTTACTTCCCGTCCGGTGGCCCACCCGTCCACGGGTGGGATATCTGATAACTTCGGACAAAGGTGCCCCACCCCTCGGGTGGGAATTGGTGAGCAGCAAACATAATAAATAGTTACTTCCCGTCCGGTGGCCCACCCGTCCACGGGTGGGGATCAACCTACCCCACCTTTTTGTTGAGTTGCCGTCGGTTCGGCGCTATCTTAACAGCCGCATGAAAACCAGACCGACTGTCATATCAATCGTGGGAGCCCGTCCGCAGTTTATCAAACTTGCCCCGCTGGCTCCGGTACTTGCCGGGAGATTCAATCATCTTATTTTGCACACCGGCCAGCATTATGACCGCGAGATGTCGGAGGTATTTTTTAAACAACTGCACATCCCCAAAGCCAACCGTAATCTGAACATCGGCGGGGGCGGGCACGGCGCTATGACCGGCGCGATGCTGGCGGCGATAGAAAAATACCTGCTGCAAACCAGGCCGGATTTCGTGCTTATTTACGGCGACACCAACAGCACGCTTGCCGGTGCGGTGGCGGCGGCCAAACTCTCGGTTCCGGTCGGTCATGTCGAGGCGGGGATGCGTTCGTTCGTGAAAGATATGCCCGAGGAAATCAATCGCCGTCTCTCCGATCATGCCAGCGATCTGTTGTTTTGCCCCACCGCGGCGGCGGTAAAAAATCTGAAAGCTGAGGGAATCAAAAAGAACCTGATTCGCTCCGGCGATCTGATGTTCGAACTTCTCCACCGTCGGCGAGCTACGATAAAAAAGAATAATCGGCCGCTCAAAAAGCACGGACTTCAACCCGGTCAATATCTGTTTATGACCGTTCATCGGGCGGCCAACGTCGACTGTCGCGACAACCTCGAAAAACTCCTTGCTATTATCGAACAGGCGCCGTTGCCGATCTTGTTGCCGCTTCACCCGCGCACACGAGCCCGTCTTGGCCGGTTCCGCTTATTGAAACGTCTCGAACGATGCGACCGGGTTGTTCTCGAACGCCCCATGAGCTATCTCGACACCCTCACCGCCGCCGCCTGTGCGCAAGCCGTCCTGACCGACTCCGGCGGCCTGCAAAAAGAGGCGTTGTTCCTCGGTACGCCGGTTCTGACTCTGCGCGATGAAACCGAATGGGTCGAGACGCTTCATCAGGGCAACCGCCTGGTCGGCCTTGATCCGGATAAAATTCTCAGGTCACTACGTCGTTTGCCGAAGGTCCCGAGAATTTCGTACCGAATTAACGGCAAAGCCCCCTCGACGATCATTACCTCATCCATCGACCGATACCTCTCGGGTAAGTGACGATGAGTGCCCGCGCCAGAACAGCGGTGCTGTCGGTGGCCGCCGTGCTTGTGGTTTCCCGCCTGCTCGGTTTTGTGCGTGAAATGGTTATCGCCGATAAGTTCGGCACCTCGGCGCAATACGATCTTTACCTGATTGCGCTCATTCTCCCGGCGCTCGCCTATGGCGTGATAAATTTCGCATCGTATTACCTGTTCGTGCCGTTCATTACCCGCAAGCTCGAACAACAACCGGAGCTGTCAGATGCGGCTGCCTCCTGGCGCAATCTCTGGCCGGCGATCAATCTCACCCATTTACTTTCGCTGGCGATCACGCTCGGTATTGTTCTCACGGCGCCATTAATCATGAAAATCTGGGGCCGTGATTACGACGCCGAACAATTCGCCCGGATCGTCTGGTTCAGTCGCCTGACGGCCGTGATGGTCCTGCTGGGGACGAGTGAAGCGTTCATGCGGGCTTATCTCAATGTTCGGAAAATCTACTCCTATCCAGCTGCCGGGTATATCGTTTTCAATCTGACTTCGATTCTGTCGATTCTGTTGCTGCATCACCAACTGGGCGTGGCGGCCGTGGCCGTCGGCCTGGTGGGCGGCCTCTTTCTCCAGAACGTTTACCTCTCCCTGCGTTTGGCCGGTTTCCATCCGTTGAGTGGATTTCGCGCGGTGATCTGGTCGGACGAAAGCCGCGCTTTTATCGGCACGGCGTCGATCCTGCTGTTGATAGAACTGATCAACCGTTCTTATTTCCTGGCCGACCGTTACGTAGCGCCGGGATTCGGCGAGGGAGTAGTCTCGGCTCTTAACTACTGCCAGGTGCTGGTGCAACTTCCGGAGTCGATCTTGGGTTTTGCCATCGGCGCGGTGGTTTTTCCAATGTTTTCCGCTTCGGCCTCAGCCAACCAGCGCGAAAGGTTTGCCGAGACTTACCGTACTGCCGTCAATTCCGCCCTGCTGTTCGCCGTGCCGCTGGCGGTGTTTATGTACCTGTACGCCGAACCGCTGGTCCGTTTGTTGTTTCAACGGGGAGCGTTTGATGCCGAGTCGGCGCGGGTTACTTCGGAACTTTTCCGACCTTATATTCCGGCCGTATTGGCGCTGTTCGTGGTCTCGACCTCGGTGCGGGCCTGTTACGGCGCCGGTTGGGGTAAAACGGTGTTGTTGTTCGCCGCGGTCATGTTGCTGGTAAAATTCGCCGCTACCGGTATCTTACCGCTCTGGTTCGGCTACCAGGGCATTTCCGCCGCCACTTCGCTGGCTCATCTCGGCATGGCGCTGATGCTGATGATCTTAACGATCAGACGAAGCGCTGCCGTTGCCGGCAGACGTATCGGTTTCGATATCCTTCGCCTGCTCGCCTCCGGAGCGACCGCGTTTGTCGTGACCTTGCTTGTCGATAGTTATCTTTTATGTCGGTTGGATGAATCCTCACTGCTTGCTTTGATAATCAAGCTCATCATCTCCGCCGCCGTGGTTCTGGCGAGTTTCGTCTCCGGCGGTTTGATATTTGGTGTCAAACGGGTTTTTGCCGATTATATTGCCTTGCGTCAGGGTTCGCAGACCTGATTCTTACGAACATGAGCAGGAAACGTATTGCTATATTCGGCTGGGCGCAGTCGGTTCATATTCAGCGCTGGGTGCGCGGCCTTACGAGCCGTGGTTACGAAATTAAGTTAATCTCGGTCGGCGGTGAACCGCTTGACGGGATCGACACTTATATCATTCCGCGCACCAGCCGGGCTGTTTATTTCACTAAAGCCAAAGAGGCGATCGCTGTCGCTCGCGCTTTCAAACCGGATCTGGTTCATGCCCACTTCGCTTCCGGATTCGGATTATGGGCCCGCAAGGTTGGGCTTCATCCGACAATCCTTTCGGTTTGGGGATCGGATGTGGTCGATTTTGGCGCTCATTGGCCGGGGCGGTCGTTGGTGCGCAAAGCCCTGGCCGGAGTTGACCATGTCACGGTAACTTCACGAATGCTGCGTCGTGTTACCCGCGAGATCGTCGATCTGCCGATGGAACGTATAAGTATCATTCCCTTTGGCGTCGACCTTCCGCCCGAAGTCAAAGACCTCCCGGCGGGTGACCTGAAGAAAATATGTTTCATCAAACACCACTATCGCAAGTATGGGCCGGAGGTGCTGATCGAGGCGACGGCCATTGCCCATACCGCTATGCCCGAGATACGGTTGTCGATTGCCGGTGAAGGTCCCTTGACGAACGAGTTGAAAACTCAGGTCAAGCGCCTCGGTCTTGAGAAAGTCGTCCGGTTCGTTGGTTTTATCGACAATGCCCGCATCGGTGATTTTCTTCAGGACCACCATTTCATGGTTATGCCCTCACTCAAAGAGGCGTTCGGAGTCGCGGTTCTTGAGACTTCGGCGAACGGTCGCGCGGTGATCGCTTCCGACGTCGGTGGTGTGCCGGAGGTCTTGATTGACGGCGAAACCGGTTTGCTGGTTCCCCCGAACGACAGCGATTATCTGGCTGCGGCAATTTTGCGTCTGGCTTCCGATGACGACCTTTGTCGCAAACTCGGACAAGCCGGGCGACGAATGGTCGCGGATAAATTCACCTGGGATGAATCCCTGGATATGATGAGCGATTTATACGAGAGGTTGATTAGCGATGGCGGCAAAAAAGACAATCAAAATCCCGTTGTTTGACCTCAAAGTGTCTGCGGCAGCCAGGCGTGAGGTGGCTGAGGTGCTCAACTCGGGCTGGCTCACCACCGGCCCCAAAGTTGCAGCTTTTGAGAAAGCCGTCGGTGAATACCTGGGCGTCAATCAGGCGGTGGCGGTAAGCTCGGGTACTTCCGGTCTGCAATTATTGCTGACGGCGATTGGCGCTAAACCGGGGTGCGAGATAATGACGACACCGTTCACGTTCGTGGCTACGATAGAGGCGATCCTCGCAACCGGCGCCCGGCCGGTTCTGGCCGATATCGATCCCGCGACTCTCAACATCGATCCCGAGGAAGTCGCTCGCAAAATTTCTTCAAAAACTCTGGCGATTTTGCCGGTCGATATTGCGGGGTATCCGGCCGACTATCCTCGTCTCAACAAGATTGCCGACTATCATAAACTGCCGCTCGTGACCGACAGCGCCCATGCTATCGGCGGACGTTACCAAAATCACTCGACTCCGCGACTGGCCGATGCCTCGGTGTTCTCGTTTTATTCGACCAAGAATCTCACTTGCGGCGAGGGAGGGATGGTGGTGTCACGTCACAAGATGGTTATCGATGCCATCCGTTCACTGGCCAATCACGGTTTGACCAGCAACGCCCATGCCCGCAAGGCCAAAGGAGGCTGGCAGTACGATGCCGTCCGGCCCGGTTTCAAGGCCAATATGTCGGATGTGGCCGCGGCCATCGGTCTCGGTGAAATAAAATCTCTCGATAAAAAACAGAAGAAACGAACTGCCCTTGCCCAACGCTATATCCGAAACTTGAAGCAGTTCAGTCGTTATTTTGAGCTGCCGACCGTTGCAAGTGGCTTCACCCACGGCTGGCACCTGTTTATCATTCGGTTGCATTTGTCCGAGCTGAAATGTGATCGCAACAAGTTTATCAGCCTTATGGCTCTACGCGGAATCGAATGCGGGGTCCATTATCAGCCGGTTTTCGAGTTGAGCTATTACCAGCGGCTCCTGAGTCTTTCTCCCAACTATTTCCCGAATACCACCTATGCGGGGCGAAGAGTGGTTTCACTTCCGCTCTACCCGGAACTTACAACCGTCCAGGTGGATCAGGTTTGTGAAGCGATTGAGGATGTTCTGAAAAGATACGGCTGGAAATAAACGTAAGGCTTACTATTCCATATGGCCGTAGGTAATCTGACTGATATCGATACCGCCGGTATCGGGTGTCGTTTGCTCTTCCTCGTTCTGTTCCAGCGGATGATGGCTGGTTCGCAGGGCAATACGGTTGTAAATGTATTGACAGGCTTCTTCTTTGTTAGTGAAGAATAAGTCTTTGGTCGCTTTCTTGTTTTCGGCTCCGAGCATTATCGTTACCCGGGTAATTTGATAACCGTACCGCGCCAGGCCGTCGGGATAAAGATAATCTTCCGTAAGAGAACGCACTCTCTCGGCATAAAGTTCTGCCAGGGACGGTTCTATCGCGAAACGGAGCAGATCCATAACCAGGTAGAGACGTTCGGGACCGTATTGATCCAGTGTCTCCCTAATTGTCGAACAAAGTTGTATCATTTCCGTTTCGCAGGATATGGAAATGGTTTCGCTTGCCGTGAGGTATACGATTCGATTGGTATCGTCGTACTCGACTTCCAGCAGATTACGAAATTGTTCCATATTTACCCTCTTTTCCTCTCTGTCCCTTCGTGTCTTCTATGATATATCGGCCGGTTGTAACAAGCCTTGAGTCACCTCTTGTTTTGAGGCCCCGCATTTATTATTTATCCGGTATGCCGGCAAATTTACCGCCTCAATATTATGAGCTGGAACGGGAATTCCGCGCCGAGCGCGACACCCGCGAGAAACTTCGGATTGCCGAAGAACTCCTTCGGATTATGCCCAAGCACAAAGGGACCGACAAGCTCCAGGCGGAGATGAAGGCCAAAATTTCCAAGCTCAAGAAACAACTCGAAGGAACCGTAAAAAGCGGCGGCCCGGTCCGATCGGCGACGGCCTTTGATCATATCCCGAAAGAGGGCGCCGGACAGGTCATTTTGATCGGTCCGCCTAACAGCGGAAAATCCTCATTGGTCGACAGCCTGACCGGGGCTGCTCCGTTGATCGGCGATTATCCCTTTACCACGCGTGAACCGCTGGCCGGTATGATGAAGTTCGAAACGATTCAGATTCAACTTATCGATACCCCGCCGATTTCACCCGAATCTTACGAAAACTACCTCTCCGGTCTGATTCGTAACGCCGATGTCGCCGTAATGGTGGCCGACCTGGCGGCTCCGACCATGGCGTCCGATCTGCGTTTTGTGCTGGATAAGCTCGAAGAAAAGCGGATTCTGCTCACGCCGACCTTTGCCGCACAGCCCGATGACCCCCGTTTCTGTCCCCGTAAGACGATTGTCTGCGCTCATAAAATCTACGACGATGAAACCGGTGAACGGCTGACCGCGCTGGAGAAAATGTTCCCCGGATTCGTCCTCGTTAAAACTTCGATCATCGACGATGATACCCTGGCTGTCTTCCGTCGAGCCTTGTTCGATTCGCTCGATATCATCCGGGTCTACACCAAGCCGATCGGTAAGGAATCGGACCGCAACGATCCGGTGATTTTACCGCTCGAAAGCACGGTCGAACAAGCCGCCGAATCACTTCACAAGGATTTTGCCAAAAAGCTCAAGTTCGCGAAAATTTGGGGAAGCGGTAAATTCGAGGGCCAGCGCGTTCAGAAGGATTTTGTTCTCTCCGATGAGGACATCATCGAGTTCCACGTGTAAGCATTTATATTCCCCGTATGACGATTGTATTTTCCGTGGTCGGTCGATGCCCTTGTCGACTCAGAAATTTAATTCGTCTGCTCGGTTGTAAGAGCGCTCCGATCGAGCTCTTGGCACCAGGAAATTTCACCGCACTTCGGGCAGGTCAAACGCTTTTTGTCGGGGCAATGCGGAGAAAAGAAATCGGTCCAGGCGCTGATTTCAAAAATCTCACGGCAGATATCACAACGATAGACATGGTTGCGAGCATGGCTGCGAACCATGATAACCAACGCTATCGCAACGGCAGCCAGTGAACTCACGACGACTGTGGTGGCGATATCCCAACCGTCTGTTGCAACGGTGTAGCCGATTATTATCAGGGGGAGCAAAACCACCGCCGTTACCATTATTCTCAGTAATTTCATCGGAATACCTCCTGCCTGTGTTCCTGAATATCATACTATCGAGGCGGTCGGTTATTCAATCAAAAAAGGATTATTTTTAATAGTCGTTGGTATAAGTCTCACAGACACTTAGAGTATCAGCCGGGCGGGCCGTCGTTTGAGCTTGACCCGACCGCCTGATGGAGCGAAATTAGGCTTATGGAAAAACCGCCACATTATGATTTCCGTGATGTCCTCTGGGCGCCGGCCAAGGCCCTTTCGGCCAAGCGAATTCTTGTCATGACCATTTTTCTTTGTCTGGCCCTGACCGTCTACGATCTGTTTTTGTATCTGGCTCTGGCGATTGAGGGGGAGAAGATCAGTTTTGTCTGGTCCGCCTATGATATTTTCCCGTTTATCCCGTTTCATTTCAGTCATACCGTGGCCGCCTCGGTTTACGCTCTGGGATTACTGTTAACTCTGCACGGGGTAATGCTGGGTATGTTCGCCGTATCGGCGATAGATATCGAGCAGATTCGCGGTAACCGTTTCTTTTCGTTCTGGGGTGCGATGAAGTTCGCCTTCCAGCGCTTCCGGCAGATTCTTCTTTCGGAACTGTCCATCGTCCTGTTTGTCGGTTTTATTATTCTCCTGTTCATGGCGTTCGGGCTCGTGGCTCGGATCCCCTGGATCGGCGAATGGCTCTACAGCGTTTTGTTCGTTTTCCCCACTTTCATTATTTCGATTATTACGATTTTTATCGTGCTGGTGCTGATAGTCTCCTGTCTGCTCATGCCGACAGTCGCTTCGGCCGAGCGCAAAGGGGAGACGTTCAGCGCGATACTGGAGACTTTTTCGACCATTATCCGGCAGCCCTGGCGCTGGCTGGGATTCACCGTCTTCTCGCTCGCGGCGGCCAAAGTCTGCGGTTTTGTCTATGCATATTTCTGCTTCCGAGCGACTCAATTTCTCGCGTTTACCTCGGGTCTCAGCGGTGGCGGTAAAATCGAACAACTCATTCGCTCCGGCCTGAAACATCTTCCGGCCGACTCCGACCTGGTCCGGGAAACGATCAACATTTTCCCCGGCATCTCCTGGTCCTTCTCGATCGATCCCTGGCTGCGAGGCGGGACCGACGAACCGGTTTCTTACGTCATGTCGTTCATGCTGTTTCTGATCTTTGCCTCGGTCTTTGGTTATATGTTCTCGGTGATCGCCACCGCTCAGGCGCGTGGTTTCATGGTGATCCGGTTCGTGAAAGACGGCTATCGCCTGGCCGATGAATCACCCTTGTTTTTCACCGACGAGCCGGTCAACCCGCCGATCGACGAGGGAGAAGTATAAATTCCTGTCGCTAAATGAAAATAATCCGCTCCATAAAAAAGATGCAAACCGCCGCGCGTGAAATCGCCGCGCAGGGTAAAACCATCGGTCTCGTTCCGACCATGGGCTTTCTCCACGAGGGCCATCTGTCCCTGATCCGTCGGGCTAAAAAAGAAACCGATGTCGTCATTGTCTCGGTATTCGTCAACCCGACCCAGTTCGCCCCGAACGAGGACCTCGACAAATATCCCCGAGACGAAAAAGGCGACGTCCGCAAAATCACCGAGGCGGGCGGCGATATCGTCTTCACTCCCAAGACCCGCGAGGTTTACCCCGATAATTTCCAGACCTGTGTCGAGGTCGAGAAGTTGACCGGGACGCTCGAGGGAGTGCAGCGCCCCACTCATTTCCGGGGCGTGACCACGATCGTGTCAAAACTGTTCAACATCTGTCGCCCCGATCTGGTCGTGTTCGGTCAGAAAGATTATCAGCAGGCGCAGGTGTTGAGACAAATGACTCACGACCTCGGTTATCCGATGAAGTTCGTCATTGCCCCGACCGTGCGCGAGGCTTCCGGCCTGGCCTTATCCTCGCGCAACAAGTATTTCACGCCGGAGCAGAAGCTGGAGGCGCTCGGGCTGTATCGGGCTCTAGGCTCGGCCAAAGCGATGGTTCGCTCGGGAGAAAAGTCGGTCAAGAAAATCGAACGGGAAATGCGAGCGGTGATTTTATCGCATTGTCCGACGGCTGAGATTGACTACATTGCCTTCACCGATTTGACCTCACTTGTCCCCGTACGATCCGTTGTCCGGAATACGGTCTGTTCTCTGGCTGTGCGTCTTCACGGCGTTCGCCTCATCGACAACATGAAACTGGCCTGAGCGTCCGTCGCCGGTAGCCCATTTGCCCACGGGTGAGCCATTGGTTGCCCGGAAAGCATCACCTCTTAAAAGCGTCATCTGGGCGAAGGGGAGTGTTGAATAATCTCTGCTGCGGCGGAGACAAGCCCCGCCGCTACGCGTTTAAGAGCTCTAACCTCGCGTAGCGGGTGGCCTTGTGTCGCCCGCATTATAGTTGTGTTTTACTGAATATCCGGGCGTATGGCTTTTTCAATCCTCTGCCCTGGGACTAGGTGCGCCCACGGCGTTTATCACACGTTTTCGCTACAGAATGCGATCGACGGTACGTAGATGATGGCTTGGCGCCGTGCGCGCCCGACCCGCGGCGGGAAGGAGAATGTACTGAAATTATAATTATTTAAAACAAACCCAATTCCGTGTAACTGTCTGCCGGGAACTGCGATACGTGCAATCCGCGAATCTCGAATGTGGATAACTTACGTTCTACCGGCAAACAAGCATGTCCGGCTGTTTTCTTCCTGACATCTTGCGACATTCTGCGCCTGTCCGTTTTGCCTTGACGAATCGGTTAAAGAAGTTACATTAGCGGCCAATTATGTAAAAAAGGACAGGAGACAGGTTTTTATGCCCGACAGAACGAATATAAAGATAGAAGCTCCCGGAGTTAGCTGCGCCGTGGTCAAGAAAGACTACGACGGCTGGAAATTCCTGCTGCTGCAGCGTTCCGAAAGCGAAACTTACGGCGGTACCTGGGGTTTTGTTACCGGTTCCAAACGAAGTACGGAAACGGTGGCACAAGTGGTGACTCGTGAAATCAAAGAAGAGACCGGGATGGCCCCGAGTTCAATTTGGGCTACCGAGCACACTATCCAATTCTATGAACCGGAAGAAGATACTATCTGGGTGTTGCCGACCATCGTGGCGGTGGTGCCCGAGGATGCCGAGGTTACCCTGAATCCCGAAAACTGTGCTTATCGCTGGACTACTCCGCATAAAGCACGTCACATGGTAACCTGGAAAAACCTCATTACGTCGATTGACTTGATCGTTGACGAACTCGAGATTTTCCCGGCTAAAAACTGGGTAGAGATCAAACCCTGATTTCGGAACTTCGTTATCAGGCAATGTGTTTCAGGATTGGAGACAATGTCCAAAAGGACCAAACAGCTTGCCAAATAGATCATTTTGACTATATTAGGCCGCTGAGATTGGACTATTGACGAGCACAGAGCCATGTTAGTTACGATCTGTAAATCAAAAATCCATCGGGCAACGATCACCGATGCCTGCCTCGATTATGTCGGGTCGATCTCAATCCCGACTGATTTGATGGCGAAGGCCAACCTGCTGCCTTATGAGAAGGTTCAGGTTGCCAACATCACCAACGGTGAACGGTTCGAGACTTATGTGATCGAGGGAAAACCGGGTTCCGGGGCAATCGAGCTGAACGGCGCGGCCGCTCGTAAGGGGCAGGTCGGCGACCTCGTTATCATCATTGCTTACGGTCACATGACCCCGGAGGAGGCTCGCGGTTTTAAGCCTGCCATAGTCCATGTTGACAAAGATAACCGGCCGGTGGAGCTGTAAGCCCCGGCGTCCGATACCCCCCAAGAGCGACAGTTCTGATGTTTTTTCATTCCGGGAGAAGTTATGCCTGCTAAACGTGCTGCGATAGTCCTGGCCGCCGGTAAAGGCAAGCGGATGCACTCCGACTTGCCCAAAGTCCTCCATCCCATTCACGGTCGTCCTATGATCCGTATCCTGCTCGAAACGCTCAAGACGCTCGATTTGGATCGGATTGTCGTCGTGATCGGTTTCAAAGGGGAACTGGTCGAACAGGAACTGAAGGGCGAGCCGGTACGAATCGTCTGGCAGCACAAGCAGGAGGGAACCGGCCATGCAGTGCGAATGGCCGAGAAGCTCATGGAGGATTTCGACGGCACCACTCTTATCGCTCTCGGTGATGTCCCGTTTCTCAGTGCGGCTTCTATCCGCAACCTGATGGATCGACATGAATCCTCCGGGGCGGCGGCTACCTGTTTATCGGCTTTCCCGAAAAAGCCCGCCGGTTACGGACGGATCATTCGCGACGGCGATTCCGATCTGCTGAAAGAAATTGTCGAGCACAAGGATGCTACCGAGGAACAGCTTAAGATAGGCGAAATCAACTCAGGGACATTCTGTTTCGACAACCGCCTGATGTTCAAAGCATTAGCCCGGGTCGGCAAGGACAACGCCCAAAAAGAGTATTATCTGCCGGACGCGGTCAAGATTCTTCGCGCTGAGGGACATTGCGTGGCAGTCGTAGCCGCCGATGACGCCGATGAGTGTCTTGGAGTCAATTCAGTCGAGCAACTCGAGGAACTGGCTGCCAAGTTCGATATCTGAGAACATCCCCCGGACTACACGCTTGTTGGCTCCGGCTTCGCGTAGTAGGGGATTTTGTGTCGCCCGCATTACGGTTGTGGTTTGCTGAATATCTTTGCATTCGCCTTTTTCAACATTCCTTAAGTCTCGGGAGGCCCCAAAGGACCTGATACCAAATGTTTTTGATTCGATTCAACTCTCTGATCGTACAAGTAATACCGGCTAAGGGTTAGTCCGATATCTAGACTGAACCCGGTTGCGGTTTTTTATTGACTGCGATAGATCTGACCGGTAACTTGAGACGAGGGAAGGTAAGGAGCCTGCCGAATTATGAGATCATTTGTTACAGTGATGACGATTTTAATACTGGCCGCAGCGGTATCGGCACAAATGGCCGATCAGGCGGCGTTGGATAAGCTGTCGAACGATGCATCCGTAGGACTTTCTCCGGGCAGTAGTCCGTTTTCACTGCTTGATTTCTCCAAGATCAAATGGTCCAACTCATATTCGGTATCGTTCTTTTCCGGAGGCATTGGATCGGGGACGGTCGGCCTGTTTCAAACGAATATGCTGTATGAATTTACCCCGAGTCTTTCGCTGGCCCTCAATATCGGCATCGCGCATTCGGGCGGTGTGTTCAGCACCGATGAGGATGCCACCATACTCCCCGGTTTCACCCTGGATTACCATCCCTCAAACAAATTCCGGGCTATCATCCAGGTGCAAACCTACCAGGGTTATTTAAGTCCGTATTATAATAATTTCAACAGGAGCGGTTATTGGCTTGAACCTGTAGGCCCTTGAGCGGGATCCTGACTTCCGGATTCCCTCGCTTCGTTCTATCTATCTCTTAAATGCCAAAAAGAACATCCACCAAATCCAAATCGACCAGCCGGACCAGTAAGCCCGGCTTTCTGAAATCACTCCTGACCGGCAGCCGGGTGCTGGAGGTGGTTATTGCCACTGCTTTTATCCTGGTAGTGCTGTATGTGGCTTCGATCTCGATCCGGGTTACCGGCGGTGTTTCCAAAACCTTGGACAGCCCCGATCATACTATCAGGCTCCAGGTCTTAAACGGCTGCGGTATCAGCGGTCTGGCCTCTCGTACGGCCGATATGCTGGCCGATTATGCCGATCAGGATATCGAAATCAAGGTTGTCGACACCGACAATTTCGAGATACGCGATGTGCCCAAGTCGATGATCATCTCCCGTGAAGAGAACAAGCGTGTGGCGACGTTGCTCGCGGCCAAGCTTGGAATAAGTGCTTCGGAGGTGGTCTACCGTCCGTTGGAGAACAATTACAAACAAGTGACGGTGACACTGGTTCTGGGCGCCGACTTTGAATCGATCAATCTGCCGCTGACGGCGGAGAAGGAGAACTGAAGAAGAGAATTGAGCGAGTATCCGGCTCTTGAACTGGCGCGCGAAGCGGGTCGTCTGGCATTGAACAAAAAGGGATTTGATGTCAGAGTCCTTAAAGTCGCGAAACTTTCGTCGGTAACCGACTATTTTGTGATCGTCTCGGGCGAGGCGGACATGCATGTCAAGGCAATCGCCAGGGCGATTCAGGAGGGGCTCCTCGAAGAAAGAGGAATCAAGCCCTACCATGTTGAGGGGCTCACTGAGGGCAATTGGGTGCTTCTGGATTATATTGACGTGGTGGTTCACGTTTTCCAGGAACCGACCCGGCAGTTCTACGCTCTCGAAAAACTGTGGGGTGATGCCCCGCAGGAGCAGTTGTTCGACAACTGACACCAACCAGGCGTATTTTCATAATTAACATATATAACCAGGAAGTCTCATGGAACTGGCAGACTTAAAATCAAAGACAATTGCCGATTTGCTCAAGATTGCCGAGGAATTGGATATTCCCGGCGTCTCGGGCCTGCGCAAGTCGGAACTGATCTACAAAATCATGGAGAACGCCTCGACCGCCGACGGCATTATTCTCGCCGAAGGCGTCCTCGAGATTCTGGATGAGGGGTATGGATTCCTGCGTTCGCCGGATTATAACTATCTGCCGGGGCAGGATGATATCTATGTCTCGCCTTCGCAGATCAAGCGGTTTGATCTCCGCACCGGGGATATTATTTCCGGTCAGGTTCGGCCGCCGAAGGATAACGAGCGGTATTTCGCCCTGCTGAAAATCGAATCGGTCAATTTTGACGATCCCGAAAAAGCCAAGAGTAAAGTCCTGTTCGACAATCTCGTGCCGCTTTATCCGGATGAGCCTTACAAACTGGAGCTTCATCCCGAGGAACTGACAACCCGCATTATCGACCTGATGTGTCCGATCGGCAAAGGCCAGCGTGCTTTGATCACCTCGCCGCCGAAAGCCGGTAAGACGATTATCCTGCAGCGAATCGCCCAGTCGATCGTGGCTAATCATCCCGAGGTCAAGCTGATCGTGCTTCTGATCGATGAACGACCGGAGGAAGTAACCGACATGCGTCGGTCGGTCAAAGGCGAAGTTATCTCTTCGACTTTCGATGAACCGGCCGAGCGTCACGTCCAGGTCGCCAACATGGTCCTGGAGAAATCAAAGCGCCTTACCGAGCACGGCCATGATGTGGTTATTTTGCTCGATTCGATTACTCGTCTGGCTCGCGCTCATAACTCGGTAGTGCCGCACTCCGGTAAAATTCTTTCCGGCGGTGTGGACTCCAACGCCTTGCACAAGCCGAAAAGATTCTTCGGTGCGGCGCGTAATATCGAGTCCGGCGGCTCGCTGACGATTATCGCCACCGCTCTGATAGAAACCGGCTCCCGCATGGACGAGGTGATTTTCGAAGAGTTCAAAGGCACCGGCAACATGGAAATGGTGCTGGATCGCCGTCTGGCCGATCGGAGAATTTTCCCGGCGATGGATATCAATCGCTCCTCTACCCGTAAGGAAGAATTGCTGATCGAGGAAGAGGTGCTCAAGAAGATCTGGATTCTGCGCAAGTTCCTGGCCGAAATGAATCCGATCGAAGCGATGGAATTCCTGATCGACCGCATGCGTAAGAGCAAGAGCAACGAACGTTTTCTCGCTTCCATGAAAGACTGAGTATTCTCCAAATTACATAATAAAAGCCACACTTTCCGGTGTGGCTTTTTCTTTGACCGGGGCGGATAATCCCGATTTTAGTTGCCAAGCGATTTACAGGGCATTTAGTATAAACCGATGCGGTGCTGTCAGGCGACGTTTTGTCGCCGTTTTCTATCGCTGGGTATAACGCTATGTCCGATACTAACATCGTTGAACTGACCAACATTTGCCTGAAATCCGGGCGCGGCGAGCAGATATTCGACAACCTCAATCTGGTTATTGAGGCGGAACGCTCTGCCATGATCTCCGGACCGGCCGGTTCCGGTAAAACCAGTCTGGTGGAACTTCTGACCGGCCTGCGTCTTCCCGACAGCGGTTCGGTTGAAATGTTCGGTCGCTGCATTTCCGACGGCAAGAAACGCTGGCTCAAGGGGACTCGGCGAAAGATCGGCGGAGTGGGGGGGATTTTCGGGCTGGTGCCGACCATGACCGTGGCTGAAAATGTGCTTTTTCCACTCGTTCTCAGCGGAGAACGTCCGAAGCTGCGCCGTGATCGGCTATTCAAGATATTGACCGAGTTCTCGCTTCTGAAACTGGCTAACGAATACCCGGAACGCCTGACCCGGGTGGAATATGCCCTGACACAATTCGCTCGTGCCGCTATCGGCAATCAACCGTTGATTATCGTGGACGAACCGGCTGCCGGGCTTGATTCGCGCAGTCTTGACTGGGCTTTCGAGTATATGATCAAACTGTCCGCCTCGGGCCGGTCGATGCTGATCCTGACTTCCGATACGCCGATGCGGGAAGTCCCCAACGCCGATATCTACCAGATCGTGAACGGAGCGTTGGAATGAGGCTCTTTTTCTACATCCTGCGCGAGTTGGGCCGCAATATGGGACGGCACTGGTCAATCGTGTTCGGCTCGTTTTTATCGATGATGCTCCTGTTCGTTTTATTCGATTTCTTCTGGATTGCAGCCGGGACATCGCAAAAATTCTATGATCGCCTTATCGCCGATCTGAAGATGGAAGTGGTTTTAACCGAAGAACCGGCTGATTCGTTGATTGCACCACTCATGGACCGGGTAAGGGAGTTGCCGGGAGTAATCTCGGTCAGATTCGTTTCCAAGGAAAATGCCCGCGAGGAGCTCTCTTATCTGGTGGGGACCGATCTGTTAGCCGGGTATGACAGCATCAATCCTTTGCCGCGATCGTTGGTCCTGGGTTTTGATCCGAATTATTTGCACAGCCGTCACCTGGAGTTGGTTGAGAATGAACTGCACGCGATGGAGGGAGTCGATCAGACCTTTTACAGTCGTCGCTGGCTGGCCAAGGTCGAGCAAACGACCGGGTTGATTCAGGATATCGGTTCTCTATTGGGCATACTGATTCTGCTGGCGGCACTCATCAGTTCAGCAAATAACATTCGCCTGATGACCCAGACCCGAGCGGTAGGCTTCGCCCAGATGCGTTTGCTGGGGGCAGGTAAACTCTTTTTAGCGATGCCGTTCATTCTTGAAGGACTCTTAGTGGCCGGGTTGGCCGCGGCGCTGGGATGGTGCTTGATCGACTATGGTCTCAGTCGGGTTACCTTCACGCAATTCGAGATTGTCATGCCCGATCTGTCCCAGATTGCCTGGTTCGTTTTTTCGTGCACGTTGCTGGGTCTGGTCAGTGGTTATGTCGGCATTCGCAAGATGCTGAGGTGACGGGGATGAAGACCCGCTTTTTGATACTGCTTCTGACGGCTCTTGGTTTTTTAATCTCACCTTTCATGTCCGCCCGGGCCGACAATCGCGACGATATGCTGGATCAGAAGGAAGAACTGGCGCGCATTCAACAGGAGATCGAGGATGGCCGCCAGACGCTGGACTCGCTCAAGAAGGAAGAATTGAGCGTCCAGAAAGAGGTTTCCGAATACGATCAACGGATTAGTTCGAACCAAAAAATTATTTCGCGACTCGGCAAACAACTCAAGAATATCAAGGGAGAAATTTCCTCCACCGAACAGCAGTTAGGTGATACCCAGGATTTGTTCGAGAGAACGCGACGTCGCTACCTTGGGAATCTCCGGCAATTTTACATCGCATCACGCGAACCGGTGGAAGCCTACACCAGCGAACCCAACGAAGAGATCAGACTCAAGCGGCAGGCCGTTTATCTGCGGGCGATAGCCGGACTGGAATCAGCCAATATCGAACAAACAGCCGAGTTGTTAGCCGTTACCGAGGACCGTCTGGACAACCTGAGCGGTGAGAGTAAAAAAGTAGCCAGTTTACGGAAGCAGAAAGAAACGGCGACATCGCTTGACTCCAGCCGCAAGGAACGACGCGAAAAGGAATTGGCGACACTGCATCGGCAGAAAACGGCCGAAGCCGACCGGATATCTATGCTGGCGCAGGCCGCCGAAGAAATGGAAGCGATTGTCGCCCGTTTGGAACAAGAAAGTCGCCATACTACCGGGACAAGCGTCGAAGCACCGGTGACACCCTCGATCCTGGAGTCGATCAAGGGACAGTTGGGGGCGCCTTGTCGAGGCAAGATCACGACTACTTACGGTTATTCCACCGATCCTATTACTCGGCTCAAATCGTTTTCCCCCGGTATCGTGGTCAGCGGCAAGACCGGTCGGGCGGTAACGGCGGTTGCCTCGGGCCGGGTGGTCTATGTGGGCGAATTGCGCGGTTACGGCAATTTCGTTATTGTCGATCATGGCGATCAGTATTACAGTACCTATGCCGGACTCGGCACGGTTTCGGTCGCCAAGGGGCGCATGGTTCAAACCGGGACGACTTTGGCCACCGCCGGTGGAGACGGCGAAGTGCGCTTTGAATTACGTCGAGGCCGCGAGGCGCTCGACCCGGTGAAATGGATCAAACTTGACGCCTTTTGATATATCTCAAATTCAGCCGCGTGCCTGGAAAATCCTCACTCGGGCTTATGAAAACGATCGCGTAGCCGGAACCTATTTATTTTATGGTGCGGACGGAGTCGGTCGCTGGCCGCTGGCGCTGGCATTTGCGGCGCTGTTGAATTGTGAGGAGAATCCGCGCCCAAAAAGCGACACCGGTCTGCCGGTGCCGTGCGGTCAATGCTATGCCTGCCGGAATATCTTCAACCTCGGTTTCGAGGGACTGTTCACGGCGTTCCCGCTGCCCAAATTCGATAGCAAGGACAAAGAAATCGATCTGACGAACGAGATTCTCGAACAAAAGCGGCAGGAACCTTTCAAGCAACTTTCGTTCGAGGCCAATGACTCGATTCGTATCGATACGGCCCGGAGTATAAAAAAACACCTGTCTTCCAAGGCCAGTGTTGGAGTGCGACGGGTGGCGCTGTTTCATCAGATGGAAAAGATGCGGGCCGCCTCAGCTGATGCTCTGTTGAAAATGATTGAGGAGCCACCCGCCGATACGGTAATTATCCTGACTACGGAGCGGCCGGAATCGTTGCTGCCGACTATTCAGTCCCGTTCGCAGGTAATTCGGCTGGATCGTATCCCTCCTGCGGCGATGGAAAACTATCTTATAGAGCATTACGATCTGAATCCGGTCAAAGCAACGGTGCTTGCTCGGTTGGCTGAAGGATCGCTGGGAAAAGCGGTCGAGATGGCCACGACCGAGGATGATGATCTGTCGCGGCGGTCGGTGGGATTTATGCTGTTCAAGTCTCTTTTTGTCGACAGCGGCGCCGAGACTATCAGCCATTTGGTCGATCTGGTCAAGACTCGCGACCGGGGGCACGCGCGAGAATTGCTGATCCAATGGCAATCGCTCACAGCCGACTGCAATCGCTATGCCGCTACCGGAAATGAGTCCGATATCGTCAACGTTGATTTCAAGTCCGATCTGATTCGTCTCTCAAGCTACTTCCAGGGCAGCCAACCGGCGGAACTCATGGTGCAAGCGATCAAATTAGCCCTTGATGATATTGCCCTAAACGTGCATATTCCGGGATTATTAGCCGCCCTGAGCCTCAAGCTCAAGGCCGGAATCCACCGGCAGTCAGCCTGATCAGGGCTTTTTATATAGATAGGGAGAGTTTCCCGCCATGGCGGAATTATACCTTGTCGAGTTCAAAGGCTCCCGTCGGGAGTATTTTTACAATACCTATTATCATAGTATCAATCAGTCGGATTATGTGATCGTCCAGGCGGAACGGGGTGAGAATATCGGCCTGGTACGGACCCAGGTCGAGCAAGAGGTCGATTTTACCGATCGCGATCGTCCCGGATCGATTTTGCGACCGGCTTCCGAAGAAGATAAGGCAACTTACCGCGAGCTCCAGAAAAAGGAAGATGAATATCGCGATGAGGTGATTGAGATTATTGCCCGACACGGACTGGCGATGAAGGTGGTCGATGTGGAATTGCAGTTCGACGGCAACAAGATGACGGTCTATTTTACTGCCGATCACCGAGTGGATTTTCGTGAGTTGGTCAAGGATCTGGCGGCGCGCTATCGCACTCGTATCGAGTTACGCCAGATTGGCGTACGCGACGAAGCGCGGCGAATCGGAGGGTATGGCATTTGCGGCATGAACCAATGCTGCAACACCTTCATTCGAGGTTTCGAGCCGATTTCTACTCAGCATGCCCGCGAGCAGGATCTGCCGTTGAATCCCTCCAAAATATCCGGCAATTGCGGCCGGTTGCTTTGTTGTCTGCGTTATGAGGCGGATGTGTATGCGGTCTGCAAGAAAAAATTCCCACCGACCGGCAAACGTGTTATGACCAAGGAGGGGGAAGGTGTTCTTGAGCGGATCGATGTTTTCCACGAGGAAGGGATCATTCGCGGCGATGACAATGTCCGCTTTCGCTGTCAGGCCAAGGATATCGAATGGTCGAATAAAGAGAGCGGCGAGAATGCCGATGACAACCGCAATCTTCCGGTCGATGTGAACGCCGAGCCGGTCGATGAGGAAGAGCTGAAAATGCTCGAGGATGAGGACAATTCCGAAAACTGATTGATCAAGGAGCTTTGCCTTGGCAAGACCTTTCTACGTAACGACACCGATCTATTACGTTAACGACAAGCCACATATCGGCCATGCCTATACGACTATTGCCGCCGATGTACTCGCCCGGTTTCATCGCCTGGCCGGGCGCGAGAGTTTTTTTCTGACCGGAACCGATGAGCACGGCACGAAAGTGGCCGAAGTAGCCGAAGCGGCCGGTTTGACTGAAATTCAATTCTGTGATCGGACAGTAGCGACTTTCCAGAAAGCCTGGGAAGCACTTGACGTTCATCCCGATTATTTCGTCCGAACGACCAGCAAACGTCACACCGATGCGGTCATCAAACTCCTCAATGTGATGATGGAGGCCAAAACCGAAGACGGTCGTGACGTGGTTTATTCGGATTACTATGAAGGGCTTTATTGTACCGGCTGTGAAAAGTTCATGACCGAGAAAGAGTTGGTGGATGGACTTTGCCCCGATCATTTACGCGCTCCCGAGAAGTTGAAGGAGAAGAATTACTTCTTCCGGTTGACGGCTTTCCTGCCGGAACTTAAACGAAGAATCGAATCGGGTGAGTTGAAAATACTCCCGGAAGAACGACGACGCGAAGTGTTGGGACTGTTCAATCAGGACCTGCCGGATTTTTCTCTTTCGCGCGAGCGGGTGAAGTGGGGAATTCCGCTGCCGTTCGATAAAAGCCAGGTCGCTTATGTCTGGGTCGATGCGCTCTCCAATTATATCACGGCGATTGGTTACGGCGATGATCCCGAGAATTTCGATAAATGGTGGAATAAGGCGGAAGTTGTCCACCTGATGGCTAAGGACATTCTCAAATTCCATTGCCTTTATTGGCCGGCGATGTTGTTGGCGGCGGGATTAAAACTTCCGGATACGATCTTTTTACACGGCTATTTCACGATTGACGGCCGGAAGATGTCAAAGTCGCTCGGGAATTTCATCGATCCCAACGAGCTCGTAGCACAATATGGCGCCGATGTGACCCGTTACCTGCTGTTGACGCAGTATCCGTTCGGAGTGGACGGCGATGTTCAGGTTTCAAGATTCGTGATTCAGTACAACTCCGATCTGGCCAACGATCTCGGCAATCTGGTATCGCGGGTGGCGAAACTTATTAAAACACATTGCGACGGCAAACTGCCGCAACCTCATAAGGGATTACCGGGATTCGAGGAATTGCTCGGACAAGCTGAGGCGTTGCCGAACAGCGCCTACGAACATATCAAGCATTTCCGGTTGGGACAGGCAATCGGAGAAGCTATGGCTCTGGTGAAAGCGACCAACAAGTTCTTCAACGATACCGCTCCGTGGATTCTCGCCAGGGAGGGCAAGACCGCCGAGTTGGGTGGGGTGCTGTATGCCTGCTGTGAGATGATCAGGATCGTGACGATTATCCTGTCGCCCGTACTACCGAACAAAATGCGCGAAATCAGGACGGCGCTGTCGCTAGACGACCGTGACTTGACCCTCGACAACGCCCGGACTTTCTATCAAATGGAACCGGGGACACCGGTGAAGGTGGAGCAAGCGGTTTTCCCGCGCATGAATCTCCCCGGCGAACTGAAAGAAGAGACACCGGAGAAAGCGGTGGACGAGGCGAACCTTATTGACATTTCTGAGTTCGGCAAAGTCGACTTACGGGTAGCTGAAGTGCTCGAGGCGGAACGGGTGGAGGGAGCCAACAAACTGCTCAAGTTGCAAATTGACCTCGGCTCTGAAAAACGTCAGATCGTGGCCGGGATCGCCGAGTTCTACAAGCCGGAGGAAATTGTCGGAAAACGTGTCGCTGTCGTGACGAATCTGAAACCGGCGGTTATTCGAGGCGTGGAATCACGCGGCATGCTCCTGGCGGCTAAAAAGGGGAAGAAGCTGGCGGTGCTTACGCCTGATGGCGACCTTCCGCCGGGTGCTTCCATAGGCTGATGATCGACTCGCATTGTCATCTGGATCTCAAAGAGTATAACGGTCGACGCGATGAAGTGATCGCCGAGGCAGTCCGGGCCGGGGTGCACACTCTGGTAAATATCGGGGCTGACCTTGAGTCATCGCGCCGGTCAGTAGCCCTTGCCGAGCGTTTCGATTCCGTATATGCCGCCGTGGGGGTGCATCCGCACGATGCGAAGACTGTTGACGATAATGTCCTTGACGAGCTAAAGAAAATGACGGAGCACGAGAAGGTTGTGGCTATTGGCGAAATCGGCCTCGATTATTATCGCGATCTGTCCCCGCGCGATGTCCAGCGACGTGCTTTCGTGCAACAACTGGAATTGGCGGTCGATCTCGATATGCCGATTGTCATTCACACTCGCGAGGCATTTCGCGATACGGTTGACATAGTGCGGCCGTATGCTCCGGCGCTGGTGGGGGGCGTGTTTCATTGTTTTCCGGGCAATGCCCGGGAAGCGAAAGAAGTCCTCGATCTTGGCTTTCATGTCTCCGTCGGTGGACGCATCACATATAAGAATGCCCTTTCTGCGGTGATGGCGACGGCTGTTCCCCTTGAGAAAATTCTGCTTGAGACGGACGCACCGTTCCTGACGCCGGTGCCTTTTCGCGGTAAGACCAACTCACCGGCTTATATCCCGTACATCTGCCGCAAGCTGGCCGAGTTGAAGGGGATCGATCCGGCGGAAGTTGAAAAAGTAACCGACCGCAACACACAGAAGCTTTTCCATTTGGTCGAGACCTTCGGAGGTTGACCGTGCCGGGTTACCATGCCAAGAAACGGCTCGGCCAGAATTTCCTCAAGTCAGAGGCGGTGATCCGGCAAATCGTGGATTTGGTTGATCCGGTTCGTCAACCTCACATCGTTGAAGTTGGTCCCGGTCGGGGAGCGCTCACCCTGCCGCTGGCAGCCGCCGGTACACCGATCACGGCGGTCGAGTTCGACCGCGATCTGATCGGTTATCTGAAAAAACTGCTGGAGAAACATCCCAATGTGGTTTTGCAGCATGGGGATTTTCTCGAAACTACCCCGGAGACATTAGGCGCAACACGTTTCTTCTTACTGGGCAATCTTCCGTACAACATCACTTCGCCGGTGCTTGACTGGACCGTTCGTTATCGCGAACAGGTGGTTGGAGCGTTGTTCATGGTGCAGAAGGAGGTGGCCGAGCGGATCAACGCAAGCCCGCCGGGGAAGAACTGGTCACCATTGTCGATCATTACCCAGCTCTATTTCGATGTCGAATACTGCTTCACGGTAAAGCCGGGTAGTTTCAGTCCGCCGCCTCAAGTCTCATCGGCGGTGCTTAGGCTCACGCCGAAGACTGAAGTAAAGCTGAGTCATCCGGCGCAGTTCGATAGTCTGGTACGTCAGGCGTTCGAGCGTCGGCGCAAGCTGCTGGTCAACAACCTTGTCCCGGATCCGATTGAGGACGCCGAGCATCTCAAGGCTGCTATGCAGGAAGTGGGCCTTTGGCCTAACGTTCGGGCCGAACAGATGTCCACCGAGCAGTTCATTACCTTGACCGATTGCCTGGTCGCAGCCGGTCTGCTCTGAAATCCCCGTATTTACTGTTTTAGTTTCGAGGAGGCCGACCGCGGTGTATAATAACTGTTAAGCGACGGTAGCAGAAACCGTCCTCTTCGTGGTGAGAAAAGCAAGGAGTGATGTGAATTGTCTTCTTTGATCGTAAGCCTGGATGCAGTGGCGATAATGCGGGAGATACGGGGACGCGGGGAACCGGAGCCGACCAAAGCGGCGACGCTGGCGGAGCTGGCCGGGGCGGAGGGATTGTCGATACAGATGCGAACCAACGGTCGGCCGATGCGGATCCGCGACCTGAGGCTCATGGTGGAGCAGTTCCGGAGACGCTTGACCGTGGAGCTGCCTCCGACCGAGGATATGCTCAAGGCGGTCTCGGCGGCTGTACCGGCGGAAGCTATTCTGGTAGCCGATCAGGCGGCCGGTCAGGGACTGGTGACGACGATTGATTTCAATTCGTCTCATATCGACTACAGCGGAGCGGTGGCTCAGCTCTCGGGTGCGGGCTGTGAAACCGGCATTTTTATCGAACCGGAAGCGGCCGCGATCAAGGGGGCACTCAAAGCCGGAGCACATTCGGTGATGTTGTCCTGCGCGGCGTATACCTCGGCCCGCACGATCAACGACCAGCGTACCGAGCTGGAGCGGATCGGCCGCGCCGCCGAACAGGCCCGTAAAAGCAGTCTGACCGTACTGGCCGCGCGCGGTCTCGATTATGACAATATCGGTCCGCTGGCGGCGCTCGATTTAGTCGATGAGTTCGTGGTCGGTTTTGCCGTCACCGCTCGAGCGATGCTGGTCGGGTACGATCGCGCCGTGGGAGAGATGATTCGACAAATCAACCGAGCCATTGCCCAGGGATAGGTATTACTCATGACGGAGTCGGACGACCACAGCGTACGCCGCGAGTTAACCATACCAACGCTGTCCAAACCGGAACGACTGGACCGGCTGCTGGCTGATCACGAGGAACTCGATCTCACCCGCAGTCGTATCCAGAAACTCATGACCGCAGGACTCGTGACCATAAACGGCTCTCCGGTGGCCAAGAACGTACAGGTCAAGGGGGGAGAGACGGTGCGGATCGAGGTGCCGCCGGTGGAACGGATGTCGGTCAAGGCGGAAGATATTCCAATCGAGATCGTCTATGAGGATGAATACCTGGCGGTGGTAAACAAACCGGCCGGCATGGTTACGCATCCCGCGCCCGGCAATCCCAGCGGCACGCTGGTTAATGCATTATGTCATCGTTTCGGACATTTAGCCGATACCGGTGCGGTCGACAGCCGACCGGGGATCGTCCATCGGCTCGATAAGAATACTTCCGGCTTAATAATCGTTGCCCGCACCGAGGCGGCGCTGCTGAGTCTTCAGAAAATGATCCAGGCGCGGCAGGTGAAACGGATTTATCAGGCGATCGTCTGCGGTCATCTGGCCGAAGAGACCGGGGAGATCGACCTGCCGATCGGTCGTTCCATCAAGGATCGCAAGAAGATGACCGTCACGCATGTGAAGAGCCGCGAGGCGGTGACGACGTATCAACTCCTCGAACGATTTCGCGCCTACGATTATGTCGAAGTCCATTTGCAGACCGGTCGCACGCATCAAATCCGGGTGCATTTTTCGCATCTGGGGCATCCGGTGTTGGGTGATCCGGAATACGGTGGACGAGAGAAATGGCACCGGGGGGTGTTCGCGCCGGAGCGCCTCCTCGCCAGGAAGTTGTTGATCCAGATGCCTCGCCAGGCGCTGCACGCCAGGCGGCTGGAGTTCGAGCATCCGATAACCGGGGAAGAGATCAAGATCGAGACGGAGCTTCCCGAGGATTTCGCCGGATTGCTGGAGCTGCTGCGGACGGAGGGAGTGTGAGGTCGTTCCTTGTCCACAGGTTTTGCTCTCATTGATCACGACTCAAAGAGCGACAAATTATCCACATTGCGAGTTCTCGATTTATCTGCATCGCATTGATCCTTAGACCGTTAGCCGGAATTGGGTTCATTTTGCGAAAATCCGTTTTAACGATATTCCCGGTCTATATCCTTGTTCCGTCGTCCTGCGGCGAAACAACAGCGCAGTCCCCGCGCCGATGAGTATTCTGTCGGAATCGGCCCGAAGAGTTATCCACACATAGCGACACGTTTATCTCCCTAATCTCCATCCGGTCATCCGATTACGGTGAATTGGGTTCGTTTTGCGGTTTTTATTTTCAGACATTCGGTATTTCCTGGGTTGGGGATATATACACGTACCTACAAGTAAGCCGATGGTGGCAATCAGGGGAGATGTTGTGCAGAAAGCGGTGAGGGTGGGCCGGGGGGATCTACTCAGCAACGAGCTGGGGCAGACCGGGAGGTCTGCCGCCCACCAAGACGGTTGGATTCTTCGCGAGGTCATTTACGGGAGTCATATATGAAAGGCGCCGCGGTTGTACAAGTAGATATGATTTTAATCCCACCCGTGGACGGGTGGGCCACCAGAGAGCTGGGGCAGACCGAGAGGTCTGCTGCCCACCAACGCGGTTGGATTCTTCGCGAGGTCATTTACCGGAGTCATATATGGGAGGCGCCGCGGTTGTACAAGTAGATATGATTTTAACCCCACCCGTGGACGGGTGGGCCACCAACGAGCTGGGGCAGACCGGGAGGTCTGCCGCCCACCAAGATGAGACGTCTGCCGCCCACCAACGCGGTTGGATTCTTCGCGAGGTCATTTACCGGAGTCATATATGGGAGACGCCGCGGTTGTACAAGTCGATATGATTTTAATCCCACCCGTGGACGGGTGGGCCACCAGAGAAGTGGACCGATAGCTCAGAACAGCTTCTTCAGGATCAGCAAAAGGCGCCAGGATTTCTTGGTGTTGTCGAATGGTTGTTCGCAGTCGAGGTCGCCGTACATACCCGCGATGGAAAAACAGTCGGCCAGTTGGAGTAAAGCGCGCAGATGACCCAGGCTCAGACGGCGTGAGGAATCAAGGCTCTCGAAAGAACCGATAACACCGTTCTGTTCAAGAGTGAAACGGACGGTACCGCGGTCGATCTCAGTGAGCGGATCGAATTTCCCGTCGCTACCCCAGTCGATGCGCAGCTTGAGACCGTTGTCTTCCATTTCCCAGACATCCTGAGTGCTTTTACCGTCGGAGTAGATGTCGCGCGGGTGAGGCAGTTCGATCAGGTAAACGCCCCCCTCGTTGAGGTTGGCGGCTACGGTTCGGAAATGGCGCACGATGTCCTCGTTAGTGAGGAGGTAGTTGAAAGTAGCCATCATACAAACGGCGAGATCAACCGGAGCTTCGAGGCTGAAGTTACGGAAGTCGGCTTCAATTATGTATCCCGGCAGTTTCTCATCATCGAAGATTTTCTGGGCGTAGAGGACCATCTCGGGGGAGAGGTCGACGCCGCAGGCGGTGACACCACGTCGGGCGAATTCACGACAGTATTGCCCGGGACCGCAACCCAGTTCCACCATCGACTTGATCTCGGTTAAACCGGTCCGGTTGGCCGCTTCCGTAATGAAATCGACCGCTTTTTTGAAGTCGCGCCAGCCAAAGGCTAACTCATACAACTCCGGTCGTTGATAAGGTGTATGGTCCATGAACGTCTCGTGCTAAAAAGTGTAACTTGTTGACTTCCCTCGCCCTCAAATATATATATCGCCCATGACAGACCCAACGAAAAAACCGACTCTTACCTACGCCGATTCCGGAGTCGATCTCGATGCCGGCGATGCGGCGGTGGAACGAATCAAAGCGCTGGCTCAAAGCAGCTTTAACAGCCAGGTTTTGAGCGGCATAGGCGCTTTTGGCGGCTTCTATGAGCCCGACTTTTCGGGGATCGGCCAACCGGTGCTGATTTCCTCGTCCGACGGTGTCGGCACTAAAGTGAAGCTGGCCGTCATGACCAACATTCATAAAACGGTAGGGCAGGATCTGGTCAACCATTGTGTTGACGATATCCTGGTTCACGGCGCCCGGCCGTTGTTTTTCCTCGATTACATCGGTACCGGCAAACTCAGACCGGACATTGTAGCAGATATTGTCGAAGGCCTCAGCCTGGCCTGCAAGGAATCCGGGATGCCTTTGATAGGCGGTGAGACGGCCGAAATGCCCGATCTGTACGGACCGGGTGAATACGATCTGGCCGGATTCATTGTCGGCGTGGTCGACCGGCAACGGATAATAAACGGTTCGAAAATATGTGAGGGAGACATCTGTCTCGGATTACCCTCGACCGGTCTGCATACCAACGGCTATTCGCTCGCCCGCAAGGTGGCGTTCGAGATCGCCGGACATAAGCCCGATGACTGCGTCAAAGAACTTGGCGGAACGGTCGCCGAAGCGCTCATGGCGATACATCGTTGCTACGCGCCGGTGGTGTTGCCGCTGCTCGATAAATTCAAGGTGCACGGCATGGCGCATATAACGGGGGGAGGGATTCAGGGGAATCTTAACCGGGTGATGCCCTCGGGTTTATGCGCCGAGATCAGCAAATCGACATGGCCGGTCCCGCCGGTATTTAGCTGGTTGAAAGAGGCCGGAAATATCGATCCGGTCGATATCTATCGAACCTTCAACATGGGAATCGGTTATATACTGGTAACGAACGGCGACGAGGCCGCCGGGATCAAGGGCACCCTCGAAAAGTTGGGGGAGACCTGCTATGAAATCGGCCGTGTTGTCAAGGGCTCTAAACCGGTAAAACTTACGGACTAGGTATCTCATGGTACTACTTTGCATAATGGACGGCTTCGGCCTTCGCGATGAAACCGCCAACAACGCTATCGCGGCGGCCACCAAACCCACTCTTGACAGACTTTTCGCCGATTGTCCCAACACCAAAATTGACGGCTCGGGTCTCGCGGTAGGTCTTCCCGTCGGACAAATGGGGAACAGCGAGGTGGGGCATCTCAACCTCGGGTCGGGTCGGGTAGTCTATCAGGATATCACCCGGATCGACAAGGCGATTGCCGACGGAGTCTTTTTCGATAATCCGGCGCTGGCGGCGGCGATGGATCGAGTGGCGCTCGACGGCAAGGCGGTACATTTGTTCGGGCTGGTGTCGGACGGTTGCGTGCATTCCTCGATGGAGCACCTGTATGCTCTGCTTAAAATGGCGCACGACCGTAAGGTGCCGGAGCTGTATCTGCATGCCTTCATGGACGGCCGCGACACACCGCCCGATTCGGGCTGGAAATACATGACCCAGGTCGTGGACAAAATGAAGGAGATCGGCATCGGTAAGGTGGCGTCGGTTTCGGGCCGCTATTATGCGATGGATCGCGACAAGCGCTGGGAGCGGGTGGATCGCGCTTACCGAGCCATCGTACTCGGCGAAGGACATCATGCCACCGATCCGGTTGAAGCGATCAAGGCTTCCTATGCGAACAAAGTAACCGATGAGTTCATCGAACCGGTCGTGATCGATCTGGGGGAACAGGGGAAGGGGCGACTGCAAGACAGCGATGCCGCGATCTTCTTCAATTTCCGCGCCGACCGGGTACGTGAATTATCGGAGATGCTGTTGGGTTATGATATCCCCGGGATCGACCATCCGAATAATCCCCGGATCGAGTTGGTAACCATGACCAACTACGATGTTAAGATGTTCGAGGCTAAGGTCGCTTTCCATCCGGTTCGCCATAAGAACATCCTGGGCGAGGTGATTTCGCGTCACGGTCTGAAGCAGCTACGGACGGCTGAAACCGAGAAATATGCTCATGTCACGTTTTTCTTCAACGGCGGAGTCGAGGAGCCTTTTGCCGGTGAGGACCGCGATCTGATCCCATCGCCGAAAGTAGCGACCTACGATCTTCAGCCGGAGATGTCTTCGGTGTTGGTGACCGATAATGCGGTGAAGAAAATCGAATCCGGGAAATACGATCTGGTCGTGTTGAATTACGCCAACTGTGATATGGTCGGCCATACCGGGGTGTTCGAAGCCGCTAAAAAGGCGGTCGAGGCGGTCGATACCGGGTTAGGGCGGTTGCTCGGAGCGATCAAGGATAAGGACGGCATAGCTCTGATCACGGCCGATCACGGCAACGCCGAGTTGATGGTCGATCCGGCGACAGGCGGTCCCTGGACGGCGCATACCACGAATCTGGTTCCGTTCATTGTCTATGATCCGGCCGGCAAACTCGGTTCTATCTCGTTGCGAAGCGGCGGTATTCTGGCCGATGTAGCGCCGACTATCCTGGATATCATGGGGATCGACCAACCGACCGAAATGACCGGCAAGTCTCTGATTATGCGAGGGTAACCCCTGCCGAATTTTATCCACAGCGTCTGGCGTCTGATTCTGCCGCAAGACACGGCCGTGCGTGTCCGAAGACTGGAATTGACTGTCTGGGCACTGGCGCTGGCGATTTCATTTAATCAGTATCCTCTTGGTATTCTGGCCTGGTTCTCGTTGGTGCGGCCGCTCTGGATTATTTCCAGGCAGGATGCCTGTCGTGCCTTCTCGAGCGCTTACCTGTTCGCGTTCATGTTCAACCTGTTCAGTCTGTATTGGGTGGCGATGGTTACCCCGCCGGGGATGATCGCCGCGGTGATCATCGTAGCGTTTTATTACGCCGCGGCTCTCATGGTGTTCTGGAAGCTGTTTCGGATACGACCGCTGTGGGGCTGTATCGCCGCGCCGCTGGTCTGGGTGGGAGTGGAGTATTTTCGGACGCTTTCCGAGTTCGCTTTTCCCTGGTCGGATCTCGGGTACAGTCAGGCTTATTTTCTGTACATTATTCAGTTCGTATCAATCGTCTCGGTGCACGGTCTTTCGTTGATCATCGTCGCGGTGAATGTTCTGATCTGGCAGATATTCCGCAAGGAAGCCAAAGATGAACGTCGCCTGACAGCCGGTTTCGTGGCGGTCGGGATTGTCGCCCTGATGATCTGTCTGGGCTGGGCCATGGTGCCGAAATACCCGCTTCCCGGAGAGTACACGGTCGGGCTGCTTCAGGGATCGGTGCCGCTCGAGGTCAAATGGGCGGAGGGGAATCAACGACATTCGTTCCAGCTTTATGATTCTCTGGCGCGTGATCTTCAGGACGGAGAGATCAAGCTGTTTGTCTGGCCGGAGACTTCCGCTCCCTGTTATCTGAGTCACGATGTTCCGGCGCGAAGGGCGATCGGGGCAACGGCACAGCGGACGAATGCCTTTCATCTGGTAGGAGCGCTTGGAGCCGAAGTAACTCCCGAAAAAACACGCACGTTCAATTCGTGTTACGAATTCGCACCCGACGGGCAGATGGTTGAACGGTATAACAAGGTGAAGCTGGTGCCGTTCTCCGAGCATGTGCCGTATCAGGATTACCTGCCGTTTCTGCAGAAGAATTTCCTGAAACAGTACCTGACGTTTATCGACCAGGCCGGTGGTGTCCAATGGTGGTCGGATTTCTATCCGGGCGACTCGGCCAGGTTGTTCGAAACCGATCGAGTCAATTACGGCGTACTGATTTGTTTCGAAACCGCTTTTCCGGAGTTCGTCCGCGGTATCGTGCGCAACGGCGCCGATTTCGTGGTTGGTATCACCAACGATACCTGGTTCGGGACATCGGTCGGGATTTATCAGCATGCCCGGATATTTATCACGCGGGCGATCGAAAACCGCTGCTGGATGGCTCGTTCGGCCAACAGCGGCTTGACCTTCGTGGTCGATCCCTACGGTCGTATAAGAGAGCAACTAGGCACTTACGAAGTAGCCGGTCTGAAGGTCAGAGTCGGCTTGATCGATTCCTGGTCGTTGTACACGGAGTACGGCGATGTCGCCGGGCGGGTGAGCTTTTTCTTTACCTTGTCGGCTGCGGCGATTATGGTAGCATTATGGCTCTTACGAAAACTGTCAAAACGATTTTCTTGATTCTTGCGTTCCTGCTTCCGGCGAGCGTCGTATGGGCCGAGCATTACGATTGGCAAACCCTGACCTCGCTCAAAGAGGTCCGTCGCATGGAAATAATCGGAGACTCGGTTTTTATGGCCACCTCCGGCGGTTTGCTGGTGCTGACCGACCTCGGTTTACCGGGGTATGTATGGACCAATGTCGACGGACTGGGCACGATCGATATCACCGATATGACGGCCGATGACTCCGGGCAGATCTGGATTAGCGGTCTCGGTCGTTTGATTCGCTGGGATGGGACCGACTCACGACAGTTTTTATTCTTCGACGAAGAAGATGAACTGATCCCGCTCTATTGTCTCGTGGATGACGGTGATTTTATCTGGATCGGCTCCGAGGTCGGGCTGGTCTATTTTTCCAAGCATATCGACGGTGGGCAAATCCAGGACAGCTACGGCCGTTTCGGCGATCTGCCTGATTTTCCGAATGTCAACGATATCCGGCTGGACGGCGACAGTATCTGGCTGGCAACGTCCGCAGGACTCGCGGTGGCGGATCGGACGGATCCCAAATCGCTTAAGTTTCCTTCCTCGTGGACGGTGTTTGGCAGTTCGGTGCTGGGCAGCGGCATGATCAATCGCGTGGTGCGCTATGAGGGAGATATTTACGCGGCCACGACTGAAGGTATCGTGCGGCTGAGTTACGGTCCCGGTGATACCAATGTTACGGTGCTGCCCGTGGGAGCTTCGGTCGAGATCACGGAATTGCGACTGGATAATGATTCGCTTTTCTATTACAGCGCTTCGGGGATGGGAGTAATCACGGGCGGCACACAGACAGTGCTGTCGACATCCGGACTTCCTTCGATGCCGTCCGGCGGGCTTAATACCGGGGTGATTCGTCTGGTAAACGTCTCCGGAGAGGGAATCTATTACAATATCACCGACACCTGGAACGAATATCTTTACACCGGAATGCCGGGGAATATCACCAGCGGGATCGCGATTGATCTCGACGGAGTGATGACGGTTGGATTCAGCAACCTCGGGGTGGCGCGTCAGGATGGTTGGCAGTGGTATGAGTATGATATCAACGTCAGTTCGCGCAACACCCGTATGGCCTCTGACCAGTACGGAACGGTCTGGGCCGGTACTTACGGCAATGGTTTGTTTGCCCTGGAGGGCGACTCGGCCGTACGTTACAAGGAAGACAACTCGACATTGATTGGCAATAACGATGCTCTCCCCGGATCAGCGGCATACGTTGTTGTCTACGGTATTGCCAATGACGGGCGCTATCTGTACACTGCCGCCTATCGTGCTTATACCGGCGACGCGGTGGCGATAGCCGATCTCGAGAATATCGGAGCCCTCAGCGGTTGGGACGCGCTGGGGATTGCCGACGGTCTCTCCGATGAGTTCGTGTCGTGTCTCGATGCTCAGGACGGGCAGGTCGCCGTGGGCAACGAGTATGAAGGGATATATGTCTGCGATGTCGGCGCCGATCCGTTCGAGCGACCGAGTCAGTGTTGTCGGCAGTTTACCGAAGACGACGGCAACCTGCGATCAAATTCGGTTCATGTCGTGAAGTATGCGCCGGACGGCGTTCTCTGGGTCGGGACACCGGCCGGGTTGTGTCGTTACGATTGGGGGATCGATCGTTTCGTGGATGTCGATCTTCCGGCCGGCGTGGATCGCGATGTCCGTGCTCTGGCGTTCGATGGACGCGGTAATCTCTGGGTCGGCACGCGTAAGGGACTGGCTCGATTCGATATTACTCAGCGGGAGTACGAGGTGTTCACGACAATGAACAGCGGTTTGGTTAACGATCAAATCACGAGTCTTACCCTCGATGATGCTACCGGCGATCTCTATATCGGGACTGCTGCCGGGATAAATATCATACCGTCGGATATCGGCACCCCGGTGTACGATGTCGCCGAAGTGCTGGCATTTCCCAATCCGTTCGTGATCCGCTCCGCCGATGATGTGCTGCGTTTCAATTTCGGCAATTCCGGAACGATCATGCTTTATAGTCTGGCCGGTGAGCGGGTTCGTGAGCTGGATGTCAACGAGACCTGGGACGGGCGCAACGAGACCGGTCGCGAAGTGGCCGACGGTGTTTATCTCTACGTGCTAACCGATTCCGAAGGAAATATAGGCCGAGGCAAAATCCTGCTGGTGCGGCAATGACCGAAATCCGGCGGTTCGAGACGACTTCAGCTCTACCGGATAACTTAACAAACCGGCTGGAGCTTTTTTTCTTTACGTCCAAGGGATTTTCTGAGTTATGGAGGAGTCTTGGAGGACGCCCTGTTTATTGGGCGGCCGAAGAGACCGGAGAGGTGGTGGCGGTTCTGCCGGGGGTGGAGTTCGGTCGTAAGCCGCTGGTGCGGTTCCAATCGATGCCGGACGGATGTTACAGTCGCATGGTTTTCAGTGACAATGGGCGGTCGAGGGAGTCGGAGATTATCAAGGCGATTCTTGACGCCGTATATAGCCATGGTTATGCCAAATGTTTCGTGACCGATTTCGAGGGCAATTTCCCGGCAGGCAATCGTTGCGAATTGATTTCTTCAACGACGCTGCTGGTTGATATCTCCGAAGCGGACTGGATGCCGCCGGACAAAAAAATTCAATCGGAGATTCGCAAGGCTCAGCGAGAGACGACGGCAATCGAGCGGTTCGATGCCCGCGAACACATGGCATTGTTCCTGGAGTTGATGCGTCAGACCGAGAAGCGCCACAGCCGTGCGCCTAAATACGATGAGAAGTTTTTCACTGCGCTGGCGGAACTGGCTGCGAAGGATGATCGCATTATCTGGTATTTCGTCCGACATGAAGGGCGGGCGGCAACCTCACATATCAATTTTGTTCTCGATAACAGTGTCCTGAACTGGCAGGTTTATTTCGATAAGGAGTTCTCTTTTCTCAAGGCCAATCAACTGTTGCTGGTACGGTTGGCCTCGGAGGTGCGCGAGCGCGGGATGGTCTCGCTCAATATGGGGCAGTCGCCGATCGAGGCGGAATCACTGCAGAGTTACAAGAAGAAATGGGGAGGAGTCGAACACGAGTACCGCACCCTCAGCGCATGTAGAGGGATCGGAAGGTTGTTGTGAAAAAGCGACCGTTCAAAATTCTGCTGCCGGCCGACAGTGAGGCGTTCCATACGGAACGGATAGCCGCTGAGTATCGGCGTCAGGGTTGCCGACTGATGATTGCATCGCTGGAGCGCGGGCCGATTCATCATTTCCATTTGCGCCGTCGCGGTCCGGTGCGACGTCTGCATTACAGTTTTGCCTCGCTCCAGATGCGTGAGTTGATCGAGCGTTTCAAACCGGACGTGATCAATCCCCACTATGCTTCCGGCTACGGTTTCATGACAGCTCAGGCAACGAGGCGAAAACATGTGCCGACCCTGTTGAATTTATGGGGGTCGGATATCCTGATCGTACCGGGCCTTTCCATCCTCCATCGCCTCAAGACGATTCGAGCGCTCAAAGCCGCCGATCACGTGGTCGGAGATAGTCATTATCTGATCGAGGCGGCTAAGAAGTTGATTCCTTTGGAGAATACCTCGGTAATTCCCTGGGGAATCGAGCGATGTTTTTTGAGTCTGCATCGATCGGATTATCGATTCAATTCACCACTCAGGATTATCGTACCGCGAACCCAGGCGGAGGTGTACAACAATCAGTTCGTTCTGGAAAGCCTGTCCGATATGGTTCGCAACGGCCGCATCACGCTTACTTTTCCCGCGTTCGGTCCACTGGCCGACAAGTTCCGCGAAAAGGCCGGGGAGTTGACAGGTCGGGGAGTGACGCTGTACGAACGGACCGACCGTCCCGGATTTTTGAAAATGACGGCGGCGCATGATGTCTTTTTATCAGCTTCCCGATCCGATTCTTCACCGGCTTCGTTGATAGAGGCGATGGCGCTGGGATTGGTCCCGGTAGCGGCGGAAATCGACGGGGTTGCCGAGTGGCTTACCTCGGAATCGGGATTTCTGTTCCGTCAGGACGACAGCGAAAACCTGCAACGAGTCATCGAGTCAATTCTCACAGCCGCCGAGCCGTTTACCGAGATGCGTCGGAACAATCTGGCGCGAGTTCGGAAAGAGGCAATCTTCGAGGATAATATCGCCGAGCAGTTGACTATCATGAAAAACCTGGCCGGGATGGATTGATGAGCGACAAGCGGGTGTTGTTGATATGTTATTATTTTCCGCCGCTCGGAGGAGCCGGGATCGGTCGCCCGCTAGCGATGTATCGCAATCTGGAACGGTTCGGCTGGGAAGGCCATGTCCTCACTGTGAAAGATGTGCTGTATCGCGTGTATGAGCCGTCGCTGTTGGAAAAACTAGACAAGGATTATATCTATCGTTCGGACTCGTTCGATCCGCAACGACAATTATGGCGTCTGGGAAAGCGCCGGATGGGAGCGACGCTCGATCACGGCGCCGCATCCTCGGCCAACCTGTTTTTCCCGGACAACAAACGCGGCTGGGTCAGGTATGCCGTAAAGATGGGGCGGGCGCTTCATGAGCAGAACCAGTACCGAGCGATTATAAGCAGTTCACCGCCGATATCCGGTCATCTGGTCGGGCAGCAGTTGCATCGAGAGTTAAACCTGCCGTGGATTGCCGATTTTCGAGATTTCTGGACCAGCTATACGATTGAACAAACCTACCAACCCGAGCGCCTGAAGAGAAAAGCGCATCACTTGTTGAAGTCGGTAAGGGAGCAGGCTCGTCTTACGGTCTGCAATCCGTCCATCGCAGCCTACCTGGGTGACGGGAAGGTGATTTACAACAGTTACGATGAGGAAGACGCCGCGCTCTGGACGGAACCTCCTCACGACAGCATGTTTCGGATTGCCCTGCTTGGGACATTCAACGAACTGACGCCGGTTAATCCGCTGTTTCAGGTAATCCGCACGGTGCTCGATCATAATCCCGACCTGGTTGATCAAATCGAACTAATACAAGTAGGTAATGTCAATCGAGCGGAACTTGAAAAGATCATCTCCCGAAAACTGCCGGAAGTACGAACGGCTTTCCATGGTTTTCAAGAGCGCGGTGACACTATCCGCTTATTGAATTCCTGCCATCTTATGTATATCGGGCTTAACGATGATACCGGGCGGGAGATTATTCCCGGAAGACTCTTCACGATGTTCGCTTCGGGGCGGCCGGTGCTGGCGGCGGTCGATGAAGGCAGCGCTTCCGGTCGTTTGATTGGCGAGACCGGCAATGGTTTGTGTTTTTCCGATCAGACAGCAGGCACGGCGGCGGAGTATCTGGAATCATTGATATCGAGATGGAATCACCACGATCTTGATATCATCCCCGGCCCCGGGTATTCGCAAAAATTCTCGTCGGTTGAGTTGGCGCAGCAGTTCGCCGGTGTGCTCGATGAGATAGTCGGGTAAGGCTCGGTTTTAATCGAATTCTTTATCGGCGAATTCTTCGAACAGCATTGGTTGTCCAAGATGCAGCAGGATGGCGGAGGTGGCGGTGAGGACATTGTGCAGTCCCTCGGCCGAAATTCGGTTGGCCCTCTCCAGGAGGTGCTCCAGTTGTTTGCAATCGAGCAATTCTTTCAATGCTTCCGACGAGGCATATTGACGGCGAATACAGTCGGTTAAGACCGCTGTGTTCCTGACCGGTATGGCCGGTTTGAGAAAACGTTTTGCCAGGTTCAACAGGCGGGGATAACGGGTGCGATTGGCTTTGGTGCGGAGGGAGGCGCGGTAGACGGCGGTTCCTAACTTGTATCGACTGCCGACCGGTTCGATTTCCGCTGCGGCGGGTGAGAGGTTTGTCAGGAATTGATGATAGAGATTTCGTTCGGCTTTGAGACGAGCCGGGATGCTCATGGAATAGACGAACATCGGCAGGTGCATGTAAGGCGCCGCGGACCACAGATGGTAGCGATTGCAGTCTTCGCCCTCGTAGGACCAGCGACCGTTGAAATCGCTCAAGCGATAATGAAGGTACTTGTGGGCAAACGACGGCTCGGGGTAGGTGGAGATCACGTCGGTAATGTCATCGAGCAGGTCGTTTTTACGTAGCCCGGTAAGAGCGGTGACGAGCCGACCGGGCAGGAGAGCATGTCGGAGGATTGCGAATTGCGCCGTTGCCTGCGCTGTTCTGAATTCACAAGGAGGAACGTTGAGCGGGATTGTTTTTCCTCCGCCGTCACCGGACAAATAGACGCCGTCTTTTCGAAACGTTCGCTCGATCCGTTTCATAAACGCCAGGCTGACGGCCGAGGCGGTGAAGTTGGCACCCCCCTTCATGAGCATGATTTTCTCAATCTCCACCCCGGTGCAGGACTTCAATTCGTACACGCTCCAGTTTATCCCAAGAGCTTCGGCCACGCGTCGAGCAGTGTCGACATCTCCCCGGGCCGCACCGGCGACATCGAGAAAAGTCAGCGCCTCGAACGGGACCTTGGCTTTAACCAGCGCTGCCGCTACGGGCCGGGAATCCAGCCCGCCGCTGAGGCCGAGTACGGTGTTTTTTCGGGACATTTTGCAGGTGGCATCGATGAACAGATCGGTCAGTTTGTCGGCGGCTCTTTTGAGATCGCGGGAGTCTTCGGTGACGCCGTAGTCGAATTCATAGAGACGAGTCGATTTGATTTCGCCGATGCGATCATTCCATTCGATTAACGATGCTCCGGGGAGTGAATCGACTCCGGTCAGAATAGTCCTCGTTCCGCATTGGTAACCGAACATGAGGAACTGTGCCAGGCCGAGGCGGTCAATGGCCGGTTGGGTCTGAAGGGAAGAAACGAAGCGCAGTTCACGGGACATAATGGCGCGCTCGCGGCCCAGGTTAACGTAGAACGGAAGTCTGTTCAGGGGATCGTTAAGCAGGGACCATTGTCCGTGCCGTTTATGATGGATTAAGATCAGATAATCGCCCGGTTGATCGAAGAGCCAGTCGACCAGAGTTTGGTTGTCGTGTCGCCTGCCCGGTTCGAGAAAGCCGGCCAGTTGTTGCAGGGCGCGGCCGAGCTGTTCACGGTCAAGACCGTAGATCATTCCCTCGATCACCAGCAGGAGTTCTTCGTCGTCGAAAATCGTGACGGGGTAATCAGGATAGCCACTGGCGGCGACAATGGTACTGTCGGTACGAAATATAACCTGGCTTCGGTAGTCGGGATCGTGCTTCAGAGACGGGAGGGTGCGCTCCACGGCAGTGAGTTTTGTCCGACATTCGTCGCCTATAACGAGATGTAATCCGGGCATGTCGTGTTCTCTTGTGGTCGAAATCTATCGAACGAAGATAGTCTTTGCACCGGTCGCTGTACAGGTCAAAAAAAGCCCCCATCCAATGGGGGCCCCGAAGGAGGAGTCGCGAATATCGCGAGGGCATAGTTTTAGTGACTCTATCGCAGGAGCATCATTTTCTTGGTGGAAACGAATTCCGAGGTAGTCAGGCGATACAGATAAACGCCTGAGGCTATCGGGCGACCAGTGTCGTCGACGGCTTCGAACTGAACCGAATGCCGACCGGCGGGGAGAATGGCGTCAACCAGAGTAACTACCCGCTCACCGAGAATGTTGAAGACCTCAAGGGTGACTTCTGAACGGCGAGCGAGATTGAAATCTATGGTAGTGTTGGGATTGAACGGATTCGGGTAATTCTGGGCCAGGGCAAATTGACGCGGCAGGCCGAGCAGATCATCATCGTCTACATCGGATACGATCGAGGGGGAATGGCTGATAACACTGTTGCAATAACCGGTCTTGATCGCGGCCACGCTGTAGTCGGCGCCGGGAGTGAAGTTCAGTTCCAGAACGGCCTTACCTTCGACGTTGGTGGTAACCTCTCCAATCACGCCGAGTGAATCACTCAGCAGCACCCGGCAGTTTTCGACCGGGAGTCCGCGCGATGTTACGTACACCTCGATATTTTCCAGTCCCGGGATTTCGTTAATCGTCAGCGGTCGGGGAGTGTCGTTATAAATTTTGAGGGTCGGGTCACCGAGGAAATTCTGGCCGTAGAGCAAATCGGTGTAGTAGGTGTAACAGGCCTTGGAAGCGTACATCGCCTCGGCGGCAGAACGTTCGGGATGAGCGAAGAGCGAATCGAAGAAGGTCGCCTGCAGGAGATAGCTCGATCCGACCCAGCCCCAGCGGCTATTGGCGACACAGGCTACGGCGCCGGCATCATCATCCACCAGCAGCGCCACGGAAACGTTGGCCGGCAGGTCGGGAGCATCCAGGTCCCAGGCGCCGTTGTTACAGGCCAGTGAATAGAACAGTCCAACGCGTCCGTCGGTGTTGAAGCGGGAAGTCTGTCCCTGGGTCGTCTGCAGTGTGTCGGAGGTGAAATAAGAACGCGGAGAGCCGTTATAGCCGGTGGTGCGGACCTCGAAACGGGTGGACATTCCGTGGGAAACGACATTGATGATACCGAATCCGTCGCTCATGGTCGGTTCCAACTCGGTAGCGGACTCGTTATAAGGATTCATGTCGTCGCCGCGAGAAATCTCGACGCCGACAGTAGTGTCGATTTCGAATCGATCGGGATAAGCCGCCGCGATATAAGCATGCTGGCCGCCGCCGGGATAATCACGCATCTGGTCCGATGAAAAGAAAAACGCCCTGGTAAGATAATCAAAATCGCCATGGCCGGGATTGGTCTCATACATGATCAATTTGTCCACGTAGGCGGACATTTGAACGGTATCGGCAAACGGCAAACGTCCGACGATCAACTCCGGTTCGAGGTCGACCTGATCGACGTAGCGTTCGCCCCAGAGGTTGTCCCCGTCATAGTCCCAATCACCGGTGAGGTCGGCGAAGTAAAGGTCGCAAAGTTGCATGTCGGTCGTGTCGGGTGTATCGGAACTACCGCCCGGATATGCATAGCGGACCGGGAGGTGGATTTCATCACCGGCCAGACAGACATAACGGCCGCCCTCGGCGTAGAAATCTTTCAGATACTCCCTTAGTGATTCGGCGTCATCGCGTCCGCTATATAAGTTAAGAATGTCCTCGATATAGGCTATCTCGGTTATGATACCGACAGCGTTTTTGTATCGGGCCAGTCGTTCAACCGGATCGGCCAGGGATTCATCGGTGACTATCAGGTACTCGACATTGGCGGATCCTGATGCCAGTTGAAGGTTGTCGCGACTTTGATCCGTGTCGGGTAACCGATCCAAAAAATCTTCCTCGGTCAGGAATCTTGTCCCGATCCGGATTTCAAGGCTGGTTGCAAGCAGGAGCGTACCGGTTTCATCCATATAGACCGGCAGAATCAGCAGGCCGACAAAACAGCGGTCATCAAGCCTGAATTCACCGGTCACTTGAATCGGATAATGGCCCAGATTTTCAGTTTGACTACGAGCGGTCGGTTCATCGCGATACAAATCATAACTGCCGGTAGGGATATCAGCCTCATAACCGATCAGCCCATTAGCACCCAAAATCTGCGAATCGACCGTTTGCCAGGTTAGTTGGGTTAATTCTTCACCTTGCCGCAGAGCGATATATACCTGACGAGCCGGTAGAACGGCCTTTTGATTGATAGCTATATGATTGAATCCCTGGTAGTTGACCGAATTTCGACTCCAGTCGAGGTCAACTGCGCCGGATTCGAACCGGATTGTCTCAGCCACAGACGATCCGGCCAGAGCGATTACTAAAACCGCTGCGCTTATTATAAGTGTTAATGCCCTTTTCAAGATACTTCTCCTCGTTTCAGCCTGAACCGAGAGGAAGTAGTGCAAGCGTCGATCCAACGGTTTTAGGTGAATTAGCCTATAACCGCTCCCTTATAAACGTGTTGTTGTACAATAACATAGCAAGTCTCTAACAAGGTTTCCCCGGATGTTATAGGTGGTTGTGATGGTAGGCCGGTGACCACACTGTTGGTTTCCTGCCCAGTGAACGATCATCTCAGGAAGAATAATTATGACTTGAGCGGTACTGATTAGGTCTCAAAGGGTTCCAGGGCGGCTGTTTTTAGAGCATGCTTAGCGTTTGTAGAACAAACACTTAGGACTATTTATTTTTTTTCAGTTAAGGGAGAAAAGGCTTGACTTGTGGTGGGAGAAATATGCTTATTTGGGCAAGAAATAGGGTAGAGTGGCAGAAAGTGGAGGAAACCCGTGACTGGTTTCGTCGGCCAATATCAAACGACAATGGATGACAAAGGTCGCTTTGTCTTGCCGGCACGGTTACGCGGAGTCAAATCCCCATCGGGAAAGCTGCTGTTAAGCGGTGATCTCATACTCACCAGAGGCCTGGAAGGTTGCCTGAGTCTTTATCCGCAGGAGGAATGGAGCGAGATTCAGAAGCGTCTTTCGGCGTTGAACTTTACTCAAAAAGATTATCGGTACTTCAGTCGGCGTTTTTATTCGTCGGCCAGTATCGTTGCCCCGGACAAATCCGGCCGTATCCTGATTCCCGCCCCGCTTATCGCGGAGGTGAAGTTGAAGAAGGATCTGCTGGTGATCGGGGTGAATCGTTCGATAGAAATTTGGAATGCTGAGCGATACGAGTACTACCTGGAGCAGTTCGCCGGCAGCTACGAAGAGGTAGCTGAAAGGCTGTTTTCAGCCCATGACCGCGAGCAGCAATAGCGGCCCGCATCAACCGGTAATGGTTGATGAGGTGGTTCACTGGCTGGTAACGGATACAGAGGGTGCTTATATCGACGGGACCGTCGGCTCGGGCGGGTATCTCAAAGCGATCTCGGCCGTAGCCGGAAAGAAAGCGCGTTTATACGGCATTGATCTTGACCGCGAGGCGGTCGCGAGGAGCCGAAGCAACTTATCGGAATGCCCGCAGCGCTTCCAGATTATCCACGGCAGTTATGCCGAGATAGCACAACTGGCCGACGGTCTCCCGGATCGGGTATTCGATGGAATCCTGCTTGACCTGGGTTTATCCAGCGAGCAGCTCGACAGTCCCGAGCGGGGTTTCGCGTTTCGGTTAGAGGGACCTCTGGATATGAGATTTACTCAGGCGCCGGAGACCCGAAGCGCAGCCGATTTGATAAACAGCCTTCCGGAGAAGAAGCTGGCGGAAATAATCCGCAATTATGGAGAAGAAAGGCAGGCGAACAGGATCGCCGGCCGGATAGTCAGGGAAAGACAAAATAGGATGATCCGCACCACCGCCGACCTGTCAGACATCGTTGCTTCCGTCGTCCCCTCGGCACATTTGAACAAATCACTGGCTCGAGTTTTTCAGGCTTTGCGCATTGCCGTCAATCTGGAGCTGGAATCGCTCACGAAAGCTCTGCCCGATATGCGGGAGCTTCTGAAGCCGGGTGGTCGGCTCGCTGTTATCTCCTACCATTCTCTTGAAGACCGTATCGTAAAGCAATTTTTCCAAGAGCAGGAAAATCCCTGTCAATGTCCCCCCGGACTGCCGGTTTGTGTCTGTGGCGCTCGCCCCACGATGCGCCGCCTGACTCGTCGGGCAATCATCCCCGGAAAAGATGAGATGGCATCCAATCCCCGCTCCCGATCGGCTAAGTTGCGGGTGGCCGAGAAGCTGATGTAATGAAACAACCGGTACGCAAGTTCAAGGAAACGGTAGAAATCCGCACCCAGGTGCTGTATCGTCTCCGCTCGCACCGGTATTATCCTATTGTGCTCGTAGTGACCTGTCTGCTTCTGGCCGGTTCGGTACATATCTGGCAGCGGGTAAAGGTGATGTCGCTGGTCAAGGAGACGGCTCAACTTCGGGCCGAGAACGCCGGACTGGTGGACGATGCGATAAAATACGAGGCCCAGATTGCATCGTTGTTATCGGCGGGCCGCATTATGAGTTATGCGGAGGATACTCTCGGCATGAAACCGGTCAAGGCCGAGAATCTTTACACCCTGGCTTCAAACGAGGAGGACCGGATACCGCCCGACGAACTGGCGCTGATGAAACGAGCCCTCGAGCGCATTGCCGATCACATGCCTAGTTTGACCGAAAGCCAGGCTACGGCCGGGAGTCTTCGCCAAATCGCGGTTGACTCTTTGCTCCGAAACGGGGAGCGGCGATGAATCTAACCCGGCAACAAAGAATGCGGCTCGGGGTGTTGTTGATGCTGGTCTGTTTGTTTTTTACGACAGCCGTGGCCCGGCTCATTCATCTGCAGGTGATAAAGGGAGCCGAATACTCCGAGATCGTGTGCAACCAGTCGCAGGGTAAAGTCTCCATTCCGGCTGCGCGGGGGGTGATTTATGATCGCAACGGCACGATCGTGGCCGACAATATCGTTCTGCGTTCCCTGTATGCTTATCCGACTTCCCCGGGGCAGGTGCAGGAGATAGCGGCATATCTCGAACGTCAATTCGGGCTGGAGCGGGGCAGTGCCGTTCATAAATTCTCACTCACACCGCGCAAATTTCGCTGGGTACGGCGGCGGCTCGATGACACCGTGGCCGATCAAATCGAGGCCTCCGCGCCGCCCGGTTTGTATCTGCGCAAGGAGTCGCAGCGAAGCTATCGTTTTGGCCGGGTAGGTCGCCAGATTCTCGGTTTCACCGATATCGACAACGCCGGTCGGGCCGGGATAGAGCTGGCGTACGATTCGATTCTGGCGGGTCAGACCGGCGTCGCGGATGTCTATCGCGATGGTCTCAGCCGGACTTATCGAGTCAATGAATCGGCGCTCGTTCCGCCGCAACCGGGTCATTCGCTGGTGCTGACAGTCGACTGGAGACTTCAGGAGATCGTTGAGGAAGAACTTCACAACGCCGTCGAAAAGTACAACGCCAAGTCGGGCCAGGCGGTCTTTATGGATTGCTACAGCGGCGATATTCTGGCGATCGCCCATTTCGATCCGAATGAGGCGGACCCCGATCATCCGACCAAGTTGCGTGCGATCTCCGACCAGTTCGAGCCGGGCTCGATTTTCAAGGCCTTTACGGCAGCGGGACTGATCGACAACGGCACGATTTCCTACACCGACTCGGTTTACTGCGAGAATGGTCTCTGGCGAATGGGACGCCGGAGTCTGCGTGACGATAAGAAGCACGAGTGGCTGAATTTCCGCTCGATTATCGAGCTGTCCTCGAATATCGGCACCGCCAAGTGTGCTATTCAAATGGGCGGGGAGGAATTGTTCGAAACGGCGCGCCGGTTCGGCATCGGACAAAAACAACGGGTGGGGCTTCCGGGGGAGACTTCGGGCCAGCTACCGCATCCGAACCGCTGGTCGGATTATACTATCGCCGCCCTGGCGATGGGCCACGGCGTAGCGGTCAATTCGCTGCAAATGGCCACTGGTTTTGCCGCTATTGCCAACGGGGGAGAACTGCTGCGTCCCAACATGGTGCTGGGGCGGGTAGACGACGAAGGATATATCATCGACCGCACCGAGCGGGAGGTGATCGCACGGGCCATGGAACGGTCATCGGCCGATACGCTACACTCCATTCTTCGCGGAGTCGTAGAGAGGGGGACGGCCGAACCGGTCAATTCGTCGGCCGTTGCAATCGCCGGAAAAACCGGCACGGCTGAAATCCCGGATCTGGAAAACCATACTTATTTCAAGAACCGTTTCATGGCCTCGTTCGCCGGGTATTTCCCGGCCGACAATCCGTTGATAGCGGGGATCGTGGTGCTCGAAGAGCCGCATCCGGTGCATTACGGCGGCTGGACTTCGGGACCGGCGTTTCGTCGTATTGCCGAACGTTACGGTGTTCTCTATCCGGACTTGTTCTCGGCGCCGGAACGCACCCTGGCCGAAGCAGAAGATGATAGCAGTACCACGAGTGAAGTGCCTGATTTAGTCGGCCATACGATGGCGACCGCACGAGCGGAGGCGGAAGAGCGGGGGATGAAACTCTGCGCCAACGCCGATTCCGGCTATGTCGTCTGGCAATACCCCCCGGCCGATCGGCTGGTGTTTAACGGCGATCTGGTAATGGTGGCGGTCAGGTCGGCCGATTCTACGGCTCCGGGAATGATCGATTTGACCGGGCTGACGATCCGTCAGGCGCTCGCTTATCTCGATTTTCTGGGAGTGTCCGCCTTAGTGGAAGGGCAGGGTAAAGTGGTGCGGCAGTCGATGAAGCCGGGCTGCCGGGTGTCTGAGAATGATATTTGTAAACTTCAGTGTCGGTCATGAAGGAATTGATCGTGACATTGCGAGAGCTGACAGAAGGCCTTGAGGGGGCTGTGATTACGGGCGATGCGGAAACCCCGGTCGAGCATATTGAGTACGACTCGCGGATGGTCAAACCCCGGAGCCTTTTCGTGGCCGTAAGCGGCTTCAAACGCGACGGTTATGATTTCGTGCCAGATGCCGTAGCTCGCGGTGCGGTGGCGGTACTGGGCGAGAAAACCAAGTGCGATCATGTCGCGAATCACGTGCAGGTTCCGGATGCTCGCCGGGCTCTGGCGGATGTTGCGGCTCGTTTTTATAAATATCCCGGTCACAAGATGAAGGTTTGCGGTGTGACCGGAACCAACGGCAAAACGACCACTTGTTATCTCGTTCGGAACATTCTCCAGACACGAGGCAAGCGAGTCGGGTTGCTTTCATCGGTGCTGTACGATACCGGTGAGCAGACGTTCACCGCCCAGCGCACGACGCCGGAGTCGCTCGATGCTCAACGGTTGCTGTTTCTCATGCACCAGAACCAGTGCGTAAACGCGGTGGTGGAAGTGTCCTCGCATGCGCTGGTGTTGCATCGTGTGGACAATATCGATTTTCGGGTGGCGGTTTATACCAATCTGACCCGCGATCATCTCGACTTCCACAAGACCATGGAAGAATATCTGGCGGCTAAAAAACTCCTTCTGGATCGCTTGACCGGCGACAACAGCTATGCCGTGATCAATCTGGATGTCCCGGAGTTCAGAGCGCTCTTCGCCGATCTGAAGACCGCTCATATCAGTTATTCGCTCGAAGACCGCGCCGCGGATGTGTACTGTGCCAGTTATGAAATATCACCGCAAGGGACGTTGTTCGACCTAGTTACGCCGATGGGAACGCAAACGGTGCGTTTCCCGCTGCCCGGTCGTTTCAATCTGATCAATGCCATGGCGGCGGCAGCGGCCGGACTGGCTTGCGGAATCGATCTGGACAATGTGGTCAAGGGACTTGAAACAGCCGGACCGGTGCCGGGACGGCTGGAGCCGGTTGTGGGCGGACAGCCTTTCGGTGTCTATGTCGATTTTGCCCATACTCCGGATGCGTTGATTCGGTTGTGTGAAACGGCTCGCGAAATGACCGGGAAGCGCCTGTTGCTGTTGTTCGGATGCGGCGGCGACCGGGATAGCGGCAAGCGAGCCCTGATGGGTGAAGCGGCAACGACGGCTGCGGACTATGTGGTTGTGACGGCCGACAATCCTCGCAGTGAAAATATCGAAAAGATAATCGAAGATATAAGGCCCGGGCTCAAGGGGAAGAGCTACGAGATTATTCTCGATCGCAAGGATGCGATCGCGGCCTTGATAGCCAGGGCTCAGGAGGGAGATGTTGTCCTTCTGGCCGGTAAGGGAGCCGAGGATTATCAGGAAGTGGACGGCGTCAGGCACCCGCACAGCGACCGCAAGGAGGCGCTGAAAACGCTGGCATCGCTGGGTTATACGATTTCTGAGGCGGATGAGGAGAGTTGATCAAGTTGCGTTTTGACAAACTGGCTGCTGTGACCGGCGGCACCTTGTACAATACGGCTCAGGCGGCGCGTGAATTCATCGGCGTGGTCCATGACAGTCGACAGGTACAGCCGGGATCGTTGTTCGTGGCGATCCGCGGTGAACGCAACGACGGGCATGACTTTATCGACCAGGCGCTGAATGCCGGAGCGGCCGGTGTCATCGTCGAATACTCTTATCCTCGGACGCCGCATATCGCGGGTGATGTGCCGGTGATAGCGGTCGAGAACAGCCATGAGGCGATGCTGGCCCTGGCGACAGCTTATCGGAATATGCTGTCGGCTAAGTTCGTGGCCATAACCGGTTCCAACGGCAAAACCACGACGAAGGAGTTGACCTATCATCTGGTGCACGCGGCCGTGGCGGAATGTTTCCGCTCGCCCGGCAATCTGAACAACCTGTACGGTCTTCCACTGTCGATGTTCGCGATTCCGCACGACACGAAAATCGCGGTGATGGAGTTAGGGATTTCGACCAGTATCGAAATGCCGCGTCTGGCTGAAATCGTACGGCCCGACGTTACCGTGGTTACCAACGTTGGGGCTTCGCACCTGGAGGCGCTGGGTACGGTGGAAAACGTGGCTCGGGCCAAGCTCGAACTGGTGCGTCGTTCGGCAGGCGGCAGTGTCGCCGTGGTCAATGCCGACGACAGACTTCTTTTAAGTGAGACACTGAAACTTCGCGACAATCCGATAACGTTCGGAATTGACAATCCGGAGGCTTCGGTGCGCCCGGAAGCGATCGAGAGCAACGAGCATGGGGGCAGCTCGGTGATAATCGACGGGTATCGGTTCAACTTGCCGATGCCGGGTCGGTTCCAGATCTACAATCTTCTGGCCGCTTTTGCGGTGTTCAAATCGCTCGGTTTGAGTTTCGAGAGAATCGATACGGCAGCGCTTGTTCTGTCGACGGCGCCGATGCGAGGCGAGACGATGGTCCGGGCCGGGATAACTTTCGTGGTCGATTGCTACAACGCCAATCCCGCTTCGATGAAAGCCGGAATAGAAGCGTTTGCCGCCGGTCTGCCGGCGACGCGTCGTGTGGCGGTGGTGGGGGACATGCTGGAGTTGGGCCGGGATAGCCGGAAGTATCACGAAGAGATCGGCCGTCTTATCGCCGGTAAAAATTTCGATCTGGTCGTGTTCGTCGGTAACGCCGCCAGAGCGATGTATAAAGCAGCCGTCGATGCCGGTTTGTCCGAGAAGCGCAGCTTGTATTTCGAATCGTCGCAGACGGCTGCCGAGCATCTCCCCGAGCTGCTTCACGAGGGAGACCGGGTCTATCTCAAAGCTTCTCGCGGGATCGGTCTGGAAGCGGTTTTGAAACCTTTTAACGGAGAGCGTGTCTGATGTTGTTGCACCTGTTATACCCTTTGACGCAATACATCTCGGGGATGAACGTTTTTCGTTATATCACTTTCCGGACGGCGGGAGCGACCGTCACCGCGATTTTCATTTGTCTGATTTTAGGGCCTTATTTCATTCGTCTGCTGCGTCGCTATCAAATGGCTGAGATTATCCGTGAGGAGACGCCGGACCGTCATAAGCAAAAGGCCGGTACTCCGACCATGGGCGGTTTGATCATTCTGGCCGGAATAATCATCCCCACACTCCTCTGGGCCGACCTGAGTAATATCTACATCCTGATGGTGCTGCTGGTCACGGCCGGTATGGGTCTGATCGGATATATGGACGACTATCTCAAAGTAGTCAAGCGGCATCCCAAGGGAATGGTGGCGCGGGCCAAGATGATCGGGCAAATCCTGTTCGGTCTGATTTTCGCCCTCGGGTTGGTTTATCTCACCCCGGATGGACAGTACGACGGCACGACCGGGATTCCGTTTTTCAAAAATTACGAGTTGGTGCTGGGATTCCTCTATGTGCCATTTATCGTGCTGGTGATTACCGGGTCTTCGAACGCCGTGAATCTGACCGATGGTCTCGACGGCCTCGCGATCGGTCTCGCCGGACTCAGTTTCTTCACGTTTGCCGGGATCGCTTATGTCACCGGCCGTATCGACTTCTCCGGTTATCTGCAGATCGACTACCTGCCGGGGACCGGTGAACTGGCGGTGTTCTGTGGAGCGGCGGTCGGTGCGGCTATCGGTTTCCTCTGGTTCAACGCCTACCCGGCGGAAGTGTTCATGGGAGATACCGGTTCCCTGTCGCTCGGCGGAGCGCTGGGAGCTATCGCAATAATTCTGAAAAAAGAACTGCTCCTCTTTATCGTGGGCGGGATGTTCGTAATCACGACCCTGTCGGTTATTATCCAGGTTCTGTCGTACCGCTATCGAGGAGGGAAGCGAGTGTTCAAGATGGCGCCGCTGCATCATCATTTCGAGTTGTGCGGCTGGCATGAGTCGAAAATCGTAACACGCTATTGGATTCTCGGCGCGTTGTTCGCGCTGCTGACCCTGGCGACGCTGAAGGTAAGATGACCGTTCGAGAGAAAATAACGGGTCGCAAGATCGGCATCATCGGAATGGGCCGGTCGGGTATCGCAGCCGCTCTGTTGGGATCGCGTCTCGGGGGAGATGTGTTCGTGTCCGAATCTCGCTCGGCCGACTCCCTGACCGATCAGATCAATCAACTGGCGGCGCACAAAATAGCTTTCGAAACCGGCGGTCATACGGAGCGATTGCTGGCGTGTGATTACATCATTATCTCGCCGGGTGTTCCGCCGACGGCTCCAATCGTGCAGCAGATCACCTCGGCCGGTTTGCCGATCTTCTCCGAGATCGAGTTTGCCTCCTGGGTGTTCAACGGGCGTATCGTGGCGATAACCGGTTCCAACGGTAAAACCACGACCACGACGTTGATCGGCGAAATTCTCAAGGCGGCCGGAATGGATGCGGTGGCCTGCGGGAATATCGGTCAGCCGTTTGCCGACTATGCCGACAAGCTGGGGGACAACGGGGTGGCGGTGGTGGAGATCTCTACGTTCCAACTGGAACGGATCGATCAGTTCCGTCCCGATGTGGCGCTGTTACTGAACCTGTCGCCGGATCATCTCGATCGTCACGGCACTTACGAAGCCTATAAAAAACTTAAATATCGCATTACCGAAAATCAGACCGCGAAAGATGCGCTCATCCTCAATCTGGAGGATTCCGACTCGGTTGCGGACAATGTGTCCACGCGTGCCGTCAAGCGGTTTTTCACGACCAAAGACGATCCGACCGTTGCGGCTTACGTTCAGGATGACTGGCTTTTTGTCGACATTGACGGTTCGCCGCGACGAATCATCCATCGTCAGGATATCGGTATTCCGGGGCCTCATAATCTTCAGAATTCCGCCGCTGCCGCGCTGGCGACCTCATTGATGGGTGTAAAGCCCAACGTGCTGAACGAGGTGTTGCGGAAATTTGCCGGAGTGGAACACCGTCTCGAAAAAGTCGACCGGGTGGCCGGGATCGATTTTGTGAACGACTCCAAGGCAACCAATGTCGATTCGGTTTGCTATGCCCTCCGCTCGGTCGATACCCCGCTCTATCTGATAGCCGGCGGCCGCGACAAGGGGGGAAGCTATGAGCCTTTGATCGAGCACGGCCGGGGAAAGATCAAAGGAGTGATCCTTATCGGTGAATCCCGGCAAAAAATGTTCGACACGCTCGGGAAGGTTTTCCCGACGCAGTTCGCGGAATCACTCGAAGCGGCAGTGCGGATGGCGTTCGATATGGCCTCGCCGGGCGAGACTGTGTTGCTGTCGCCGGCATGCGCCAGTTTTGACATGTTCAACAGTTACGAACATCGGGGCAAGGTGTTCAAACAAGCTGTAGCCGGGCTCAGAAACGGCAAGAAGAATGAAGCAACCGCAGGTTAAAGGCAGAATAGACGAACGTCTCCTGATCGCCTATCTGGCGACGGTGCTGGCGGGAGTAATTATGATTTACTCCACGTCCTCGATCATGGCCGAGAGTCGGTTCGGATCGCATCTGCTGTTTTTCCGCAATCAGTTTGTCTGGTTCATGATTTCGCTGGCGGCGATATGGGTGATTAACAAAATAGATCTGCAACGCGCCGCGCTTTACTCATTGCCTGCGCTGGGGGTGTCGATCGTGTTGCTTTGCCTGGTGTTTCTGATGCCGGCTCGCAACGATGCCCATCGCTGGCTGTTCCTGGGTCCGTTCACTTTACAGCCCTCGGAGATGTTCCGTTTTGCCCTGATCTTTTTCCTGGCGTTTTCACTGGCTTCGCCGAAGCGGGACATTGCGCAACTGCGGCAACTTCTCATGCCTTACGCGCCGATTATCGGTATCGGTCTGGCGTTGATTTTGATCGAGCCGGATCTCGGCTCAACGGTGGTAATCACGCTGACGGCGATCGGTATGTTCTATCTGGCCGGAGCACGCATGAAGCATCTCACGACGGCGTTCGTGCCGCTGGCCGGCATGGCAACGCTGGTTGTGTTCGTGATCGGCTATAAAAAGCAGCGCATCCTCGATTACATGGCGTCGATAGCCGATCCGTTGCTCGGTTCGTACCAGGCCAAACAAGCGGCCTTAACGCTCGGTGCGGGAGGCATCCTGGGGACCGGCCTCGGCGAGGGACGTCAGAAGTTGTTCTTTTTACCGTACCCGCATACAGATTTCATTTTTGCGGCGATAGGCGAGGAAGTGGGATTGTTCGGCTTGTGCATCCTCCTCGGTCTCATGTTTTACATACTGCGTCGCGGTCTCAAAATAGCCTGGGGACAACCGGACAAATTCGGTTTCCTGCTGGCGTCGGGTATGACTCTTTCACTGTTCATCAATATCGCGATCAATATCGGAGTAGTGACATCGCTGTTGCCGGTGACCGGTCTGCCGTTGCCGTTCATTTCATACGGAGGCTCATCGCTGCTGGTGTCAAGTGCGGCGATAGGCGTGCTGCTGAATCTGTCGCGGAGAGTGACACCATGACGCTCGAACGGACGGCACGGCTCCTTTTTGCGGGCGGCGGCACCGGGGGGCATCTGTATCCGGCTATCGCTATTGCCGATCGGGTACGTGACCTTCTGGCCGATGAAGGGGGAGCGGATATTCATTTCGTCGGTACGAAACGAGGGCTCGAATATCGCCTGCGCGACACGCTGGGATACCCGCTGCATTTGGTGAACATGCGCGGGATCGTGCGTTCGATGTCGTTGAAAAACTTGCTGTTGCCGTTCGTGGTGACCGGTGCGTTGATCAAGGCCACGGGGTTGTTGAAGCAACTCAAGCCGGATATCGTGGTCGGGACCGGTGGTTATGTGGCCTGGCCGGTTCTGAACCGGGCCGCGGCGCGCGGTATTCCAACCGTGCTCCAGGAGCAAAACTCGTTCCCGGGAGTAGTAACCCGTCGAGCGGCCGACAAGGCGCGCTGTATTTATCTCGGTTTCGCGGGCGCTACGACCCATCTGCCCGAGGAAGCCCGCATCAGGGTGACCGGGAATCCCGTGCGGACCAGCATCGGAACGGGCCAGCGTAAGGATGCGATCAAGGCGTTTGATCTGGATCCGGAGAAGAAGACCATTTTGATTCTCGGCGGCAGCCAGGGGGCACGCGCCGTCAATCGCGCCGTATTACGCGATCTCAACGAAAAAGCCCTCGATAAGAAATTTCAGATTTTGTGGCAAACCGGGAAAGGAGACTACAAGGAAGTGGCCGCGACCGCGGGCGACAAGGTCTCCCGTCGCGCTCTTTTCCCGTTTGCCGAGAATATGCCGACTGTTTACGCTGCCGCCGACCTGGCAATCGCAAGAGCGGGAGCGTTGACACTGGCCGAATTGATGACCTGCAATATACCGGCGCTGTTGATCCCGTATCCGCATGCTGCCGGTGATCACCAGCGCAAGAATGCGGTTGAATTGTCTGATCACGGCATGGCGGAGGTGATCGATGAAGCGCGACTGGACGAGGTGAACCTGTTGACCGAGGCGACGACGTTGATTCAGTCGCGGCGCTATGAGGCGATGCGGGAAGCGCTGCAGGCTTATAACAAGGACAGAAAACCGGCGGTCGATGTGATTGCCGAGGATATCGTGCGCATCATTAACGAGAGAAAGGCAGGAAGTTAGCTTGACGACTTTGTCTCGGGCCAAGGCCCCTGTGGTCGGGTTTGCCTGCAAGAAGATAATGTTTGGCAAAATTAAAAAACTGCACTTCGTCGGAATAGGCGGCGCCGGTATGTCGGGCATTGCCGAGATTCTGTACAATCTCGGTTATCAGATATCCGGTTCCGACTTGAGTCCCAGCAGCATTACTGCATACCTGAGTAACCTCGGCATCACGCTGGTGAACGAACATCGCGCGGCCAATGTGGCCGATACCGATGTTGTGGTCATATCTTCGGCGGTGGGAGAAGACAATCCGGAGGTGGTCGAGGCTCGCCGTCGCGGTATCCCGGTGATCAAACGAGCCGAAATGCTGGGCGAACTGATGCGCCTTAAGTATTCGATCGGCGTGGCCGGGACGCACGGCAAAACCACCACGACTTCGATGATAGCTGCCGTGCTTCGTCGCGGCGACTACCAGCCGACCATCATCGTCGGCGGTGTGGTCGCAGGGCTCGGAACCGGCGCCGCTCTGGGAAGCGGCGATTATCTTGTCGCCGAGGCGGACGAGTACGACCGGTCCTTTTTGGCGATGTTCCCGACGGTAGCGGTCGTAACCAATATCGAGCCGGATCATCTGGATTGTTACGACAATTTCGATCATCTGAAGGAATCGTTTCTGGCCTACATGAATCGGGCGCCGTTCTACGGTTCGGTGGTAATCAATGCCGATGATGAAAACCTGATGACGCTCAAACATCGTATCGCCCGTCCGTACGTAACGTTCGGCTTCGGCCCCGAGGCTGACTATCGAGCGCTGAATTGCGATCTGCAGGCCGGCCGGACGGTGTTTTCGGTGTATCGGCGGGGAGATTTGCTCGGTGAGATAATCCTGCGAGTGCCGGGACGACACAATATCGCCAACGCCCTGGCGGCGGTGGCGACTTGTTTCGAGTTGGAAGTTCCGTTCGAGACCATTGCCGACGGCCTCCGTGAATTCAACGGTGTCGGCCGCAGATTCGAACTGGTCGGAGAAACGAACGATATTATCGTCGCCGATGATTACGCGCACCATCCCACCGAGATCAAAGCCACGTTGCAGATGGCACGCGAGGTTTATGGCCGTCGCATTATCGTGGTTTATCAACCGCATCTGTTCAGCCGTACTCGTGATTTCTATCGGGAATTCGCTCAATCCTTATCGCTGGCCGACAAGGTGCTGTTGGCGGATATCTATCCCGCCCGGGAAAAACCGATGGAGGGCGTGACATCGGAGTTGATCGTTCAGGAGGGGAAGAAACTGGGTGGTGATTTTATCGGTATCGGTCCGAGGCAGAATGCCGCCGAAGCCGTGGCGAAAATAGCACAACCGGGGGATCTGGTGATAACGATGGGAGCCGGTTCGATTACGCTGGCTCGATCTGAGATTCTGGAGGCGCTGAAAAAATAATGGCTCGGCTGTCGAAGAAAAAAACGCTGATGATGGTTGTCATGATCGTGTTCGGCCTGGCTCTGGTCAGTGCAGCTCATTTTACCTCCGCTTGTCGGTTACAGACGGTGGTGCTCGATAACCAGCCGGTCGAGCAGTGGCAGGAAACACTCAGCCCGCTTTCGGCTCGTTCCATTCTACGGCAACCCCTGGACAGCCTGGCCGGGCAACTGCTGCGTCGCCCCGAGGTCTATAAGGTCGATATGAACTTCAGCGGTCTTCGCACTCTGAAGATAGAAACCAACGATTTCAATCCGGTCTGCGTGTTGCTTGATAAAGCTTCCGGCAAGCTGTGTGGTCTGGCCGAGAACGGTCGCCTGTTGCCGCTCAAGAACAGTCCGGCCGGTTGGGAATGCCCGATAATCACCGGTCTTAAGGCCTGGAAAACATTCACCTCGGGTGAGGATGGACGAGTTCCGGTAGTGGTCAATGCCCTCCAGGTGATTCGCCATAAACATAAGGACCTCTATCGCCTGATCGGCGAAGTATATATGCATCCGGAAGGACATATCGAGTTGACAATCGAAGGACTCGACTACCGGGTGCGGTTAATGCCGGCACGGTTCGTTGAAGGGATAGATCGTTTCGTCGATTTCATCACGCGCTATTCGCCGGGACTGGATAAGGCGAAGTATCTCGACGTTCGTTTCGACAACATGATCGTTTGCGTGGAGGGGAAATAATCATGGCCCAGGAAAAGATTGTCGCTGCGCTGGATATCGGCACCACCAAGATCGTGGCGTTGGTTGGGGAAATGGACGCGGAAGGAAGACTCTACGTTATCGGTCACGGACAGTCACCGGCGGAAGGACTTCGTCGGGGAGTAGTGGTCAATATGGAGAAGACGGTTTCCTCGATCACCAAGGCGGTGGAGGATGCCCAGATGACTTCCGGCACGGAGATCGATCGTGTTACGGTAGGTATCGCCGGTGAGCACATTCGCTCGATCAACAGCCACGGTGTCGTGGCGGTCGGTCGCAGCGACCAGGAAATCGCACAGGCCGACGTGAACCGCGCTATTGAAGCGGCCCGGGCGGTGGCGATTCCGGTGGATCGCGAGATAATTCATGTCATTCCCCAGGCTTTCGCAGTCGACGACCAAAGCGGCATAAAGGATCCGGTGGGGATGTCCGGCGTCAGGCTCGAAGTGCAGGCCCATATCGTAACGGCCTCGGTAACGACCGCCCGCAATCTGTATCGCGCGCTGGAGCGGTGTAATTTGGGGGTTGATCATATCGTTCTCGAATCGCTGGCCATGTCGCTGGTGTTGCTCAGCGACGATGAAAAAGACACCGGGGCGGTGCTGGTGGATGTCGGCGGTGATCTGACGAATATCTCGATCTTTTTCGATGGGGCTATTCAGCATACGGCGGTAGTGCCGCTCGGCGGCAAGAATGTCAGCAACGATATCGCTATCGGACTGAGGACTTCGATTGAGCAGGCTGAAGCGCTCAAGCTGTCGCATGGCGCCGCGATGGCAACCTTAGTCAATCCGGAGGAAATGCTGCGGGTGCCGGGAATGGCCGGTCGTCCCGAACGTGAGATATCTCAGCACGTGCTGGCATCGATTATCGAGCCGCGTATGGAAGAAATTTATTCCCTCGTTTACAAGGAAATTAAGAAGGTCGGCGCCACCGAAGCCCTGGCCGGCGGATTGGTTCTGACCGGCGGCGGCGCCCAGTTACCCGGAGCGGTCGAGCTGGCCGAACAGATTCTGGATGCGCCGGTACGATGGGGGCAGATACAGGGATTCGAGGGGACGATCGACGAGTTGGACGGGACGCGTTTCGTGACTGTCCACGGACTGCTTCGTTATGGATTCGATCACGAAGCGGTAGCGGGCAAGTCCGGCGGCGGAATGAGAGGATTTCTGAAGAAATTCGAAAATTGGATACAACGGCAGTTTTGAATAACGATGTTCATGGAGGAACAGAAGTGAGCGACTCAAAGCACATGTTTAACTTCGCCGATGACTTCATTGGTTATGCCAATATCAAAGTCGTCGGTGTCGGAGGCGGTGGCGGCAACGCCATCAATCGGATGATCGAGTCCGGCCTCAAGGGTGTCGAATTCATTGCGATCAACACCGATGCCCAGGTTCTCGATCAGAGCCTGGCGGACAAAAAAGTTCAAATCGGGACCGATGTGACCGGGGGACTGGGCGCGGGCGCGGATCCGGACGTTGGTCGGCGGGCGATCGAAGAAAGTCGTCAGCAGGTGGCCGAAGCCCTCGGCAATCCCAACATGGTGTTCATTACCGCCGGAATGGGCGGCGGCACCGGCACCGGCGCGGCGCCGGTCCTGGCGGAAATCGCCAAAGCCTCCGGAGCCTTGACAGTGGCGATTGTCACCCGGCCGTTCCGCTTCGAGGGTAACAAGCGGATCACGCGCGCCGAACAGGGTCTTCAGGAGCTGCGAGCCAACGTCGATACGCTAATCACGATTCCGAATGAAAGGCTGTTGCAGATAGTCGATAAGCGGACTACGCTGACCCAGGCGTTCCGAGTCGCCGATGATATCCTTCATCAAGCCACCAAGGGTATTTCCGATCTGATCACGATTCCCGGCCTGATCAACTGTGACTTTGCCGATGTACGCACGGTCATGCTCGAAATGGGCGACGCCCTCATGGGGACCGGGTATGCGAACGGCGACGATAAGGCAACGGAAGCGGCGCGTCAGGCGATTTCATCTCCGCTGTTGGAAGATGTTTCGATCAGCGGCGCCGGCGGTGTGCTCATCAACGTCACCGGTGGTGAGGATATGACGTTATTCGATGTCAATACGGCAACTTCCTTCATCTATGAAGAAGCCGGCAACGATGCCAACATCATCTTCGGAGCCGTGATCGATCCTACCATGCAGGATGAAATCCGGGTAACGGTGATTGCGACCGGTATCGGCCGACGCGAAGAACTGTGTCAGAAGACCGCCGAACAACTGGCCCAGACTCGTCCGGGGAAAACAATCTCATTGTTCAACGATGAACCGCTGCGGGTTGAAGAACGGCCGTTGGTTGAAACACGGAAATCAGTAGCCTTCATGTCCTCCAAACCGGTAACCCCAATCTCTCAACCGGATCCGGAACCCCCGGTTCAGCAAGAACTGCAACCGGTTGCCGCCGAGCCGCAGGAGATGGTTGACTTCATGAGACACAGCGAGGGGGGAAACGGCAATGGTAACGGTAATGGAAACGGCCATGGTTATCGCAATGTCAGGCCCGAAACCAACCGTGTCCCGCTGTTCTCCGAAGACGATCCGACTATTCCGGCCTATCTGAGGAGGCTCAAAGACAGATAAACAACAACATGAGGAAGAATCCTCAGGATTCTGACTCGAAGCCATACTCCCGGGAAGCGGTCTCTACCCAATTTCCACTTCCCGGGCAATATTTGGTTCCTCCACTGTGATGCCGTCGGCAATCTACCCTATTCCGGCGGCATCATTCCATTTTCAGGATTATTTATCGACAATTTCTCCTTAAGAGGGGGGGAACGACATAGTATGGGATAAATCCCACAAGTCTTATCGGAGGCTCTTTTTGTCGTCGCCTTAATGTTGTGTCAGGCAATGGATTATGGTCGACTCGCGGGCGGGCATAAGACGTGCTATTAAGGATGTTGAAAGGTTCTAATGAATCACTCCATAAAGCGGGGGCGCCGCACGGAGGGTTTTTATGGGCTGGAGCATTAATAACAACACCAACAGAATGCAGATGGTGACATCTATCGGTCAACTGTATGAGGTGTTGGGCAATTCGATGGCTCGCTTGAGCAGCGGTCTGCGGATCAACAGCGCTGCTGACGATCCGGCCGGGCTCGTTATATCCGAGCAGCTGCGCAGCCAAATTGCGTCCCTTAACCAGGAACTGGAAAACACCAACGCCTTGATTCATTACTACGAGACGGCTGAATCATTCGCGCTGGGAATCAGGCAGAAACTTGCGGAAATGCGCGAGCTGGCTGTCGGGGCTGCCAACGAAGGGGTAAATTCGGCTGAGATGCAGGAGGCCTATAATGCCGCCGCCGAGCATCTCGTGGAGGAAATAAATAGGGTAGCTGAAAACGCTGAATACAACGGTTCACGTTTGTTCGACGGCTCCGAAGGATCAGTCGGTGAGATCAGCACGCTGGAAGGGATTGATCTTACCAGCTCGGAAGCCGCGGTGGAATCTATCACTCTTATCGATGAGGCTCTGGCCGAAATAGATGCTTTGCAGGTTGATTTGGGGGCAACTCAGGCTAACGAACTGGAATCGCACCGGAGGACTTTGCAGATCCAGGTGCAAAATCTCACAGCCGCCGAATCACAGTTGAGAGATACCGATTTTGTCGCTGAGTACTCATCCATGTTGGGTGACCAGATCAGATTACAGGCCTCAATATCATTGCTCAGTCACAGTTTTGAGGCTCAGGAGACGATGCTAAAAGTACTGGGTTCATAGGTCCCAGGTTGTTTAGAAACCTCCCTCCCCTGGCTATTGGATAGCCATTGGATCGACCGCCGGATTCTTGCCCAATCCGGCGGTCTTCTTTTATATCACAAAAATAGACCGCCTATATATACAGGCGGTCCATTCTCATCTTTAGCCTGGCGGAATCAGGCGGATCAGGCGTTGTTCGCGGTTGCCTGAGTGTTGTGCTTGCGAATCGAAGTAGCCTTGGTCACTTTGCCGGCGCGAAGACAGGAGGTGCATACGGTAATCCGTTTGACCTGTCCGTTCACGAGCGCCTTAACACGCTGTAAATTCGGCATCCAGCGACGGCTGGTGACGTTATGAGCGTGGGAAACGTTGTTTCCATAAACCGGCTTCTTGCCGCATATTTCGCATACTTTAGCCATTTGTCTATCTCACTCCTTTAACCAAGAGTCAAACAGTATAGGGATTATTTCGGAAAAGGCAAGCAGATTCTGAGCGGTAAGCCGGTTTTTACGGTTAATGCCAAGTCCTTCTCAGTTCCCCTGTTACCTTATTTTAAACAGGATTTAACAGTTATTCAAGTCGAATTGTCCTGTCTCAGATCGGCGATCGGACCTGTTGGGTTGTTGATTTCACGTTTCCTGTCATATATCGCGACCGCGAACAAAGAGAACAATGCCGAATAAAGGTTATAATCCCGGACAGGTTGGACGATAGCCTATCATGTCCTTTTTGGTTGCGCCAGAGGCGAAGTTAACGCAAAATAGAGGATTAAAATCTAAAACGTCTTACAGGATTGCAGCGATGCTTGATCTTAAGTTTATCCGCGAAAACCCGCAGGTTGTCAAAGACGGCCTGGCGCGAAAATATGATACCTCGGATATCGATAAAATTCTTGAGATAGATACCAAACGACGTGAGATAATCCACCGGGTGGAAGCTCTTAAGGCCGAACGCAATGCCGCCTCTCAGGAGATAGCTAAGATGAAGAAGGCGGGAGAAAGCGCCGATGAGGCTATCGCCGCCATGCGCCGGGTAGGTGAGGAGATATCCGGACTGGATGATCGTCTTCGTGAAGCGGAAGCGGATATGAACAAGCGTCTGAGCTGGCTTCCGAACCTGCCGCATGAATCGGTTCCTGACGGGAAAAACGAGTCGAACAACGTAGTCGTGCGGGAATGGGGCGAGAAACCACAGCGAAATTTCAAGGTTTTGCCGCACTGGGAAATCGGCCAGAAACTGGGAATCCTCGATCTGGAGGCAGCCGTGCGGATATCCGGATCCGGGTTTTATCTCCTGAAAGGACTCGGGGCGCGTCTTCTGCGTTCGCTGATTAATTTCATGCTGGACACACATACCGCCGATGGCTTTCTCGAAGTAGCTCCACCGGCGCTGGTTACGGCTGAAACCATGTACGGAACCGGCCAGTTGCCCAAGATGGCCGATGATATGTACTACGTCGAGAAGGATGAGATGTATCTCATCCCCACGGCTGAGGTCCCGGTTACGAACTTGTACCGAGGGGAGATAATCCCGCACGAGATGTTGCCGCTGAAGATGATGGCGTTCACGCCCTGTTTTCGACGTGAGTCCGGGGCTGCGGGCAAGGACACTCGCGGGATGATTCGTGTCCACCAGTTCGAAAAGGTTGAGTTGGTAAAACTGGTGCGACCGGAGAACTCCTACGAGGAACTGGAAAGTCTCGTCAATCAGGCGGAGAAGATTCTCCAGATGTTGAAAATACCGTATCGAGTGGTCAATCTAGCTACCGGCGATCTGTCGTTTGCCAGCGCCAAGACCTACGATCTGGAACTTTGGGCGGCGGGGATAGAAGGGTACCTGGAGATTTCTTCGATCTCGAATTTCGAGTCTTTCCAGGCTCGTCGCATGAACACCCGGTTCCGTGACGCCGATAAAAAACTCGATTTTCCGCATACGCTCAACGGCTCCGGTCTGGCTCTGGCTCGTCTGGTGCCGGCGATCCTGGAGAACTACCAGAATGCCGACGGCACCATAACGGTGCCTGAGGTACTGCGCTCTTACATGGGCGGCCTCGACAAGATAGGCTGATGTCTGATCGATCCAAAATCGGACGCCGGATAGACCGGCTTTATATTGGCAAGTCGACCATATTCAAAGCGTTTCTGCTGGTCGGGATTGTGGTGATTTCGGCTGTCTTTATCTGGTACACTTTTGATCTGATCGACAAGATCAAAGAAGACACTCGCGCCCAGGTCGAGAAGTATGTCCGGCTCTGGCAAATGGCGGCCACCTCACCCGATACCGGAGCGGAACTGCCGTTCGTGTTCGATGAGATAATCGTCAAAGCCAACTTCCCGATTATCGTACTCGATGCCGAGGGGAATCCTGTCCACTGGCGCAATATCAGGTCGGTTGACGACACCGATACTACTGAGACAACGCTGGCCCAATTAAAGGAAGTCTCCCGAGAAATGTTAGAGCGCAACGGAGCATTCCCGCTTTATTTCGACAATCGCCTGGTCAACACTTTCTGTTATGGTGATTCCGAGGTGGTTGTGCAACTTCAACGCATGCCGTTCGTGGAAATCGGGATAGTCGTGGCGTTTTTGATCGTTGGATTGATCGGATTTCAGAATATCCGCAAAAGCGAAGAACGCCACATCTGGGTCGGTATGGCAAAGGAGACGGCGCACCAGTTGGGGACGCCCATTACATCGCTGATGGGCTGGCTGGAGGTACTCGAAAGCGAGTGCGGTGTCGGCGGTCCCTCTGAACAACTGCCTATTATTAATGAGACGGCCGTCAACATGAAGACCGATATCCGCCGCCTCCAGAAGATCGCCAATCGTTTCGGTATGATCGGATCGAGACCTGAAACCGAACCGCACGATCTTAACGAGCTGTTGACCGATACGGTAGAGTATTACCGTCGACGACTGCCTTTTGAGGGAAAGGGCAAACAGATAATTTTTGAACCGAAGCCGCTGGGACAGGTTTCATTCAATCCCGAACTGCTGGGGTGGGCTTTTGAGAACCTGGTCAAGAATGCTCTGCAGTCAGTCGATTCGAAAACGGGTCGGGTGGAAATCAAAACCGAGTTAATACCGAGTCGGGAACAGGTTCTTATCAGTATAACGGATAATGGCAAAGGTATCTCACCCGCCGCGGCTCGCAAGATATTCCGCGCCGGATTCACGACCAAGAAGAGGGGTTGGGGTCTTGGGTTGACACTGGTGAAGCGAATAGTTGAAGAATACCACGGCGGCCGGGTAGAATTACGTAAATCTCACCCCGGTGAGACGATTTTTGACATCAATCTACCACTTCACGGAAGCGAACTGCAGGAGGATGCAATCTCCAGAACGAACGTAAAGGATAATCAATGAGTGAACAGGGTGACGGCATAAAGATTCTCTGGGTTGATGATGAAATTGATTCTTTGAAAGCGCATCTGCTGTTTTTGAAGAAAAAAGGGTTCGCCGTAGACACCGCAGTATCCGGCGACGACGCGCTTGAGATGGTTGACAAGCAGCAGTATGATCTGGTCCTGCTCGACGAAATGATGCCGGGTAAAGATGGCCTGGAAACGCTGGAAGAGATCAAAGAGAAACTGCCGCACCTGCCGGTGGTAATGGTGACCAAGTCCGAAGAAGAGACACTGATGGAGGATGCGATCGGTCAGAAGATCGACGATTATCTGGTCAAGCCGGTCAATCCCTCGCAGATTTTGTTGTTGGTTAAAAGGCTCCTGCAATCGCGGAAGATCATAACGGGGTCTTCGATGAAACGGTATATCCAGGAAATCAGAAGATTCGGCGAGAAACTCTACGGTCGCATGGTACCCGAGGACTGGTATGAGGGAGCCCGTATTCTGGCCAACTGGAACCTGGAGCTGGATGAAAATCCGGGCAGTGGTCTGGCTGAAACGCTTGAGGGAACACGCGGCGAATGGAATATCGAATTCACCAAATATATTGAGAACAACTATCTCAACTGGCTGAATCGGGACGAACGTCCCATGATGTCTCCGGACATCACCGGAAATAACATCGTACCGTTGTTGAAACGTCAGCAGAAAGTCCTTTTTATCGTTGTGGACTGTATGCGTCTCGATCAATGGATGATGATCGAGCCGTTATTGGCGAACTATTTCAACATCAAGCGTGATTATTATTATTCGATTCTTCCCACCGCAACTCCGTTCGCTCGCAATGCGCTCTTTGCCGGCATGTTTCCAGACCGCATTCATGAAATCTATCCGGATAACTATAATGCCCAGGAAGAGGGTTCGCTCAACCGCAACGAAGAGCAGTTTCTGGCCGATAATCTCGCCCGCAACGGAGTACGTCTGGACAACAAGCTGCGCTATATCAAGATATACAACAACACCGAAGGCGAAGCGCTCCAAAAAAGGGTGGCCGATTTCTATGACAGTTCACTCGTTACGTTTGTATTCAATTTTCTGGATATTTTAGCGCACAAGCGTTCGACCAACGTGATTCTGAAGGAGATCGCCGGGACCGATGCTGCGTTCCGGTCGCTCATGCGGAGTTGGTTCGTACACTCGCCGTTGTTTGCGATTCTGAAGGCTTTTGCCGCACGGGATTTCACGGTGGTGGTGACTTCGGACCACGGTTCGGTGTTGTGTCGTCGCGGTACTATGGCCCACGGCAAGAGGTCGACTTCAACCAATCTGCGCTATAAGTACGGTGATAACCTCAAGTCGGATCCAAAAGAGTCAATCCTTGTCAAGGACCCGCGTAAATGGCGTTTACCTATGATCACCCTGGCAACGACCTATATAATTGCCAAGGAAGATTATTATTTCGTCTATCCGAACAATTATAACGAGATGGTCCGGCAGTTCCAGAACTCCTTCCAGCACGGGGGAATATCGCTGGAAGAGATGATTGTGCCGCTGGCTGTCCTGACTCCAAAGTGATCCCTTGAGCAGCATCCTCGAAGTTGTTTCACACTCTGAAGAAGAGACTCTCGGCCTAGCCCGTAAACTGGTTCCGGCTTTTCGTCCCGGTGATGTTATCGTGCTGGAAGGGTCGTTGGGAACCGGCAAAACGGTTTTCGTGCGCGGTCTGGCGCTGGCGCTGGATCTGGATGTTGACAAAGTCAATTCACCTTCGTACACCCTGGTCAATGAATATCCGGGCCGACGACCGCTTTATCATTTTGATTTGTATCGAATGCAGGATACCTCGGAGTTGATCGAGATTGGCTGGGATGATTATCTCCAACGGGAAGGATTGATTGCCGTGGAATGGGGTATGCGAGCGGCGGAGTGTTTGCCGGAATCCTATTACCTCGTTGAACTCGAGATAATCAGCGAAAGTGAGCGGCGTATTACGATCAAGGCGGTGGAACCATGATCGATTTTAGTCTCGCTAACGTGCTGGCTATTGATACTTCCTCGCATTTGTTACGCCTGGCCTTGCAGTTCGGCGGCGACCGGCTGGTAAAATCAGAGGAAGATGCCGGACAATCGCACGGTCAGATGTTGATTCGCAAGATCCAAAACTTGTTGGAATCGGCCAATCTCCAACCGTCCGATTTGCAGGCCCTGGTGGTGGCAACGGGGCCGGGATCGTTCACGGGACTTCGCATTGGAATCGCTGTAGCCAAAGGTATGGCCGTAGCTCAAAATCTTCCGGTGGCGGGAGTGAGTTTGCTGGATGTGGCCGAGGCTAAACTGGCGCGACTTGACGACTCGCTGAATCTGCTGATTCCTTTCAAGCGAGATGAATTTTTCATAACCAAACCGCTTTCAGGCTGTTTCAATCCCGGCCGTGTCGGAACAATAGCTGTCGAGAAAATCCCGGCGCTAATCCGGAACGAACCAACCGCGGTAGTCGGGCTGGACCCCTCGCGTGTCGCTGCGTATGAAAACAGCCCGTTGCAGGTGGTTGCTTTCGATGCCGCTGATTTACTTCATATCGGAGTGGCGCGTCTGCTGAAATCCGGCGGAGATGATCTGGAAACTTTGGAACCGCTCTATATTCAAAAATCTCAGGCGGAGATTCGTTTTGACCGTCGACAACATAACGGGTGATCTGCAGATAGTTATCCGCCCCATGCAGGAAGCTGATCTGGATGATGTGGTCGCCCTTGAAAGTATAATCTTTAAGGACCCCTGGTCGAGGCAGTCGTTTCAGGAGGTCCTGAGTGAAAGTAATTGGAACACAATCGTTTCACTTCACGGAACAGAGCTTGTAGGATATGCCTGTTGGCTCAAAGTCGATATCGAGAGCCATTTGGCCAACATAGCGGTCGCGGAGTCATATCGTAGAAAATCGGTTGCTAAAAGGCTCTTCGACCATATTTTACGAGACGTAACGGAAGCGGACTGCGAGTATTTGTTGCTCGAGGTCCGCACTTCCAATATCAGTGCTATAGCTTTTTATAAAAAGCACGGTTTTGAATTGATGTACCGGCGGCCTAATTATTATCGCTATCCGGTTGAAGATGCCCTTGTGCTGGTTCGTTATCTGAACCAGGACGAAAACGAAAACTGATCTATGGAATGGTTCAGAAAAACTAAATCAGGGATCGAGTCCACAGAGAAAAAGAATATCCCCGAAGGATTATGGACGAAATGTTCTTCCTGCGGGGAAATTGTCTATAGCAAGAAAATGGAGCAGTTGCTTTGGGTTTGTCCCAATTGCAATTTCCATTTCCGAATTGCCAGCCGCAAATATATCAGTCTGCTTCTGGACGACGGTCAACTCGAAGAATACGATCAGAAGCTGACCTCAAAGGATCCGCTCAAGTTCAAGGACTCCAAGCGGTATCCTGATCGGATCCGGGCGGCTCAGATCAAATCCGGTAATAAAGAGGGCGTGATCGCCGGGATGGGGAAGGTAGACGGCAAAACCGTCTCGTTCGCCATCATGGATTTCTCCTTTATCGGCGGCTCGATGGGCTCGGTGGTCGGTGAGAAAATTGCCCGGGCAATCGAGCGGGCCATTGACCGTGAGGTGCCTTTGATCATCGTCTCATGCAGCGGCGGGGCCCGCATGCAGGAGGGGATTCTTTCGCTGATGCAAATGGCTAAAACATCGGCGTTGCTGGCGGTGCTGGCCGAAAAGAAGATACCGTATATTTCGATCCTGACTAATCCGACGACGGCCGGGGTAATGGCCTCTTTTGCCTCGCTGGGAGATGTGATCATCGCCGAACCGAAAGCATTGTTGGGTTTTGCCGGGCCGCGTGTGATCAAGCAGACGATCGGTCAGGACCTGCCCGAGGGATTCCAGTTGTCGGAGTTTTTCCAGGATAAGGGTTTTCTGGATAAAATCGTCCAGCGTCAGGATCTTCGCTCGACTGTCGTCAAGTTCCTCCGCTACATGTGGAGAAAGGCGGGGTGAAACACAACTACGTTTCGGCCGAACGATTCATCCTGTCGCGAGAATTTTTCGGTATGAAACTGGGGCTGGAGAATATCGGTCAATTTCTCCGCGACATCGGCACGCCCCAGGACAGATTCAAATCGATTCATATCGGCGGGACCAACGGCAAAGGCTCCACGGCGACGATGCTCGCCTCGGTTTTTGAGGCCGCCGGATATAAAACCGGACTGTTCACATCGCCGCATTTAGTTACTCTGCGAGAAAGAATACGTGTCAACGGCGAGATGATCTCCAAGCGTTCCGTGACGGCTTTTATCGAACGGCACCGGCGGGAGTTGACTCGTCGCAAGATATCGTATTTCGAATTGGTGACGGCGATGGCGTTTGACTATTTCGCTCGCCAAAACGTAGAAATCGCGGTTATCGAAGTGGGTCTGGGCGGTCGCCTCGATGCCACCAACGTACTGAATCCGCTGCTGACAATCACCACCGATGTGGATTTCGACCATACCGAAATTCTCGGCAACACCATCACCAAAATCGCCTGGGAAAAAGCCGGCATCGTAAAACCGGGAGTGCCGCATTTGACAGGTCTTCTCCGACCGGAGGCGAAGCGGACTATCCACGCGGTTTGTAAAGAGAGAAAAGCACCTTATTTCGCGTTGAGTCGGAGAGATTACCGGCCCCGGGACGATCGCTTTGATTTCGAAGCACTGGGTTTGAAGTTGAAGGGGATCCACCCCGGTCTGATCGGACCACACCAGATACAGAATGGCGCTTTGGTTGTCAAAGCGCTTGCGATTTTACGGAGGAACGGAATTAAAATTCCGGTGCATGCCGTTAAGGATGGTTTTAATAGAGCATTCATGGGGGGACGTTTTCAGCTTCTGAATTATCGGAGATGGCCGTTGCACATCCTTGACGTAGGGCACAACGCCGGCGGCATAGCCGCGTTGGTAAGGGCTTTTCGTAATCGTTTCGGTGCTAGAAAAGCTCATGTTCTGACCGGATTCGTTCGTCTCAAGGCGCATCAGCAAATGATAGACAGCCTTAAGGAAATAGCTCTCTCATTTTCATTGGTACCGCTTCAGACCAGCCGGTCGATCGATATGCGCGAGTTGATAAAGACTATCGACTTCGGTCCGATCCCGTACAAAAGGTATGGGTCATTGTGGACCGCTCATCGACATCTCTTGAAATCCTGCGATCCTGACGATATAATCCTTGTGGTTGGTTCACATTATTTGGTTGGAGAATTCTTAGGAAAGATTCGGACCTGATGGCACGGAAATCCGCAGATCGGTCGAAAGTCGGCGAGTACCCGAAGAACAACAAGGTATCGCCCGCAATGCCGGGTAAGGCCTCGACCGACACGGAAATAATCGCCGAACTGCAGGAACGGGTGACCAGCCTGACGGCCACCAACCGTCAGCTCAAACGCAAGATATTCGATCTCTATACCATCTTCGAAATCAGCCGCAATTTCAATTCGGTTCTGGATTACAAGACTCTGCTGGATACGTTTATTCTGACTTCATTGGCTCAGGTGGGAGCTTCCAAAGCGGCGATATTTCTGCCGCAGGAGGGGCATCGGGATCGTCTATCCATGACCGAACGTCGCGGTTCGGGTGAATTTCCCGACCGCCGTCGCTTTTTCGTGTTGGGATCGCGGCTGCTGGATTATCTGACTCGACTGAATCGACCGATAGCCACCGAGGAGATCGTGCTCAAAATGGCGCGCAAAGGGGAACGGCACATTCTGGAGAAATTCCACCCCGGTCTGATCGTACCGCTGGTGTTTCAATCGCGGCTTTCCGGTGTTTTTACCATATCCGACAAACTCTCGGGGCGTGATTTTGAGATGGAGGATATCGAGTTTCTTTCGGTCCTGGGCAGTCAGATATCGGTAGCAATAGAAAATACCCGATTGTATGAGGCGGAGCGTCAGGCTACCCATCAATTACGTTCAGCCCAGGAACAACTCCTGACGACTGAACGGCTGGCGGCGCTGGGGGAGATGTCCGCCAAGGTGGCGCACGAGATCAACAATCCGCTGGGGATCATCAAGAATTATTTGCAGTTGATTCGTCGCACGGTGGGACGCAATGTCGAGGCGGTCAACTATGCCGATGTCGTTGGGGAAGAAATCGACCGCATTGCGGGAATCGTGCGCGAACTGCTGGATTTCCATCGCCCGCGCGGCCTCGAATTCAAACCGACCGATCTCGCAGCGCTGGTGACTTCGGTACTGAAGTTAATGGAGCGACAGATCAAATCGCGGTCGATTGAGGTTACCAGAACTTTCCCTCAGGATTGCCCGATGGTCAAAGCCTCTCCCGAGGGATTGAAGCAGGTATTCATTAATATAATAATCAATGCATGCGATGCTATGCCTGACGGAGGGCGGTTAGGGGTAGAAATAAAGGCCGAGGGCAAACGGGTAGAGCTGATGTTTTGCGATACCGGGCCCGGGATCGAGCCGGAGATGATTCCGAGGATATTCGAGCCGTTTTTTACGACCAAAGACCCCGGAAAAGGAACCGGATTGGGATTGAGTGTCTGTTACGGCATAATTAAAAAGCACGGTGGGTCGATAAGATATGAAAACACCAGTCAGGGAGGCTGTTTTACGATAGAGTTGCCGCTTGGCGGTTTATGATACAATGAGTAACCAAAAGCAAGACAAGATAATCATAGTCGACGACGAGCAACGGATGTGCGAGTCGTTGAGCGCTTTGCTAACCGGTGACGGCTACGAGGTGGAGTCATACCGCGAAGCCCCCGGAGCGGCGGAGGCGATCCGACGGGGCAAAGTTGACCTGGTGATCACCGATATAAAAATGCCGCAGATGAGCGGTCTGGATCTGCTCAAGGTGGTCAAGGAAGTCGATGAGGAGATTCCGGTAATACTGATGACCGGCTATGCCTCGTTGGACTCAGCGGTTGAGGCGGTTACTACCGGTGCCTATGATTATCTGATGAAGCCGATCGAGTTCACTTATCTCGAAATGGCGGTAAAGAGAGCACTGGACAAACGACGTTCGGCCATCGAGCGCCGACAGCTACTCGAACGTCTTAAAATAGCGACTTTGCTCCAGGAACGTCGGATCAGCGAACTCAACGCGCTTTACGAAGCGGGCAAGTCGATTGGTTCGACCGCCAACCTGGGAGAATTGCTGCGGCAGTTGGTGGCGCTGGCTTCATCGGTAACCGAAGCGCGCGTGGGTTCGATTATGCTGATGAATGAGGATGAACAGACGCTGTCCATCGCCGCCGCAATCGGTCTCGAAGAAAACGTGGTGCAGTCTGCCCGGGTGCCGGTAGGGGAGTCGATTGCGGGTTATGTGGCCAAAACCGGCGAGCCGCTCATGATCGCTGATGTCGAGAAAGATGAGCGGTTCAAACGAACCAATAAAGATAAATACGGGCAGGCCTCGCTGCTTTGTGCGCCGCTGGTGATCAAGAACAAAATTATCGGTGTGATCAATATGGCCAACAAGGAAGGCGGCCAGAATTTCACCGACAACGACCTGAAGCTTCTGACCACTTTCGCCGCTCAGGCGGCGGTGGCGGTCGATGACGCCAACCAGTTCGATAAAAACCGTCGTCGCCTGATCGAATTCGAAATCCTTAACGAAATCTCCAGCGAGTTATCCACGATCGAGTCGGTCAATCGCTTCCGCACCGTTCTGGTGGAGAAACTCAGGCGTGTTTTCCCGATTGACTGGTCGCTTTGGTTTGACTGGGACGAGAGCTCTTCCTGTTTGATCCTCGATGGGGCATCAGGGGTAGACGAAATCCCACTCACGGAGTCGGGCGGAATTGACCTTGGGAAGATAATGCGCGACAAGCTGTCGCTGGCCGGTATCGATCCCGAATCGTACGACTACAAATCGGTGGCCCAGATGACACGACTGGTCTCCCCCTTGCTGGCCGATGGGGAGATATTCCCCAATCCGGGGGCTGCATTCATGGCGGTGCCGATCGTTAAATACGGTGAGTTGGCGCACTTATTCTGTCTGGGGGCGGAAGGCGACAAGCCGTTCAATTTCGAGGATATATCCCTGGCCCGACTGGTGATATCGCAGGCAGCGGTGCTGTTCGAGCGGGAAACTTCCATGCTTAACGCCACTCGCCTGTTGACCATGGGTAAGATGATCTCCGAGATCTCTCATGATTTGAGGCGCCCGTTGACCACGATCAAGGGAGGTCTTCAGGTCCTTCACCAGAAATGGCCCGATATGCTGGAAGCCGATTTCATGAAAGTCATCGAGGATGAGATATTCAGAGCCAACGAACTGGTGCGGGAACTGGTCGATTTCTCCAATCCGAATAAGTATGCGACTGAAAAAGTCGATTTAAGGCGGTTGGTGATTCGAGCTTCGGAATTAATCGGGCCGGATCTGCGCAAGCGCGACATTCAGTTCAGTCATGATTTTGAGGATGCCAATTGGGAACAGATCATAAATAAGAATCAGATCATGGAAGTGTTCCTGAATTTGTTCATGAACTCGCTCGATGCTATGCCGGACGGAGGATTCCTTTCGGTCGAAGGTTTGGTGGAAACACCACATCATAAGAAAGAACCGTATCTGGCGATCAAGGTTATTGACACCGGTTGCGGAATCAAGAAAGAGCACCTGGCAAAGATATTCGACCGCTATTACACCTCCAAAGACACCGGCACCGGTCTTGGTCTGGCGGTAGTCGAGCGAATCATGTCGGCCCATAGCGGTACTTTAGCTGTCAGTTCGGAGGAAGGGAAAGGAACGATTTTCACGCTTTATTTCCCGCTCCCTGCATCCTGATTCAGCTTTTCAGGGGGCCAGACGTGACCGATTTGCATGCCTGCATCGCATTGCGGGTATTAAGCAAAATGTACGAGTTTTACCCTTGATATTTAGAAAATACTGCCGATTAATTTAGTTAAGATGGCACCTACAACGACAAAGAGCAAAACTAAGGTGAAAATCCTCGTAATCGACGATGATCCCAAGGTCTCCTGGATCTTGAGTGAAGGTTTATCCAATAAGTATGAGTTCGTCTCCGCTCGCGACGGGATGGAGGGAATTCAGATGGTATCCACTGAGAAGCCGGATTTGATTCTTCTGGATATCAAGATGCCGGGGATGAGTGGCCTGGAGGTACTCGAGCGGCTCAACAAAGCGGAGAGCCGCCCGGATGTCATTATGGTGTCCGGACATGGTGATACGCAGTATGTCGTCGATTCGATCAAACTGGGCGCGGCGGAGTTCATCAATAAGCCGTTCGATGTGCAGGAGATCGAGATCCATATCAATGGCGTCCTCGAACGGTGCAGTCTGAAAAAAGAGGTCCGAGAATTACGCACCGAACTGGAATCGCGAGCCGATGCCTACAGCGGTTTCGTGGGCGATTCGCAGCCGATGCTCAAGGTGAAGCAAATTATCGAACAGGTGGCTGATTCCGAGCTGACCGTTTTGATCCGAGGCGAGTCCGGAACCGGTAAGGAGATCGCTGCGCGTTCGTTGCACCAGCTTTCCAGTCGTTCCAGTCGACCGTTCGTCAAGGTCAACTGTGCGGCGATTCCGCGCGATTTACTCGAAGCGGAGTTGTTCGGTTATGAAAAAGGCGCTTTTACCGGAGCCCATAAGACCAAGCAGGGTCGATTCGAAGTGGCCGATAAGGGGACGATTTTCCTCGATGAAATCGGCGACATGCCGATGGAACTCCAGTCCAAACTGCTCCAGGTGTTGGAACAACAGGAATTCGTTCGGGTCGGCGGTATTCAGAATATCCATGTCGATGTCCGGATTATCTGTGCCACCAACCGCAATCTGGAAGTCGGTATTCAGCAGCAATCGTTCCGCGACGACCTTTTTTATCGTTTGAATGAAATCACCTTGTTGTTGCCGCCTTTGCGCAATCGCGTGGATGATATTCCGCTATTGGTTAACTACTTCCTGACAAAATACAACGAGCTGTATTCCAAGGATTTCACCCGTCTGGGCGATGCCGTCACGGCACAGCTAAGAGGCTTCAACTGGCCCGGCAACGTCCGCCAGCTCGAGAATATGATCAAGCAGGTAGTGGTGCGTGGGGACGAGTCAATTATTGGCGATCTGATCGCATCGGCCGGCAAGCAACCGCTGCCTGACCTAAACACGATGCATCAGCAGATCGCTGTGACTGGAATAGAAGATCCTTCTATGGATGTCGGATCTGCGGCAGAAGAAACCTATTCGCTCAAAACAAGGATAGGTCGGATCGTTGCCGAAGAAGAGAAAAAGCTGATCCGCGAGGTTCTCAATAAAACCAACTGGAATCGTCGCAGAGCCGCCGACCTTCTGGAAATCAGCTATCGATCTTTGCTTTATAAAATCAAAGATTACGATCTTAATGCTATTAAATAGTAGTCGAATTTAATCCCGAAAACTGACGAAATATACGCCAAAGCACTGGTACGTCGCTTTCGTTTCTTTGTGCCGTCTGTGCAAAATTTGCGCATAATGTTGCACTACGCGACGTTTCCGATGATTGTATCAGGAGTTATATTGGTTTCTTTTGATGCAATAACCGTTTTGTCTAACAATAATTTAACAATTCAAGTATGTCAGAGTAGCCGATCAAGGTGGAAATGATTGCCCAACTGTGATTGCATATCGCTTGCCGGAACGGATATTGCTGTTCAAGAGATGCACAACTGCGGTAAGGCAGCTATGATGGAAACGGAAAGAAACAACAGAATTAGCCGACCGACAAACGAACCGTTTGTTCAGAGAATCAGTCTCGAGCTGAAGCGAGCTGAACGGTATCGTATTTTTGTTTCTTTGGTAGTGCTGGATCTGAGTTTTCTGAAGGGACGCAACGGCAATGACCGGTCGGGCTTGATCGACGGTATTGTCGATATCGTCTCTAAACATATTCGGGTAATAGACCAGTTGTCGCTGATAGATCGCTATAAACTGGTCGTTTTAATGCCTGAGACCCAGCGTCAGGGAGCCGAAGCGGCTGCTCGACGGCTGACTGATTTGGTGCGGAACGACATTGAAAATCGCACGCATGATCAGTTGGATCGGATGATTCCGCTGGAAATGGCATCGTTCCCGGATGCGGCCGGAGCGCGGTCGATTTCGGATATAATCCGTGAGTTCTCGGAGGCTCCGAGCCAGAATTAGCAAACCCCTGTTTTTATGATACCTCCCATATCGGAAGGCCGTCCCACCCCTCGGACGGCCTTTCTCTTTGATATGCCCTGAAATAAGTGACTTCCATACAGAGGCATTAGTCCTTGTGTAGAATCCGGCAGCGGCTATATTAAATTATTACTGTCCCATTACATGTCGACTGTCACGTTTATCGGAAAGTGAGGCTAATTATGATGCGGGCTGTTTTCTGCCTTGCTGCGATTCTGATTATATCGTCATCGGTTACGGCGCTGCCGCCGACTCCCACGAACTACCAAATATCACCCGCTTCGGGGGAGTTGCAGAACGAAGAACAGGTCTGGTATAATCCGATCGACAGCCTGGTTCTGGTTGCCGACTGGCGCGATTTCCGTCTCGGTTATCGCCAGATCGGCTACGGTTTCTCCACGGATGGAGGCAATTCGTGGTTTGCGAGTCTTGTCCCGACGGCTAATCAAATGTTCATGCAACAGTCGGATCCGACTCTGACGGTGGACAACTCCGGGATTTTTTATATGAGCATGCTGGATTATCAGCCGAGCGCTACCTCGTTGTATGACTCCTCGTATATTTCTTTTCTGATTTCTTCGGACAACGGCCAAACCTGGAGCGGGCCTTACACGGTTGAAGACGGTCTGGGGTATTATTTCGAGGACAAGCAATTTATCACGGTCGATCGCACCGGCGGTACGTACGACGGCAATGTCTACGTAGCCTGGGCGCGTTTTCCAAATCCTACCCGCATCATGTTTGCCCGCAGCACCGACGGAGCTTTGACTTTCGACGACACCCTGATAGCCGGTCCGGTTCAGGAAGACGCCGTCTGTGGCTGGGGAAGCTATGATGCCGGTCAGTTTGCCAATCCGGCGGTCGGCGCCGACGGCTCGGTGTATGTCTTCTGGAACGGCGGAGTCTTGGACCCTGTCGAATGCGATTACAACTACGGTATCAAGATGGTCAAATCGACCGACGGCGGTCAATCGTTCACGGCGCCGCAGCTAATCCGAAAGACTTACGGTAATTGGGAACAAGTTGACGGAGGTGTGGACGTTTACAATCAGCCGGTGGCGGCGGTCGATATAAGCGGCGGGGAGCGCCACGGCAATATGTATATCGCTTATGCCAGTGTCGATCCCACCAACATCAGCAACTACGAGTATAATATCGAGTTTATCCGCTCGCTCGACAACGGTGAGACCTGGACCGAGCCGATTTATATCAACGACGATATGACGGGATTCGGGGCGACTCTCGACCAGTTTCATCCCTGGATGGTCTGTGATGAACGGACCGGCGTACTGACTTGTGTCTGGTACGATCAGCGCACCGATCCGGTGAACCATTTCAAGTTCGATTTGTTCGGGGCTTATTCTTTCGACGGCGGTGCGACATTTACCCTGAATCATCGCATCTCGGATGTGTCGATCGATCCTTCCTTTGCCAAGAGCGACACTCCGCCGATCGAGGGGCGGGGTACGCCCGATTTCGAGACGCCAATGATGACCGCCGGAGTGCGGGCCGGATTATTTGCGGAATACATAGGTGTGACAACTTTCCGTGAAAAGGTCACGGCCGTCTGGACCGATACCCGCAACGGCAACCAGGATGCTTTCGGGGCTTCTTATCTCATGCCGTTTATCGAGCCTCGGTTAATCACTCCGACCGATGGGATCGTAACGGACGAACTCAATCCGGTTTTTGTGTGGAGCACCTGTTGGTACGAGGATGACGACCATTATCGTCTGGAAGTCTCTGACGATCCGGGATTCGGTACGGTGTTGTACGATTGTACTCCCGATGACAATCAGGGTGTTTATGCCGGTCCGGCGCTGGTTTGGGGTAATACATATTACTGGCGAGTCAAGGCTTTCCGTTATTCGGCTGGTGATTCGACCGACTGGTCGGCGGTGTATTCTTACACGATCGGTGATCCGGTCTGCTATGCGGCGGGCGATGTCAATAACGACGGGCTGGTGTTGTCGGTGGCCGACCTCAACTACCTCGGCGATTATCTTGCGAATGCGGGGGCGCCGCCGCCGGTCTTATACCAGGCGGATATCAACGGTGACTGTAAGATCGATATGCTCGATTATGCCCTCTGCGCGGCGTATTTCGTGAACGGTCTAGGTGTTTTTGACGAGTATCCGGTGCCGACCTGCTGTGATCCCGAGACGGTGGTCGGCGGATGTTGTGTGGGCGATAGCTGTATGATCCTGCACCCGGATAATTGCAGTGTGTACGGCTATGATTATCGAGGGGACGGAAATATCTGCGACGGCGTAATGTGTATGGGGTGTTGCCGGCTGGTTGGAGATGTAAATCATGACGGCGCCGGACCGGATATTTCCGATCTGGTCTATATCGTCAGTTATATGTTTCAGGGGGGACCGGAACCACCCTGTAAGTTGACGCTCGGTTCGGAATATTTCCCGGAATGCGATATAAACGGGAGCGGCTACGGCCCTGATATTACGGACCTGGTTTATCTGGTGTCGTACATGTTCCAGGGAGGACCGGCTCCCGCGCCTTGCCCGTAGTGTTGTTGACGGGGCAGTACACGCGGGTTTGTGATGTAATACGGGCGACATAAGGCCGCCCGCTATGCAGCGGGGTTTGTCTCCGCCGCGATACATATTTCCTGACGCTATCTTTGGCTGAAAGACCTGAAGCCGTACAGCGGCCGCTTCGAATACGAGGCGGCCGTTTTCTTTTTTAACCGTCGAGTTCGGAACCTGATACGAAAAAATGGATATAATTATATTTGTAACCGTCGATCGACCATTTTTCCAGTGACTGACTATCTCAGCCCGATTGGCTCGACCGATCGGTCCGACCGGTCCCCTTGACAGAGACCGAACCGGTTCCTATTTTGGCCGGAGCTTTGCCGGACGATTCGACGGCGGCTTAATTAGCTAAACATATTGGCCATATACTGTGAGAGGTCTGGTTTATGGAAAATGTATCTAACGGCGCCATGATCGAAGCACGTGGGCTGAGCAAGTATTACGGCTCGTTCGTGGCGATTGAAGACATTTCTTTTGCCATACCCAGGGGACAGATTGTGGCCTTTCTCGGTCCCAACGGGGCGGGGAAGTCGACCACGATGAAGATTCTGAGCGGATTTCTGGCGGCCAGCGCCGGATCGGCATCGATTGCCGGGCTGGATATAACGCACGATCGGCTCGAAGCCTCCCGCCACCTGGGGTATTTGCCGGAGAACGGCCCGCTCTACGACGACATGACGCCTCTGGAGCTGCTTCGGTTTTTCGGAGAAGCGCGCTCGATGGAGACCTCTGTGCTGGAGCGCAGAACCGAAGAGGTCATCGATATTTGTGCGCTCAAGCAGGTCCTGGAAAAGCCGATCGGTAAGCTTTCACGCGGCTATCGCCAGCGTGTGGGACTGGCCCAGGCGCTGCTTCACGATCCGGAGGTTCTTATCATGGATGAGCCGACAGCCGGTTTAGATCCGAATCAGATCCGGGATTTCCGGTCCAATATCGCTCGTCTGGGAGAGTCGAAAACGATTTTGATCTCCACCCATATTTTACAGGAAGTGGAAGCAATTGCCCGGCGGGTGCTTTTCATTCACAACGGTCGCCTGGTATACGACGGCCCGATAAGTGAGCTGGCTTCGCGCGACGGGTCTATCGAACAAGCCTTCTACAAATTAACCGACTACGGAGCGGTGAACCCGGTAGCTCCGGCTGCCGAGCCAAATCCGGAAACTACCGGTGCGGAAGAGTCGGGGGAGGTGACCGATGAAGCTGAATAAAGATGTCGTGCTGAGTATCGCCAAGCGCGATCTGCGGATGTATTTCAGCAATCCCTCGGGTTATGTTTTTGTAACCCTGTTCATTTTTCTCAGCGCCGCCGCCGGTTTCTGGCAGCAGCGGTTTTTCGCCAACAACCTGGCCAATCTCGATCAGCTCAATGCCGTGTTCCCGTTGCTGCTCATTCTTTTCATTCCCGCTCTGACCATGTCGGTTTGGGCCGATGAACGCAAGCAGGGGACCGATGAGTTACTGCTGACTTTGCCGGCCACCGATCTCGAAATCGTGTTGGGGAAATACCTGGCGGTGCTGGGGATTTACACTGCTTCGCTGATTCTCTCGTTGAGCCATGTGATCGTGTTATTCTGGCTCGGCAGTCCCGATATCGGTTTGATGTTCGCCAATTATGTCGGGTACTGGCTGATCGGCGCCGCGCTGGTGGCGGTGGGCATGCTGGGCTCGCTTATGACGGTCAACGCGACGATTGGTTTCATCTTAGGGGCTTTATTTTGTTCGTTTTTCGTTTTCGTAAATTCGTCCTCGGTGATTTTTAGCGACTCACTCCAGAGCTGGCTGGCCCCGCTGGGTGTCTGGGACAAGTTCGATGATTTCGCACGCGGCGTAATAAGTTTTCACGGCGTGCTTTATTTCGTAGCCTTAGCGGTGGTTATGCTCTACCTGAACGTGCTCCTGCTCAGCCGTCGGCATTGGCCGTTGGAAGCGGGGGGATACAAGTTCTGGGTGCACAACCTGATTCGTGCGATGGCCGTCGTTGTGGCGGCAATCAGTCTGGTCAGTCTCTTAGGGCGACCGAGCTTACGTCTCGATACCACCGCGGAGCAACTTCACTCACTCTCGGATTCGAGCATCAAGCTCCTGGATGAATTACCGGATAACCGACCGGTTCTGGTCGAAGCTTTCATCAGCCCGACCGTGCCGGAGTTGCTGGTAGCGACCCGGGCCGATTTGATCGGTAAGCTGACCGAAATCGCCGCTGAATCGGGTGGAAAAGTACAGGTCATGATCCATGACACGGAGCCTTTTACCGAAGAGGCCCGCAACGCTCGTGAGAAATTCGGTATCGTTCCGCGTGAAACGATGGCCACCGCTTCGGGACGCTCGACCCCCTCGCATGTTTTCATGGGGGTGGCGTTTACCAGCGGCGTCAACCAGGAAGTGATTCCCTGGTTCGATCGCGGCCTGCCGGTGGAGTACGAATTGATGCGGTCCATTCGTGTCGCGGCCAGATCCGAACGTAAACGGATCGGAGTGCTTCAAACCCCGGCCAAACTTTACGGCGGATTCAACTTCGAGTCGATGAGCAACGATCCCTCGTGGCCGGTCGTGACCGAGCTTAACAAGCAGTACGAGGTTGTGCAGGTATCGGCCAAGGAACCGATTACCGAAGAACTCGATGGTTTACTCGTGGCGCTGCCCTCATCATTGACCCAACCGGAAATGGATAATCTGCAAAAGTACATTCTCGACGGCCATCCCACGTTGATGCTGATGGATCCGCTTCCGATCGTGAATGTCCAGCTTTCCCCGTCGCTGCCGGCCAGCGCTCAAAGTAATCCGTTCCAACAAAACCAGCAACAAACGGAAGAAAAGGGTAATCTGGCGGCCTTCATGGAAGCGGTTGGACTGGGGTTCAATCCGACTCAGATTGTCTGGGATACCTATAATCCTCATCCCGATCTGCTTTCGCTTCAGCCGGAGATCGTATTCGTCGGGGCCGGTAACGGCGCAAGCGAGCCGTTCAACGAATATGATTCCGCTACGGCCGGTTTACAAGAAGTGGTATTCCTGTATCCGGGAGCGCTCTACCAGGCGCCTAGTTCGAAATACGAATACCGACCCCTGGTTACCACCGGACCCGTTTCCGGTATAGTCGACTGGCGTCAGGTGGTTCAGCGGGGATTTTTCGGGATGGGTTTCTCCCTTAACCGCAACCCCCGCCGGATGCAAACCGGTGAGACTTACACCATCGCTGCCAACGTTCATGGAGCCGATCCAGGCGGCAAGAATCCGAGCCTGGTGAACCTGACCGTCATTGCCGATGTTGACTTCATTTCGCAGCAGTTTTTCCAGATGCGTCAACAGGGTGGCGGGAATTTCGATTTCGACAATGTGAACCTGTTCCTGAATTGCATGGATATGCTGGTCGGCGACCAGTCGTTCGTTGAACTGCGCAAGAAGCGCCCGCAACATCGTCGTTTGGAGCGGGTAGAAGCGCAGACGCAGGAATTCGTGCAGCAACGCATCTTCGATGAAAAGCAGGCCGAGACCGAGGCTCAACAGGCTTTGACTGAGGCTCAGCAGCGATTGGATGAGAAGGTCGAAGCGGTTCGGCAGCGAACCGATCTGGATAATCAAACCAAACAGATCATGGCTCAGAACCTGCAGGAGGCCGAGAATCGCCGTTTCGAGGCATTGAAAGCCAATATCGAAGCGCGTAAGGAAGCGAAAATCCAGGCTTCGAAGGAGAACGTGCAGGCCTCGATTCGGGGGATCCAGACCAGAATCAAAACGCTGGCCGTGTTGTTACCGCCGATTCCGGTGTTTGTCATGGGGGTGATGATCTTCATCCGACGCCGCAAACGTGAGCATGAGGGAGCGCTGGCGTCCCGGAGATTAAGGAGCTAAGCTATGGACCATACTAAAAAGACCTTGATATATGCGGCCGTGGCGATCGTTTTAGCCCTGCTGGCCTGGGCCTTCTCCGAGAAGCGCCTTACTCCGGAGTTGTTTCAGGACCAGGGCGAGGAGTTCTATCCGGACTTCACCGATCCCAACGCGGCCACCACGCTGGAAGTAATCGAGTACGATAACGAGACGGCAACGGCCCAACCGTTCAAAGTGACGTTCGAAAACGGTCGCTGGACGATTCCTTCGCATCACGATTATCCGGCCGACGGGAAGGATCGTCTGGCCAAGACCGCCGCCGGTTTAATCGGGATCAAACGCGATGAGTTCCGCAGCGACAATGTGGCGGATTTCGAGAAATTTGGGGTGGTTGATCCGCTCGATGAAACCGGTCCGCTGAACGGACGAGGGGTTCGTGTTACGATAAAAGCGGGGGAGACGGTTCTGGCCGATTACATCTTCGGCAATCCGGTCGAGGGACGCCAGGGTTTCCGTTATGTTCGTATCCCGAGCCAGAGTGCCGTTTATGCGTCCCGTGTCGATGTCGAGTTGTCGACCAATTTCGCCGATTGGATCGAGACCGATCTGCTCGAGGTGCAAAAATTCCAGATCCGCAAAATGGTTCTCAACGATTATTCGATTAACGAACGCACGCGTTCGGTCGATCAACGTGACGTGATCACTCTGACCGGTAAGAATTATGAATGGAAGATGGACAAAGTTTCTTCCGGAAAGAAGCTCGATTCGGCCAAAGTGCAGGAAATGCTCACCACCCTGGACGAGCTTCACATTGTCGGTGTTCGGCCTAAACCGGCCGGATTATCGGCCAGCCTGAAGAGTGATCTGGCCGGCAAGCAGATTAGCCAGTCCGATGCGATGTCGCTCCAAAGTAAAGGATTTTTCTTTTCGCACGACGGTAATCTTCTCTCCAACGAGGGTGAGTTACAGGTTTTCACTAATGACGGTATCCGATATACGCTTCGTTTCGGTGAAGTGGTATACGGAACCGGTGAAGCGGTTTCCTCCGGCTTGGAAAACGAGCAGAAGAACGGGACCGGCTCCGCCGAGAACCGCTACCTGTTTGTTACGACCGAGTTCGATCCTTCTTTGTTACCGGAGCCGAAAGGACCGGGCAACACGGATTTCCAGACCAAGCCGGACTCGCTCTGGACCGATGCCGACCGCGATAACAACCAGCGCAACACTCAGCACAACCGTTGGGAACAGGAAATACAGAAAGGCCGGGAACGCAACGAGCATCTCAACGCCCGTTTTGCCGACTGGTACTACGTAATTTCTCAGGAGAGTTTCGAGAAGCTGCGCCTTTCTCGCCGGGAGTTGCAAGTCGATAAATAGGGCAACGCAGAGAGTCCGATTGCTCGGAAGCCGGATCGTGCTGAATGGCCCGATCCGGCTTCTCTTTTGCCCGGCCCATAGGGGATCGTTGACAAACCTCAATCGCAGCGGAGAGAAGGCCCGCCGCTACGCGTTAAAGAGTCCTAACCTCTGATCACGGGTTGACAAATGCGGATAAAACATACTATTCTCATGCAGATGGACTTATTAATTCTGTGAGGAGGATAAGGTGAGTATGCGTGTTTGTAAAACATTGTTGATGTTGGTCGTTATTGGGCTCGTATCAGTCGGAAGTGCTTTGGCCGATGCCGGGGACAATTTGACCTATCAGGGCAACAAAGCCCGCATCACGGTAGGAACGATCAAAGACAAAGCCAAAAATTTTTCCGATCAGGAAGCAGCGGCGATCGGTGAGATGTTGTCGACCGCTTTGTCGCAGAATCCTAAATTCATCGTTTTAGCCAGTCAGGAAGAAGTAGCCGAACTGGCGGACGAAATCGAATTCGCTCAGTCCGGATATGCCGAGGAAGGTCGTGGTCCTGAAAAAGGACTCATGGAAAGCGCCGACATCCTCATTACAGGCGCCGTTACAGATTTCAAACCTGATGCCGGCGGCGGCGGCGGTGGTCTTGGCGGTCTTACCAAGAAGGCTATGGGAGCGGTGGGTGTCTCCAAAAAAGACGCCCAGATCAACATGGATATCAAGATTATCGATATCCGCACACGGCGGGTATTGAAATCGATGTCACTCAAGGGAAAGGCCACTTCCTGGAAGGCCACCGGGGCCGGTGCTTCCTGGAGTAAAGATCTGGTCGTTGGCGGCGCACTCAGTGCTTATTCCAACGAACCGATGGGTGATGCGATCCGTGAAGTACTGGGTGAAGCGGTTGAAGAAATCGCCGATGAGATCCCCAACGAGTACTACCGTTATCAAGGTCAGGGGCAATATACAACCGAGTATGCTTCGGGTGGTTCAACCCCGGCTAGTGGTGGCGCTGCTCCGAGCGGTTCTGCCGGTGGTTCTTCCGGCGGCGGTTCGGCTCCGGCTTCGGCACCTGCGCCCAAACCTGCAGCCGAGGATATGACCCTTTACACCAAGTACGATTTCGTACCCGGCGACAAGGTCATTTTCTTCGATGATCTCATCGATGACGAGGAAGGTGATTTCCCGTATCGCTGGGATCTCAAGAAGGGTGTCTATGAGGTTGCCCGGTTCAAAGGGCAGAAGTGGATTTTATGCACCAACAGCGGCGAGATTTGCCCGCGGTTGCCGGACGGCCATCTACCGGAGACCTACACAATTGAGATGGACTTCTACGTTGAGGCGATCGAGGGACAGCGCAACTATTACTACATGAACTGGCTCGATGACAAGGATCGCCACGTTGGGCAATTCATGGTCGACGGCAGTGGCCATACCGATCTCAGTATCAGCGGCAGTACCCTTGCCAACAAGAAGGTCGATCCGAATCTGGGCGAGGGGGTGCACACCATGCGGGTCATGGTATCCCAGCGAGCCATGAAGTGTTTTCTCGATCAGGAGCGAGTTGCCAATGTGCCGCGTACCGACGGATTCAATCCGACGAAGATCTGTCTCAGTCTGACAACCTACAGTAGAGATGGCAAGAGTCCCTGCATCGTTAGAAACTACCGGTTTGCCGAAGGGGGCAAGACATTACGGCAGCAGCTCGATGAGACCGGCAAGATCGTGACGCACGGCATTCTGTTCGATTCCGATTCCCATGTGATTAAAAAAGAGTCGTATAAGACTCTAAAGAATATCGGTGAGTTACTGAGTGAAGATGCCGGTCTCAGGCTCTCGATCGAAGGTCATACCGATAGCGATGGCTCCGATGATCATAATCTTGAACTGTCTCGACAGAGAGCGGAGTCGGTTAGAAACTATCTCGTTGCCAATTATGGAATTGCGGCGGATCGTCTGGAGTCCAAGGGCTGGGGTGAGTCCAAACCTATCGACGGCAACACCTCGCCGGAAGGTAAAGCAAACAACCGCCGGGTTGAGCTTATAAAACTCTGACATTTATTGATTCGAACATTCGGACAGGTCGATGACGACCTGTCCGCTTAAGTACAGGCTGCGAAAAGCCGATTTCTACAGTATGGAGAAAAGTTTCGTATCGCCTGAAAGGGGGAGTTTCCCTATGTGTCTTACCCAACGGATCCTGCTTTTAACGACAGTTCTGACGTTGTTCCTTTTCTCGTCGAATGTGATGGCCGTGAGTGTCGTGGCGAATCATGTCTCAGCGGTTCAATTCGATCAGATTCCTCACACGTATATTCAACAGGCCCAGAACAACTTACGTATCTTTTACGGTCATACCTCGCACGGCAGCCAGTTGCTCTATGGTCTGTCGATTTTGTACGACAGCTCAACCGTATACGATTACGACAACGGCAGCATTCTCCCTATTGTTGAGTATTACAACGACCTCGGGACGGAAAACGAAACCTATTGGATGAATATCACCCGCAATCGTCTCAACGAACCGGGCAACACCGATAACATCGTGATGTGGTCCTGGTGCGGGGGGGTGACCTGGAACTCCGAGGCCGGTATTCAGACTTATCTCGATTCCATGAGTCAGCTTGAAGCGGAATACCCCGGGGTGACTTTTGTCTATATGACCGGCCATTTAGACGATGCCTGGACGGAAAATCTCCTGGCGCGTAACGAGCAAATCCGCTCCTGGTGTATTGCCAACAACAAGGTGCTCTATGATTTCGCCGATGTGGAAAGTTTCGATCCACTTGGTGTTGACCACTCCCTTACCGATGACGACACCTGCTATTGGTGTATCGATTACTGCAGCACGCATTATTGCATTACTTGCGGCGACGGCTGTTCTCATTCGCATTGCTTCAATTGTTATCTTAAAGGGAAAGCTCTCTGGTGGTTGCTGGCTCGTTTGTCGGGTTGGGATTGGTCGGTTGATATCGCCGAGGATGAGGAAGAAATGCTTCCGAATCTAACACTCCTGCCGCAAAATTACCCGAATCCGTTCAACCCTCGCACGACAATCCAGTTCGTGCTCCGGGAAGGCGGGCCGGTTAACTTGACCCTTTACAACCTGGCCGGACAACGAGTTGCTACCCTGATAGACGGCCCGATGACGATCGGACGTCACGAAGTGGAATGGGACGGACGCCTTCCTGATGGCCGGGAAGCGGCCAGCGGCATATATCTCTATCGCCTGACCACGGAGACCGGTAGTATCGCCCGTAAAATGCTCCTTTTGCGGTAATTACGCTGCTGAGAGGAGTCTCAGCACACTCCCTCCCAGGGGGGTGTTGAAAAACCTTTCCTGCGGCGGAAACAAGCCCCGCCGCTACGCGTTAAAGAGCCCTGACCTCATGTAGCGGGCAGCCTTGTGTCGCCCGCATTACAGTTGTATTTTGCCGAATATCAGCGCGTACGGCTTTTTCCCCCTTGGACAGGGTCATCAACTACAAACAAAAAGTTGACGAGACATATCAACTGAGCCTATCTTGGCTTCGAATCAACCGAGAACATTTTCACCCGTACAGGGAATGATTATATGCCAGGACCGGCTGCCAGAGTCGGTGATATGACGGCCCATGGAGGAGTGATTACCGGACCGGGGTGTGTTACGGTGTTGATCGGCAATATGCCGGCGGCCACTTTGGGCGATATGCACACCTGTCCGATGCAGACTCCGGCGCCAACGCCTATTCCTCATGTCGGCGGACCGATTACCGGCCCGGGAGTGGTGACGGTTCTTATCGGCGGCAAGCCGGCCGTTACAGTCGGTGATATGGCGATTTGTGTCGGCCCGCCCGACAGCATTCTCCCGCCCGGTTGTCCGACCGTGCTGATAGGAACCGGCGGCGGAGGAGGAGGAGGAGGGGGCGGAGCCGGTATGGGAAGCGGCTCCGGGCAAACAGCCACAGCCGCCGTGGGAAGCAGCGGAGATTCAGAGGGTGAACAGGGTGAATCGGAAGACGAAGATCACTATCTCGATGTCAAGGTTGTCGATAAAGGTGGTTTCCCGATTGGCGGTGTAATGGCTCATGTGACCGGTCCGGGCGGATACGACCAGCATCATCCCGTAATGGGGGGAATCACTATTCGGGGAATTGAATCCGGTTCGTACGATCTGGAAATGAAAGCATTGTACAATGCCCGCTGGTCGGTTGAGGAAGCGGAAATTGGGCAAACGGTGAAACTTACCGCCGATGTTTCCGGTATCGAGAACGGCACCCCGGTCGAAGTAAAAATATACCTGCGCGACATCAACCGTCCCGATGATGAGCTGGTCAAACTTGAGACCGAAGTCAGCGGTGAAAAAGCCGAAGTCGAATGGCAATTCGAGGTCAATCAGGAACTCCTCGACCGTCAGACGCAGCGAGAGGATCAGGGAGGTTATTCGATCCCCTGTTATTATTTCGTGGTGCGAGCCGATGGTTGCGAAGCCCGCTCCGGGATACTCCGTTACAAAGATTATATCGAGCTAAGGCTGCGTGATCGAGAAGGAAATCCGATTGGTAACCGCCCCTATGAGTTGATTCTCCCTTCGGGCGAGATTCGCCAGGGGACACTCGACGGCGACGGCTACGCTCGCGAGGAAGCCATTCCACCCGGACGAGTCCGCGTTCGTTATAACGTGCGATCGGACTCAAGCCAGAGTCAATAGTCCACTGGAAAACTGTTTATGTCATCAGGCGATACCCCAGAAGATGTTCATCTGACCGATGTCAGTGAAGGCACTCCGGCCGTTTCCGGCGGAGAGAATGTCCATCAACTGGCGCCGGTTGAGGTGGATGTTCTCGAATTCGAGGACGGTCTCTTTCACTCGGGCAGTTGCGTGATGATGCCCAAGATCCCGATTGAAGCGGACGACGACGAAGACGAGGGGCAGCAGTGTTTCGCCGGTATCGATTCAATTGCGCTGGTGTTGCGGCAGTTGGTGTTCAGCCCGGAGCGGAAGTTGCTCATCACCGGTCATACCGATTCTCAGGGAGCGGTGGACTACAATTTTGTTTTGTCGCAGCGCCGGGCTAAAAATATCCGTGCCCTTCTCAAGGACGACCGCGAAGATTACGGGCGGGTTTGTTATGCTGCGCACAAGGTGATCGACTGTAAACAAATCCTCAAGTATTTCCACCAGAGCCGCCGCTGGCCCTGTAATCCGGGTGATGTCAACAATACCTGGAATCGCGACACGGAACAGGCGACGGAGTCGTTCATTCGTTATTACAACACCGAGTTCGCCGATCGGAACGATATCGAGCCGCTTAACAGCCGGATTATGACCGATATCCGCCGCGATGATCGTCATCGCTGGCCGCGTGGGCTGTGGGAAGCGGTGTTCGATCTCTATCAGGATGATTTGAAACGGACGCTGGGAGTAGATGATGTCGATCTCGAATTAATGCGTCCCTCGGATGAGCAGTTCATCTCCGAGTTACACGAATATGTCGGTTGCGCCTTTTCCTTTCCGCGCAGCGATGATTACGATGAGGAATATCGTTCCGAGACCGACCGCCGCGTGGAGGTGATCTTTTTCCGCACTTCCGAAGCTCCGACCGAGGAGCAAATGACCTGTCCGGCCGAGCTCGATGATCTCCATACGGAGCAGGAGTGCCCGATCTGGAGCCAGTATTTCATGCTCCGGACGTATATCAATCCGGCTGAGTTGCACGCAGTGCCGTACCACCTGCGTCTCAAATACTACGATCGGGTGAAAAAAGAGCTGTGTGATCTTCCCGACGGCATAAATTTCGAAGCTTATGTCGGCGACAACCGGATCCCGAGCCGGACGATTTTCAACGAGGGACTCTATACCGTAGTGGTTCAGTTCCCGACGGCCGATGAGGCCAGGACCAATGCTAATAATGTCCAGCTTAAGTTCACCGCTACCAACGAATACGTGTATCGATCGGCGGCCGATGCCAACGCAACTATTGTTGAGAAGCTGCCCGATGAATTCAACGGTTTGAGTATCGCCGAGAAGCTCAAGCATTACGATCTCCCGGCGGCCTGGCGCTCGCGCAATTGGCGGTGTAAGGTGGGGACAACGGTCGATGACTACGAACATCATGTGACCACCCGCACTACCGGCGATGATCCGATCGTGTTCAACCTGGATGATTTGGTGTTGCTTTCGGCCGTGGACGGCTCGCAGGCGTTGCAGGATCGCAACGGTGATACTTCGACCACTCCTAACGGTACCGTGATTGCTCTCTCGAAAGACAGCAATCCCGGCGCCACCCCGCCGCAGTGGCCCTCGCGGGTGAGGATTTTATATGTCGATCCGCAGGACAACAAGATGAAGGTGTACAGCACCAATCCCAGCGGATCGAAACAAGAGCAACACGATGGTTCGATAATCCGGTTCCAGACCAATCACGCCAACGATGCGGTCAGGAACTTTATCAAAGATCCGCCCGGCGGCACGCGGGTAGTGGTTTTCTGCGGTGATTTTTACGATGTGTCCAATCGTCGGACGGCGGAATCGGATACCGGGTTCAATTACGACAACGGACATGTGCTCGGTGCGCGGGTCGCTCTGCTGGATGACGAGGCTGTGCATCGCCAGGAGGCTTTTACGCTCGACGAAACCACGCAGATCGTACATGCGACCCGGATCGGTGATTTTATCCTGCACTATCTGCACGGCGGCGGCTTTGACAACCAGCATCAGTACTCCTTTGTCGTTGTCCAATGGAACGGGTACGTGTTTAAGGACACCGCCCCCAGCAACGGCACGACGGCCAGTACGACCGCGCCGACCGACGCCCAGGTGAATGAGTTCAGGTCGGTTGGTATGTTCAATGCCATGGAGCATTGGAACAAGAAGAGCTATGAGTTCGTGCCGCATAATACTGCGACCGGAACGGGGAGTAGTCCTTCCGGCGGGAGTGCATCGTCGGGTAGTGGTGGTTCGTCCGGTAGCGGTGATTCCACACCTGCGCCGCTCACTCCGGTGGTGCGACCATTCTTTTTCCTTGAAGCTTTTGAGTGTATTAAGCTGTTACCGCCGACACCGGCCGTTAACTTCCGAAACGATACCGCGGCGCTGCTGGCCCACGCCAATTTCACTACTGCTCTGCGGCAGGCACGCGGAGGAGTTCCTCGTTCGCTGGTATTTGTGACCGAAGAGGATAAGGGTAGTTGGGTTATGTCCTATCGAGAGGGGGGGAAATACAGTGTTATCAGTCTTCGCGTCAAAACCCGTCAGGATGATGTGAGCCGTTTCACTACGGCCAGCTTTGAGTCCGGAACGGCATTCCCGGTCGGTGAATTTAACGATCCGGGCGGCAACAGCAGTTACGGCTGTCTGGTTATCGCTCATGAGTTGGGGCACGCTACCGGCCAGATCGATGACTATCTCGAGGACGCCAAATACTACGGCGCCGATCCGCCATCCTATCCCGTTCCGAACTATGGCCAGTTCGGAGTGCGTTCCAACAATCGGCGCATGCACCACAGCAATCAGCACATGAACAATCGGAACCGGTCGAGCGAGGCCTGGGTCAACAAGCACGACGATAAAACCATGATGGACAAGAACGGCCCGATCCGGATGCGGCATGTCTGGCGGTTCTGTCATTGGATGAACGAGAAGGGGCAGACCGGCCAGGACCTGTACGATTTTCTCAACGGTCAGCGGTTCGAGATTCATTACCCGAATCCTTCGCCGGCCATGTCGAATTATTACCGCAACGGCACCGATCAACCCAAGGATCCCTGGCAGTTCGTGGCTTCGGGCACGATCAACGCCGCCGCCAATCGACCGATGAATGTGTATCTGTATAAAACACTCGATGAAGTGATGCGGGTGCCGAGAACGAGTGGCGGAGGAACGATCGACTGTAAGGCGATTCTGGTGGTGCGTCCCCTGTTTTCGGTCTGTTTCGAGAACACTACTCACGGCAACTGGACCGAGGCTCAGCGGAAAAGCTGGTGTTACGGTTTCTATAAGTATTTCATCGTGGATAAAAACCTGCTGCCGAACAAGTTCATGATCAACGGCAGCGGGACATCCGATGAAATACCGGTATTGCTGAAGTTTCTCCCCGGATTTGATTTTTACGCTTCCGGTGGGAATCCGGCGCACAACAACCAGAATTACAAAATTGTCGTAAAATGGAATTCCGATGCCGTGTCACAATCGGGAAACCAGTTGACGGTCGGCGGCGCCAATGCCCGTATGAAGGATCTGTTTTATTACATGTTCAATAAACCGGCCAGTTCGACCGGATTCGCGGTGGCCGATTTCAATTTCATTCGGGACTGGTACAACGGTCGAACCACTCCCGCCGGGACGTATTCCATTCAGGAGGTATGATTGCATTTTGGTACGAAACGGTGCACAAGATTCTGTCCGGTCGGCTTTCTCGCCGCCCTTGTCCTGTTCGGAGCAGCGGTCGCATCATGTGCCGGGGATGCCTCTGAAACGAGTGACGACCATCCCACTACAGCGGGAGAACATGCAATGAGCGAATATGTCAGGCTTTTCGGTGACTATCGCAACGGCTCGTATATATCGAGGTCGATCCGTACCGTGGGGGAACCGATCTGGTTTGTCCCTTCGACAGATTCGGCCAATGTCGAATTGCCGGAGTGTATCCTCCCCACCGATGAGGGTTGCTACGTTCAGTTTCGGACGCGGGTGATGGCGCTCGATCGGAGCGGCAAACAGCGTTGGGAAACATTCCGCGACAGCGGCATGGCAATTCTTGTTCACGACAGCATTCTCTACCTTCGCGACGGCAAGGGGGAGTTGAAGGGGCTCAACGCCGCCGGTGAAACGGTTATGAGCGATTATGAGCCGACGGCCTGTTACCATGCCTGCCGCCTGCCGCTGGTTTATCCAAAGGGGGAGAATCGTTTCCTATTGCATACGGCCAATAGAGCGCCCGAAGTGGAGGTTGAAGAAGAGCAGGCGCCGGAGAAAGATGACTACAACCTGGTATCACAGGGGCCGGGCGGACTCATGGACTGCGATTACATCATTGAGTTCGAAGGGAAAGCGCTCCCGGCCATGGTCAGCAGCGACGGTAAGCGAGTAGTTCTTCTCAACGACGAACACCAGGTGTTGAGTTATGATGTGGCCTCAGGGCGGTCGACCGGGAAATTCCAGTTAAACGATGCCGGTTTCTGGCTGGCCACGCTCGACAACAATGGCAACGTGGTGATCGTTTTGCAAAATTCCGACCGGCAATGGAAACTGGCGCTCTATACCCCGGACGGCAAGCTCAACTGGGAGTATTGGCTGCCTTCAGGAGCTGTTCCTCCCAATTCACAACCACCGGCCGTTGACTCTGAGAATCGCATTTTACTCGTATTTGGCAAACAACTGCTCAGAATTGCGAACGGCGAGTTGGATTATGTATTCGATCTCGAACGGGTCGAGCCGATTGTCCGTTTCACCGTGCAGGAGGACAATACCGTCCTGCTGGCGACTCAGAATCGACTCCATTGGATAGGTAATAAAGGCATGGGTGAGATGCTCGTTGAAATGCCGCCGGGAGAATGGCTGACCACCCCGCCGGTGATCGATGCCGAAGGACACCTGTTGATCGGTACCATAAAAGGGGTGTATTGCTTTTGAGAAAACTCTCGGCCGGGCGCATGAACGGCCGGGTTGAGATAACACGATTAGAAAGATCTTATCGACGATGGCTGGAACCAATAACCTGTTCAAGATCAAGCTGCCCAAGGGGTGGCAGGATCAGACGGTTCATTTTTTCATGGGACCCAAAGACAGCGGATTTCAACATTCTTTGACGCTGGCTATTGATCCCAAACCTGAAAGCGACGACCTGATCGAATTTGCCCGAACCTACACGGCTCCCTGGGTGCAGGCTTTGCCTAATGCGGATGTTCTCAAGAACGAACAGATTCATCTCGATGACGGCCGACCGGCTTATGAGGTCGTGTGCAAATCGGTGCCGTCCGAGCAGCAGGTATTGTTTCACCGGCGATGGTATGTGATCGACCATGGAGTCGGTTACATTTTTACGGGGGTGTTCTCGAAAAAAACCATGAAGACGATCGCCCTCGATGTCCTCGGTATTATCAACAGTCTCAGTCAGCCGTAAAGGATTTCCCCATGGCCCTGCAATTCAGCAAAAGCACCGACTCGGAACAGGAAATAAAGCTGGACTCCTATTTGATCTCGGTGATGTTCAACGCCGCTCGCGCTGTGCCGGGAGAGAATCTTCCGTTCGAAGTGCTCACGGCGTTTGTTGGCGACGGATGCCCGATAAAGGTCAAGGCCAAGGCCGAACAGGGGGGGAGTCCGGGACAGGTTGAGGGGCGCATGCAGGGTAATCGTTTCGTCGGTGAAATCATGGTTCCTGAGGATACCGAGGCCGGCGACAAGATTTATCTGGAAGTGAAGCTGAGCAAGGTCGGTCTTGAGGGCGAGTCGGCCCGTATTTTGGTTATGCCGCGTATTCGTGTCACGGAATTGCACTGGAGTGCGCAGGAGGCTCGTCGCGGCGATACGCTGACCCTGTCGGCTAATATAACCGGTGTGCGTGACGGCAATGAAGTGACGATTACAATTTACGAGCACGATCAGGACAGCGCCCATGATCGCATTACCCAGTTCCCCACGACAGTCCGTGGGGGAAGTATCGCGGCAAGATGGCAATACGAATATCATGAAGATACCGACGAACTAGCGACCCAGGAAGAACTGGATAACTACGGCGGATCATATAATCCCCCCGAGTATTTTTTTACGATTAAAGTTTTTGCGGCTGAATTCGGCCTCGGACAGGAATCCGGCCTGCTGACCTTCAAGGATTATGCCGAGTTGCTCGGTGAGGATGCATTCGGTTCACCTCTCAGGAACGGTGAATATATCATGAAGCTGGCCGACGGCTCCGAACGGCGCGGTCAACTAAACGAAGACGGTTATGCGCGTGTGGAGGACCTGCCGCCCGGTGGTTATGAAGTCGAGTTCAATGCTGCCGATGATGATGATTCCACCCAGACTCCGGATAGCTCGAGTGGTGGCGGCACGCAATCATCCGGAGGCGGCGACAGCCAAAGAAGTTAGCACTGCAGGGTACCCGCTCGTGAACCCGTTCAACCGCTCGAAGCGATGACCGTTCCGGCAGGTTGGTCCGGCCGGATGGAAGAAATAGGAATTCAACAAGGAGACGCGCTTGCCCCAGGAGTCCGTTGAAAAGCCGAAGACCGGTCGTCTATGCAGTAAAACCGGTCGTTTGTATCGCGCGCGGCAACCGCTTACTCCCCCTGATGCTTTCCGAGCGTTCCACTGGCTCGCCACCCTCAGCTTCATTACCACGGAAAAGCGTCACGAAGGCTCGATTAGCTCTTACCTGCGCGGCTATTGGTTCAACTTCAACAGCTATACCTGGGAAGAAACGCTGGTCAAAGGGGCGGGCAGTAAGGCGGTCGGAATCGGTTTCAGTATTGCCTCGTTCGGTGTGATTACGGCTGTCGGGACAGTTGTGGGGGGGCCTATCGGGGCGTTGATCGGAGCGGCGATCGGAGCGGTTTTCGGAGCGACTTCGGCCGTGGCCAGCCTGGCTGTTGGGGCGATTGTCGATCTGTCCTATCACAAGCTCACGCGCGAGGATATCGATGACCGCCTGACACGCAAAGACTGGCAGGAACGTTATCCCGAGGATGATCAGGACAAGAAGCCTAAGGGGCATTTGTTCACCGTTCGCCAACCGATGTCGTTATCGCAGATTGCCGATCAGTTCGACATGCCGGTAGAGAAAATCTGGGACCATCCGCGCAATGAGCTGCTGCAGTTGTTCGTCGAGGAGGAATGCGACGCCACACCGCCGACTGATTTTCTGCTGCCCGAGAACGAGATCATATACATCCCGGCCAAACCGGTCAAAGAACCGGAGGCTCACGATTTCCGCTATGATTCCCGCCGCCTGACCAAGCTGGTGCAACACACTCTGCGCGATTCGGTCGTTCATTTGCGCAAGGCGGTGGCGATCTATCAGCAGATGCCGGAGCGAATGCTGGGCGGACGCACCTATGTGCCGGGGGAGAAGGAAACGTTCGAAACGGTTCTGGAGAATGTGCGGAAACAGTATCCGCATTTCAAGTTCCGGGAGGAAGAGGTGCTTTATCATCCTCGCAATCCCGGGACACTCTCGATCCGGCCGGTCAAGCCGGGTGAAACGCTGGCCCAAATCGCCGACGCAGAGGGAGTTGCCTGGCATGAGATTCTCGAATGGGAGGACAACCACGACCTGCGATTTTTCTACATGCGCAAGCGGCTCTGGCCGGAAAAAGAGAAAAATCGGCATGTGGTTCTGGAGAATGTCAGGCAGGTTTGGATTCCGCGCGGTTTGATCAAGAAGCCGATGAGTTGGAAACACCGGATGTACGAATACGACGGTGAGTTGGAGATCAAGGACGAATACGCCTATAACTATGTCGAACCGGGCAAACCGATCTGGATCCCGGCGGCCGATACGCTGGCCGATTCCAACTTCAAGTCGTGCGAGGCGATGATCCGCGACGTTCAGATCGCCCTCGAGTTCAGGCATCATCTCAACAAGTATCGCAACTATTTGCTCCCGGCCATGAATCTCTGCCGCCTTTACCTCGATGTTTACGAGGAGTTCGCAGCGATTCAGGAAAAAGCTCAAGCGATGATCGAGGAAGCCGTACTGGAATACCAGCAGTACGCCGAGCATCGAGATTGCAACATGTGGGCGCAATGGCGCAATCTTCTGGATCGCTATGATATGGCTGAGCGCAACGACTGGCGCGACTGGCGGTTCTGGTTGTTCGGTCCGCGTTACGGCGGTCCCAACTATACGTGCATGCGCAAGGCACTCAAGGCGGCTCTCAAACAGGCCGGCAAGGGTGAGGAGTACACGGTCCAGTCGGGTGAGTCGTTCGACAGCATAGCCGAGAATTTCGATATCCCGGTTCAGGCGCTGGTGGCGCATAATTTCAGAGAACTCAAAATCGACCGAAATCAGGCTCGCTGGGATCCCGAGAAGCAGGAATGGGAGATCAGGGAGGCGGTTTTACCGGAGGGAACCGTGCTCCTGATTCCGGGCAAGAATGTGATCGATAAGATCGTCTATGCCAAATTCTGGGAAAAGCTGGGCATCACTCAGGATCGATCCGGTTCTCGCCATGGTGATTACTCGGATAACTATACCGCGAAAGTGTCAATCGTAGAGGTGGAAATCGACGACCTCAAGAAGGAACTCGATAAAGCCATCGACGAGTACCTCAAGGCGCTCGAAAAGAACCGTGAGACTCATCAGAAACATTGGCATGAGGCTCCACCCGAGCTGCGACGCTATTTCTACATGACTCAAGATATTCTACACGGCCTCGACATGCCCGGGGCCGGGGTTCGCATCAGTCATCGCTATGCCAATCTGGACATGCGTTATACGGTAGGAGAAAAAGCGCTGGCGGCGATCAATCATGCGGTGGGGGCTATCAATCATATCTTTAATTCGGCACTGAGCATGGGAACGGCGTACGGGGCGGAGTTCATTCCCGAAGTCGGGGCGATGGATGCCCTGAAGGATTTCTTCATGGGCGGCACGGGTAAAGCGATGGGTAACTACGTCGCCAAAAAAGCCGCTACTTCCGGTTCCTCGACAGCAGCCGATATAACCGAAGGAATTATCGGTTTCGTGATCGGTAAGGTCACCGGGAAGGCTTCCGACAAGGACACGAAGTCTAAAGTCACGGAGGCGCATCGCCTGAATTTTCTCAAGGAGCGCGTCGCGGTTGCCAACCAGTTGACCGGTTCCCATAAGAAAGACCCGCAGCTCAAGAGTCTCAAACATGCCGCCAAGGAAGTGGATGAGCTGTTTTTGAAGATATCGCGTCATGCTCATTGGGCATATAGTCATTACCAGAAGGATCTGTCCCGGAAGCTGGATGCGTTGGACAAGAACAAAGACAAAACCGGCTGCGGTCTGACCGGATGCCGGGACTGTGTGCTTCATTTTGACTCGCTTTATGAATACCAACATCAGGTAGACAAGATGGAGCGCTATCTGACGGCCAGTCTGGCGCTAATTAAAGGATTATTCGATTTCGACCGGTTCCTTGACGGTATCGAGAAAGAGTTGGAGCAGACGCTGGAGAAGTCTGCCGGTGAATTTATCGCTCACGGTGATCACTCCCAATGCCGGAATATCGTCTGGAGCAAGTTGCGCAAGGGTTATTGTTACGGTCCGTCGGAGAAAAATCCGGGGCGTCCCCGGAATCCGCTGCGAAGTCGGCCCGCATGGGATAAGCCGGAGCGACCATCCAAGGAAGGTCGTCCACCGAAGTCGGAGTTGGAAAGCGGCGATTAACGATTGAGCGAATGATCGAGATGATGGTATAAATAGTCCGTATTGTGGACAAATAAGATACATGATTGGACTGTCGAAAACAGCGCCGTTATAGGATTTAAGGGATATAAAAGCGCTTGACACTTAGTCAAATACAAGGCTATTTTTAACAATTGGGACGAGCATAGCGAAAACCCAACCTCGCACAGGAAAAGACAAAATTACTTATAAGCGATAGGGACATTGCATTCCCATGGATATTGCCAGTTATTCCTCTGATTCCCGCACGGTTATAAAAAACGCCCGAGAAGTTGCTGCCGAGTTTCGTCATCCCGAGATCGAGGTGGAGCATCTTCTGGTGGCGGTGGTGCGTCAGGAAGGGACTGAAGTCGAGTCGATACTGAATCAGCTCGACCGTAAACCCGGCATGGTGGCATCATTGACCGAAGCGTTTCTAAAGGATCAGTCAAGCCGTTCCTCAGCGCGAGACAAGTTAGCGATATCTCCCGCTTGTCAGTCGGTATTGGAGCAGGCGATCGAAGAGAAGAACAAGCTGTATGATACGCTGGTCGAGCCGGAACACATACTGATCGCGATCTTTGACCCCAAATCGGCTCTATCTCCGTATTTGCGGGACAAACTTGATATCCCCAAAGAGGCGATCTATCGCGCTATTGCCGAGGCCAAAGCGGTTCAGGAAATCGCTACGGGGACACCGTCAAAGGACAGCAGCGGCACGGGTGAGGGGGGAGGAGAGACCGGCCGTAAGGTGTCCGGCACATTGCGCTATTGTGTTGACATGACCAACCTGGCCGCATCGGGAGAGTTCGACCGCTGTATCGGACGTGAGAAGGAAACGGAACAAGTCATCCAGATTCTTCTGCGTCGTCGCAAAAACAGCCCGGTGCTGGTCGGCGGTGCGGGAGTCGGTAAATCGGCGATTGTCGAGGGATTGGCTCAGGCGATTATCGACGGCGACGTGCCCAAGGCGCTCCAGGACGTCAAGGTGATGGAAGTCGACATGGGTTCCATGGTGGCCGGCGCCAAATACAAGGGTGAGTTCGAAGAAAGATTTAAAGCGCTTGTGGGTGAGGTGGTGAAGTCGGGCGGCAAGGTCGTGTTGTTTATCGACGAGGTCCACACCATTTGCGGCGCGGGCGGCGGTGGCGGTATGGATGCCGCCAATCTGTTGAAACCGGCTCTGGCCCGCGGACAGATTCGCCTGGTCGGAGCTACCACCGAGGAAGAGTACACCAGGTATCTCGAAAAGGACAAGGCGCTGGACCGCCGTTTCGAGAAGGTTAAAGTCGAAGAGCCGCCATACGATGATGCTGTTCGCATTTTGAACGGTGTGATAGATAAATATGCCGAGCACCACAAAATTGCTTATACCCGCGAGGCGATAGAAGCGGCGGTTAAATACTCGCAGCGCTATCTCGGTGAGCGTAATTTACCGGATGTGGCCCTGGATCTGGTTGATGAGGCCGGGTCGCAGTTCAGTGTCAAAGAAGAGTTCGCCAAAGCCAAGTTGCCGAAGTTGGCCGAAGAGATGACCTCGCTCGAGAAATCGATCGGCGAATGCGAGGGTAAGGACGAGGAGAAAGACGCGGAATCGTTCGAGAAACTTCGCACCGCTTTCGATGAGTTCGAACGCGACATGGATCGACTCGATGAATACTGGGGCCATCGTCTCGAAGCCGCCGGAGGTGAAGAATGAAAGCCGAAAAACTAACCCTGAAGGATATGCGCGATTCGTTAAGCCGGCGCAAGAATCGTTTTGAAGCGCTCAAGAAGGTGATTGAAGGTCTGGAGCGTAAAATCGATGATTCCGATATCGCTTCGGTCGTAGCACGACGCACCGGTATCCCGCTATCCAAGATGATGACCTCCGAAAAAGAACGACTGGTCAAGATGGAAGATTTTCTGGGCGAGCGTATTATCGGCCAGAAGGATGCCATAAAGGCCATTGCCAATGCCGTTCGCAAGGCGCGGGCCGGGCTTAAGTTGCCCAACCGTCCGGTCGGTTCGTTCCTGTTCCTGGGACCTACCGGTACCGGCAAGACCTATCTGGCGAAATTGCTGGCCGAATTCCTGTTCGACGACAAAAACGCCATGGTGCGGCTGGATATGTCCGAGTTCATGGAATCGCATTCGGTGGCCAAGATGATCGGCGCTCCTCCCGGCTATGTCGGCTATGAAGCGGGTGGTGTGCTGACGGAAGCGGTCAAGCGCAAGCCGTTCTCGGTGGTGCTTTTCGATGAGGTCGAGAAGGCCAACCCGGACGTGTTCAACGTGCTGTTGCAACTTCTCGACGACGGCCGCCTGACCGACGGCCAGAACCGGACGGTCGATTTCAGCAATGTGATCGTGATCCTTACGTCCAACTACGCGGCGGATAAAATTCTCGATGCCGACCGCGAAGGTCGCGAAGTGAACATGGACGAGGTCCGTGGTTTCCTGTTTACCAAGTTCCGGCCGGAGTTCCTGAATCGGTTGAACGACATTATCGTATACCATTCGTTCACACAGGACCAGGTGGAAAAAATCGCCGGACTGGAGTTCAAGGGCTTAACCGGGCTTCTGCGCGACCAGAACATCAATGCCGAACTCAGCGCGGCGGCACAGCACAAGCTGGCTGTCGATGGTTACACGCTGGAATTAGGCGCACGACCGATACAGAGAATTATCGAGCGCGAGATTGTCAACAAGCTCTCGGTTGACATCATTACCGGGGAAGTCAATCCCGGTGATAATGTCACGATCGATGTGGAGAACGACAATTTCGTGTTTAAAACGAATAAGACCGACAAGACCTGATAGCATATAACTGACATGGAGGCATGATGGCAAAATTCATATTAGGCGCCACTGAGAAAGTGGCCCGTGATGATTCCGTCCCGGTCGAACTGCTGCCGTCAAACAAGCTGCTTTACATCGCTCGTTTGAACAACGAAGAAGACCCGGATGTCACGCCAACCCGCTGCAACAATCTCAAGGACGTGTTCGAGAAGTTCCGCCCCTCATTCGATGCGGAACTGGAGTCGCCCGACGGCGAGCCGATCAACGCCGATTTCGAGATCAAGACCATGAAGGATTTCACATCCAAGGAATTGATCGAGAAGAATGAAGCGCTTTCGACTACCTACTACCGCAAGGAAATGGCAGCCGATCTGGACAAGCAGTTGAAGAAGAATAAGGCCTTGCAGAAGACGCTGGCGGACAAAGACAAGAAGGATGCGCTTCTGAAGGCCGCCCAGTATTATATCGATCTTCTCAGCGAATAAACTGACGAGGGATTACCATGGACGAAATGGAAAGAAACGAAGCTCAGCCGCAACCCGAACAGGCGGCCGAAGCTCAGGCTAAGCCAGTTGCTGAGAAAATATCCGACGATGAATTCGCGGACATGTTGTCCGATAATTTCGGTGATTTCAAGAAGCTGGCGGATCTGTTACCTTCGTTCAAGACCGTCGACGGCGACCTGGTGCGTGGTGTCGAATGGCTTGATCCGAAGAAGGATTTTCAACGTAAAGAATTTTTGACCAAGAAAGATTTTGCCAACCAACGTCGACTGCTGGCCGAGCGACTCAAGCTCTGGGTGGAACAGCTTTCAAAATCCGACAACCTGGATGAGGTGCGCAAGAATCTCAACGAGGAAGCCACCAAGCTCGAAACCAACCTCGAGAAGAACATGAAGAAGGTTCATCGCGCCTCGCGCGAGTTGGAGACCACTTATCGAGCGATCGATAAGTTTTTTTCCAATGCCCAGCAGGAAGCGGACGAAAAAGTCAACGCGTATTTCGCCAATGTCAGCGCCGAAGAACTGGCTGATCCGGACGATAAAGAAAAGTTCGAACAGCTCAGCAAAGCGGTGGCCGATCTCTACCGTGAGTGGAGCATCAAAGAGTGTTTCGCCATGGCGGTCGTTCCCGGTTATCTGGGATCGGTCGAAGCGATGGACAATGTCGCCCGCCAGCTCGGGATGCCCAATAAGCTGCACGTCATGACCGACCTACCCAATTTCGAGAGTTTCGAAGAGGTCATGGACATGCTGGATGATCCCAACTATGCCAACCTCTCCGGCATCGACAATTACAAGCAGTACATGTCGGTATTTGCGAACTATCTGATGGCGCGTGAAGCCAACCAGTACGAAGATGACGACATGTGGATTCCGCCGTCGGCGGCAGTGGCCGGGATGATGTACCAGGGTGATACGACCATAGGCATGCAACAGCCGATGGCCGGTTTCAAGTACGGTAAGGTGGCCGATGCGAAGTATATCCGGTTTAAAGCCAACCAGCCGGATGCTTCCAAGATCAACGAGAAGGGCGTCAATCCGATGGTCAGTTTCGAGGGCTCGGCCGTGGCCATGGGGGCTTCGACCCTGTTCCAGAAAGAGACGTTCAACGTTTATTCGATCCGACGGACCTACGACTACGTCTATAAAACCCTGCGCAATTATCTCAACAAGCAGACTTTCTCGGTCATTGACCAGAAGTTCATTGACACCATGCGGCGCGATATCGACAAATTCATGAAGGCGATCTCCGGCGGAGACAACATCCTTCAGGATTTCCGAGTCGAGATTTTCGCCGATGAGGAAATGCGCAAGCGTCAGGAGATCGACATCAAGGTCGCTCTCAATCCGAAGTATCCGGCGCGGACTTTTAACATCGAATTTACCGCCTGGAACGAAGATAATCAGACGAACGTCAAGGACAAATAGCATACGACAAAATCGCGGCGGTCGGAGTAAGTATCGGCCGCCGCTTCAATCCGACAACAGAGAATCTGACAATAGAACCATGAACCAGCCATAAAGGAGTAAAGCTATGGCACGGAGACCAGTATTAGAAGTTGACGGTGTCGTGTACAAAAACGTGTACATGGTGACCTACGAACTGTATACGGCCAAGGATGAGACCGGACGTCCGTCCGACCGTGCTCACGCCGGTACCATCAAAGTGACGCGTGAGTCAGACGAGAACACCGATCTGGCCCGCTGGGCAATGGATTCCTCGAAACCGAACTGGAAGGCCGGCAAGGTCACGTTCAAGACGCCGGATGATTCCGAGATGAAGCAACTTACCTGGGAAGAGGGTTTCATCACCAGATACGAGGAAACGATCCCGCACATTAAGAACAATCCCGATGATCAGGTCTTCGAACATATCGAGATCTCCTGTCACAAGCTGACCATCGGAGACGCCGAAATCGACAACCGCTGGGAAGAATAATCGGTTTCAGTTGATTAAGGTTCGGGCGTCGAGCGGCGGCGCCCGAAACCTGCCACTGATCCGATTTCGGGAAGAATCCTATGCCAACTAATGCGATCCTGATGATAAACGGCAAGAAGATCGATGCCGATATTCATGATGTTTCGTTGGAGCAACGCATCGACGGTCACCATGTGCTGACAGCGACATTGCGCAAGACCGGCCAGGTCGAGAAAATGTCGGAATTCGAGGACCTCAGTGAATATCGCGACTTCGTCGGTAAGCCGGTATCGATAACTTTCGAATCGGACGAGATCCCGGGTACGCAAGATACCGTCAGGCTCGAATTCGTGTACGTAGTAACTCAGGTCAGTTACGATAACAGCTATGACGGGATCAATACCGCTCGCATCACGGGACACAGCCCGACGTATCTGATGGATGGAAGCAAACGCAACAAGATTTGGCAGGAGCAATCGGCGTCGAATATCATTAAGGCTATCCTGGGCAACCATTCCATCACGCAGGGAACGATTGAAACGACCGCCAAAAACCTCTCATACTGCGTGCAGTATCATGAAACGGATTTCGAGTTTATTCAGCGACTGGCGGCGGCCAACGGCATGTATGCATACTACGACGGCCGGGAGTTTCACGTTCAGAAGCCAACCAACTCATCGCCGATTTCCCTTACCTGGGGTTATACTCTGGCCGCTTTCACCGTTGGCGTCGGGACGGCCGTTGAGAAGTTCGACGGGGCCGGATATTGCCGTTTGAATAAGGAAACTTACTCGGGAGAAACTTCCGGTTCCCCGCGTCGCTCGCTGTCGGGACTGGCGGCGGTATCGCACCGGGCTTCGAAAAGCCTGTACCCGCAAGCCTCTTCTATCGGTGGCTTAGTCCCGGAAAGCCAGGCGGAGATTGACGGTGCCGTGGAACTGGCACGCATGGCTTCGATCGGGACAATGATTCAAGGTAAGGGGAATACCCGCGACGTACCGCTTAGCGTGGCTCAGAAAATTGATATTGAGGGGCTCGGCAACGAAATCAATGATTCTTACTTCATAACCAGGGTCGTTCATGCCTGGAAAATCGGTGAGTATGATTGCAGTTTCGTATGCACCAGCATGGATGCGGCTCAACCGGCGTTGCGCCCCAAACCGAAGGCTACGGATTTACAAGCCGCGATAGTAACCGGTACCGATGATCCCGAGAACATGGGCCGAGTTAAAGTGAAATTCTCCTGGACCGTTGACGGCCAACAGGCTGAACCCGACTATTGGATTCGCATGATAACTCCTCATGCCGGCGCCGAGCGAGGTTTCTTTGCCCTGCCGGAGTTGGGAGATGAAGTTATAGTAGCGTTCGAGGGTGGTGATCCCGATCGTCCGGTCATCCTCGGTTGCATGTGGAACGGCAAAGATAATCCTCCGACCAACCATCCGGCCGGATTCACTGCCGCCGATAACGACCTCAAAGTGTTCCGTACCAAAGGCAACAACGACCTGATCTTTGTCGACAAGTCAGGCTACGAAGCACTCAGTCTCGTTCAAAAAGACGGCAAGAATCTGATTACCCTGACTATGGATGGTCCGAAGATCATGATCGAGTCGGAGGGGGATATTTCGATCAAGGGAAATACGGTTACCATTGAAACCACTTCCGGTGATGTAGAAATCAAATCCGGAGCGAAGGTGTCGGTTACATCGACCGGTGATATGGAACTCAAGTCTTCGGGCAACCTCAAGGCAGAGGGTTCTATGAATTTCGAGGGCAAAGGAGGGACCGAAGCGAAACTGAGCGGTACCACGGTAAAAGTTGAAGGTACTGCCATGACCGAGATCAAGGGCGGAATCGTCAAGATCAACTAAGAATAACCAATGGATTATCTGTCAATACCTCTCGTCCTGCGCGAAGGACATCTTCCCAAGACCAATCTCAAGGAATCGATTATGTATTCCATCGGGTTGGTGTTGTCGACACGATTGGGATCTATCCCTTTCCGCAAGGATTACGGATGCGATCTCTGGGAAAAAGAATTCTCCGATATGCTCACGACTAATAAAGCTGATGTTCGAGCCAGTCTGCGCAATGCTATCGGTAAATACGAGCGACGGCTCTACAATGTGACGGTGTCGTTTACCAGTGAGGATTTAGGCGAGGGACACAATCTCGGTATGCAGGTCAAGGTGACTGGAAACTACCGGGACGACGACGATGAATTGAAGTTTGAAGCCCATTATGATTTAGGCTAGATCGAGGAGACTGAGGCTGAAATTATGAGCCAACGCGGTTCTCTAACTACGGAACAGATTTTTGCCCACATGCATCGTGACCTGCGGGCCTGGAATCCCAAAATACCGGAATCCCCGGAACGGCTCGATCCGATTCTGCGAATCCTGATGGAAATGTATGCTCATCAGTTATCGGGGATCGACAATGAGATCGGTAAAACCTGGCAGGTGGCATCGGAGTCGTTGATCAAGGCGATGTCTCCCGAATGTCAGCGCTGGCCGGTCCCGGCTTACACGGTGATGCGCTGTTTGCCGGTGGATCCGGTAGTTGAGGTCGATCCTAATACGCGCTTCTTTTATAAGGAAAGGCGTGAGGGCGGTCACATGCTGTTCTTTTCGGGCATCCGTCCTGAGAAGATTATCAAAGCCAAAGTGAAGCATATCCTGCTTCAATCCGACCATGCCGTAACCGATATCACCCCTCCCGATGCCGCCGCTTCCGATCGCCCGCCGACAACCGGTGTAACCGCCGCGATTACCGCCGTCAACCGCGCTTACGTGGCGGTGGAATTCGAGGGAACGCCTTCCAATCTGACCGATGCGCTGATTTTCGTTAACGGCGACCCGGAAGCACTGGCGCAGGTGCGCTGGTCAAAATGGTATCCGGGCAGCAATTTCGGCTCGTTCTACGAGGATTCTTCGTTCTGCCCCGGATTATCTTCGGACCTTGACAGCATCTTCCCGTCCGGTAAAGAAGTGCTCGACTGGGGTGGCCTTCGCAAGAGCTCCGACCTGTTCGTGCGTTTGAAAGATTCGTTTGTTTGTCTTCCTGAGATGTTTACCTCGACCTGGGAGCCGGGTCCGTTGGATAGTGCTCTGGTTGAGATGATGCGTCGAAGCAGCCTCAAACCGGAGAATTACGAGGGCAGCTATTATTGGATCAGGATCGATCTACCGCCCAAGGGGGATCGGAGTCGCCTCGCGTACGGTCTTCAGTTTTATTTCGATGCTATGCTGGTGGTGAACAAGAACGAGATGCGATTGTTCAAACACACCGGCGGGGATAAGCTCGTGGAGATCGAGTTGCCTGAAGATATCGAATCGATTGTCGAGATATCGGAAGTCATTGACTCGGCTGGTGAAAATTACGTGGCGATACATGAGGCTTCACCGGGAGGACCGCGCAAATTCTATGCGATTGAAAATCGAGAAGAAAAACTCGTCATGTGGTTCGATTATTCCAACTCTCTGGAACCTCCTCCGGATTCGCTTACGGTCACTTATTCGGTAACGGCCGGTACCGAAGCCAACGGTGTCGGCGCCGGTAAAATAGTCGAGTTGTACGAAAATCATCCCGGACTGGATGAAGTTACCAATCTCATTCCTACCGGAGGTGCGGTTCCGGCAAAAACCGACAAGCAACTGGTAGATGAGGCTTCGGCGCGGCTGCGTAATCGCGACCGGGCACTTAGCTATGAAGAGATTGCCGTCTGGGCGCAGACGTTCGATCCGCGGATAAAACGCGCCGTGTGTGAGAGCGGTGTGCAGCGGATCGGCAAGGGAGTTTGCCGGTGTATCGTGGTGGGATTATTGGTCGATGGCGAAGCATTCCATTCTCAGGACGAGATGGATCTTCTGTCGGAGCGGCTCGAATGCTTCCTTAAATCACGGTCGCCGGTTAATACCCGCTTCAGAATCGAGTTGTCGACCAAATGAGTGCGTACCCGATCATCATGCCGGACCTGACCAGCCGTCGGCATAAATACCATTTCGTAACGGCTTTGAACCTGCTGTTCAAGCTAGGTGTCAGTTTAGATCGAGTGGAATTGCTGGCGGACGGTGAATACCAGAATTACAGGGGAGAGATCGTCTCTCAGGAACCGACCAAAGGTACTCCCATTGACCGTAACGACACGATCAAACTCCGGGTGGGTTTCCGTAGCGCTGTTGATTTCATGCCGTACCAGCTTTTCTATGGACTCAGCGGTATTACCGACCGCACCGACAGTTGGGACGAGCAGGCACGGAGACTAATGGCGCCATTCGATGCCGAGGCTGTCAGATATCGAGCGCTGGCGACGAACGAAACGCTCAAAGCCCAGGCCGGTCTGGTAGATCTGGAGCATCTTAAACGGTTTCTGAAATTATTCCATTTCGATCTGATACAGGATAAGCCGGATGTGGAAGAGGCTCTTTTCTGGACAGCAGCGATGCCGCTGTTCAATCACTGGTCCGGGAATGCCAAGCTGGTTTGCAGTGTTTTGGAATTCCTGTTTGGCTGGAAATTCCGCATCGTGGAGAACATAAAGAGCCGTCATTACATCCCCCCGAACCTTCAGACAAAACTGGGGACGAAGGAATCCCGGTTAGGTGTGGAGACAGTTTTAGGAGGGGGCTTTACTGATTATGATTCTGCCTATGAATTACAGGTGCGTGATGTCAAACCGGAGCAGGTTTCCGATCTTCTTCCGGGACGTCCCCTGCGAAAGAAACTTGATAAGGTATTGCGTCTTTGTATGCCGAATGACCTTGATGTGAAGCTTAGAATAACCGTTAAAAAAGGTGACTTGCGTCTCGGGAAAACCGGGCTGAAACAACATTTAGGTTATTCGACCTATGTATAACGTAAGCAGAAATGTGATAAATCCAATTAACTTGACATGATATTGGCAGGTGCATAAATTCGGATCTGAACCTCTGAGGCAAATTTATGAGCGACTTGAACTTATATTCGGTTAACTGGCAGGATGGGATGCTTCTCACACAGCGGCATCTCAAAGATCAGGAAAGATATTGTGAAGAACTGGCGCGATGGTATGCCGTGAGCGCCGGTGATAATTACGGATTAATCCGCAAGTCGCTTGCCGGGAAACCGGCGCTGTTGCTGGAAGCGATGGCCGGCTCCGGGAAACTTCAGGTTGACTTGATCCGTTGTCAGGCGATTACGCCGGATGGCTCGGTGATTGAAATCAACGAAGGGAATGAAGCCGCGGTCCATGCCGAAACGGATCTACCCAGCGGCTCAGTGGCGGTTTATGTGGCCATAGGTCAACCGGCTAAAAAACCGGTCGGTGATCCGGACCCGGATGAGGATCCGCCCAGGATTCCGTCGCTGGCAGGCAATTACAGCCTCCACATCGGACAAGCACCGTCGTTGCCGCGCGGTCAATACCTGCAGATCGCCCAGCTTGCGGTTGACGGCAACGAAGTTGCCGAGGATCCGAATTTCTTTCCGCCCTGCCTGAGTCTTTATGCCGATGAACGCCTTCTACAGAAGGCCGGGGAATATCGCAACCGTCTCGAGAATCTGCTTTCGCTGGCTTCGCGGGCTTACACGGCCATAGCTGCCGAAGGTGCTATGTCAAGCGAGAAAAGCAGTCTCCAGGCATCATTTCGCCAGACGATTTTTCAGTTCGCTTATCACATGTCTGCCTCGCTGGATCAGTTCGTGGTCGGGCACAATGCCCCGGCGCCGATTGAGCTGGTTATTTTCTTCAAGCGCCTGTTCCGCGTGTTGACCACACTGCTTAATCTGCAAGCCGGTCTCAAGGATTACCTTAACGAGCGGTTTTTCGTTAAGGAGGTCGGGACCAATGTGGGCCAGTTCATGTCGCAGGTGGATTCATTCCTGCTGGCCGATTACGACCATCAGAATATCGGCGGGCATCTGCGCGAAATCGACACGATCCTGTCGGTCGTGCGACAGATGATGGGATTCCTCGCCCAGGTTAAAAAGGATCAACTGGGCGCCCAGGCGGTAGCGACCGATTCGCTGACCTACCAGGGGCAGACCTATCGCATTCTTGATTATGGATCGGTGCGGCTGGAGCAGATGGGTGAGTTGAGTTATCTGCTGGTCGATATCAGCAACCCGTCACCGGTGGCCGATACGGTAATTCTTCTTAACAAAGACCTGTTCGATTCCGGTATCTGGACTCGCATGCAGATTCGTTTGGGGCTTAATGAGGCTCGTGGTCTGGGCGAGACGGATCCGGTGGAGATCGATGTCACTACCTATGGCTCCAAGGTCGCCCTGCATCCGCAGGATATGCTGAAATCGCCGTCGGTCAATCAGGTAACGCTTATTTTCCGGGGCGCTCCGGACCCGTCCAAGTTCGAGGGCCTGAGCAAGATGGACCTGAGTGTATACTCGATTTAGGATTGGAATAGATGCAAGACAGTTTAGCGGTTAAATCTTACGTCGATGATCTCTTTCGTTATCTGCAGTCATATGAATCGGATTCGCAGTCGTTCGAGACCGAGGCGTTTCTTCAAACATACAACGGCATCAAGGCGGTTTTTCACGCCTTGCGCGAGCAGCGCGATAAGGCGGTTGAGGTAGATCGTTATTTTCTCGATATGATTCGTCAGTCTCCGCTGACCAGTTCCGATTTGCGCCAACTGACGGTGCAGGTATTGGTGACGTTTTTCGAGGCGGAGGCGGATATCGACGGGCGTTCGAACAAAGCGTTTTCGTATATTCGCGGTCTCCGCGCGGTCAAACAGGACGTACCGTATTTCGAGAATCACCTGGTGCCGCTGTTGTTCGTTGAGGGAGCACTCAACAACAACTTCCGGCTGAACGAATTCTTCATGAATGAGGTCGGTCGTTATCTGAACACTTTCGGACGGCCGCTCAACACCGGGGCCTCACCGGAGCAGTTCTCCGCTCTGGCGGAACCGGCCAAGTTTTTGGAGCTGGTACGGCGACGGCTGCAACTGGGAGAAAATCTGATCACGGACCGGACTTCTTTGGAGTTCCACCTGCAACGAGTCGGCACCTTCAATAAAGTGGGGCAGGGAAGTTCCCTGGCGCATCGCTATCTCAAGCATTTCGGCTATTTGCAGGAGGCCAGTTTCTGGTCTAAAGTCGGCAAGTTTTTCGGTGAATTGGGCGGAAAGATCAAAGGAGCGTTTTCCAGTTCCCGATATACGAGGCTTGTGCTCAGTCAACGCAATCCGGCTTATCTGTTCTACGGATTGATAATCGTCATCTTTCTGTTCCTGGCGATCTGGGTGCCTATGAAATGGAGTGACTACGGTCACGAGCGTCTGGACCAAATGCAGGAGCGAGCCCACGAGCTGCAGAGCAGCCGGTAGGCGATGAGAGTATGTTGGACTTAATAACGGCAAGGATGTGAGTCAGTCTTGAAACTGGGCAAGATATTTAAGTTGGCCAAAAAGGGCTCCAAGATGGCCTCCCGGGGCTCCGGTACCGGCGCCCCCGGCGAGTTCGATTGGCCTGATGGAGTACGCATAGCTGTCTACGGTCATGCCAACTCCGGCAAAACCGTATACTTCACGGTTCTGAACGAAGACTGCAAGATATCGCGTGATCTTCAGATATCGGTTAACGACAACGCCACGGCCGGTGAGTTTCTTCAGAACTACCGCCTTCTCTGGGGGATCGGGGCTACGACCAGTGTCGGAACGGTAGTCGATCTCAAGGAAGAGAAGAAGTTCCCGAATTCAACCAGAGGCGACCGGTTACTTCAGTTCAACGCCATTCTCGACGGCGACAAGATGCCGGTCGTTTCGTACGACTACGACGGCCGGGCGGTGGAGATCGGTGAACCGCATGAGTTGACCAATAAAGTCAACGATTTCGTCCAGGGCGCCGACGGCGTTTTGTATTTTTTCGATCCCAAATCCCTCGGAGCTGAAATCCAATGCCAGGCCCATTGCGCATCGTTCGTGAACATGCTGGAACGGCTGGCGCCGCTGAACAAGCGGCTGGATATTCCGGTAGCGCTGGTGATTACCAAAGCCGATATCCTGCCGGGATTCAACTCCGATGCCCAAACGGTACTGGTACCGCCGGAGGAGGAGAGCTATCTGGCCGAGGATTACGAAATTTTCCTGGAGCGAATCCTTTCGAGCAATCGCATTCAATCAGATACGGCCTGGGCCGGATCGGTGCGAGATACGTTGGTCAAGCTGAAGGAGTTTCTCAAGGTCGTAGTGGGGCGCACACTCAACTTCCAGATTTTCTTCGTCTCGTCGACCGGGCAGTCCCCGGAAAAAATCGGCACCGATGTCGGTCGCTCGATTTATGCCCCGCCGGCCAAGATCACGCCGGTCGGTGTCAAGATGCCCTTCCGCTGGGTGCTCGAATCGATCCGAAGGAGCCGGAGTATAGCCAAATTCCGTAAACTGGCAAAATACGTGGCGGTTCTCAGCCTGATTTGGGTCGCGGCTTTTTCCGCTCCGTATCTGTATCATTTCCAATGGCTGCTTGACCGAACAACAGCCGTCGAAACCGATATCCTTAATTCTTACGACGGCAATGTACTGAACACCTCGAGCGATGAACGTTCCAAGATCATCCGGGCTTATGATAAATATGAGTATTCCTGGATCGCTAAGTGGTTGTTCGAAGATTTCCTCGTTCCGGCGCGGCAGATCAAGAACTATTACAAGAATTTTAACATCGGTGAGGCGATCGGAAAACTGGACGGAGTCCTCGCTCGCGAGACAGCTATAGTCAAGGACTCCGCACTCTGGCCGACGGTGAATCCGGCCAACGATAGCCTGGTGTTGAACGAATCGCATACTAAACTCGAAGCCGATCTGGGCAGCTTCCACCAGGGAGATGAGACCTCGATCTTGTATACACGCAGCGGTCGTGCTCTGGTTTACTGGGACTTGTTCAAGCAGGCAATCGTTAATCCCTCCGACAGCGCTCCCTGGGCGACTCTATCGCGCCAGGTCAGTCATGATCGCGGATTGTATGCCGGCGATATGAGCCCGAAGGAGAATACTCTTGGCGATGCTCTGATCGGCGCCTCGACCGCGCGTGAAAAGCGTAAAGTCGCCAGTCAGGCAGTAGCTAAAGCCGCCGGTGAGTTTGATGATCTCGTGGCAAAGATCAAGCGCAGCGACGATCCTGAATACCTGCTGGTGACAGCGGTCAAGGAACTAAAGGCGATTCGTTCCAAGCTGACCTCGAATCCGGCGCGTGCGGAGGATGTCGAGAAGATCAATACCTATCTGTCACAGGCTTCGTATTTCGACAAGAGCCAGCAATACAAGTTCACTCTGACCAACTGTCCCGACGGACACCATCTGCATATCATGGTGAAGAAGGGAGGCGAGGACGGCTCCTGGCCGATGGGTAAGCAGCTTCTTAAGGGGCGCTCCAGCAGCATCACCTGGAAATCAGGCGATCAAATCGTGATTGCTCTCGATGCCAACGATCACGGCGGCAACGGTGAACAATGGGGCGAGGTCTCCAAAGCCAAGGTCGAGTTAAAAAGCAAGACGGCGATTTTTGAAATGAACGGCAACATCACGTTCCCGAGCGGAGAAGTCATAAGTATTAGTCTCGATGACGATCCCAAGGATAAGTTGCCCGGTTTTTAGGATATCGACAAACAAACATATCAGGAGATAACAATGCGATTCCATACCAAGCTCTGCGGCCTGGCTGTTACCCTGCTCGTGATTCTGCTGGCCGGCGCGGTGTCGGCTGAGATTGTCCTGCCCAAGGGACATCCGGTCAAGGTCGTGTTTGATAAGGACGTCTCCAGCAAAGATGTCAAGGCCGGCGACCTGGTGCCGATCAGGCTGTTTACTCCGATCGACTTCGGCGGGATCATTCTCGTGCGTGAAGGCGCTACCGGTACGGCCCGGGTGGTTGATGCCCAGAAAAACGGAACGTTCGGTAAGGCCGGTTTCGTTGAAGTTGAGCTGGTTGAGCTTGATTCCGAAGGTTTTTACGAAGCGGCCGACGGCAAGAAAATCCAATTGACGGCAAAAGCCGGTCCGTTGCGTGCGGAAGGGAAATCCAAGAAAACGATCTCGTTTATCCTTGGGTTCGGCCTGTTGATCAAGGGCACTAACGGCGTTCTCCCGGCTCAGCAGCCGATTGAGGCGGAATTATCCGAGGATATTATCCTGTTGAACGAGTAGCTCGGACCAGATCATTCGATCAGATTTAAAAAGGCCGGTTAAAAACCGGCCTTTTCTGTTGAATGTTATAGGGGGCATCCCGGATCCGTGGTCTTTGCTCTTGACTGTCGGATACGTTTCTGTAACTTTGGGGCAGATCAACCACACAAGCCGAGATTCAAAAGGACCGCAACGTGACTGTTGTCCGGCCATCTTCATATTGAAAGGAATAAACTCGTGAAGAGTAAGATAACTGTATTGCTGTTGGTAACGGTTTCTGTCATGACAGTAATGGGAAGCAGTATAACTCGGGCAGCAACGTACAAGGTCCCGTCGGACTATAAAACCATTCAGGATGCTTTATACGGCAAAGTGACAGACGGCGACACGATCATGGTGGAACCGGGGAAATACTCCGGAGACGGCTTCCGCGATCTTATTTTTCCCTTTGTAGTGATTCATTTGACATCGGAGGCCGGCGCCGCCGGTACGAGCATCAATGTGGAGGGCGACGCTGAAACGAACCATCGCTTCGCTGCGATCGGAAGTGATAACGGCCCCAGCGAGGGTTCTACGATTGAAGGTTTCACGTTTACCGGCGGCTATGAGTCCTGGAATGCGGGGGCGATAATTTATGATTATGGAACAAGTACAACTATTCGAAATTGCATCTTTCGTGATAATGTCGGCGGTGCTTACCAGGGTATTTATTTCGAAGGTACTATCGCAAACTGCACTTTTCTCAACAATTATATGCCAACCGGCGAAGAGGTCGATGGAAAAGGCGGTGCTATGCAGCTCTTGTATTCGGCTGGGACCGTGACCGGTTGTACGTTTGAGGGAAACACGTCCGATATGAACGGTGGGGCATTGTATTCGCGTGAGTCCTCGACAACAATTTCCAATTGTACTTTTGACGGCAACAGCACGAGCACCGGGGGAGCGCTGTATACGTATGGTTCGGGTTTGCAGGTTACGGGCTGCCTTTTCATTAATAATGCGGTGGGCGGTTATGGCGGCGCAATCGCTATTGATGGCTATACCAGCCCGACCTTTATCGAGAATACAATTGTGGGCAACTCCGCGAAATACGGCAGTGCGGTGTACGTCAACACCAACCTGGGGATTGACGCAAGAGGTGCATCGCCGATGGTTTCCCTGGATGCGATGGCCTCCACTTTTACCGCCAACCTGATTGCTTACAACACCGGTGCGGCAGCGTTCTATATCGCCGAGAACGGCGGCTTCACGTTTGGTTGCAATGATATATACGGCAACTCCGGCGGCGACTGGACCGGTGGTATTGCGGGTTATTTGGGACTTTCCGGTAACATTTCGTCTGATCCCATGTTTTGCAGTCAGGCTACGGGTGACTTCACCGTGACGGCCAACTCACCGTGTGCCCCCGATAACAACACCTGTGCTCGTCAGATAGGTGCTTACGATGTGGGCTGCGATGCGGTGAGCATAGTGATCGAGCCGACCTCGGTCTTATTCGCAATAAACTACAATACGGGTAATCCGACCGACCAGACGGTTGATATCTCCAACGGCGGCGGCTACGAGTTGAATTGGGCGGTTGATTACAGTGCGTCCTGGCTCACGGTTGCACCGGTTGAAGGGACCAACAGCGGTCAGCTCACATTGAGTGTCGATGTGACCGGCTTGACGATAGGTTCCTATTACGACACGCTGGTGGTGGTCGACGGCAATGCGATCAACTCACCGCTTAATATCCCGGTGCAGCTTGATATCACTTATTCCGAACCGCCGGTGTTCGATCCGATTGTCACCGAAGCTACGGTTCTTACCGACGGCGAAACGCCTCGTGTGATTGCCTATCAAGGTGAGTCGTTGACGATTTCCTATCATGCTACCGATGCCGACGGCAACATCCCGGAGATTGGCTACGAAACGATTCCAACTGGAGCGACCTTCGTTGCCGGAGGCGATGGTACCGGAGTCTTTACCTGGGATCCGGTTTCGGCTACCTCGGGGCAGTACGACTGTATCATCACGGCCTCGGATGAATCACAGACGGTCTATTCCTCGGTCATAGTCGAGATCAATGTCGCTCCTTCTTTCTCAACCGCCTGCAACGTAGCTACGATCGATGAGGGGACATCCTGGTATTGCGACTTTACGGTGGCCGATCCGGTCAATCCCGAGGGTTACACAACGAATGTCACCGCCGCCGACCTCCCGGCCAATGCCTTGCTGGAGTTCATCGGAAGTATGACCTGGCGTTTGACTTTTTCGCCGGACTACACGCAGGTGGGACAGAACTATACGTTCGATGTAGTTGCCGATGACGGCTTCCGTCAGGCTGTTGAGTCAGTCTCGCTGACGGTATCCAACGTCGTGCTTCAAGTGGTGCAGGTAACGCCTGACCCGGATTTGGCCGATATGATGCTGCATGATTCGATCATAATTCAGTTTAACGAAGCAATCGACGTCAGCACTATGGGGAACGGAGTGGTAATTACCAGTGCGCGTGGTTCGGCTTTCCAGCGCAGCTACAACGGTGATACCTACTCGGTGATATTGAAACCATCGACCTACGGCATGGAGCAACTCGACACCATCAACGTTGTCGTCAGCGGCGGCCTGCGCGATCTGGCCGGTCAGTGGATGAGCGAGCCTTACACCAGAACCTTCTTTTCCGGAGCGCGGGTGTATCCCGGCGATGCCAACAACGACGGCATCGTAGATGAGCGCGATCTTTTACCGATGGGTCTCTATTGGAGTCGCACCGGTCCGGCTCGTCTGGAGGAGGCCTCACTCGAATTCGTCGGTGTGATGGCTCATGTCCGTTCCGGTTCCAGTGTCTGGACTCCCGCACCGGCAGTCTATGCCGATGCCGACGGCAACGGCTTGATCGATGCCGAGGATATCTGCGGATTGGGTGAAAACTGGTCGGCCACGCATTTGGTTGAGCGATCCCAGGAAACCGGTTGGGCCCTATCGGAAGAGAGTGTCGCCGGTGAAGTGATTCAGCAAATGCTCGCCGCCGCGATCGAGTGTCCCGAGACGCCGGGGACAAAACAGCTCAGGGAGATGCTTCAGACCGCTCTCGGTGAAGCGGCTCCGGCTCTGCCGACCAGCCTGACACTCTACGGTAATTATCCGAATCCTTTCAATCCGACCACTACGATCAGTTACTATTTGCCCGAGGCGGGACAGGTGACAGTGGAGATATTCAACCTGCTGGGACAACGGGTGGCGACTCCGGTCGATCAATCGTTGCCGGCGGGGTATCATGCCGTGGAATGGAACGGTCGCGATCAAAGCGGTGCAATGGTGGCCAGCGGCATTTATTTGTATCGTCTTTCGTCTGGCTCCGAAATCAAGACCGGCCGGATGATGTTGCTCAAATAGGATTCTCTGAAATTTATCCAAAATGAAAAGCGCCGGTCGATTGACCGGCGCTTTTTCGTTCATATCGCGTTATTGCGATGATGCAAGAACGTGTCAATACTCAACGGTTACGCCAAGCGCCTCCAGAGCGGGGATGATCTCATCCGTCGAAGCGGTGCTGAGCGGATTTCCGGTGACATACAACTCGTCGCCCGATCCCATGCTTTCAAGCAGAGGGGACAGGTCGTTGATCAGGTTGTTCACCAGCTCAAGGCTGGAGATATTGACCAGGGAAGAAAGAGCCGAGATGTCGTTGATCTGGTTGTCGTCCAGATCAACGTACTGTAAACCGCTCAGACTCGCAAGTGGGCTGACATTCCTGATTTGGTTGTCGCTGAAAACTATCGCCGTGAGATTCGAGAGTTTCGAAATGGGGGAGAGGTCGATGATGTTGCAGCCGTTTGCTTCAAGCGCCATCAGGGAGAAGCTGTTGGACAAAGGAGAAAGGTCGCTGATCTCATTGACGCCGATCAGTAACGTATTCAGACTGTCCAGTGCATCCAGCGGCTCAATGCTGGTAATCTCGTTGCCGACCAAACTCAGCACCCGCAGGCCGGCCATGTACTCGATACCGGTCAGGTCCTGAATCCCCTGAATGTTCGCCACCAGAGCCTGAACTCCGTTCACATCGGTCACGTAAAGAGTGCCGGTTGTTTTACCGATTGTCTGCCGCACCGCGGCTTCCAACGCGGGGTCCGGGAAAACGACTGTTTCCGGAAGAGTGCGGTCGACAATCACCATGGCGGTATCAGTTGCGATTTCTTCGAGCGGGATCTCCGTTGCCCCCTCGACCCAGGTGACAGCGGTCGGTGCGATCGCCAGCAAAGCGGTGTCCACCTCTGGATCGGAGGCATAAGTGCTGAGGACAAGTGTTACCAGATTGCCGTCGCCGGAGTCATCAACGATTGGTGTCATAGCGTCGGTGCCTTCATTGCTCACAGAGAAGGCGAAATAGCCTTCCTCCGGAACCGACGTCCAGAACAGCAGCAAGTCCGTATTAGTTGACGAGAGATAGGCGCTGTCCACTTCAACGAAGGAACCGTCCCAATAAATCCGTCCGGCCAGTCCGAACAGCCCCGGCAATTGGTCGACTCTTACCTGCAGGTAAAGAGTCGATCCGGACGAAACCGTTGACTCCGAGGGAAGAAGTCTTATTGACGGCACCGAGGGATAGACCGCGATCGTGATTTGAAGCTGAACGCCGATTGAGACGGACATGATCGTCACGCCTTCGAGTACAACCTCGCCGTTTTCATCCAGTGCCTGAACGGCGAAGCGGCGATTGAGTCCAACCGGTACGTCGACATAGCCTTCAAGGTATTGGCCGTTTCGGTACAACGGCGCAATGACCGAGTCCATGTCCGGTCCGGTCACAACGATGCGGTATGAAGTGATTGCCTCCGCCTGTTCCGCCGAGGTGACGTTGAGCTGAATAGCCACGACATCAGGTTCGGTGTTGGAAGAGGGATTCGAGGAACACCCGACCAGGGCCGACAGGGCCAGCATGGTCAGGAGCGGCAGGATATATAACTTTTTCATCTGCATTACCTCCTTACATGCTGGCCGAGAGTCCGAAGCTCAACTGAAGTCCGCTGAGGTCGATATCGCCTCCGTCGGTGCTTCCGGTGAAATACTTCAGCCCGGAGTTAAGGTTAAACTGATCCGACAGCCCGGCCGAGAACAGAGCTCCGAAACCTAAAATCGAGGAACTGCCGTAGCCGAGATCGTTCTCGGCGATGGAGCGGAAGTCGATCATAGGACCGATCATTATTCGTTCGCTTGCCAGGTAGAGCATCTGACCGGCAATGCGAAACTCATCGCCGTAGATCTTCAACTCGGAGTCCTCGCCGGTGTACAGGTCGTTGCGTCCCCGGGCCAGATAGCTAAGCGTGCCACCCAGTCGATACTTCTCGGCGGCGTATTCGATCCCGCCGGTAATGCTGACCTGGGTTGATTGTTTGAAGACATCTTCGTCCTCAAGCTGATCGGCGGCATACGATGAAAAGATGACATCCGCGGAGGTCGTGATTTTGTCGAAAGTGCGATCGAACCCGACATTAACGGTGAAGACATCGCCGGGATTGTAATCGGTCACGCCTTCGTAAGGATCGTATTTGCCGGTGTATTGATAGCTGGCACCGACACCGCAGCGCCATTCACCGAGAAGCGTCGCTGCGCCAAGAGTGGCCGTGATGCCCAAACCTTGCCCGAAGCGTCGCATCGGTACGGTGAAGTAACTCTGCGAAAGGGCGGTTAGTACGATGACTTCCTCATCGGTGGTCAGCTTCTTCTTGCCGGTCGGCAGGTTGAGGCCTAAACCAAAAACGAAACGGTCTTCCGAAAAAGAATGACTGACCTGCAATCTCACATCGCCAAGGCCGTTGAGTTTCGATTCCACGCCGCCCGTTTCCAGCTTGTTGCTGGAGTTGTCGATGTAGAGCATCGCTTCGAAATTGTCGGCGAGCGGTACAAAGCCCTGCAACGGGGTGGCGAATTGGGTCAGGTCGGTGGTCTCACCGTCCTGGTCCAGGCTCCAACTGCTGTAGGTGAAGCCGATGCCGCCCGATACGGGCTGGCCGTAGATGATTTGGGCGGTGACGTTGCCTGCCGTGGGAACCAACAGCAACAGCGTTGCGACTAATAGAATTTTACATCGCATCGAGGTTCCCCCTTATATAGATCCGAACGGTCATCGTATACGGCGGCTGCAATACCGTTGAAGAACCGCTCGGAAGGTTGAACGGGAGGTTCCCGCTGTTGATCACGATATTGCTCAGTCGGGAGTCGAGGGTCAGGCCTGGTGATGTCACGCCGGTGGTCAAATCGCCTAAAACAGTGTTCTCGAGTTGTACGAACGACTCTCCGTAGGAAGTGCCGCCGAGAGTTACTGAATTGAGTTCGAATTCGGCCAGGTCGAAGTTATTATCGATCTCCTTAGCCTGCTGGAATTCCTGCTGCGCCGCCTGACGCATGCCTCGGGACTCGTAGTCCAGCCCCCGGCAATAAGCCAGGAACGCCAGATAATCCTCAGTCGGGACTTCCGAAATCGCATCACGTTCTTCGGGTGTCAAGGTGATGCCAAGGTTGTCAATGATCGAGAAAACGAATTTTTTCTCCAGGTCAAAGAACTGTTCGAGGTTCCCCTCGATACCGGCGGTGCGGGTGGATGTGCTGTCGATCGTGCTGACGATTGCGCCGTCAAGCTTGAGGCCGTCGTCGCCGACCGAAAGAGCCGATCCGGTAACGATCCGGGCCGTACCCATGAGTCGACCGACACGCGGGGCGGTGGTCGGATCGACCACACCGGACTGTCCTAGTTGGAGTTCCTTGAGAATCATATCCAGCTTCATGCGGTCGAGCACGGTAAGCTGGTTGACCTTGGCCAGGTCGATGGCGGTAAACTCAGCCAGGCCTCGGGCAATCGGAGCCAGTTCCGGCGGCAGATAGGAGCCATCGAAATTAGCTACGGCGATTGTTTGTCTCGGAATGGTGTCTACGTTTATTTCCGCCTCGGCGGCAATTGCCTCGGAAGCCTCACGCTCGATTTGACGGGCAACCAGTTGGTCCAGATGGGCTCGCACCTGGCGGGCGGTGGAGCCTTTGGACTGGAGGGCGAGGGCCCCGGTGTAGGCGCGAATAGCGCCGTCGAACTGCCCCTGTTTTTCGGCGATCAGCCCCATGAAGAGCTGCGTGCGGGCATCGGGGGAGATGGCCGCGGCCTGCTGCAGGGCATCCTGGGCTTTTTCGAAATTGCCTTTTTCGTAGAAGGCTACGCCCAACTCGCGCCACGCGTCGGCTCTTTGCGGGTGGGAGGCAATCTCCGCGTATAAGGCGTCGATCGCATCGTCGTAGCGTCCCTGCTCTATGTGTTTGCGGCCCTGAGCATAGAAACTCGGCGTACAACCGCTCGCCAGAATTGCCATCAGCACGACCGCCAGTATAAGTCTGTTATGCATCCTTACCTCAGTCAGGGTTGTTTGGGCGTTTCAGAGCTAACCGGCCAGCGGTTGATAGATTTCCATCTTACGCTTTGCCTCGGCGAACTCGGGATCGGTCTCGTAGGCTTTCTTGAAGAATTCGTAGGCCTTGTTATAGTCGTACCGATCCATATATTCCAATCCCTTGGCGTAATAAGTGGTCGCGTCGTAAGATTCCGTGCCGCCCTCCTGCAACATCGCCTTGGCTTCATCATCGACCGGTACCTCGAATTTAGCGGCCAGTTCTTCGACCAGCTCCTTCTCCATCTTCGAATAATCCGGTTTGCCTTCTTTATCGACCGATGCGATAACCTCCGAGGTCTCGACATCCACGGCCCGCACGACCATGCGAGTATTCTTGGCGTCCATCTGAGTAATGCTGCCGAACACCATGTACTGAGCGCCGAGAATTTTCCCGATCCGTACGGCTGTGGCGGGGTCGACCTCGCCGGAACGCTGCAGTTCCAGTTCCTTGAGGATGAAGTCGATCTTATCACGTTCGACTACCCTGAGGTCGGATATTTTACGGAAATCGTGTTCGAAGAAATCAGCCAGCGCTTTGCCGAGTGAGACCAGTTCGTCTTTGTATTTACCGATGGAGAAGTTGTCGAACTCCATAATGGCGATAGTTTTCATACCCGGTTTGCTGTCGGTCGGGCAGTTGAGCTTGTTCGCTTCACGCAGTATGTCGAACCATTTGTCGCGCAGTTCCTGGGGCCAGATATCCCGGGGCAGTTGAAGAATGCAGGGACCGATGGAGTTGATCTTGTTGAGGTAGGTCACTGACTCACGCAGGTAATCCTCGCCTTTGGCATAGGTCAGAATCGACAGGATTTCGTAGGTGGCAATCGAATCCTGGGCGGTAATATCCGGTCGTTTGAGGACTTCGTTAGCCAGCTTGATCCCGGCGTCGAACTCGAGATCGTTGTAATAGCCGAGGGCCCTGGCCAGTTGATCAGCTATGGTTTCCTGGGCGGCGATGCGATCGGCGGTAGCGAAGCCGCTGAACAAAAAGATCAACATCAACAGCCCCAGAACACGGACAGTTTTTCCATGTCTGTACATGTGAACTCCTTATGAATCCAGTTAGATTTGTTGGCTATAAAGGAAATATATCCCTGTCAAAAACAGTGTAAAGCCTAATTAGTCAAGATCGAACTTGACTTTGTGACGGCCGTCAGGTTTGACGACAAAAGTCGTATCGGCCGATTTGTCGTCGAGCACCACTCGGATCGTGTGATTTCCGGGTTCAATTTTATTAAACGAAAAATTCGTTTTCTGTGATTGCAGTTCACCGTCGATAAATATATCCGCACCCTTCGGTGATGACCCCACCACCACCGTTCCGTATTTTACCGTTGCCGGTGCGGTCGTCTGTGTGGGGCGGTTGTTGGTCGGTTGAGATTGAGGTTGGGAAGTGGCGGCCGGTGCGCTGAAGCTGTAGGAACGAACCACATCGGCAGTGTCGGAAACGTACACCGTGTCATAAATGACTTTCTCCGGTGTGGTGGGATTTTCCACCCGAACGGCGTGTAAACCGGTATTGACAACCATGAGAATTTTATCGGTAGCCTGGCCGATTATGCCGTCATCGAGGTAAACGTCGCTGTTGGGTTTGATCGAGAAATCGATAACACCGGTGGTGGCCACGGGGGTGGTTGTGTTTACGTTGTTTTGTCCGTTGTTGTCGTCGCCGCCCGCAAGAAGCCAGATAACGGCTATAATCACGACAATAACAGCTCCGCCCAGTCCGGCAAACAGCCCTATTTTCGATTTTCCACCGCTCGGTTTGGAGGGGGGAGGAGTGGCTGACGACGCCGGGATCGTCGGCATCGGAGTGTCGATAGTGGCATCGTTCGGCTTATGCACCGGTTCCATGCGATGTGCGACGGGTCCGTCGGCAAAAGGACTGAGCGCCTCGGCCATTTCGGCTGCCGATTGGTAACGCTCGGCGGCATTTTTCGCAATGGCGCGAGCTACGATTTCATCCATCTCGGGGCTGACATCGGGATTGAGCGAGCGGACTCTCGGCGGGTCTTCGAACATTTTGGCGTCGCGAATGGCAAAAGGATTGTCGCCTTTGAACGGCGCTTCGCCGGTGAGCATTACGAACAAAGTGGTGCCCACGGCATATACGTCAACCAGGGCGTAGTCGGTATCCTCGGTTGGATTGAACTGTTCCGGAGCCATGTAGGCCGGGGTGCCGCAGGCGGTGCCGGCGACGGTGAGATTCGGATCGGTTTTGCTCTTGGCAATGCCGAAATCGATAACCTTGACCGTGCCGTGTTTGTCGAGCATGATATTGCCCGGCTTAATGTCGCGATGAAACACATCCTTGCTATGAGCGAAACTGAGAATGTCAAGTACCGCTATCGCGATACGCGCCGCTTCGCCGACCGGCAGGGTTCCTTCAGCCTTGATCCGTTCGTCGAGGGTAAGCCCCTCGATATACTCCATGGCAATGACCGTATCATCGCCGTTGCTGAAGAAGTGCTTGATACGACAGATGTTGGGGTGACCGTCCAGCAGCGCCAGTTTGTCCGCCTCTTGCAGGAAACGGTCGCTCAAGCGGGGATCGTCGAGGATCTTAAGAATCACCTTCAGATTCGGAACATCCTGGTGCACCGCCAGATAAACCTTGGCCATCCCCCCGGCGCCGATCTTCCGCAAGACCTTGTAACTACCGATGAATTGCTGCTCCATGCTAATTTATATACGAAAATGACAACACCGCTTCAACATTAAAGATACCGACAGAGAACATCGGTCAGAATCCTGATGAAGTTAATTAAGGCGATTGATAGAGATATCTGTAGTTAGCAGTAACTCTATGCTGTTAAGTAGCTTGTGTGGCGTCGGGGCCGTTCGGCAGGCTCCCGTAATCAAGCAAGTCCCGGGTGCTGACAAGAACGGTTTGATGCGCTATCTTGCTGCCAAAACAAGATGTCGGATAACAGGAGGATCGATGGGTGATTACAAAATGACCGGTGAACTGCGCACGGATCTGGACCATGAGTTCACGGATATCCCGGCCGACAAATGGGCCGAAACGGTTCTAACCATCAACGGCGAGGAGATAGTTGTCGAGGTAAGCCTTGAGGATAAACCGATCGTGGCGATTATGGCCGGAGAAGAAGCGGTCTGGAAAGGGACGCTCGAGGGCCTCAAGATGCTCCTTCGCGGTGAGATCAATGCCCGTTGATTTATTGTTTCGTAATTGTCCCGGCCAGACTCCGTACATCATACCCCGAAGGCTTCTGGAATACCTGGAGATCGAACAACGGCAACACCGCCAGGATATGATCAAAAATATCAGCCTGAATGCCCTCGTAGTTGATCCAGTCCTGATCGTTCGAGAAAACGTATATCTGGATCGGTAGTCCGCTGTCGGTTGGCTCAAGCTGGCGCACCAGAAAGGTCATATCCTTATGTATCTTGGGATGCTTATGGAGATATGACCAGATGTAGGCGCGGAATGTGCCGACATTGGTCAATCGCCGACCGTTTATCAGTTCAGTCGTATCGGCGCCGGTTTCCTGATTGAATTTGTCGATGTCGATTAGTTTGTCGTCAATGTATTTGGTGATCAGTTGATAATGGCGGAAACGTTCAATTGTTTTTTCATCCAGAAACTTGATGCTGCTCATATCGATTCGAACCGAACGGGCAATCCGCCGCCCGCCCGATTCGCTCATGCCGCGCCAGTTCTTGAATGAATCGGAAATCATAGCATAGGCCGGGATCGTGGTGATGGTTTTGTCCCAGTTGCGGATTTTGACGGTATGGAGGGTGATGTCGATCACGTCACCGTCGGCGCCGAATTTGGGCATTTCGATCCAGTCGCCGATCCGAACCATGTCATTGGCCGATATCTGCACCGAAGCGACCAGCCCCAGGATGGAGTCCTTGAAAACCAATATCAGTACGGCCGTCATGGCCCCAAGGCCGCTGACCAGCAGCCAGGGAGAACGGTTCATAGCGATGGCTATGGCTACGATAGTGATGAAAACCGCGATGATGATCTTGGTCAGTTGAACGTAGCCTTTGATCGGTCGTTGCCGGGAGACATCGTATGTCTGGTAAATATCTTCCAGGGCATTCAGGAAGCCAAAAAACACCCCGAGGCCGGCCATAATCATGTAGACCATCGACATGCGTTCGATAAAAGACTGCCAGGAGCCGAAAAGACCGGCGGCGGCATAGATTACCAGCGCCGGGGCCAGATGTGACAGGCGGGCAAAGAATTTCCGCTCCAGCAGGAAATCATCCCATTTGGTTTTACTTCGGCGAACGAAATACTGAATTCCGACAACCAGAATTTTTCGGGCCAGCCAATTGGCCAGCCAGGAAACGATTATTACCGCCAGGATCAGGATCACCCAGCTAAGAGGTGTTGCTATCGATTCCGAAAAACCCTCTTTTATCATCCAGTCAATTAATTCTCTGCGCATTTCAAATACTCCCGTACGAATTATAGCTCCTTCTAACTACTCATGAAGCCGACCGGATTCAACCAAAACAGTATGCTGTGAAAAGCCTTGCGGGGAACAATCGGGTGGCTTATGTTGACCGGGACCGCCGCTGTAACTATTCATTTTCAGCGTCGCATTAATGAAATTTGGAGTGGATTAATACTATCTATGCTTAAACTCGCAGGCACGGACGGCAAGCGCTATTATAGCTGGTCTCTCGATCCCGGTTCGTACATTCTGGGGCGCAAGCCGGAATGCGACTTCAGTGTCACCGACAAAACCGTATCCCGCAATCACGCCCGTATCGAGGTAGACTCAGCCAGCGGAACCTGTAAGGTTGTCGATTTAGGCAGCCATAACGGCACAACCGTTAACGGGAATCGCATCACCGAGGCTACCTTGAAAGCCGGCGACCAGATCATGTTCGGCAGTACGGAGTTTCGCATGGCCGAGGGAGATGATGCCGAAACTCGCCCGGATCATCGGACGGCGGTAGTGCTTACCGAAAACGATCCAGGCAAGTCGGTTTACCTTTCCATTAACGAGGCTCTCAAACCGTTACCGAGTAAAATTACGGAGCGACCCGATTTGATTCCGGCTCTGTTCGATATGGCCAAGATGCTGGTCTTGCCGGAACCGAAGGAAATCATGCTGCAGCGGTCGCTGGAGATGATAGCGCGGCTGATTCAGGCCGAACGTCTGGCGGTGTTGTTCGTATCGGAAGACCAGGAAGAGATATATCCGATGGCCGTGCTCAAGCCGGGGGGACGCGATCCCGGGGCGTTCAACCTGTCGCGGACTATCGTCAACGAAATCATGGCTAATAAAAACGCCATTCTCATTTGCGATGCCAGGGAAGATCCTCGCTTTGCCGAACAGAAATCGATCATCATGTCCGAGCTGCGCTCGGCGATGGCCGTTCCGTTGTTCGATCAGGATCGAGTGCACGGTATCCTGTACGTCGATACGACCAATCCGATGCATCAATACAACGACGATCATCTGCGGGTACTGGCGACTTTCGGCAATCTGATTGCCTCTCGTCTGCTCAACTATGAACTGCTCTCCGAGCGGGAAGAAAAACAGGTGATCGAGGCTGAAATGAAACGAGCGGCCTCGATCCAGAAAAAACTCCTGAGTCAACCGGCGCCATCGGTGGAAGGTTATCGGATTCGTGCTTTCCAGGAACCTTCCCGTTCGGTCGGGGGTGATCTGTACGACGTGACTATTCTTCCCGACGGACGGTTGTTCTTTGTCGTGGCCGATGTCTCCGGCAAGGGGATGGGGGCGGCCATGTTGATGTCGAATATACTTGCCTCATTGCGCATCCTCTACAACGAGGAGAAATTCGAGCTCTGCCCGGTCGTGGAGCGAGTTTCAGCGCAGTTGCTGGCTTCGAGTGAACAGGAGGATTTCGCTACGCTGTTCTGCGGGGCCATCGATCCGGCAACGGGTGAAACCAGATACGTCAACTGCGGGCATAACGCACCGCTGTTGGTGCGAGCCGATGGATCATTCGAACATCTGGCCCCCTCCGGCATCATGATCGGGGCTTTCCCCGGAATGACGTGGAGCGAAGCCAGTACGGTGCTCGGTGACGGGGATTTGATCTTCATGTTCAGCGACGGAGTTACCGAGGCCGAAGGAGACGAGGGAATGTACGGTGAAGAGCGCACGGAGAAATTGATCATAGAGCACCGGGCCGAGTCCCCCGACGATATCGCCGGTCGGCTGGTACGGGCCCTGGAGAGTTTTCGCGGGGATAATCCGCAATCGGACGATATCACGCTCTTGATAATTAAGAAAGCGGGTCAATGATGTTTGAACCAGGAACACAATTCGCACGATTCAAGATCATCAGCAAGCTCGGTGAAGGCGGCATGGGCGCAGTTTATCTGGCCGAAGACCAGAAACTCAATCGCAAGGTAGCGCTCAAGGTAGTCCAGTCGGAGTTTTTCGATGATCCTGACCGCATGGCCCGGTTTACCCGTGAGGCGAAAACCGCCGCGCAGATATCGCATCCCAACGTCATGGCGATTCATGATCTGGACAAGGCGACCGACGAGGCTTCGGGGAAGGAAATCAATTTCATCGTTATGGAGTACGTGGAGGGGACATCGCTGACCGAATATCTCCGGACCAACAATCCGGCTCTCAAGGATATTTTGCGCGTCTCCGAAAAAATAGCCGGAGGTCTGGCCGCGGCTCACAAGCTGGGTATCGTACACCGCGATATCAAGACCGACAACATCATGATCGACACCGACGGCGAACCTCGCATCCTCGATTTCGGCCTCGCCAAAGCGATTGATATCGGTCTCGGCAACGATGATGTAGATTCTACCAATACGACTTCTCAGGAGTTGACCCAGGAAGGTAAAATCCTCGGTACGGTCAACTACATGTCGCCGGAGCAGGCTCGCGGTGAGGCGGTGGACTCACGGTCCGATATTTTCGCTTTCGGAACGATGCTGTATCGCATGGTAACGGGAGTATTCCCGTTCGAGGCGAAGGACCGTGTCTCGGTTCTGGCCAAGATTCTTGAGGGAAGACACCAGCCCATTCGGCAGATCGTGCCGTCGTTGCCGTCGGAACTCGAACGTATCATTGACAAATGTTTGCAAAAAGACCCGCGCGACCGCTATCAGGACACCCGCGACCTGGTGGTCGATCTGCGCACCCTGCGTCGCCAGTATGAGAGTGGTATCTCCGATTCGATTTCCGCATTGCAGGACAAACCGACCATATCCAGGACCTTCGTTTTTAGCGGCAAGAAGTTGCTGGCCGTTGCCGCTTTAATCGTCATCCTGATATCCTTCGCAGTCTGGGAGTTCGGCGGCTCATCTTCGCAATCAGGGTCGAGCGGACTTCAAGCCAAAGAAAACTCCGTTGCCGTTCTTGGTTTTGAAAACAAGACCGGCGACAAAGAACTGGACTGGCTCGAAGCCGGTTTGCCGGAGATTCTGTTGACCGATCTGGCGCAGTCCGGTAAGGTGAACCTCGTCGGTCGCAATCGCATCATGGATTGTTTGGGTGATGCCTGTGGTCCGGATAAAAATCCGTCGCATCAGGATTGGGTCAAAGCCGCCCGGTCGTTGGGAGCGACCAAGATTCTCTCGGGATCGTTCTACAAGATGGGCGAGCAGATTCGGATCGATGCCAGACTCGAATCGATTGACGACGGAACCGTGATCATGGGTGAGAAAGTGGTCGGCAGCAATCCGTTCGATTTGGTTGACAGTCTCACCCAGAAGATCGCCACGTCTCTGGATGTTCAGGATGTATTCGCCGATAACCGCAGTGTGAGCGATCTGACATCGTCCAATCCCAAGGCTTACAAAGAATATATTCTCGGGATGGAAAAGTTCAATCTCTTCATGCAGGAAGAGGCGGTCGAGCATTTCGAAAAGGCTATCGAACTCGATTCCACTTTCGCATTGCCGTACATGCGCATCGGTATGGGGTGGGCGCTTCAGGGGCGCACGCAGCAGGGATTGCCCTATCTGATGAAAGCCAAGCAGTATGAAGCGAAACTGCCGACCAAGGATCGCAATCTGCTGGATGCGTATTACGACCTTTGGGTCGAAGGTGACTACGAACAGGGCATGATCAAGATTAAGACTTTTGTGGATAACTATCCCGACGATAAGGAAGCTCGTTCGTTTTATGCGATTCTTCTTAGCGTTATGACCAAGGACGATGAGGCCGCTCTGGCTCAACTGGATACGGTGTTGATGATCGATCCCAGGTATCCGGTAGCATTCACCTGGTATGCTCAGATCTACTCCCGGCAGGAAAAGTATGAAGAGGCGCTGAAATACATTTTACTGAAGAAGAAATACTTTCCTGAATCCGTGGAGCCGATGTCGTCCGCTTCTCGTCTTTACCGGATGATGGGGCGGTATGAAGAATCGCTGAAGGAGAGTCGCGAATTACTTGCAAAACATCCGGATGAGTATTCTGCCTTGAGCAATATGATCTCGGTGTTCCTGATCGAAAAACAACTCGACAGTGCTGCTTATTACAACGATATGCTCTATGAAATACACGGAAGTGATCCATACACGGCTGTTGGATATTACCGTATCGCAGCCAATCTCGAGTATTGGAAAGGGCATTTCATAAAAGGTCTGGATACGCTCAAGCGCGGTCTCGATATTATTCTTTCTAGCGGGGACTCATCTCAAATAGCATCCTGGTATCAGACGTTGGCCACCAATTACGAAGACCTCGAAATGCCGGATAGCGCTTTCAAGTATTTGATGGAAGGTTATCCCTGGGCTGACCGTTTCTCCGGGATCGATTATCCCATTGTGCTGGTTCGGTTGAGTACGGCCAATGATTCCATTGCCGCTCCTATGCTGGAGAAGCAGATAAATCAATTCAAGGTACGTGTTCCACAGGAGTTGTGGCCCCTGGCTGATCTTGTAGAAATGGGCTACCGGGCGGTCAAAAACCAGGACTGGGACAGCGTGGTTGTGATGATGAGAAAAATGGATGAGGAGTTTAACAACGCCGGTACCGGCACCTATATACGCGAGGGACAACTCCTGGTTATTCTGAATCGTTTCGAAGAAGCGACTGTACCGCTCATATCGGTAACCGAGACCTCGGAAGCTACGAGCAGCGGATTATATTGGGTCAAAGCTCGTTATTGGCTGGGACGTGCTTATGAGGGATTGGGGCAGAATGATGAGGCCGTTGCCGCCTATCGTGATGTAATTAAATACTGGGACAAGGCTGATATCCAACTTGAAGAATTAAAAGACAGCCGCCAACGTCTAAAGAAGCTGGCGGCCAGTTGACACAACGATTCCCGGGTGGGAATTTTATCTTACATCATATTTCAGAAACGCTACGAAAGCTCCGGCGAACGCCATAATCGTGAGGAAACCGATTATCCCGCCGTCCACGGCTATTTCGCCTATTATGGCGGCGTTGTCCGTTGACGGCCGTTGGAACTCCGGGATACCCTCAAGATCCAGTTCACCCGTATTTCGATCGGAACTGATCTGCATATTCTGGTTTCCATCATCATCAATCGAAAGTGCTATTTGAACCCCTCCGATGTCGCCTGTTTCCGCGGCTTTTTTCTTACCGTATGAGACAAACGCTGACCGGAAATCACTCATGGCGTCCTCATATCGGGCTTTAGTCTCGATATCGGTTTCCGCCAGCGTCATGGCTGCGAGTTGATAAGCAGATACGGGTGAAAACCTGGATAACACGAAAGCCAGTCTTTCCTGAGCCCGTTTGCGCCGGCGCAGCTCCTCGCGGAGGCGCACTTCATGTTGATTGATCTCAGCTTCGATCTCGGCTCTGGCCGAGTCCTGTCGGGCTATTAACGCCCAGAGTTCTTCATCGGTCAATTCTCCGCCGTCATCCGGTTTGTCGAGCGTCCAGAGATTGGCTGAGCTATTATAATAATCATGCCAGTTTTGTCGTTCAAAAGCATCTTGTTGAGCCTTGATCTCCGCCTCACGAGGCACTCGAATAATCGTACCGGCGGCCATCACGCCGCCGCGTGGGATGATCATCACCGCTAATATCCAGACGACCAACGACATCAGGAATGAGATGTTGCTGCGTCTCGTGATGGTTGATACCAGTACTCCCAATACGATGAAAAAACTGAACAGGATCAACGATATCCCCATTAATGATGCTATTTTCAACCATGTGTCGGCGTCGGTGGGGATTCCGAACAACGGCAGCATAAGCAGGCTCAGCAGAATCGGGATACCGATCGGTACGACCAAACCCAACCAGGCGCCGATTCCTTTAGCCAGGAGATATTGTGCTCGTGGTACCGAGTTGGAGAGGATGAGTTTCAACGTCCCGTCCTCGCGCTCACCGTTGACGGCGTTGAAGGTAAACAATAAAGCGAATAAAGTGAGCACGAACTGTACCACGAAAGCGAAATCGACAAAACGAAAAACAGCAAAGACGGGATCATCGCTGTAGGCGCTGTGGCGCAGTTCTACTCCCTGATCGTCGTCGATGGCCGACCAACGACCGATATCGTAATTCACTCCCGATACGAATATCTGCATCACTTCCGGGATGCGATAGACCTTGGTCTTGATATGACCCCAGGAAGTAGTCGAGCGTAATTCCTGCTGGGTCAATTCCCGGGCGGTTTCGTATTGGGCCATATCGTTGCGATATTCCATAATGCCCATGAAGGTGCTCAACAGGATCAGCAACGAACAAACAGCGAACGTGGCCGGAAATTTGGGGGAGAGGATTATTGCCTTTAATTCTTTTTGTATTAACGTTGCCAGCATTGTCAGTCTCCATTCCTATCTGAGATCGTATTTCAGGAAAGCTACGAACGCCCCGACAAAAAATAGCAGATTGTATATAACCAGGAGACCGATATCGGGAATTGCCGCGTCGACTACGGCGGCGGTAGCCATCTCATGATGTTCGAAGACCGGGATTTCACTCACGTCCAACGGTTTCTCTTCGGGGAGTTCCTCACCTTCGACCTGGCGGATCACGCGAAATCCGGATGCTACCACACCGGTCTTCGCCTCGCAAAAAGAGGCGAATTTCTTCTGATATGTCAGTGCTTGTTCCATGAAATCACGGCTCATATCGACATCGGTGCCGGCCAGTTGGGACATCGACAAGCTCATAGATGCCGTTGGAGAAATGCGAGCCAGAGCCAGAGCCAGTCGATGCTGGACCTGCTGCCGATTTCTGCGGTTCTCGTTCAGTCTTCCCGCGAACTCGGAGACTCGGTTCTCACGTTCTTTTTGTAATGAGTCCATGAATGTCATAAGGGCCTTGTCGGCACTCTCTTCGTATTTGTCGGGATTGAAATGGGTCATGGCATCGATGAATTCCTGGCGTGTCTGGGCACGGAAGGTTGCCTTTTCGTTGGCGATGGCATCTACGGAAGGAACTTCAACCGTCCTCCCGGCGGCCAGGACCGATACGCGAGGAACGATTAATACCGCGCAAATCCAGACCACGAGTAAAAGCAACAGCGAGTTAGCCGAACGAGAGGTTAACGCGGAAAGAAACACCGAAAGACTCATGAAGGCCCCGAAGTAAAGCAGCCCCACGATGATGATCAGTATCAGGCGGAGCCACTGGTCGTCGGTCATCGGGATCCCCATTATGATGAACACCAGACAACCGACGGCAATTGCTACCAGGATGGAGGCTGATAAGGCGATAAACGATCCGAGTATTTTGCCCAGGATGTAAGTCGATCTAGAAATCGGCTGGGCGAAAGTCAGCCGCAACGTGCCTTGTTCTTTTTCGCCGCTGATCGAGTTATAGCAGAGCAGGATGGCGAGCAGGGAAAGAATCACACCGAATACATATTCCAGATCGAGAAAGCGGAAAATGGCAAAAAGCGGGTCTTCGTTGTATCGGCTGCCTTCAGCGGTCAGTTCGCCGATCCCGCTGACCAGAATACTGCGACCGATGTCGTTGGAGACGCCGGTCACGAGACATGCCAACGGTGAGGGAGGCAGAATAACGCGTGAATCCTGTACGTCGAACCAGTCCGTTACTCCTTCATAGCGACGGAGATTCTCGGTGACGGAAGCCTCGTGATAACTCTGATTGATTTTGTACCGGGTTCCCGCCACATAGAATGTCGCTATGATCAGGAGAGCACAGACACCGAAAATTATGGCGAATTTAGTCGAGCCGAGCAGGTCGCGAATTTCCTTGTTGATAATTACCTTTAGCATGGAGTTGACCCCTAATTCGGCCGTTCGCCGTTGTGACCCGCCATGTACTGCATGTAAAGCTGCTCCAGGTCGGTTCCGTGGAGTTCCTGAGCCGTTTTCTTCATGATAATGCGACCGCGATCCATGATTGCGACTTTATCGGCGATCTCGCGTGCCCGGAAGATGTCGTGGGTCGACATTAAAATGGCCTTGCCTTCCTTGCGCAACGAACGAAGTAGTTCGAGAAAATCGAATCCTGCTTTGGGGTCGAGTCCCGAGGTGGGTTCATCCAGCAGTACGGCTGTGGCATTTTTAAGAATGGCAATGGCGATACCGCATTTTTGGCGCATGCCCTTGGAAAAAGTTCTCAACCGCTTGTTATGTACATCGTCGACGAGGCCTACCCGGCGCAGCACATCACGATAATCCTCGCGAGTGCAGTTGGTTCGTCCCCCGAGACGGGCGAAGAAATCAAGGTTCTGAATGGCCGTGAAATTGGGGTAGAGGTTGACGTTTTCCGATACGAACGCCACCTTTTCCTTGGCGAGCAAAGGTTCCTTGTGCGATACAATACCGCAGATGCGTGCTTCGCCTTCGGTCGGTTCCAGGAAATTCAGGAAAAGATTTATCATAGTGGTTTTACCGGCGCCGTTTCCTCCCAGGACGGCGAATATCTCGCCGGGATTGACGACGAAATTGATATGGTCGAGAGCGAGCAGGCCGTCCTCGTATCGCTTTGTCAGATTAACGGCCTCCAGGGCCGGGCGATCCGGAGGTTTGAGGTTAGGTCCCGATTGAAGGTTTTCCATTGAAATCCTCACTTAGTTATTCATGGGCTATCGTCGCGACAGCTTTATGCCCCAGATTACTATAGCCGCTACCAGGCCCAGGATCAGCGTTACGATTACGATTGTTCCCAGCAGGTTGGAACCCGGCTTAATTTCGACCGTTACGGTTTTATCGTCAGCGATCACCGGCTGGGAGTTGGAAGTAGCAGTGCTGCGAATGCGAATGTCGTATTTGCCGGGGGAGACATCGGCCGGCGGCGTGAAGGTAAACACAACCCGTTTGTCTCGTCCGATCTCCAGGGCCGGGATACGTTCCGGTTCCACATCCCGTGTCCATCCGAGCGGCAGGTCGATTTCGAATTCGACATTGTCGAGTCGATGACTGCCCTCATTGTAGCAATCGACGGCCACCTTTGCCGTTTCATCGGAACTGATGGCATGGTAGAGCTGAGGGGCGCGAACCAGTAGTTCTCCTTTGCCGCGCGGCACTAACTCCAGCCGTACGAAACCGACATCGAGCGCTTCAATCTCAGCTTCGGTCCAATGTTTGTCGGGCTGGTCGGATATCATTCCAGCCTTGTCGCGCGGCAGCACCAGAACATAGAAGGGGATGGCGGCATCCATAGCGACTTCTTCACTGGGGCGGTCAGGCAGGGTAACTTCGAGGGAGGCGTTTTTTGTTCGGCTGCTCTCGGTGAATTTCACCTGACTCAGACGAACCCGATTGCTCGCATCCTTGAAATACCGGCTGATCTGTTGTGGCAGATTGACCGCCTCCAATGAAAAAGTGTTGTCGGTGCCACTGAACAACTCGAGAGTCAGGTCGAATGTCGCTTCCGTGCCCAGTTCAACCTCTTGGGAAAATTGTTCCGACTGGACCGCAACGCGGTTGTAAGTGGCATCTTTCTGCAGGAATATCTTCATCGTACGCTGGTTGCCGTTGCCGTAAACAAGAAACACCGTCACTTCATCCAGATCCTGAAGCAACCGGAATTCCACCGACTGAGGTTCCCCATAGCGCAACTCCGATATTTTGGCTTCATAGGGCTGACTGATGATGGCGTTGTCGTCGTTTAGAATGGAGACATACACATTGTGGGTGACATCAGGCTGGAGCGAACGGAAGAGATCATCGTCCACATTCAGCAGTTTCCGAAACTCCTCGCTGCCGCCGGAGGTATTCACGAGAGTCAGACGAACACACTTGGACCCGTCGTGTTTTTGGAGCTTAACGGCTTGCGATACCGATATGTACTGGCGTTCGAACAACACCGCCAGGAGCGACTGCTGGTAGTTGACCTCGGCGTCCGAGAATTGGCTGCGGGATTGCTCCAGTTCGGTTTCGGTCAGAAGCCCGCGCCGGTGCAGCTCCTGCTGTCGTTCGTAGTCGGACCGGGCCACTTCGTATGCTTCACGGGCTCGCTTCAGTCCCAGCAGGCGGTATTCATCGTCTCTCTGGTTGAAAGGATTATAAGTTTGGGCAAACGCTCCGCCGGCCAGGGTGGCGATGATCAGAAACGTGATGAATATGCGGTGTCTATACGATGACATGCTGTGATCCTTTGGCACTGTGTGCATCTTCTCGTCAGGGATGAATGATGACCGCTTTGATTACCTGATCCCCGCGCTGGATATCCAGAGCTATTTCCTCGCCGGTCTTGATTTTTCCGAATTCGGTTTTGAATATCTCAAGGCTGGAGACTTCTTTGCCCGATATGGTTTTTATTATATCTCCCTCTTGTACCGGCAAGCTGTCCGCTATTCCGTTTATCTCCGACATCAAATCGGCCACCTTGACGCTCTTATCCTTCTGGACAAGTAGAAGCCCGAGTTCGGTGATCACTTCGGCCTTACTATCGGAGTTTCCCATCACCTGGATGTTCTGTGAGACGGCTCCGCTGCTGTCGGTTGACATGGTCATCACCATGACTTGTTGTGGGAGGTCTTCGGGAGCTCCTTTCTCAAAGCTAACCATGCGCATCTGACCATTTCGTTTAATCCCCAACTTAATCATTTCACCCGGTTGCAGGCCATCCAACAGGGTCGTCAATTCGACGCCGTCGTGGATGCGTTTACCGTTGGCCATGATTATCTGATCGCCCTTTTGCAGATCGACGTCCTGGTATTTTTCAGGGCGCTGATCCGGGGGATTGATTTTGATGACTTCGAGGATACTGTCCTTGACAAGGAGAAGAGCGGCCATCTCCGGAATCATGGCAGTCTGGCCGGGATCGCTGATGGTTATGGTTTTCATTCCTTTGACCTGGGCGCCGACTGAGCCGGCGATGAGACAAAGCACAGCGGCAACAATCACCAGAACAACCGACAGAGAGTTATTGCGGGCCATGAATCGTTCCTTTCAGAATCTGTTTTGCATTGTTTTGGACTGCTTTACGGATTAGATAACAGGTATGTTTTATCGAGCCGAGTTAATCTATGTTAGCCTTTGTTAAAGGAAGTTAAATAGGGTTTCGAAGATCACCCCGAAGCGTATATTCCCGGTATGGTACTTAGCAAAAAAGCCGTTGTTACGATTGTCGTCCTGTTGGTGGTAGCCCTGGCCGGGCTGCTGACTATCCAGGCGATTTTACTCGATCATGCCTATCGTTCGGAGCAACAGGCGTTTCAGCGAAACGCACAGGCGGCGCTCGGGGCCGCGGTCGGTCGTCTGGAAGCGATCGATGTAGCACGGTCGGCGATAAATGTCTTCGGTAATTCCTCCGATTCGAGCTATCTGAGTATAATGATGCTGACCGGCGATTTCGAAGAAGTCGACAGCATGCAACATGTCGAATGCAGCGTCACGACCATGACCGGTAACAATTATGCGTATGCCAGCGCTTATGCGGTAGAATCTCCCAAAGAAAAAAACATAATAAAAGTAATAAACACCGACTCACTGGTAGATACAATCAAACTCAATACGTCCAGTGTCTCGCTCCTGAATATACTCGGTAACGCCCCTCAGGGATCAGGTCCGGGCGATTCACAAAGAGTTTCCATCGACTGGAATAAACGCCGCATTAGCGCAGATATGGAATCGGACAGCAGTGAAGTGCCTTATATGCTTCGGATCGTACAGCAACTGGTAACCGGTAAACCGCTGCCGATAAAGGAACGCCTCAATGTGCCTTTGGTGGATTCGATTATCGATATCAGTCTGGCCGAAGCGGAAATTGACCAGCCTTATCAGTTTGCCGTCGTAAAACATGCCGGTGATTCCGTCGTTATGGCGAAATCGGACGATACTTCGGAATGGCTTCCGGCAGCTTTCCGGGCTCGTCTTTTCCCTAATGATCTGTTTCCTGAGATATTCGACCTCGTCCTGAATTTCCCCAGGCAACAGTCTTATCTCTGGTGGCGTCTTGCTCCCATGCTGGTTTTGTCCGGGCTCTTTTCGCTGGTTATCGGGTTGTCGTTTTTCTATACCGTCCGTGTGATTTTTGAGCAACGCCGCGGAGCCGCTCTCATGATCGATTTCGTCAACAATCTGACGCACGAATTCAAAACGCCGATATCGACCGTGGCCCTGGCCTGCGAAGCGATTGAGCGTGACGATGTAGCCGGCGATTCCGAACGAGTGCGCCGCTTTTCTTCGATGATAATGCATGAAAACCGTCGTATGAGACACCAGACCGAGAAGATTCTCCAACTGGCCACCATCGAAAAAGGAGACTGGGAACTCAAGGGAGACGCCGTGGCGATCAATCCGCTGATCGCTCGCGCCGTAGAATCCTACGAACTGTTGATTAAACAGAAGGGGGGGATGATTACCGTTGATCTTGAAGCGACTGATCCTGAGGTTGCAGGAGACGAGGTACACCTTGCGAATGCCGTCCACAACCTGATCGACAATGCCGTTAAATACTCCCCCGAAGCACCGAAAATCGATGTGCGTTCGTTCGATCACTTCAACGGGGTACAGGTCGAAATAGAAGATCATGGAATCGGGATTGCCTCCGAAGATCAAAAACGGGTGTTCGAAAAATACTTCCGGGTTCCGTCGGGTAATGTCCATGATGTCAAGGGATTCGGGCTTGGTCTCAGTTATGTCAAGATGATCATCGAACGTCATGGCGGAACCATTTCTCTGAAAAGCGCGCTGGGAGACGGAACGAAGGTATCGGTCTGGCTGCCGACGATCAAAGAAAAACGGAGTGACCGGCATGGCTGATCGGATTCTACTGGTTGAGGATGATCCCAATCTCGGGGTGATTCTTCAGGAACATTTATCCATGAACGGTTATGATGCCGTATTGTGCGTAGACGGTGAGGAAGGTCTTAAGACCTGGCGCGCGGGGGGATTCGATTTGTGTCTGGTGGATATAATGATGCCGCGCATGGACGGTTTTAGTCTGGTGAAGAAAATCAGGGCAGAGGACCAACAGACGCCAATCATTTTTCTGACGGCCAGGTCCTTGAAGGAGGATCGCATTACCGGATTCCAACTGGGTTGCGACGACTATATCACCAAGCCGTTTTCCGTTGAAGAACTCCTGCTTCGGATCGAGGCGGTGTTACGCCGGTCTCGTATTGGTCGGGATTCCGATGTGATGCTCTTCCAAATCGGGAAATTCGAGTTCGATGCCAACCGCCGCCTGCTGAGATTAGGCAACCGTGAAACCCGCTTGACTCAAAAGGAATCAGAATTACTGCATTTGCTGGCAAAATACGTCAATCGCACACTGCCGCGCCAGAAAGCTCTCCGGGAGATCTGGCAGGATGAGGGTTATTTCAGCGGCCGCAGCATGGATGTCTATGTATCGAAACTTCGCAAACACCTCCGGGGCGATCCGGCAATAGAGATACTGTCAATCCACGGCGAGGGAATAAGACTGACTGTTAGCGGCGACTGATTCGTGAACGATTTAATTATTCGCGAGAGTGACTCAAACCTGCTTTCACGGCGGCGGCCAGTGTTTTCAGCGTAAGCGGTTTGCGCACGAAAGCCACCGCGCCCAGTTCCAAAGCCTGCTTGACACGATCGGTCTCGGCGTATCCCGAAATAATCAAGGCCTTTTGTCCGGGGCGGATTTCGAGAATCCGTTCGAGAGTCCTGGTGCCGTCAATTCCGTTTGGCATGATCATGTCCAGGAGCACCAGATCGAACCGGTGAGAGGCAATCACCTCCAGAGCTTTTTCACCAGATTCGACTGTATGTACTGAGTACCCCAGTTTTTCCAACAACGTACGTGAAACACGCAGTTGACCCGGATCATCGTCAACGACCAGAATATGCCCCTGGCCTCCACTGATTTCACGGGTATCGTTCAAGACGACGGCATCGCGTGCCGCCGGGAAAAATAAACTGAACTCGGTGCCTTTGGTAAGGTTGCTGGCGACGTCGATATAACCCTGATGGTCTTTCACGACCGCGTGTACCACACTTAAACCGAGGCCGGAACCACGGCGACGATCGGCTCTTTTAGTGGAGAAGAACGGATCGAAAATACGGCCGAGAATATCGGGCGGAATCCCGGGACCGGTATCGGTGACGGTGAGCTGCACGTATTCACCGGCCGGGATGCGCTCGAATCCGTCGTGGTCCTGATCGAAATAGCGATTGGAGGTTACTACGGTGATCGCTCCGACACCATGGACAGCCTCGTATGCGTTTGTTACCAGATTAGCCACGGCTCTTTGTATTTGAGAGGCCCCGCCCACGATGGGCAGAAGTCCGGATTCAAGAATGGAATGAGCCATAATTGACGGAGAATCCAGTTCGAAGCGTTGAAGGACTTGTCTTACCACGGTGTTCAAATCGACCGGATTCTGATTGTAGTGGCCTCGTCGGCCTAAGGTCAGGAGCTGTTGATTTATCTCCGCCATCTGTTCCGCGGATCGTTCGATATCGTCCAACAGCGGGATCATATTACTGTTCTCGGGCAACTGCTCCCGAATCAAGTCGGGATAGGCCAGTAGCGGTCCGAGCAAGTTGTTGAAATCGTGTGCTACCTGACCGGCTATTCTCCCGGCCGCTTCGAGTCGTTTGGCTCTTTCGCTGAATCGCTGTAATCGCACGGTTTCGGTTATGTCGCGGGCGATTCCGCAGATACCGATTATCTCACCGTCGGATTTGCGCATAGGCACTGCAACGACATCGAAAATTCGCCTGGTCTGACGTATCATGATGGTATGTTGTTCACTGTAGGTCTCACCGGCCAGGACACGTTTGTCGGTCTCGATCATCCTTGCAGCGACTTCCTCTCCCACCAACTGCTCGGACGTTGAGTTAAGAATTTCCTCTGCAGTTTTTCCGAATAACTCCAGCATAGTGCGATTGACCAACACATAACGTGAATGGCAGTCTTTCATGAAGATCACATCCTGAGCGGAGTCAACCAATGCTCGTAAACGAGCTTCGCTTTCTTTAACCTTCTCTTCCATGCGCTTACGTTCGGAAATATCCCGGGATATGGTGGCGATACTACTGACTCGACCACGACTGTCAAAGACCGGATAACATACATTGTCCAGACAGCGGCCCTGATGTATATCTTCGAAACGGCAGGGTTTTCCCGTTTCCATTGTCAGTTTGACGTGAGAGATTCTTGCTTTGGCAACGTCCGGGGGAACCAGGTCCGAGATTTCACGGCCGATAATTTCTTCTCGTTTTATCCCAAGCCTTTTTTCAACCGTTTCGTTACAGTCGATCATCGTCATATCGGTAGCTACCAGGCAGATTGAGTCCGTTGGTGCACGAAGCAGGGCTCGAGCCAGAGACTCGCTCTCTTCCAAGGCTGCCTGGGTCCGTTTCCTCTCAGCCAATTCTTTGTTAAGGTCTTCCGTTCGTCTCACCACGGTACGCCGCAAGGACCAGTTCCATAATGTTATGGCTCCGGTTATCAGGATCAAAGGTATGAGAACATAAAGCAGATTTTTGACAATCGACCAACGTGACCAGCGCTCGGGTTCGATGGAGCCCAGCCATCGTTCGCCTATCTCCTGATATTGGCCGGTTCGATGCAGCATGTTGAGCCCCTCGGTCAGTTCCGCCTGGAGATCGGCGTTATTCTGATTGACGGCCAGGCATACCTGGGCGGAGGTGATCACGGGCCCGATTATTCCCACGTCATTGAGATGGAGGCGGTCAATCCAATAAGATCCCGATATGCGTCCTAGAAGAAGGTACGGAAATTCACCTTTGGATAGACGGCGCAGGCCGTCTTCCGCGTCAGTGACCGGGATAAGCCGGTCGGTAAGGCCGTGTTCGTACACGAACTCGCTCATGAAACCGCCGGCCGGCACGGCGATCGGCATATTGCGCAAGTCTTCGATCGTGTTAACTCGGGTCGTGCCGGTGCGACCGTAAACAGTGTACCTGATGGACGAATACGGTGGTGTGAAGTCGAAAAAACGATCTCTCTCAGTGCTGTAAGGCATGCCCGTGATGACATCGATTTCATTATTTTCCAACAACCGCTGGAGTCGGTCCGGATCAGTGGTCGTAATCCGAACACTGCGTTGTAACATTGCCGCCACACTCTCAACGATTTCCATATCAAAACCGACTGAAACATCGTTGGAATCCACGAACTGAAACGGTGGGATATCCGACAAGCATCCAATACGTAAATATGACCTCGTAATAACCGGCATACAACGCCAGGTACCCCAGAATTGGCCGTCGTACAGTCGTACTCGAACGTAATAACCGGCACCCTCGGCCAGAGGTGGGCCGCCGTATACAACCGAAGTATCTTGTGTTAATTGAGGATTGCTGTCCCAAAGTAATTCACCTTGCCAGTCCAGGCTGTTGGAGAGCTGTATCTGGTATCCGGCGTAGCTTGTTTCAGGTCGCGGCCAGGTAATTGTCAGGTTTCGACCGGGGATCACATCGTTCAATGCTCGAGGTCCCAGAATAAGACTCGCGGGGTAAGGTGCTGAAATCCCCCCGAACTCATCGGCGCCGATGTCACCGGCATGGCCAACTATATGGCCGTCGATATCGGTGGTATCGGAGCGATCTATGCACGGGGACCCACCTTGAAGTATTCCTCGCGGATCGACCAATGGATCCTTACTGAAAGAACCGACCCCGGCGTAAAAAACATTGATATAGTTCGAAGTGTTGCCGAAGACATCGTTGTCGGCTAGTTTAATGTTTTCGAACTCACCCTGAAAATGAACCCCGTATCCGGCACAGAAGGCTATGATGTTGTTTCTGACCGTCGGTGGTTCGGTTGAGAATGACGAAATTCCACCGTTGGCCGAGCGTAAAATAGTGTTGTGTTCGATGACTGCAGGCGCCGCACCATAACTTGCCGAGGGCGGGTAGCCCGGTCCGGCAAGGCAAATCGCAGCCCAATCGGTTGTTTTCTGGTCGAGGAAGATGTTGCGATGAATAGTAGCGGCTGAGTTTTCGCAGTAGATCGCAATCCAGCCACCCCGGAAGGTGAAACCATCGATCACGGTCGCTTTTGTTTCCCCTTTGTCGAGCGTGATAAGTACGGCATTATCCGGTCCTGTCAATGTCGTCTCGAACGCTCCTCCACTGGAACGCAAAGTGATGTCTTGACCGCGGAATACGAGTGTCTCCCGATAAATACCGGGGGCAACCAGAATGGTATCGGATTGTCCGGCGCGGTCGATGGCTGTCTGAATGGAAGCAGCTTCACCGGGTACGTTGATGGTGGCAGCTTCTGTAAGAGATACTTGAAATAGAAAAATAAGTCCGATGATCCCGAGCACACTACGGAGCATCATGTCCTTCCCTGTTGAGATGAAACGGACAGCCTGCACTGTCCATGATAAGCAGGAGTTGCTCCAAAAAGGCATGTACAAGGTGTATTGTCAAGACAAACCGACCGACTCGGGCCGGCCGATTTGTCTGAAATTGAACGGAATACACCGCTTTTCTATTTGCCGAAGGTTCGTCGAAAATAGTCGCGGGTGGCGCTTACGACCCTGGGAGACAACAACAACGTTCCTATCAAGGTAGGAAACGCCATGGCCGCAAAGGCGGTATCGAGGATGTTGATCACCGTGTCCTGAGTCCACAACGCTGCCACCAGCATACTCAGGATGTACACATAGACGTACCAGCTTCCCACCTTGAAACCGAATAAATACCTTGAGCATTTCAGGCTATAGTATGAATAAGAGATCATTGTCGAGATGGAGAAAAGGACAATAACCATAGTGAGAACATACCGCCCAAATCCGGGCATACCTTTCTCGAAGGCATTGACGGTCATCACCACACCGTCTTCGGCAGCCGGGACACCCATCGAGAGAATGACCAGAGCGGTCATGGTGCAGACGAGGTTGGTGTCGATAAACGGTCCCAGCATGGCGATAAGCCCCTCGCGAACAGGTTCATCGGTTTTGGCCGCTCCATGCGCCATGGGAGCGGTGCCGATTCCGGCTTCGTTTGAGAACGCGGCGCGTTTGACTCCGTTGATAATGATCTCGCGGAACGCTACCGCCGTACCGCCGCCGATCAGCGCCTGACCGCTGAAGGCCGAACCGATAATGTTGCCTATAATAGCAGGGATATCTCCCGCGTTGCCGAGGATAATGATAAGTGCCGAGCCAACATATATAAGAAACATGGCCGGAACGATTTTGGCCGTTACCTTGCCTACCCGTACGATGCCGCCCAGAATCACTATCGCCACGATCCCGGCGCATACGAGCCCGGTCCACCAGCGGCTGATACCCCAGTCCTGGTGCAGCAGTCCCGCCAGTTGGTTGGCCTGGAACATGCCAAGACAACCAATCATCCCGAACACGGCAAACATTATTGCCAGCGGTTTAGCCCATCGTCCCAGGCCGACCTCGATGTAATACATCGGTCCGCCCTGATCGATTCCGCGCTCGTCCGGTTTGCGGTACATTGTGGCCAGGGTGCAGGTAAAGAACTTGGTCGACATACCGACCAGGCCGGCGATCCACATCCAGAAAATCGCTCCCGGTCCGCCAAGAACCAGGGCGATTGCCACACCGCTGATATTCCCCATGCCGATCGTTGCCGAAAGCGCTGACGACAACGCCTGAAAATGAGTAATTTCGCCCGGATCGTTGGGATCATCGAATTTCCCCTGCAGGATGTCAATCGAATGCCTGAGACCCCGAAACGGCATGAATCTTCCGGCCACGGTGAAATAAAGCCCGGCCGAAATCAGGAGAATCACCATAGGGAGACCCCAGGCGAGATCGACCGCGGTCACCGTCAGGTTGTTAAACCATTCCAAAAGGATGTCCCTTCACTATAGCGGCGCCGGTTATTCTCATTCGAAGTGTTTCTGCCGGTATTTGCGGTAAAGCTCCTTGTGTTTATTATCGAGATCGACCTGCCGTCCCTCGATGAACTCCAGCACCACCCGATTGCCGAGTTCATCCATGATATCACCTTCCGAGACGACTATCGTAGCTTTCTTGTTAATCTCCAGCGAGCCGAGATCGGAATCGACCCCAAACAATTCAGCGGGAGTCAGGGTGATGGCCCTGAGGGCGGTTTCCTTATTCAACCCGAACGCAACGGCCTGTCCGGCCTGAAGCGGTAAATTGCGAACGCCGGTAGCTGTTCCGCCATCGCTTCCGGCAGTCGAGATAGCTATCTTCACTCCCGCCGATGCAAGTTGACCCGCCAGACCGTAAATGGCGTCATAGCTGTCGTCTTCTCGCATGGGGAGAGCCTGAGGCCGCTGCACGATGACCGGGATATCGTGTTCGACCAGGAGCTCGCTGAGCATCCAGGCATCGGCGCCGCCGACCAGGATCATCCTGAAACCGTATTCCGAAGCAAAAGCGACCGCCTGCTCAATTTGACGATAATCACCGGCCTGTACGAAAACCGGCACGGTGCGGTCGAAGATCGGCATCATCGCTTCCCAGCGCGAATCGCGCGGAATGGTCGAGTCGGCGTGCTTAGCCAGGTAGTAGGCACGGGCGTTATCGAATGATTCATACAACGATTGTCGTTGTTCGGTCATGGCCTTTTTCTGTTCTTCCAGAGGGCGTGGGTCCCACCAGTCCTTTGATACGGCAACCTGCGGCCAGTTGAGGTGAAGGCCGACATCGAACCGCTCGCCGGCATCTTCAACTGTCCAGCCATCGAGGTTGACGAGGAACGACCGGCCACACAGCAATGATCCGCGCGGCACGATCAGGGCCGTAGTAATCCCGTTGGAGCGAACGGAGGGAATAATCTCCGAGTCCGGATTGTAGGCTACATGGGACTGAACGTCGGGATTGATCTGTCCTTCTTCCTGCAAATCGTTGGTGGCGCGGACTTCACCGATCTCGATCAAACCGATAGTCGTATACGGTGCGATCAGTCCGGGGTAAACGTTCTTGCCGGTTACGTCAATAATCGTCGCTTTTTCCGGCGGGGTCAGGTCGATCCCGATGGCTGTAATCCGACCGTTCTCGAACAAGAGGTCCGTGGCCGGTTTGATTCCATTGCTCACGGTATAAAGGTCACCGCCTTTGAGAAGAATCGGAGTGGCTTGAGCCGACCCCGGGACGTAATCATGGGCTGTAGTAAAACTCGCGGTTAAAAGCGACAACAACAGGATTGATAATAAAGCTCTCATGATCAGTTCCCCCCCTCACTCATAGTTTCATTCGGAGGACCCGGAAAAGGCGGCATAGACCCCGGGGGTCCGCCCGGTTTGGGGCCTTTGTCTTTCGATTGGGCCAGTGCTTTTTGTATCAGACGATTTTTCTCGTCGGCAATCGCTTTACGCTGTTGTATATCTTCTGTCCGGTCGAAATACTTGCGGCCGTCGACATAGGTTTGTTCTACGACAGAGTAGACCGACAGGGGAGGGCCGTTGAAAATCGCCAGGTCGGCTTGCTTGCCTTTACGTATGCTGCCCGTGACATTGTCCACTCCGAGTTGTTTCGCCGAGTTGATCGTCACCATTTTGATCGCTTCTTCTTCGGGGACATTACCGTACATGATCGCTTTCCCGGCTTCCTGATTGAGACGACGAGCCATGTCGGCGTCGTCCGATTTGAACGAGGTCAGCACGCCACGATCACGGAGAAGTGCGGCATTGTATGGGATAGCATCGTACACCTCGAATTTGTAGGCCCACCAGTCGGAGAAGGTTGTTACGGCGGCGCCGTGATGTGCGATTTCATCGGCGACCTTATAACCTTCCAGAGTATGAATCAGTACGTCGATTTTGAATCCGTACTGCTCGGCGAGTCTCATCAGGGCGAGAATCTCACTCTGCACATAGGTGTGGCAATGAACCCAGCGCCGGTTGTGGAGCAATTCGACAACCGCATCCAGGCCGATATCCCGGCGCGGGGGGATGGTTTGCGCCTGTTCTTTCTTGTTCAGTTTGTTGTATTGCTCCCACGATATCTCATATTCGCGTGCGGCTGAAAAGAGATCGGCCATGATGTTGGTAACGCCCATCCTGGATTGCGGGTAGCGCGATTGCATCATCATGCCCCAATTGGACTGCTTGACATTTTCACCCATAGCGAATTTGATCGTCGGGGCGGCTTCCCGGAATTTCATGTCTTCCGCGTTACGGCCCCAACGCAGTTTGAGCACCTGGCATTGACCCCCGACTGGATTGGCCGATCCATGCAACGTCAAACAGGCGGTGACGCCACCGGCCAACTGGCGATAGATGCTGATCTGTTCGGGATCGATCACATCGCCGATACGAACTTCCGGGGTGAGGCTGTGGGTGCCTTCGTTGATATCCCCGGCGACGGCTATGTGAGAATGAGCGTCAATGATTCCGGGAGTAACATGTTTGCCGACGGCGTCGATCACTTCAGTGTTGTCGCCCGCCGCAAGGCCGGGACCAACCTCGGCAATGAATCCGTCCTTGATCAGGATATCACAATTCTCGATCGTTCCGGCGCTGTCCGCAGTCCAGACGGTAGCATGGCGAATCAGGACTTCGTTCTGCGGGGGGAGCGATTCAACTCCGAAGGCCTTATTAGGATATGTCAACCGAGCGACCAACGGTTCGGGCGCCTTGTCTTCCGGTCCGTCCGGGCGAGGCGGTCCGCCCTTTTCTTCCCTTGCCGGGCCGGTGCGAACAGCGTCGAAAGCTGTCGTCGAGCCGTCGGCAAGAACGCATCTGCCGCGGATCGTATTGTTGTTTTTACGACCGGAAAGCTGAGCCAGCCCGTTCTCATCGGAGCTGTCAAGTGAAACTGAAAACTCGATCTTATTGCGATCGGTTTCTAATTTTCCCAGGTCCGTTCGCCACTCATCGTGCGAGATATTCCCTTTAAGTGGTTCACCTGACAGAGTCAGGCTGTATTCGGTATCATTGATCGTCAGTTTGTATTCGCCGGTGAAGTCCGTTGTCGGCATTATCTCAATAATGTTCTCGTTACCGGCAGTCCACACCGAATAAATCTTCTGTTCTTCCTCGAAAATGTCACCCTTACAGATGATAAAATTAGCCAGTTTGCCTTTTTCGATTGTCCCGCACTGATCGGTGATACCGCAGATGTCAGCCGGCACGACGGTAAGAGCCGCCAGGGCGCGATCGGGGGCAAGGCCGTATTTTATGGCTTGTCTCAGATTATGCCAGAAATCCTCTTTATTCTGCAGTCGGTGGGTGGTGACGGCCAACCTGACTCCCGCTTGATCCAGTCGAGCCAGGTTGGTCGGCGCCATTTCCCAGTGCCGAAGTTGGGCGAGAGTCACGTCCAGACGATCTTCCATTGTCTCGACCGACGGTGTCTCAGGGAAGTCGAGAGGGATAATCAGGCTGCGTTTAAGGGCGGCGATATCGTCCAGACGCTGATACTCTTTACCGCTGCCGACAGCTACATAATTCAGTCCGAATTCCCGTGCGATGCGGTCGAAACGATTGAGAGAATAAAGATCATCGCCGCCGTCGAATACGAAAGGAGTGATACCGTAAAGAGTAAGGTTGCTCAGGGCGGCGTTGAATTCGAGGTGCTCCTGGTTTGGATTCTGCCGATAAGCTTCCCGGGCCTTGCCGTACCATTCAGCGTCATAGAATATCTGCCGGATCAGGGCAATCGTCCCCATCAGCGATGTCGGGTATTGCTGTTGTGATCTGCCCTTGTCAAACGACAGCCCCTGACGCCAGAGCTCGTGAAGAATCAGATCGTTCGGCAGACCCTCTCCGAGAAGGGTGACAAAACTCTCTCCCTGAAAAATGCCGTCCTGGCCTAGCGACTGCACGACGGTAAATCCGAGCTTGAGCATTTCTTCGCTTTGCCGTTCATCGGGCTTGAACTGCTCGAACCAACGGCGGTCGGAGTGAACGGCATCGTTCCAGCAGTTGGCGCCGACACGTTCGGTCTCATACTGCGGCGGACCGAAAAATGGTCCCGGCCCTTCGTTCGGCATATCCAAACCGTATTCACAATAGGGGTCAATGAATCCGGGGAATATCCAGGCGCCGTTCAGGTCGGTCGTCGGAATTGATTCAGGTATTTTGATGTTTGTCCCAACCGCTGCGATTCGGCCTTTATCGATTATCAAAACGGCTGAATCGAGGTGTTTCCCCGGCTCCGGTACGATAGTCGCATTGATGAATGCCTGAGCCGCAGGGGTGTTGTCTCTTATGCCTTGAACGGGACTGGTCTGATCGGCCCGGACGATTGTCGCCGCCAGGACCACGACCGCACCCAGAAAAGCCCCCACAAAACGCATTGATGCGTCAATAAAGATAGAGCGCTTCATATTTGATCCCGTGAATTGGAAGGTTTCATTAGCAATGCCTGGTCACATCGCAAATGGTAAACAAACGACTATGCTTTGGCAAGCGATTTGGCCGGGGCTATTCGGATGGTTTCAACGAAAAACCGGGGAGAAGGCGGGAAGGCCCCGCTCGTTCGGAGTTATCACTCACGCTTCTTCTTTGCCGCGAGACTCCGAACCTTTGGTGATGCCCAATTGCTCCATTTTCGCGTGCAGGGTCGGTCGTGTAATGCCCAGAAGTCGAGCGGCCTGAGAGCGGTTGTTGTCGGTTATTTCGAGAGCCTCGAGAATCGCTATCCTCGTTACCTGATCTCTTACCTGGGTCAGCACGTCACGATCTGATTCCGATCTGATTTTCTCCCGTACCATTTGACGCATCAGCGATTCCCAGTCGCGATGCGAGGTCTCCGACTCGTTTCGGTATTCTTCCAGAGCCAGGTCTTTGACCTGAATAGCGAATCCTCGCGAAAAAATGAGTGCTTTCTGCAACGTGTTAGACAGTTCGCGTACGTTTCCGGGCCAGTCGTGAGAGCGCAAGGCTGCGCGAGCTTCGTCGGAGAGACCGGGATTGTCGCACGACAATTCGTTTGCGAAACGATTGAGAAAATAATCGGCCAGTATGTCGATATCGTCTCCGCGTTCGGCGAGCGTTGGCAGGTCGATCGTAACCACGCGCATGCGGTAGTAAAGGTCTTCGCGGAATAATCCCTCGGCCAGAGCCTTTTCCAGATTGCGATTAGTGGCTGCAAGAATGCGGACATCGACCGGAATAATCTCATTCCCGCCGAGGCGTTCGAGGCTCTTTTCCTGTAGCAGACGGAGGATTTTTGCCTGGATCAGCGGCGACATATCACCGACTTCATCGAGCAGTACCGTGCCCCCCTCGGCCTGTTCGATTTTACCGATTTTACGATGCGTGGCGCCGGTAAAAGCTCCCGATTCATAACCGAACAGTTCGCTTTCGAGAAGTGTCTCCGGAATAGCGACGCAGTTTATCACGGTAAACGGGCGTTCTTTACGCGGACTGTGCTGATAGATAGCCCGTGCGACCAGCTCCTTGCCGGTGCCGGAAGCCCCTCGGATAAGCACGGTGGCATCGGTAGCGGCGGCGCGTCCAATCGACTTGAATACTTCCTGCATCGCTTCACTGCGGCCGATCAGAGCTTCCCCGATATCGGTTATTGCTCCGCCGTTAATCTGGACTTGTGAGCGCATGCGATCACTCGCTTCGAGAGCGGTGTCGATCAGGTCCAGCATTTCCTCGGGCTTGAACGGTTTGAGGACGTAATCGAATGCCCCGCGCTTGGTCGCTTCAATAGCCGTATCGGTGGTCGAAAAGGCGGTCATGATGATTACCGGCAGGCGCGAATCGCGTTCATGCAAAGCGGCCAGTGCTTCCAGGCCGTTCATGCCCGGTAACCGTACATCCATAACCACCAATTCCGGTCGATATTTTTCAACCGCTACCAGGCCGTCTTCACCACTGGAAGCCGTAACGATTTTGTGACCGGCGCTAATCAACAGCCGTTCGAAACTGGTGCGCAACCGGGTGTCGTCGTCCACTATCAGAATCAAACCCAAGCCGTCGTCTCCTATACTCGTACAGTCGGTATCAGCACCGTGAAAGTGGCGCCAACGCCCTTCTGTGATGTTACTTTTAGCTGGCCGCCGTGCTCTTTTACGATTCTCGATGAAATCGACAAGCCCAACCCGGTACCGTCGTCTTTAGTCGTAACGAACGGTTCGAAGAGGTGGTTGATCACTCCTTCGTCGATGCCGGGTCCGGTATCGCGTAGCTCTATTGCAACCGCTTCACCTACGTCGCTGTCTTCAACGAAGTGCTCACTTATATGCAATGTACCCCCATCGGTCATGGCCTCGCAAGCATTGACGATGAGGTTAACGAAAACCTCTTTGAGCAATTCACTGTCTACCTTGCATTGAAGAGGAAAGGTGGAGTGTTTTCGCACAACTTCAACTTTGTACTTCTCAAGCGTATGTTCCAGTAACTGGAGGCACTGGCTGAGGATTACCGTTATCGATTGCACCGATCTTTTCAATTTCGGCGCCCTTGAGAATTCGAGGAAATTCCTGATTATATTGTCGAGATAACTGAGGTCGTCGCTGATCGCTTGCAGGTCCTCGGATTGTTCCTCGTTGAACCTCCCCGCTTGTTCGAGAGAATAAAGCCGCAGACCAATCGAGGTCATCGGTCCTCGAATGGTATGAGCTACCTCCGCCGCCAGACGGCCGATCACTGCCAGCTTCTCTGATTTCATCAGTTGTGAGCGGCTTCGCTCAATTTCCGCCTGGCTATGATCGATGTGTTCCACTAGTCCGCGAACATGGGCTCCCAGGGCGGCAATCTCATCCTGACCCTCGACGGTTTCCTTACCGTGACTGGCTTCCGAACTGATCTGGCGAATGGGTTGAAGTACCTCGCGCTGAAGCAGCAATACCAATCCCCCGGCAAGAATAATACCGATCGTAACCACTGCGACTACGGTAGTGCGAAGTCCCCCTACCTGGTTCTGGAATTTCCCTACATCCAGATTCATTTGTTTGCGTTTGGTATCAACATACTCGTTACAAAGATCCAGTAATTGCTGGAAATGGGTGTGTACGCCTTTGTGCAATTCGCGCCCGGCGTCATATTCCTTAGCCTGATAACGTTCGATTACAAGGTCTTTGCTCTGGCGGTATTGCCGGAACTCCTGACCGATCTGCATGAGAATGGTTCGTGAATGCCCGGTGGTGTCAACCGCCATCGCATCCTGCAAATACCGTTCGAATTGGTCTGCCTGCTGATTGATCTGAACAATCCAGGCCGGGTCATGATCGATGAAATAGTACGATGCGTATCCCTTTTGACTGGCCAGAGCGGTGGTGAGTTCTTCGGCCAGGACCAGGCCGGTCATGGCTTCGTCCATAACCCCGGTGAAAAGAGCTTCAGTCTGATTGCTGTACCAGAGCAATGCTACTGCTACGAGTATGTTAATTATGGCCAGGGCAATAATCGCACCCAGCAGGCGTGTCCAGAGTTTTGCTTTACGGAAAAATCTCAACTGCTACAACCTGTTACAGCCGGTTTTTAACCTCGTATCAGCTTGAACGATACGGAGCTTTGCGGTGATTAGCAAGATAAATGCCAAGTGGTTCAGGCTGATCAAATCTGATTGCCTGTCAATCTATTTTTCACCTTGTAAAACATCCTGACACCGATACAATATGGCACAATCGGTATTGACGGGAGGGGTTGGTTGTAGGCGTGTAACTATCGTTGTTGTAATGGCTTATCAATGTTGTTTGACGGCTGTTCAGTTGGCACGTACTTTGTATACTCAATCACGAAATAAGTAATAGTCGGAGAATGGGTTGCGCCGTTCTTCGAATACTGGAAGCAGTGAAGATCAGGAGTTGTCATATGCCGGGGTCAAGCACCCTCGACCGTGTCTCTTCGACCGGTCAAGCACAGTCAATAGACTGGTCTGCCGTAGACAGGGAGATCGCTCGCTTCAGTGGTCGGCCCGGATCGTTAATTCCAACGCTTGAGGCAGTCCAGAATATCGTCGGCTATCTGCCGGCCGAGGTCCAGCGGCGCGTTGCCCGCGGCCTTGGCTTGCCGCTCAGCAAAGTATATGGCGTCGTGACGTTCTACTCGTTTTTCACGATGGAGCCACGCGGCAAGTATCAGATTCTCGTTTGTCAGGGAACCGCCTGCCATGTGCGAGGCGGAGCTCAGATCATGTCCGAACTACAGAAAAAACTGAAGATCGGGCTCAACCAATGTACGGATGACCGCTTGTTTTCGTTACACTCGGTTCGTTGCCTGGGCGCCTGCGGATTGGCGCCGGTGGTGATGATCGGTAAAGACATTCACCAGCAGGTGAAGGTGGCTCGTCTGGACTCAATCCTTAAATCATACGGGTGGCAGCGATGAGTACGACACCAATGCCCTCGCGGGTCACTCCGTCAATCCGCAATCTGGCCGATCTCGATGCGATCAAGCAGCGGGTTGACGATGCCAGAAAGAAATGCGAGTTCCACGTAGCGGTTTGTGCCGGTACGGCTTGTCGCGCCGCCGGGGCGGAGACACTTAAAAGTCTTTTCGAGGACGAAATTAAACGCCAGGGACTTAAAGCCAACATCGTGGTAGACGACTGTGGCTGTATGGGTTTCTGTGCCGTTGGTCCGGTGGCCATCATTAACCCGGGTGAGATTTTCTACCAGCGGTTGACTCCCGACGATGTCGGAGAGTTGGTGCGCGAACATCTCGGCCAAAATAAGCCGGTGGAACGGCTTATGTTCCACGACGAGATCACCGGAGAAATCTACCGGACGGTATCGTCGTTGCCGTTCATCGCGGAACAGACGTTGGTGGCGCTTCGGAATTGCGGTGTTATCAATCCCGAACGCATTGAAGACTACATCTGGCGCGATGGTTATCGTGGTTTGTATCGGGCTTTGACCGAACTGGAACCGCGGGATATTATCAACGAAGTCAAAGAATCAGGCCTTCGCGGCCGTGGGGGCGGCGGTTTCCCAACTGGTTTGAAATGGGAATTCTGCGCCTCTGCCAAAGGAGATACCAAGTACGTCCTGTGTAACGCCGACGAGGGTGACCCGGGCGCTTTCATGGATCGCAGTCTTCTGGAATCCGATCCGCATGCCGTACTTGAAGGTATGATCATAGCCGCCCGCGCCATCGGCGCTCATCACGGCTATGTCTATTGCCGGGCCGAATACCCGCTCGCCCTGCAGCGCTTGCAGACAGCGATCGACCAGGCAACCGAAGCCGGGCTCATCGGCCCCGATGTTTTCGGGACCGGATTCGGTTTCGATCTGGAAATATACAAAGGCGCCGGGGCCTTTGTATGTGGTGAGGAAACGGCTCTTATGCTGTCAATCCAGGGCGAACGTGGCACGCCACGGCCGCGTCCGCCCTTCCCGGCCGTGTCCGGTCTTTGGGCCAAGCCGACGGTGCTCAACAACGTTGAGACCTATGGCAACATCCCGCAGATCATATCTCACGGTGGGGCGGAATACGCAAAAATAGGGACTGAGTCGGCCAAGGGGACGAAAGTATTCGCCCTTTCAGGCAAGATTCACAATTTTGGTCTGGTCGAAGTCCCGATGGGGACACCGCTGGATAAGATCATTCAGAAGATCGGCGGCGGTGTTCCGGACGGCAAGCGTATCAAAGCGGTGCAGTTGGGCGGACCCTCCGGCGGCTGCATCCCGGCTCACATGCTTAACATTCCGGTCGATTACGATGAAATTGTAAAGGCCGGTGCTATTATGGGCTCGGGCGGAATGGTCGTGATGGACGAGAACACCTGTATGGTGGACGTCGCTCGTTTCTTCATGGATTTCTGCCAGGATGAGTCCTGTGGTAAATGCACTCCGTGCCGTATCGGAACTCGTCGCATGCTCGAAATCCTCGAGCGGATCTGCCACGGTGAAGGTCGCGAAGGGGATATCGAGCTGCTCGAATCTCTCGCTACAACCATCAAAGACGCGGCTCTGTGCGGTCTCGGTCAGACGGCTCCGAATCCAGTGCTCAGCACCATTCGTTATTTCCGTCATGAATACGAAGAGCACATTCGGGACAAGAAGTGCCGGGCCGGTGTTTGCAGTGGGATGTTCAAGAGTCCCTGCCAGCACGCCTGTCCGATCGATACCGACGTTCCGGCTTACCTGGCGTTGATCAGGGCCGACCGTGTCGATGACGCCTATCGAGTCCTGAGTGAAACCAACCCGTTCCCGTCGATCTGTGGGCGCGTTTGTGGACAGCCGTGCACGCTTCATTGCCGTCGTGCTCAACTCGACGAACCGTTGGCCATAAGGCATCTGAAACGTTATGCTGCCGACAACGCCAAACATGATCCTGTGAAGGAACTGCCGACGACGCGTTCGGAAGAGATCGCGATTATCGGCGCCGGGCCGGCGGGACTTACCGCCGCTCTTGAACTGCGTCGTCGCGGCTATGCCGTCACCGTGTTCGAGGAACTGCCCGAACCGGGCGGCATGATGCGCTATGCTATCCCCGAATACCGTTTGCCCAGGGATGTTATCAAGAAAGAAATCGATGATATCCTGGCGACCGGGGTTGAGCTTCGCACCAAAACCCGTATCGGTCGGGACATCCTGATGAACGATCTTAAAAAGGATTACCGAGCGATATATATCGCCACCGGCGCGCACCAGAGTTGGACCATGGGTATTCCGGGTGAAGACAAGCCCGGAGTATTCGGTGCGGTTGAATTACTGCGTCAGTTCAATCTCAACCAGGCGCCGAAGATCGGCCGCAACGTTGCGGTGATCGGCGGCGGCAACAGCGCTATTGACGCGGCCCGCACCGCGCTGCGTGAAGGGGCCGAGACGGTTACTATTTTCTATCGTCGTGAACGCAACGATATGCCCGCCCTGGCCGAGGAAGTCGAAGCGGCTATCGCCGAAGGAGTCAAGATGGAATTCCTGTCGGCGCCGGTTTCATTGCAATCGGATAATGGCCATGTTTCGGCCATGACCCTGCAGCGTATGGAACTGGGCTCGTTTGACTCCGGCGGACGCCGCCGACCGGTGCCGATCGATGGCTCCGATTATACGGTGTCGGTCGATACGGTCATCTCCGCGGTTGGTCAGGCGGCTGATTTCGCCTGCCTTGAGAAGTGCGATTCGGTCAAGGCCGAAAAAGGCAAGGTCAAGGTCGATCGCCAGAGTCGTACCTCTGACGAGTGTGTCTGGGCCGGCGGCGATGTCGCTCTGGGTCCGGCTACTGTAGTCGAGGCGATTCAAGCCGGGCGTGTGGCAGCTCAGGAAATCGATGCTGCTATCCGCAAGGCTAACGGTGAACCGGCTTACGTGAAACCGGCCAGACCTAAAATTGATATTCCTTATGAAGTCGAGGAAGAGACCGTGTCCCGGCCTCGAGAAGCAATCCCGGAACTGGCTGCGGTTGATCGCATAGGCAGCTATGCCGAGGTCGAGCATTGCTATGACCGCGAGACGGCCATAAGGGAAGCCAGTCGTTGTCTTCGTTGCGACGGTGATCGCGGGAAAGCGGAGTAGGATTATGATAGACAAGAACAATATGGTAACATTGACCATAGACGATCGGGTCGTAACGGTTCCTGCGGGCACAACGATTCTCAACGCTGCTCGTGAACTCGGAATCGAGATTCCGACCCTGTGTGCGATGGAACACATTTCGCACGCTCCCGGCGCCTGTCGTGTCTGTGTGGTTGAGGTGGATCGCGCTCGCTCACTGGTAGCGTCGTGCGTCTACCCGGTAGCCGCCGGCATGCGGGTGCGAACCAATACCAGCAGGGTACGCAAGGCACGTCGTGATATCATCGAGTTCATGCTCTCGGATCACCCGGCCGATTGTAATACCTGCGTCAAGAACGGTTCCTGCCTGCTTCAAAAAGTAGCAGCTCGTCTGGGAGTGAGGGAAATCCGGTTCGACCGGGAATTTACCCCGGCCGTTCGCAATATCGACAATTCCTCACCGGCGCTCGTTCGTGAAACCGACAAGTGCATCAACTGCCTCCGTTGTGTCACGGTCTGCGCCGAGGTTCAGGGTGTTCACATTCTGACACCGGAAGGACGAGGTTTTGACTGTCGCATTGTCCCGGCCATGGGAGCGAAATTGGCCGATACCGACTGCACCTATTGTGGTCAGTGCGCAGTTGTTTGTCCGACCGGAGCTATCGTTGAAAAAGACGATACCGACCTGGTCTGGGCGGCTCTTGAAGATCCGAAAAAACATGTGGTGGTACAGGCGGCGCCGGCTATTCGAGCCTCTCTTGGCGAAGAGCTGGGTCTGCCGGCCGGTTCTCTGGTAACAGGGAAGATGATCACAGCCTTCAGGGCGATGAAGTTCGATCGAGTCTTCGATACCAACTTCGCTGCCGACTTGACTATTGTCGAGGAAGGGAACGAGCTCCTGGCTCGTATTGAGTCCGGTGGCACTCTGCCCATGATCACCTCCTGTTGCCCCGGCTGGATTCGCTTTGCCGAACATACCTATCCTGATTTGCTGGGGCACATCAGTACCTGCAAATCGCCTCAGCAAATGTTCGGCGCACTGGCGAAATCATATTATGCCCAGGTAGCCGGCATCGATCCGAGCGAGATATTCGTAGTCTCGATCATGCCTTGCACGGCCAAGAAGTTCGAGATAACGCGGCCCGAAATGAACTCCTCCGGATACCGCGACGTCGACGCCGTTCTGACCACCCGTGAGCTGGGACGCATGATTCGTCAGATGGGTCTGGACTTCGCAACCCTCGAATCATCCGAGTATGATCCGCCCATGGGAGAATACACCGGCGCCGCGACCATTTTCGGAGCTACCGGCGGTGTTATGGAAGCGGCTTTGCGAACTGTCTATGCCGTCGTAACCGGCAGCAACATGCCCAAGTTGGATGTGGAACCGGTGCGTGGTCTGGAAGGTATCAAGGCAGCTACGATTGAAGTCGGTAAGCTCGGTCCGGTGAAGGTGGCTGTGGCTCACGGTCTTGCCAATGCCCGCAAAGTTCTTGACCAAATCGTTGCGGGTGAGTCCGAATATCATTTCATTGAGATAATGGCTTGTCCCGGCGGTTGTGTGGGCGGCGGCGGTCAGCCTCTGCCTGTCAATGTCAGCAAGCTCCGGGCACGCTCTAATGCTTTGTATCGAGATGATGCCGAGGTTCAGGAATTGCGTCAGTCGCATGAGAACCCGTCACTCTCGGAAGCTTATAGGAAGTTCCTGAAGGAGCCAAATAGCGAGGTTGCACATCATTATCTGCATACCAGCTATAAACCGGCCAGGCCGATGGACGCTGAGCCACTTGAAGGAGACAAAGAGTCATGGATAGCCACCCATTAGTTCTTGTCGTCGATGACGACCGCGACATTCGCCAGTCGTTGAAGATCATATTGGAAAACAACGGCTATCGTGTGGAAGCGGCGGCCGACGGAAAACAGGCCATGAAATTGTTGGACACGATTACGCCTAATATCATCATCCTCGATGTGATGATGACTACCGACACTGAAGGATTCGACCTGGCCCACGATCTGAGGGCCAGGCCGGGTTGTGAGGAAACGCCGATTATTATGCTTACCAGTTTCCTCGATAAAGTGCGGGATGAAGGCCCGGATCAGTACCAGCATATCATGGGCCAGCAATGGCCGGCCAAATGGATCTTTGAGAAGCCAATCGAACCGGAGCGGCTGTTGGCTAAGCTCAAAGCGATCCTGGAGGATTAATCGTAGGCAGGAAGAGCGAAGCAGTGGACGCATTATTCGACAGCACCGAGCGCGGTTTATTTGATCTGCCGGAAGACTGGCAGCGTGGTCGCCGGATTATTCTGGGTGAACTGCGCGATCGGTCAATCTGGTTCATCAAGCTGCGATGGTTCGTGCCGATCGGCATAGCCGTGGGGACTTTTATCTCTCCTTATTTGGGGATTGATTTGGCCTCCCCGGGGGTGCTCTATGGTGTCGCTCTGCTGGTTTTGTTCTACAATGCGCTGTTTTACCGTTGGCGCCATCGCCTGCCGGTTGTGGTTACCTCGAAACAGCGCCAGGCGATCAGATCCTTCACCCGGTGGCAGGTCTCGTGTGACTATGCCGCTATGTTTTTGCTGATACATTTCACCGGGGGAATAACCAGTCCACTTATCTTCTTTTTCATCTTCCACATTATATTCGCCTCTATTCTATTGCGCCCCCGTTCCAGTTATGGTTTCGCGGCTCTGGTTATACTCGGTGTATCTTTTATAGCTCTGGCGGAGAATCAGGGCTGGATGACCCATCATCCGGTGGTTGTCGACGGCCATGCCTCGACTATTTACGAACACCCCGTTCGTATTTTCATTCAGCTCTGTTTCTTCTCTGCTTCGGTTTTGATCACGGCGGCTTCGACAACCGTGATCATGACGATGCTTCGCCGGAGGATCAATACCCTTGTCGACTTATCTCGAATGATCGACAGTCTCAACCGAAGACTCAGCGGTCTTTTTTCCATGGTCCAGGCAATCGGACGCGAACGTGATCTGGATCGCGTTCTTTCGATTACTACTGCCGAGTTGGCCAAAATCGGTGAGGTTATGGGTACGTCGATCAAGTTGATGGCTGACGATGGGGTGAGTTTGGCCGTTAAGGCGACTCATGGAGAGGTTACGCGTGTGCTTGAAGGGATGCGGATCGAACTATCGCGCAGCCCGGTCAGTCAACGCGTTATGAATGGAGAACCGTTTGTCGTCGGCGATATCGTCGACAGCAAAAACTTTCAGTTGGCCGACCGACTTCGTGGAGTCGGGGTAAATTCGGTGTTGTTCGTTCCGTTGACGGTGGAGGGGCGGAATATCGGCATTTTGGGGGCTTACTGTTCGAAGAGTGATCGTTTCTCCGAGGACGACGTGCAATTTTATCGACTGGCGGCGGCTCTGGCGGCTATTGCCATTGACAATGCTCTGGCTTATGAAGCGATTGAACGGCTGGGTAAAGAGCGCTCGTTTTTCATGATGCGAGTGGCGCATAATCTTCGCGCCCCGATTGCAGCCATGACCAGCATGCTCGATGTCGTCCTGAATGAGTATATCGGTCCGCTCAATAACGATCAGAAAGAGCAGCTTGCGCGTATGCGGCGGCGCGCCAGCGGCATGGTAACGATGGTCAATGAACTGCTTCTCCTGACTGAATCGGAGAAAGCCGTTCGCGAACGGGCTTTTACACTGGTAAACCTGACTGATCTCATCGGGAGAGTTTATCGGACGTTTATGGATGAAGCGGTCGAACGCAAGACCGCCCTCAAGTTGACCATCGACGATGATTTGCCTGCTGTTGAAGGTGATCCCGATGCGCTCAGTCAATTGCTGGAAAATCTTATCTCCAACGCTCTCAAATACACTCCCGTGGGCGGCAGTATCAAAGTGGAGGCCTATCCCAGCAACGGCGGATCGGTTCGCATCCAGGTGAGTGATAACGGTATTGGCATCCCGAAAGATGCCTTGCCGAATCTTTTCAACGAATTTTATCGGGCCGACAACGCCCGACGTCATGAGGCTACCGGAACGGGGCTGGGGCTGGCAATAGTTCAGCGAATCGTACAACGACACGGTGGTCAGATTCATGTCGAGAGTGAAGAAGGTCTCGGGTCTTTGTTTGCCGTAACATTGCCCCGCAAATTCCAGGGGGGGATGAACGATCAAGTTAATTCAGAAAATGGGGGTAATCAGGAGCCAGACGATGCTACATAACGCACAGCAACCGGTTCGACCGGACGGTCCGCGTCCTTTGAAGCCGATTGACAATCCCGCTCGTTTTTTTCACGACGGACACGACTTCATCGATGATGCGCTGATTCATGAACTGCTCGAGAAAAACTCCAAACCGGAGCCCTCGGCGGTTCGTGAGGTAATTGCCAAAGCTCGTTCGCTTCAGCGTTTGGAACCGGCTGAGGCGGCACTTCTTGCCAATGTTACCGACGAGGAACTTTGGGAAGAGATATTCGCGGCCGCTGCCGATATCCGGCAGCATGTCTATGGTCCGAGGGTGGTCACATTTGCACCGGTCTACTGCGGCAACATCTGTGAAAATTCCTGTTTGTATTGCGGCTTCCGGGCCGAGAATAAGGAAATTCGGCGGATGTTGCTTAATATGGAAGAACTGGCGGAGGAGATACGCGCTCTGGTAAAACTCGGCCATAAGCGATCAGTGCTGGTTTTCGGTGAGCATCGTCGCTCCGGTGTCGATTATATTCAAGAATCTATTAAAACCGTTTATAATACGAAAGTCGGCAACGGTGAAATTCGGCGCGTGAATATCAATGCCGCGCCTATGACCGTTGATGACTACAAAGTTCTCCATGATGTAGGCATCGGTACTTTTCAGGTGTTCCAGGAAACGTATCATCATGAAACCTACAAACGGGTACATCCCAGGGGACCCAAGTCCAACTACCCATGGCGTCTTTATGCTTTACATCGAGCGCAGGAAGCCGGAATTGACGATGTCGCCATCGGTGCTCTGCTGGGATTGTACGACTGGCGCTTCGAGTTGCTGGGTTTGCTTTATCATACGATCGATCTTGAAAAGACTTTCGGCGGTATCGGACCGCATACGATTTCGTTCCCGCGTCTGCGCCATGCTTCAGGCGCCCCATTGTGTGACACCGACAATCCTTATCTCGTGAGCGATCGTGATTTCCTTCGTATGATCGCGGTCATCAGACTGATGGTGCCGTACACCGGCATGATTATCACTGCCCGTGAGCCGCGGGAAGTACGTATGCCGGCGTTGAAAAACGCCTGTACGCAAACCGATGCCTCAACCAGGATCGGTCTGGCCGGTTATGCACAAAAGGACTATGACCAGGATGAACATCGTCAGCAGTTCATGCTGGGGGACACCCGCGAGTTGGATGAGGTCGTTTGTGAATTGGCCGAGGCCGGTTTCCTGACCTCATTTTGTACCGCCGGTTATCGCTGCGGTCGGACGGGATCGAGTTTCATGGCTATCGCCCGCAAGGGGGAGGTGCACAAGTTCTGTATCCCGAATGCGATTCTTACTTTAGCCGAGTACCTGCGTGATTATGCTTCACCGAAGACCAAAGAAGTTGGAGAGAAGCTGATCCAGGAAAAAATCGCGGAATTGTCGCCCGGGATGTCCGGTCGAGTGTCACACCTTCTGGAGGAGGTAAATCGTGGTGGGCGCGATATCAGACTTTAAGCGCTGGCTTCGATTCACCTCGGTCTGTGTGGCTGAGCTGACTCTGAGGCGAGCCCTGGATACTATTTCACGACTGGTGTGGCGTGATTATCGGGCCGAAGTATGGTTTGTCGAAATAAACGGACCGCGTTGGAGTTATCTTGCCGGACATGTATCAAACGCCCCGGCCGATGCCGACCTGCGTCTGATTGAACTGGATGATCACCTTGGTATGGTTTGCAGTGATTTGGGCGAACTCACCTCCGCTCATCTTGATGCCATGGTCGATTTTGTGAATGAGCTATTGTCCGAACGGGCCTACTGTCACCGGTCTCAAGAGACCGGTCGGGAGTCACTCGGCGGCGAGGAGACAGCATTATGAGAGCCGCACCCAAAGGAATGCGCCTGCATATCGGTATTTTCGGTCGACGCAATTGTGGTAAGTCGAGCCTTATTAACCGCCTGGCACATCGTGACGTTTCCATTATCTCCGATAAACCGGGCACTACTACCGATCCGGTCGATAAGATCATGGAGATGCTGCCGATTGGACCGGTAGTTCTCATTGACACGGCCGGGATCGACGATATTGGCGAGTTGGGCAGTCTGCGGATTGAAGCCACCAACAAGGTAATCAATCGCATTGATGTGGGTTTGATTATGTTCTGCGGCGAAGATTGGGGGGAGCCGGAAGAATTGCTGCTGCGCGAACTCAAAGCTCGCAAAGCTTCCGTGATTGCCGTGGCCAACAAATGCGATATTGAACCCCCGGCTACATCATTGGTGGTGGACCTCGGTCAACGGGGTATCCCGCTGGTTCTGACCTCGGTGAAAAACAACACCGGCATGAATGCTCTGCGGCGTGCCCTGGTGGAGTCTGTTCCGGCCGACTATCTGGAAAACCCGACCATTCTTTCCGATGTCGTCCCCAAAGGAGAGACGGTCGTGCTGGTCATGCCGATCGACAAAGAAACTCCGCGCGGACGTTTGATTCTGCCGGAGGTGCAAACGATCCGTGATCTGCTCGATACCGGTGCGGTCACTCTCACGGTCCGTGAGACCGAATATGTCCAGGCGCTGGAACGTCTGGTTCGCCCACCGTACCTGGTGGTCACTGACTCACAGGCTTTTGAATTCGTAGCGAGCAAGACACCATCCGATGTGATGTTGACCAGTTTTTCCATTGTTTACGCGCGTATGAAAGGTGACCTTGACGCATTAGCCGAGGGCGCCGAAGCGATAGATCATCTCCATGCCGGAGACCGGGTGTTGATCTCCGAGCATTGTACCCATCACCCTATCGAGCAGGATATCGGCCGCGTTAAACTACCCAACTGGATCACCGAACGGGTAGGACAGCCTCTGAATTTCGACCATGTCCGTGGGCATGATTTCCCGACCGATTTAAGCAAGTATCAGCTAGTTGTACACTGTGGCGCTTGTACGGCCAACCGGCGTGAGATCCTCTCGCGCATCCTGGCTTGTAAATCCGCCCGGGTACCGATTACGAACTACGGCATGGCCATCGCCTATTGCCACGGCATCCTCGATCGCGCCATGAAAGTGTTCAGACAGGAGAGAAAACAGTGTCAGAGCGCCTGACCATTACCGCAAAAGACATCGTTGAGTGGCTCAAAACAACCGACCGGTCGCAACTGAATCAGTTGTGGACCATGGCGGATCAAGTTCGCCGTGAACGGGTTGGAGACACCGTGCATCTTCGGGGTCTGGTCGAGTTCAGCAATGATTGCTGTCGTACCTGTCTGTATTGCGGCCTGCGTCATCCCAACAGCGAGTTGTTGCGCTATCGCATGGGCACCGGCGAGGTGCTTGCATGTGCTGAAAATGCCGCCCGTCTCGGATATGGCACAGTCGTACTCCAGTCAGGTGAAATGCCCTCAATGCCCCGAGAGTGGCTTGGCAAGTTAATCCGTAAGATAACTCTCAATTATGGTTTAACAGTCACGCTTTCGGTGGGGGAGAGATCGGAGGATGATTATCGTTATTGGTATGATATGGGGGCAAGACGCTGTTTGCTCCGGTTTGAAACCGGCGACGGCGAACTGTATCGCAAACTTCATCCGATTGGTCCGTCCGGACCGATTGATCGCATAAAACTGTTGCTGAAACTTCGTCGCATTGGCTACAATATCGGTAGCGGCATTATGGTTGGATTGCCCGGCCAAACACTCGAGAGCATCGCCGAAGACATCCTCACCTTTCGGGATATCGAGTTGTATATGGTCGGTTCCGGACCTTATATTGCCAATCCTCAGACTCCCCTTGGCAAAACCACGGCCAAGGAAAGAGCCAGTCGGATCTCGGCGCGGGTAAGTCTGCTGGCCCGTAAGGTGCTGGCATTGACCCGGCTTGTCTGCCCTGAGGCACACATCCCGGCCACTTCCGCTCTGGCTACGGTCGATAAAGACGGCCTCCTGTTAGGTCTTCAATGCGGAGCCAATGTTATTATGCCAAGGCTGACACCCGAGAAGTATCAGCAACTTTACAGAATATATCCCACTCCGACGTATGCCCACGGGCCCAACTCACCCTCGCGAGCAAAATCGGTGTTGGAACGGCTCGGTCGGCCCGCGAGCAGGCAAAACGATCGTACGCCGGATTCTTTGCCAACCAAGCCGGATTATCGCGAATCCCGGCTCAGTAGTTAGGGGACACTTTAAGCGTGGCGAAATGGAGAGAAAAAAACAAGCAACCTTAGACTCCCGTGAGCTCCTGCCTTTCAAGCCGGAGCATTATCGCGAATGGCGAAGACGACAATTCATGCGTATGGCGATTACATATATCGCCCCGCTCATTCTATTGTCCGTCTATTTTCAATACCTTTCGGTTGGCCTTCGCGATGAAAGCCGACAGATTCACCTCGGCGCCGTTGCCGAGCATGAGGCAAATACTCTAGACCTGTTTCTGTCGGAGCGACGTGTTAATCTCGTCAACTTGATCGACAACCCACATTTTCCGACCGAACCCAACTCGGATCAGATGACCGAATATCTGGCCGATCTTCAGCGTGTGTCCGATGCTTTCGTCGACCTTGGATTTTTCGATACGGAAGGTGTGCAGGTTGCCTATGCGGGACCGCATCCGTCGCTGACCTCACGCAATTACCAGGATGAAAACTGGTATCGTTCCCTCAAGGAAACCGCCGACAACTTCGTTATAACCGACATCTATCTTGGTTTCCGCCAGCAACCACACTTCACGATTGCGGTGAGTCGGCATTCCGATAACCGCTTTGTGGTGCTCCGTGCGACTCTTGATCCGGCCCGGATGTACGAATATATCGAGTCACAGCAGGCCGGCTCGAATGTCTCGACCTTCATTGTCAATCGTCAGGGTGACTACCAACTGGTGCATGAAAGCATCGCTCACCCGCTCGATAAATGTCCCATTCCCGTTCCCTCGGACGAACTCTATGGTTACGATGCCGTCGAAATCGATCATCATGCTCAGCATTTTGCCTTCCGTTGGTTGCGTAATGCCGACTGGGCGCTGATCGTGGAGTCGGTATCGCCCAATCAGGGTATCCTGGGCGGTCTTGAACCGGTATCGCTTATCGTCTCAGCTTCATTGATCATTCTGGCTCTTCTGGTTATTATCAACCGTTCCAACAAGATGGTGGAACAGCAAAAAGAGGCGGACCAGACGCGGGCTCAGCTCGAACATGCTTCCAAGCTCGCTTCGGTCGGTGAACTCGCTGCGGGTATCGCTCATGAGATCAACAATCCTCTTGCGGTGATAACCGAGGAATCCGGACTCCTTCTGGATTACGCCGATCCTCAGTTCGGTCAGACTCTGGATGAGACGGATCTGTTAAATCGACTCCGGACGATACAGAAGTCCGCCTTCCGATGCCGCGACATCACTCGTAAACTTCTGCGTTTCGTGAGACAGAGTGATTTCCACCTGGGCGATTACGACATTCATGAAATAATCGATGGTGTGATCGATGACTTGCTCGGTCCGGAGTTCGCTGTTTCGAACGTCAAGATCGAGCGCTCATACGACAGATCGGTGCCAAGGCTGACGACTGATATCAACCAACTACAACAGGTTATTCTGAATATCATTAATAATGCCACCGACGCCATGGGCGGTCGTCCCGGCGTAATCACGATTAGTACTTCCCGCGCCGCAGGAAAGATCATGGTTGCGATCAGCGACACCGGTTGCGGTATGACACCCGAACAGCTTGACAAAGTCTTTATGCCCTTTTTCACTACCAAAGAAGTAGGCAAGGGAACCGGGCTGGGGATGTCCGTCAGTTACGGCATTGTGCGCGGGCTGGGTGGCACCATTGAGGTTGATTCGGTCCAGGGAGAAGGGAGCACGTTTACCCTCGTGCTGCCGGAGAAGGTCAAGAGATGAGTTTGAAGGATAGATGAGGACGATCTATGAGTCTTAAGACAGCTGAAGATATCATGGTCCCGATCGATGAGTACCCTCTGGTGGATTCGGAGGCAACGCTTTGGGAGGTGGCCATTCGTCTTCATGAATCTCGCCGGGAGCCTGTGGCAAATGGAAAAATCCCCTATCAGGCTGTTTTGGTAGCCGATGATCAGGGGAATATCGTGGGTAAAGTCGGGCAAATGGCAATTATGCGCGGACTGCAACCTCGCAGTCAGGTCCTGGGTGATTTGAATACCCTTTCCAGAGCCGGTGTCAGTGAAGCGGTGCTGGAGAGTATGCTGGATGGATCCCGTTCGTTGCAGATGGATTTCCCGGATTTATGCCGCGCCGCTGCCGCCACCCCGGTTAAAAATGTGATGCACCCGGTCACTGAACATATCGAAGTGACTGCTACTATCGCGGAAGTGATCCATAAATTGATCGCTTTCCAAAGTCTCTCTGCGCTGGTGACCAGGGATGGACACCCCATCGGGCTGGTGCGACTGGCCGATTTGTGTGACGAAGTAGTTCGGCAAATGCTGGAAGCGACTCCCCCTTTTCAGGAGAGGGGGTAGCGAATGTCAAAGATCCTTCTTGTAGACGATGAGCATCAGTTTCGTGCTGATCTGGCGCGTCGTCTGAATCTTCGTAATTACGAGACAGTCGAAGCGGGCAACGGTGACTATGCCATCAAGCTGGTCCGAGCCGACAACGATATCGATGTGGTTTTACTCGATCTGAAGATGCCCGGTATCAGCGGTGAACGCACTTTAGCCGAGATCAAAAAATACCGGCCCGCCGTTCAGGTGATTATGTTGACCGGTCAGGGATCCATGGCTTCCGCCATGGAAACCGGTCGCCTCGAAGCTTTCTCTTATCTGGAGAAACCGTGCGAATTGGATCAACTGATCAAGACTATTGAGGAGGCCCGCGAAGATCGCCCGCACCTCATGGCTCGCCACGAAATCCCGCACGTTCCCAACCGCTCGGTTTGGGGTTGGCTCAAAGGTTCGCATAATTCCCGGCCAGGCATCATCTTGCTGGGCTTTTTAATCTTCCTCGTTTTCATTTTTGCTCCGGCGCCGCAACGTCTTTTGGATATTCTGTCAACTCCCAAGACAGGACAAACCACTGATCTGAATATGGGCTATTCCGCCTATCGCCAGATGAGTGAGGGAGAGAATATCGCCGATTATTACAGTCACAAGAACAAGATGTACACCGTTAAGACGGACGAAAGCGGCAACAGTGTCAAGGTCAACGAGTCACCCGAACAAGTCTCGTTCAAAGCCCGAGTGATGCTGGCCACTTTGGTAGTGGCAGCTTTATTCTGGGCATCCGGAGCTATTCCCGTTGGAATTACAGCGCTGCTGGTGGGTGTTGTAATGTATTTCTTCGGTATCCTGCGACCGGACAACATCGCGCAGGCTTATGCCAAGGATGCCGTTTTGTTCATATTCGGGGTCTTAGCGATCTCGGTTGCTATTTCCAAAACCGGTCTGGACCGGCGTATCGGTCTGCTGCTGCTGGGACCGGCTAAAACATTGCCGAGGTTGTTGTTCCTGTTCTTGCCCATGCTGGCGATTAGCTGTTCCATTGTTTCGGAACATGCCCTGGTGGCTTTTATTATGCCGCTTTTCATGATGGTCTATGTGACTTCGATACGAGCCGCCGGGATAAAGAAGGACCGCGCCCTGGCGGTGATGTTCGCCCTGACATTATGTTATACCGCCAACTCCGGTGGTCCCGGTTCACCTGCGGCCGGGGGACGCAATGCCATCATGATGGGGATTCTTCAGGACTACAATCTCGCCCCGACGTTCGGTGAATGGGTTCAATACGGAATGCCGTTTGTACCGATTATGACTCTGGTTATTGCAGGTTACTTTTATTTCACTTTCAGACGTAAGCTCCAGGTAAAGGAGCTGAATGTATCGGATATAGTAAGAAAAGCGGCTGAGCAAATCGGGCCAATGAATCGCAACGAATATATCACGGCGGCGGTGTTGCTCCTGGTGGTGGTCCTCTGGGTTTCCGCCAGTGATACATTCGGGATGGGAGGTCCGATCATTCTCGGTCTGGTGTTGCTTAATATGCTGCGCATTCTCAAGTGGCGCGATATTACCTCGATTCACTGGGAGGTGGTGGCCCTCTATGCCAGCGCCAGCGCTCTCGGCAAGGGACTGGCCGACACCGGCGCTGCGCTATATCTGGCTGATAGTTTTTTAAGCATCATGCCGGATTTCCTGCAACATGGCTCAGGGCTGGCCATGGCGGCTAGCATGTTTACCGGCATTACCACCAATTTCATGAGTGACGGTGCTACGGTTTCGGCTATCGGGCCGATTACCGTGCCGATGGCGACCATAAGCGGGACACATCCCTGGATGGTCGGCTTTGCTACCGCTTTTGCCTCGTCGTTTGCGCACATGCTCATCATTGGAACCCCGTCCAATGCCATTGCTTATGCTATGGCCAAGGATCCGGTTACCGGTGAGCAACTGGTCACCCTCTCTGATTTTCTCAGACACGGCTCGGTTGTGCTGTTGTTGTCTTTCGTGGTTCTATGGGGGTGGACCATTTTCGGGTATTGGCGAATAATAGGTTTCTGATAAAAAAAGGAGCAACCCATGTCAGACCAAATCAAGCTGCTGATTGTCGACGACGAAGAGGAGTTCCTCGAGTCGATCGCCAAACGGCTCCAGATGCGGGATTTCATCGTTCGCACCGCCAGTCGCGGCGCCGATGCGATTGAACTGGCCCGCCGGGAGAAGTTCGATCTGGCCCTGCTGGATCTTAAAATGCCAGGGATGGACGGCAAACAGGTGCTGGAAATCCTGAAGAAGGAGCACAAGTACCTCGAGGTGATCATTTTGACCGGTCACGGTTCGGTTGATTCAGCCATCGACTGTACCAAGCTCGGTGCGTTCGGGTACCTGCCCAAGCCGTATGAACTGGAAAAGCTCCTGGACACCCTCCGTACTGCCTATCAGGTTCGTCTCGAACGGAAGTTCAAAGATGATGAAGAGCGTATCCAACGCATTTCGCAGTTGGCAACCGGCTCAAGCGCTCTTGCTATTCTTCGTGAATTGAAAAAGATGGACGACGAAGAGAAATAGACGAACCACTGTTTTTCCTATTCTGCGTGTACCAGCCGGGGTTGTCATGGAAGTGATAGCCCCGGCGGTCTTTTTGTGTATATCATGCGATGAGCAGGGGAGGCTATCGAAAGAAATTCTCAAATAGAGATGATCTACCGGTCCATGCCCGCGAACATCTCAATTCGCAGACGTTGATTCGAATCGTCATCGTGGAGGATTACGGGAGGCGTCGGGTGCTCGAAGAATGCGGTCCGGTGGGAGAGATTGCTGATTCTCAGCCATGAAAAAATAGCGGAGCAGGGACTTGAACCCCGGACACGCGGATTATGATTCCGCTGCTCTAACCAACTGAGCTACTCCGCCATTCACAGACGCGACAATCTAATAATTAATCGGCAGTTGTCAACAGAATTCAAGACACCGACCCCGGACCCAGTCCCAAGCAACGTCTCACCGTCTGTTCGATCTGACTCATGTCGACGCAGGTGTTCTTGCAGGGACCCTCGGGACGTTTGTTCGGGAAGCCGATGACCGGGATGCTCGGATTCACTTCCTTGAATCCCGAAAGAAGGTCCCGCTCACAAGCCATGGCGATGATCATCCGAGGTCGCACCTCGTGAATTTTTTGTCGGGCTTCGGTGCCCCCGCCCACCACCGCCATGTGAAATCCATAGCTGTCCCGAAGTTGTCTCAATGTGGCGTTGTTCTCGCGAGTCAGACAACGCGGGGCAAGAACCAACAAATACTCGGCCGATACGGTTTTGGGCGATGTTCCGATCAACAGGTTGTGGACTTTGAGAAAGGAATTGGTCAGGCGATCGGTCGATATCCCAATGATGCCGCCGATCTTCGCAACCATTCCCAGCAGGCGATTGATCAGCCCGGGCAGTAAAATAGCGCGCGGGGCGGGCCGGTTGGTTGCCACGGCCCAGGTCAGTATAACCAGCCATAACAACAGTGCCGCCGATATTATTCGATAAATCCATGTCACTGTCACCGGCCAGGGGTGTCCGAGACTCTCAAGGCGCGGTTCGATTAGCCAGAGGAACAGTCCGGCGCCGAGAATCAGGAGTACGATCGACAACGCCGCCACGCCCAGAAATACCCTCTTGCGCGTGTCGGTCGATTCGTTGCGACCGTCCCAATTCTGCCATTCATCGCCCAGTTTGCGATCCGGCTTACGGGTTGTGTTCGAGGCCTCAGCCATACATTAAATATACGTATGCAACCTGCCGGTCACAACAGACCAATATGATTCTTTTTAAGCTATTTGTATGCCAACGATATGAATAACGCTACGGCCCCGACGGCAACGATGATCCCCAGAATCACTATCACCATGGTGCCTTCCGATAATCCAACCAGAGTTCGATACGGATCGATCTCGGAATGACTGTCCTGGCTGCGGCGTGAAACCGGTCGTTTGAAGCGAATCCGGGAATCATCGAATTTCTCGATCAACTCCCAACCGGCTTTGGCTTCCTCGTCACAGAGCTGCTTTACCGCCTCAGCGGTGCGAAATTTACGGGTGTTGGCCCGTACGATCTTGAACTCCCAGCCCTCCAGGTCTTCTTTATTGTAGCTGGTCAAGCGTTCCTCCTCTTCTTGCATGGCTCGCTTTTTCCTGGCCGCGGCTGCTGCTGCAACGGCCGCCCCGGCTGCGGCTCCACCACTACCACCACTGGACATATTATCAACTCCTTTGGATTGTCATACTCTATATCCCGCCTTTTATTCGAACAATCAATATCTTTCTGTCCTTGATCGATTTCTTCCTGCCGGTATATTGGAACATGATTAATCTGCAGGATATCAAAGCGGCGGCTGATCGAATCCGCCCTTATGCCCACATTACACCGGTGCTGACCTCTGAATCGATCAACGAAATGGTCGGGGCCGAGCTTTTCTTCAAGTGTGAAAACTTGCAGAAGGTGGGGGCTTTCAAATTTCGCGGCGCAACCAACGCCGTATTCTCACTTACCGATGAAGAAGCCGCTCGGGGAGTGGCGACTCATTCCTCCGGCAATCATGCCCAGGCCGTTGCCCTGGCCGCACGATATCGTGGTATTACCGCTCACATTGTCATGCCGCGAACGGCCAGGAGGGTGAAAATTGATGCTGTTCGGGGTTATGGGGGACAAATTGCCCTGTGCGAGCCGACTCTCAAATCGCGCCAGGAAACACTCGAACAGGTGGTAGAGAAAACCGGTGCCGTGGTTATCCACCCATACAACGATTGGAAAATTATCGCCGGTCAGGCGACCGCCTGTCTCGAACTTATGATCCAGGCGCCCGAGCTGGATGCCGTAATGGCTCCTATTGGCGGTGGGGGGCTGCTTTCCGGAACGTCTCTCGCGGTCCGGGGCATTTCGCCGGATACCAAGGTTTACGGAGTTGAACCGAAAAACGCCGATGACGCCCAGCGCTCATTCCGCAGCGGAAAGTGGGTTGAGTCGAAGGATCCGGTAACCGTCTGCGACGGCCTGTTGACGTCACTGGGCGATATAACTTTCGAGGTTATCAAGGCCAATGTTACGGACATTCTGACCGCTTCGGAGGAGGCGATAATTGCAGCTATGAAGCTCGTCTGGGAGCGGATGAAAATGATCATTGAGCCTTCCAGCGCCGTTCCGTTAGCCTGCCTGATGGAGCATCCCGATGTGCTGGCCGGCAAGCGAGTTGGTATCATAATCACCGGCGGCAATGTCGATTTGACCGATCTCCCCTGGAACTAGCTCCTCACAGAACATCGAGGAAGTCAGCCAGCCGAGATCGGAAATAGGATACAAACAAGGAAGGAGTCTCTCAATCCTGAAAGACTCCTTCACCCCACCTCATAGATACCCTTCACCGCCATACTATGTCAAGAGTAACTAACTTCGAACGTATATGTAACAAACGCTGTGCCAAAATTGAACAGCGCCTGATTTGAAAATATAAGTTACTGCTACATTGCATGTTACAGGCATATCTTTGGCGGGGGTCCGAGATTGTTATATCAATGGTCCGCAGAATCTGCGATTGATAAAAGAACTCCGAATAACTAGTTATCCGGAGTCGGCATTGTGTCGCAACGACATAACATTTCGCAGGTGATGCGCCGTATCTGCGCCGGATTGACTGATACGCAGACTATACGCACATCCTGCGTCTATTTTTTGCGCTTGGCTGCCAGGTGCACTGATTCTGAGTGCAGATCGTGCGCCGCCTCCATTATAGACTCGGCTATGACCGGATGGCCAAATGTCAACTCGCCTAATTGGCGGGCTGTAAGGCTTTGCCTGATAGCCAGCGCCGCAACATGAATGATTTCCGTTGCGTGAGAACCGACAATGTGTGCGCCCAACAGCTTATCGGTTTTCTTGTCGGCGATCAGCTTCACTTCACCCGCAATCTCATTCTCGGCGTGAGCTTTACCTAACGCCCTTAGCGGGAATTTACCGATTGCCGGGTCATACTTCTCGGCGGCCTGTTTCTCGGTCAAGCCCACCGATCCTACCTCGGGATGGGTAAAAATGACTGAGGGAACACCGAGGTAATCCTTCCGGGCTGTTCCCCCGAGCGCGTTATCGACAGCCACGGCTCCGTCATGAGTAGCGGTATAGGCCAGCATAATTTCACCACGGACATCGCCAATGGCGAAAATGTTCTTCTTATTAGTGCGCATATCGGGACCGGTTTTAATCGAGCCGTTTTTGTTCTGTTCGATCCCGACCTCTTCGAGACCCAAATCCTCGGTGTTAAAAGCTCGTCCCACTGCCATGAGAACCTGATTGGCGGACAATATCTCACCATTGGAGAGAGCCGCCTGGATTCCTTCGGGACCGGGCTCGATTTTATCCACGCGTGTTTTGGTAAACAGCTTGATCTTACGTTTTTTCAACTCGCGCTCGATCAGGATGGAAGTGCCCTCATCTTCGAGCGGCAGGGCATGATCGAGCATTTCCACCATGGATACTTCGACATCCAGCATCGAAAGCATAAAAGCCCATTCGCACCCGATCACACCGGCACCGACGATAAGGAGCGATTTCGGCAGCTGTTCAGCCTGTAACATGTGGTCGGAGGTCAGAATGCGGTGACCGTCCACCGGGAAAATCGGGATGTTCATGGCCCGTGAGCCGGTGGCGATAACGATGTTCTCAGCGCCAATTTTAGTTTCGTTTCCCTTTTCGTCGGTAACAAGTACGGTCTTATCGTCAAGGATTCGGCCGTATCCATTGTAGTGGCTGACGCCGTGGGATTTGAATAATTGCCCGATTCCGCCCACCATGGTATTGACTATTTTGTCCTTACGAGCCAGCATCGCCTGCCAGTTGTAACGGACAGGTCCGTCTATCTCAATTCCGAATGATTCAGCATCCCGGGCTTTCTCATATTGAAGAGCTGAGGCAATAAGAGCTTTGGAGGGGATACACCCGCGGTTCAGACATACGCCGCCTAATTTATCGACTTCCACCACCGCCACGGAGGCGCCCTTCATGGCTGCCCGAATGCCGGCTGTATAGCCGCCGGGGCCGCCACCGATGATCACAATGTTATATTTATCGATTTTACTACTCCTTGTTGGCTGCCGTAGCAGTTATGGAACTTACTATCAGATACTAACTTTGGCAAGGTCGATTTGGTTTCCGAACTTTTTGCCGGAATCGCTACAAAAAATAATCGAAAAAGGGTGAAGAAACGTCTTGACTCCAGAAATCTACAAGGTATAATAGGCCACCTTTATTAAACAAAAAGGTATTGTTTATTAAACTTCGGGGGGGATGGTAGAAATTTTGAAGTTAGCTTTTGGTGAAAAAATAAAAGCACTGCGTTTAGCCTGTGACCTTACCCAGGAAGAGTTGGCCAACCGGGCCGATCTGAGCAAGGGGTTCATTTCTCAGCTTGAGAATGGACAAACCTCGATCCAGATCGACTATCTGGCCGACATTCTGGAAGTGCTCGGGGTGTCGCTCTCGGAGTTTTTCTCGGAGAAGGATGATGACCGAAAAGTCGTCTATGCACCCGAAGAGAGAGTGTCCATAGAAGGGACGGGCGCCGGATCGTTCGAATTGCTTGTACCCGGTTCGACCAACAACGTCATGGATCCGATCCTGGTACGACTGGAACCGGGCGAAAAACTCGATAAGACCGATCCTCATCCCGGCGAGCAATTCGGGTTCGTCCTGAGCGGAACGGCCACCCTGTTGCTCGGACAACGCACGTACAAGGTCCCGAAACAGCACTGCTTTTATTTTGAGTCGGATTTGCCGCACCAAATTAGAAATGAATCCAAACGACCGGTGTCGCTCCTGCGCATCGTGTCGCCACCGCAAATGTAAACTCTTTGTCCGGAGACCGGGACCTGAAAGGAGTGGAACGAATGAAGATTCTCGGACGTCATTTGGTAGTGGAGCTCTCGGGCTGTAACACTGATATCCTTAACGATCAACAGCTACTCGAGAAACATCTGAATGAGGCCGTCCGAAAATCCGGCGCCACTATTGTCAAATCGGTGTTTCATCGCTACAATCCGCAGGGTGTTTCGGGGGTAGTGGTAATTGCCGAGTCCCATATCTCTATCCATACCTGGCCGGAATACGGGTATGCCGCGGTCGATTATTTCACCTGTGGTACTTCAGTTGATCCATACCGAGCCCATCATTATCTCAAGGAGCAGCTAGAAGCATCTGAGGCAGTTTGTCAGGAGTTGCCCCGCGGCATTCCATCCGATCACGACGAAATTGTCAGTCACAAACCTGTGGCCTCTTCCGGAATATAGGATCACGAACATGACCCATTATCTCAGCCTGAAGGCGGTCCGTGAGCGACTGCCTGTTGACGGATGCCCGGAATCTATCGATGAGCTCTTTCGGGATACAACCCTGGCCACTCCTTCACTCATTATGGATCCAAAGGAGATCGGTCGTAATTATCGCGCTCTCAAGGCCGCCTTACCCCGGGTGGATATCCATTATGCGATAAAACCCAATAACCACCAGGTGTTGATCGATGAAATCTATCGCCTTGGCGGTAATTACGATGTCTGTTCGATGGGGGAGATCAATCAAGTGCTCAAGACCGGCATCAATCCGGCAACTTTGATACATTCACATCCTATCAAATCACGCCAGGAATTCGATCGAGCGGTAGCGGCCGGTATTGAAACTTTCGTGGTGGACAATATCGAAGAGGTCCGCAAGTTCTCACGTTATACGGACAAGAAGTTACGAGTGTTGATTCGTTTCAGGATCCACACCAACACCACTGCCGTGGTCAATCTGCAGTATAAGTTCGGTTGCCTGCCCGAGGATGTTCTTCCGTTGGCGCAGCAGATACGGCAGTCCGGTCATGATTTTTATGGTCTCTGCTTTCACATCGGTTCGCAATGTATTTTTGCCGAGAACTACCTGCTGGCGATTCAAACCGCCCATGATCTGATCCACACTCTGGATCTGGCCGGATTCGATACTCGCCTGTTGGATATCGGCGGCGGATTCCCGGTGCCTTATGCTGAGCCGGTTCCACCCATCGATGAGTTCTGTACGCCAATTAACCAGGCTCTTGAAAACCATATTCGTCCCGGCATTAGGATAGTGTGTGAACCGGGGCGGTTTATTGCCGCTACCACTACCACGCTGGTAACATCGATTCTCGGTAAAGCCGAGCGCGACGGAAAACTTTGGTATTATCTGGACGACGGTCTCTATTCCACCTTCTCGGGAATTGTCTTCGACCATTGCCAATACCCGGTGGTGACCGCCCGTGAAGGAGATGAACGGTTATCGGTGCTCGCCGGACCGACTTGCGATTCCTTCGACGTGATGTATGACGGACTGATGATTCCCGAGCACGAAGTCGGCGAGCGGATCGTGTTTCTGGCTACCGGCGCCTATTGCGCCGTCTCCGGTTCCAATTTCAATGCCTTGAAACGACCGGAGTACAAGTTGATGGAGTTGTAGCTTTTTTATGTCTCAAGGTAAGCCTGTCGAAGAGACCTATATTCGTGAAGAGGGCATGGATGATCTCTGGAATGTCTGGTATACGGAGCTTCACGACGGTCTCTCCGGTCTGACGATAAAAGTTGATCGCGTCCTGAAAAGCATCGACTCCCGATATCAACGAATCGATGTTCTCGATACTAAAGACTTCGGGAAGATGCTCGTTCTTTACGGTTCACTTATGGTTTCCGAACGGGACAATAACGCCTACAACGAAATGATTTCACACGTACCGTTATTCGTGCATCCTTCACCGAAACAAGTATTGATTATTGGTGGCGGTGACTGTGGAGCTCTGACGGAAGCGCTCAAGCATCCTGAAGTCGAGCAATGCACCATGTGTGAGTTGGACGAGAAAGTCGTCGACACCGCAAAGGAGTTTTTCCCGGACCTGTGTGCCGGGACGGCTGATCCTCGCGCAAATATCGTTTTTGGAGACGGTAAAAAGTTCATCGAGCGAACTGATCGCAAATTCGACCTCATCATGCTCGATCTGTCGGATCCGGTGGGGCCGGCGGCCGAGCTGTTCCAGCGCCAGTTTCATCAGAAGGTTTTCGAATGCCTTGAGGAGGATGGTATCCTGGTAGCTCAATCGGAGTCTCCGTTTTATAACCAGAAAACGGTCAAGGCGTTGTTCTCTAATTTCAAGAAGATATTCCCGATCGTTCGCATGTACACCTGCTTCATGCCGATTTATCCCTCAACTTATTGGTCGTTCGGCTTCTGTTCGAAGAAGTATGATCCGATTGCTGATTTCGATCGTGACCGCTGGGAAAAGCTGGGGCTTAAGACCCGTTATTACAATGCCGAGACCCACGTGGCCTCGTTCGCATTGCCTCAGTTCGTGAAAGAACTGGTGGGATAGAATTCATTTGATCATATAAATGGCGAAGGCCAGGCACTCACCACGCCTGGCCTTCTATGTATAATCGAAATCCGATTGCTACAACATTTCATACACGGCACTGATCCGGAAGTTCATATTATTTGTCGATCCGGACAGGAAATTAAAGCCGTCGAGGAACATTTCAGGATTGCTGTAGACGTCGACATGCAGATCGTTCCAATGGAAACCGAAGCCGAGGTAGGTTTCGTTCTCGGGATACTTGTAGGTGTGTTTGATCACGATATTGTCGTAATTCGTTTCTTCGGTTTCACTGTCCCAATAGGAAGTGGCGCCAAAGCGCACATCCATCCATTTGAACACTTCGGCATCCAGCCCCATCTTTATGTACGGCAATGAGGTAACCTTGTTCTTGTCCTCGACGCCAAGAGTGTCGAGAGGATAATAGCTGTCGGTCGTCACATTGTCGTAAGATAAACCAAAGTCTAATACCGCCAGGACATTCTCCGTAGGGGTATATTGCATGCCTACTCCGAGATCGATAGCGATGACTTTGTTTTCGACCGAAGTCAACATGGTATCACCGGTCTCATCGTAATAGTTGGAGGAATACTTGCCGTAACGGATACCGGCATGCGGAACAAACACGGTCTTGACATCTATCTGGTGGAACATCCGTGTCATGAAATAAAAGCCCATGTTGCCGTCCGGCTCGGTGACATCTACGGCGGTTACATTGGTTCCGTCGTTATAAGTTTCCTTATCCGTGTATGACATGAAATCCAAACCGGCTGAAACATCGTATTTATTGTCTTTCGGTGTAACCCCGACATCAAAACGATAGGTTGAGAAGGCGGATTCATCTTTCAGGACATCAGTATCGTGTTTAGCCGAAGAATGTACCAGTCCGAAATGGAATCCGAACTTGCTGTCTCCAAGCATACGGGCATAGTACATGTCCATGCGCTGGTTGCTCATGTCGGTGTAGGAACCTAGGCGGCTAGGCAGGTCAATTGGATTGAAGGCGGCATCGGAAGGAGTGCCGTTGTGAAGATAAACCCCGAGTATCCACGGCTTATCCTCGTTAAACTTCCAGTGAACCCCGAACTTGGTAAAATCGTTATTCGAAAATTCAGCGATTGCCAGATTCGGATAGTCGTATAACCTCGATGGGAAAATAGTGATGTTGTGTTCATCGAGGAGGATGGTGTTGTTGTCGCCCATGGTCATAACGCGGGTTTCGGTAGCGGATACCGATGCGACCAGGAGAACGAGAACACTCATTGTTAATAGAACTCGCATGTTAACTCCTTGTAATATCTGTCCATCTGTTGGTTTTCTTCTCCGTGATATCAGATACTACCCGGTGAGATTATCCGATACAACAAAAAAAGGTCGGCCCGGAGTTCTCTAATCTTTTTTCTGACGTTGAGTAAGAAGTTGTCGGGAGTGTTAAAAAAACCGCATTCTTTGGCGGAGCAATCCCCGCCGTTAGGTGTCAAAGGGATTAACCTCGCGTAACGGGGAAGCTTTGCGTCGCTTGTATTATAGTCGTTTCTTCCTGAATACCCGAACGTGCGGTTTTTCAACAAGCCTTATAGTCGTGGTCTATTCGGCGGGAATGGTTTTAACTCGTTGCCAGATTGCTTCGAGTTCATCGAGATTATAATCAGTGAACGACCGTCCGGACTTTTTCACTTCTTTCTCCAGACGTTCGAAACGCTCTCGAAACTTCTCCAACGCTTGTCTCAGAGCCTGTTCCGGATCGATATCGAGTTTGCGGGCCAGGGAAGAAGTGGCGAAAAGCAGATCGCCGATCTCTTCGGCTATGCCTTGCCTGTCTTCATTTTTAATCGCCTGTTTGATCTCGCCAATCTCTTCTTCCAGCTTCTCGATAACCTCTGCAGGATGATTCCAGTCAAATCCGACACCACCGGCCTTCTCGCCGATTCGAAACGCCATCGTCAGCGCCGGCATCGATCGGGGCAGACCGTTCAGGACGGACTTCTTTTCACCTGATTCGATCTTGAGTTTTTCCCATTGGTCCCGTACCTGTTGGGGATTGAGCTCATGCCTTTCACCGAAGACGTGCGGATGACGTTTGATCAACTTCTCATTAATAGACTCGACGGCGTCATCGGTTACGAACTCACCTCGTTCCGATGCCAATTGTCCGTGAAAAACTACTTGGCAAAGGACATCGCCCAGTTCTTCTTTGAGCCCCGGCCAGTTTTCGGTTTCAATCGCTTCTACGACTTCGTAAGATTCCTCTATCAGATAGGGAATAAGGCTCTTATGGGTTTGCTTGCAGTCCCAGGCACACCCCTCGGGTGAGCGAAGGATAGCCATGATAAGCTTGAGTCTTTCCCAGGGGGAAAGATTTTCTTGTTCGAGACGGGTTTTCAAGTCAGACATAATTGACGATAATACTACGAAATTGGACCTTTGCCAACCGCTTTCAGGTTGATATCTTGACAATATCCCCAAGCCGGGGTATGTTTCCCTGACGGCGCGTTCGGGCGCCGATTTTGGTTTTGGCGAGGTCGTTAACTCTAGACCGATTGAGACAATGAACAAAGATACGAAATCAGACGGCAAGAAATCCGCGGCCTATTCACCGGCCGAGGTAGAAGATAAACTTTATCAGCACTGGCTCGAGGCGGGCTATTTTCATGGCGATGCGCACTCCGACAAGGAGCCTTATTCGATCGTCATTCCACCTCCCAACGTTACCGATAAGCTGCACCTCGGGCATGCCTTGAACAACACCATTCAGGATATCCTGATCCGGCGCTATCGCATGGACGGGCACGAAGCTGCCTGGTTCCCCGGCTCCGATCATGCCGGGATTGCTACCCAGGTGGTTGTCGAGAAGCAACTTATCAAGGAAGGCACCACCCGGCGTGAGATGGGGCGCGAGAAATTCGTCAAACGTACGGCCGAATGGGCCACTCGCAATAAAGAGATCATTCTCAGCCAGCTCAAGAAGATGGGCTGTAGTTGTGACTGGGAACGAACCCGCTTCACCTATGACGAGGGTCTTTCCCGGGCGGTTGCCGAAGTGTTCATGCATCTCCATAAGAAAGGCTGGATTTATCGAGGGCATCGTATTGTCAACTGGTGTCCCTCATGTCAGACCTCGCTTTCGGACGATGAGGTCGAACACAAGAATTTCGACAGTCATCTCTGGTACATTAAGTACAAACTCCAGGGTTCCGATGAGTTCCTGACCGTCGCTACTACGCGACCGGAAACGATGCTCGGTGATACCGCTCTGGCTGTTTCCCCCAAGGACAGCCGCTATAAAAAATACATCGGTAAGACCGTAATCCTGCCGGTGCTCGAGCGCGAAATACCGGTTATCGGCGACAGCTATGTCGATCCCGAGTTCGGCACCGGGGTGGTCAAGGTCACTCCGGCTCATGATCCGAACGATTTCGAGATCGGCCGTCGGCATGACCTGCCGGAAATCAACATCCTGAACATTGACGGCACCCTCAACGAGAACGCCGGTAAGTTCAAGGGAATGGATCGCTATGAGTGCCGCAAGCAGTTAGTAGCAGAACTGAAAAAACGCGATCACCTGGAAAAGATCGAGGATTATGATCTCGCGGCCGGAACTTGTTACCGCTGTCATTCGGTGATCGAGCCCTATTTGTCGAATCAATGGTTCGTCAAGATGGATGAACTGGCGGCGCCGGCGATTAAGGCAGTCAAAGAGGGGACGATTAAGTTCCATCCCGATTACTGGTCCAAAACTTATTTGCACTGGATGGAGAACATCCGCGACTGGTGTATCTCGCGGCAGCTCTGGTGGGGACATCGTATCCCTATCTGGTACGCCGAGGACGGCACCGCATTTCCGTCGGTCGATCGCCCCGAGGCTAAGGACTGCCCCGGTTATGATCCTGAAACTCTGGTTCAGGACGATGATGTTCTCGATACCTGGTTTTCATCATGGCTCTGGCCGTTCTCGGTCATGGGCTGGCCGGAACAGACTCCCGAGCTGAAAAAGTTCTATCCGACCAAAGTGCTCAGCACCGCCTCGGAGATTATCTTCCTCTGGGTGGCCCGCATGGTTATGGCCGGTTACGAGTTTATGGGCGAAGCCCCCTTCAGCGATGTTTATATCCACGGCACCGTTCGCGACGCCAACGGCATCAAGATGTCCAAATCTTTAGGAAACGGCATCGATCCGGTTGAGATAATCGAAAAATACGGCGCCGATGCTCTGCGTATGTCGATGGTTCTGGCAACGCCCGATGGTCAGGATCCCTGGATCAGTAAAAACACTTTCGAGGTCGGTCGTAATTTCGTCAACAAACTGCATCAGGTTTCCCGGTTCGTTATGATGCGTCTGAACGGCCGTGAACCGGTTCTCGATAAGATCGACGACAACGACCTGGTGATCTTCGATCGCTGGATTCTTTCACGCCTGCAGCGGACTCTTCAGACGGTCGAGAAAGGTTTCGTCGAGTATCGTTTATCGTCGGTTGCCAAAGAACTGTATAACTTTGTCTGGAATGATTATTGCTCCTGGTACGTCGAGTTGATCAAACCGGATCAGCCGGATATGTCGATCCGTGAAGGATCGCTCAATGTGGCGACCTACGTGCTGGACAAGATCCTGCGTATGCTTCATCCGATCGTGCCGTTTGTCACCGAAAAGACATTCTTCGAACTGACCGGCTCCGATTTCGAATCCGGACACACCATCACCTTCGGTCCATGGCCGCAGGTTGACGAGAAGTATATCGATGAGTCGCTCGAACATCGCCTGGAGCAGATACAGGCGGTCGTTACGGCCGTTCGTTCGGTTCGCTCTGAATTGAACGTTCCTCCCGGAAAAAAATCCGATTTGTACGTTCGGGTGAACGAAGCCTCGTTCGGTGAGTTACTTCAGGATCATATCGAGTATTTCCGTTCGCTGGCCAGGGTGGAAAATCTGCATACCGGCACCGATGTCAAAAAGCCGCCGTTGTCGGCTTCGACCGTCATCTCACAAGCGGAGATTTTCATTCCACTCGAGGGCTTGATCGATATCGAGGTCGAGAAGAGTCGCCTCGAAAAAGAGCTGGCCAATCTCAAGACACAGCTCGAAAAAGTCTCCCGCAAGCTGGCTAACGCGGACTTCCTGGCCAACGCTCCCGCTGAAGTGGTTGACCGCGAGAAAGACAAAAAGGCCGATTACCAGGAGCGAATTGAAAAGCTCAATAAGAATCTGGAGCAGATTCTCGGTTGGTAGAAGATTGCGATATGGTTTGTATTAAGGCGTCATTTCCATGGAATTGACGCCTCTTTTTATTATTTGACATAATCGCCATACATGCCTATTTTTCTATTGAAGAACGAGTTGTGGCTACTCGTGCTCAGTGTTTGTGTGTAGAGGTTCTGATTACTCTTCATAAGTTATGATGGGAACTGACCATGCCCCACGGCGGTCCCATTGTTCCGTTCGCGTCAAGATTACTAACGATACCTAGGGTACGCCCGGAGCGGGAGCTATGAGCGCCTCGGCACGGGCAATGGGTGTATGGTATATAACCGGATGTTAATGGCATTCGAATAATACCGAGACAGCAGGGAACAGGTGAGACAAAACCTTACAATAATGAAGCCCGGAGGCGTTTTCGAGCGATACGGAAGCCGGCATATCCGGGTTTGTCGTGTTTCACTGTCGGTGAACAGACTATTGTCGGGCGGAATCGACCACACGAAGGGAAGCTCATGTTAAATAAGCCGACAACAACCGTGATTATCTCTTCACTTCTTTTGATTATGTCTTCCTTGACAGTGTTTGCCGCGGAGTCTCCACAAAGCGCAAATAACTATCGAGCAATACAACCGAGGCAACCGGAGAATCTACTTCAATCCGACATATTAGATTTTAAACCGGCAGGATCCGGTACTGCGACTTCACTCCCGCTGGGACAAGTGGAGTCAAGTGATTCTTCACCGGGGATTACGATAGGCAATACCTGGTACGACCAGCAGCATTTTGGGCGCATGAACCGGATGGTCGACTGGGGTTATGATGCCACAAACGGATTTGTGGTGCATTTCCTGTGGACCTTTCTCTCCGATGCCGTGGCTACGGACCATGTTTATTGCTACAACGCCTATATTTCCAATGATGGAAGCTATGTTGATCCGGTGTCGGTACAGGCCTCCGGAAGCATTGGGGGATTCGTAGCTCTTGATGTTACCGATGATAACCGCGCCGTTGCGGGCGGCCGGAGTAATGATGGCACGGGCTGTAACAGCCAGGTTTATTGGGACTGGTCCCCGGCAGCGGGATTTTTTGGGGCAGGTCTGAGGATTCCCGACTCGGTTCTAAACTTCATGATGTGTGATCCGGTGCCGTGCGAGTTTTCAGCTCTCTGGCCTTCGATGGTTTATCAGGAAGTGCCCGGCCAAACACCGGTGTTGCACCTCTTCGCTCCAACGATTGATGCAAATCATTCTGAATCGACGGGTTTATGGTATTTTCGTAAAGTCGGAGTGAATGACGGAGGGACATTCGACTATCCACCTTACATTGTGGATACCGTTTTCAATGTAGCCCAGGATGTGAGCGCCTCGCTCTACGACGGCAAGGTGGCCCTGGTTTGGATTGCCAACCGACCCGAAGAGGGGGCTTGCGATACCTGTTCGTCCAACGGCGGACTGTTGTATTCAGAATGGGATAACGACATCTACTACCAGATATCGTACGATTACGGTGTCACCTGGCAACCGAGAGTAAATCTGACTCACAACGAGGATGGAGTGGACGGCTATCGACCTTATACCGATATCAGTTCGTTGATCGACAGCGACGACTATCTCCATATCGCCTGGGCCGGTCGTTTCTGGCCCGCTGATGCCAACAGCGGCGGCCAGGCCGGTCTCTATCGTTGTCGCTTGTTTCACTGGGGCGAAAATCTGGGAACGGGAGGGTATTCTCAGGGCGAACCGATTATCCGTACCGCCGCTAATCTGGAATGGGATCAGACAGTCTGTTCCCCCGGTGTCTGGAACCTGAACGGAGCCAAGATCAGCCTGTCCGAATGCGACGGCAAATTCTATTATCTTTACGTTCAATACAACGATATTCCCGCCGGAGTCGAGAACGATTGTGCTGCCTGGGGCATGAGCGGGACATACAAAGCCGGAGCCGCCAACGGAGAGTTGTATCTTACCGTTTCAAACAGCGGTGGGCTTACCTGGGACCAGCCCTGGAACCTTACGAATACTCACACTGCCGGGTGTGATCCGACCTCCGGCAGCGATTGTGCCAGTGAGAACTGGCCCTCGATGGCTCGTTTTGGTACGAATCTGACCGGTACTTATGGTTTTCCGTCCGGCGCCGTGGTTGATCCGACCGGCAGCTACACCGGAGGGTACTACCTCGATATCCAGTACATTTTGGATCGGGACGCCGGGGCTGTGCTTCAAGACGAGGGAACCTGGCAACAAGACGATGTCAAGTGGATGCGGGTGCCTTGTCTGGAATCACGCCCTCATACGTATCTGTATGTTGATCCGGTATCGGTGGGATACCCGACCAATGTTCACCATGGGGAACAGCTCGATGTGCCGCTCTACCTCGCGAACTGGGGCAATATCGACCTGAATCTGAATATCTCGGTCAATGAAACTTCCGGCCCGGTCAGCGGCTGGCTGGATTGTGATCTTGTCGGTGATTTGTCTCTGCCCGCCGATCTCAACAACACTGCCGAGGGGATAATCAACCTTAATGTCGGAGGCGTGGTCAATGATCCCGGGACGATTGTCGTGTTGAAAGGGAACGTGACAATATCCGGCAATATGGAGGATTCCCCCTGGCCCATTCAGATTGAAGCCTGGGTGGCTGATACGATAGTAATTCCGGAATGGGATACCCTGACGTCATGTTGCCTCGCCCTTATGGTGGGCACGAACGGCAATTTCGGCAATCAGGGGAGAGGCGGCGTCAATCTCGATTTCTTCAACTGCGGCGATTGCGATTATGTCTCGGCCGGCGGTTGGGACAGTGTCCCGGGTGATGCCTCAGTTTATCTTTTCGATGGTTCTCCGATTATCTGCTGGACCGACGAGACTGACACGGTGCGCTGTAATTACAGCATGTACGGCGAATCATACTTGTCCGACCACGGTTTCTATCCGATGGCCCACAATGAGGCCGTCAATATGGGGGACTATGACTTGTACGAGTCGCAGTTCGTAACGCGCGACTCGGCGATCATGCTCGAACAGCGCTGGATCATACCGACGGCGGGAGATACCTGCGACTTCGCGATGAAACATCTGCGAGTCTACAGTAACGACGGTCAAACCCATGCCGGTCTGGCTATCGGCGACGGCATGGACTGGGATATCCCGTCCGATTCCGGCTCCTGGAACAGTAGTGGTTTCGATATGCAGCGCCGCTTCTTTTACCAGCGCGGCGTGGAGATTTCCGATTCATTGGGAGATGCCCTGGAGTGTCAGGATAATGACCTTCGTTTCGGCGGCGCCGGCATCCTGAGTATTTTCGAGAATGGAGAAGAAGCCACTTCGTTCCACAACATGTATTCGATGGATAATTATACTCAGGTGTATCAGTTCGGTTATTTTGAAAATGATTCGTTGTGGAAATATATGGGTGATATTGTCGGTTATTCGGTGTCCGACTCCGCCGCCGCCGACCTGTACACGGTGTTCACCTATCGGTGGAATTATACTCTCGAACCGGGAGACACCGTGGATGTCTATACTCTTTACGTGACGTCTAAGGACGGTGAGGCGGATTTATTGAACCGCTATGACCGTGCGGAAGGCTGGGCTTGTGAACTGCTGGGATTGCCAAACGGTTGTTGCGAGGTTATGGGAGACGCGAATCATTCCGGCGCAGGGCCGGATATCAGTGATCTGGTGTATCTGGTGACCTGGATGTTCTCGGGAGGACCGCCGCCGCCTTGTCCGGAGGAAATGGACTGCAACGGCGACGGCTCCTGTTGTGATATCTCCGATCTCGTGTGTTGGGTGAATTGTATGTTTGCGGGCGGCTGGTGTCCGGAAGAATGTTTGTAAAGCAAGGCCATTACGGCCAGGATATAACAACGGTGGGACCGATGAGGTCCCCGAAGGGAGGCTCATGTTAACCGAGTTGCGCAAGGCACTGTTTGTATCCTCACTGATGCTGATTGTATTAGTGTCGCTGATCTCTGCCGCCGAAAAACCGGCGGAGAAATCTGTGCCGATGAACGGGCGGGTGTTCATTCAACAGGAGTATCCTCTCAACGAGGAAACTCCGGCGACCGACGATTTACAAAAAGCCGTCAACAAAACCATGGCTTTGGGAGCCGTTGAAACAACCGATCTCTCACCGGGGATCACCGTCGGCAATACCTGGTACGACAAGCAGCATAACGGTCGCATGACGCGCATGGTCGACTGGGGTTACGATGCAGAGAATGGTCTCACCGTACATTTTCTATGGCTCTATATGCCGGACCAGGTCTTTGAGGATCGAGCCTATGCCTACAACGCCTACCGAAGCAATGCGGGCACCTTTTGTGGGCCGTATATGGTAACCGACACCGCTGCCGGTGACTATGGAGGATATGTTGCGCTCGATGTTACCAACGACAACCGCGCTGTAGCCGGCGGCCACGCCAGAACGGTTGCCAGCTACGGCTGTCAAACCTACTGGGACTCCGGCCCGGCTGCCTGCGATTTCGGTGTCGGCGTTAGTGTCCCGGATTCAGTTGTGAATGCAGCAACCGGGGGAACAAGCTATGGTGTGCTTTGGCCTTCCATGGCCTATCAGGAAATTCCCGGCCAGACGCCGGTGTTGCACTTGTTCGCGCAGGCATCGGAAACAAGTGCAGCCGATCCTCAGGCTATAGTTTATTTCCGAAAGGTTGGCATCAACGGGAATGGAGATTTCGACTATCCTCCTTATGTCGTCGACACAGTCTTCGATATCGCTCAGGATGTCTGTGTCTCTTCGACCAGCGGCAAAGTGGCGCTCGTCTGGATTGCCAATCGTCCCGATGACGGCGACTGCGACACCTGTTCTTCGCAACAGGGTCAGCAGTACGTCCAATGGGACAATGATATATACTATCAGGTATCCTATGACTACGGCGCGACTTTCGAGGAACGGGTGAATCTGACTCAGAATGAGGATGGGGTCGAGGGCTATCGTCCGTATTCTGACCTGCAATCCCTGATCGATAGCGACGACTACCTGCACATTGTCTATTCGGCACGCTTCTGGCCGGCCGATGCCAACAGCGGCGGGCAGGCCGGATTATATCGCTGTAATATGTTCCATTGGGGTGAAAATCTCGGAACCGGCGGCTATGACGGGCTAGGTGATCCGGTCATAACCACTGCCGCCAATCTCGAATGGGATCAGACCACTTGCGCACCGGGCGCCTGGAACCTCAACGGCTGCAAGATGAGTATCTCGGAATGCGACGGGAAATTCTACTACGTCTACGTTCAGTTCAACGACGTTCCCAACGGTGTTGAGAACGATTGCGCGCAGCGCGGTATCGATGGTTCCGACATCAGCGGCGCGGCCAACGGTGAATTGTATGTGGCTGTTTCGACCGACGGCGGCATGACCTGGGATATCCCGACCAACATCACCAACTCCCGCACCCCCGGTTGTGATCCCTACAATGACCCCGGGAATCCCTGTGCCAGCGATGTCTGGCCCTCGGCAGCCAAGTTCGGAACCGATCTGACCGGTACGGCCGGTATTCCTTCTGAGGCGATCGTTGATCCGACCGGCTCCTATTCGGGGAGTCATTATCTGGATATCCAATACATCCTCGACAAGGATGCCGGGGCGATTGTCAGCGATGAAGGCACCTGGCAATTGGCTGAGGTGAAATGGATACGCCTGGCCTGTTACGAACCTGCACCCTATATCCCGGTCTGGATCTCTCCCTTGGAAATCGATTATCCGACCTACACTACCCACGGCGTCCAGCTCGATACCCCTCTTGTCATCACCAACAACGGCAACGCCGATCTGAACGCGACCGTAACTCTGAACGAGACCTCCGGTCCGGTTTCCGGCTGGCTCAGTTCGGATCTTGCGGGTGATATTACGATCCCGACCGGTCTCAACAACACTCTCACCGGGACGATCTCACTCAATGCCGGCGGCGTCGTGAACGATCCCGGGACGATCGTCTACCTCGAAGGAAACGTGACCATCACCGGCAATCAGGAAGGCTCCCCGGCGGTAATCCCGATCCGTTGCTGGGTGACCGACACGGTTATCGTGCCCGGCTGGGATACGGTCACATCCTGCTGTGTTGCCCTGACGGTTGGTAATAACGGCAACTACGGCAATATGGGGGGACCGGGAGAGAACGGCGGCGTGAATCTCGATTACTTCAACTGTGGTGATTGTGACTACGTTGAGGCGGGAGCTCTGGACACGGTGCCGGGTGATGCCTCGATTTATATTTACGACGGCTCCCCGGTGGTTTGCTGGACCGACGAGACCGATACGGTTCGTTGTAACTACAGCATGTTCGGGCAGTCCTACACCTCGGAGCACGGCTTCATTCCGGTCTCTCACGAACCGGCCGCCGATATGGGCAACTACGATCTGTATCAGGCAAAATTCATGACGCGCGACTCCGGTTTGATGTTCGAGCAGAACTGGTATGCCCCCCATGAAGGTGAGTACTGCGGTTTCATGGTAGAGCATCTCCGCGTTTATGCCAATGACGGTCAGTCTCATGCCGGTCTGGCTGTCGGCGAGGCAATCGACTGGGACATCCCGTCCGATTCGGGTTTATGGAACAACAGCGGCTTTGACAGCTCGCGCAGGTTGATCTACCAGACCGGTTCTGAGTTTGCCGACTCCCTCGGCGACGCTCTCGAATGTCAGGACAACGACCTGCGGTACGGCGGTATAGCATTCATCGCAGCGGTGGAAAACGGCGATGAAAGCCATCGTTTCCATAACGCCTACACGATGGATAACTCTACTCAACTCTATCCTACGAGCTCTTTCGAGAGTGACTCCCTGTGGAAGTACATGGGTGGTATTTCCGATTACAGCATGTCTGATTCAATCAATTCCGATCTGCATACGGTCTGCACCTATCGCTGGAATCAGACTATCACCGCCGCCGACACTCTGGAAATATATACCTTGTTCGCTTCAACCTACTCCGGCGAGATGGACTTCCTGCAGAAGATTGACATGGGCAAGGAATGGGCTTGCGTGAATCTCGGGATCGACTGTGGTTGCTGCGAGATCATGGGCGATTTCAATCACTCGGGAGCTCCCCTGGACATTTCCGATCTGGTCTTCCTGGTTACATACATGTTCTCCGGCGGGCCGGAGTTGCCCTGTCCCGAAGAAGGGGACTGCAACGGTGACGGCTACTGTTGTGACATTCAGGACCTGGTCTGCTGGGTTGATTGCATGTTTGGCCTGATGCAAAATTGTCCGGATGAGTGCCCGTAATAAATAGTTGTATACAGGCAGAAAAAAGCCGGATCGCTTTACCGCGGTCCGGCTTTCTTTTATCGATCGGATGAGATGTTGGCTTATTGCGGGAAGAACGGCGCGCTGACGTCCTGAAGGGCATGAGCGATTATCCCCGGCCAGATTGAACCGGTGCGGATATACAGCAGGGCGAACATCGCTCCGTAAACGGTAATGACGATGAAACCGGACAAGCCCTGATAAGTATGGCACAATCCGAACGCCATCGAGGAGATCAAAATTGAGGGGATCCATGACTTGGTTTTGAACAACAGCCGCAGACGTGTCATCAAATATCCCCGGAACATCACTTCTTCGCAGAATCCGGCCGTGAACGACAGCGGCACCCAGATGATGGCTTGCTCCAAATTTCGGGGCAGGACGAATTTAAGGTCCCCATCCATCGGTAAACCGACCTGGGCTAACAAGTATGATAGGCCTGCAAGAAGAAGATTGGCTACGAGCAAAAAAGTCAGGGCGTAACCGACGTACAGAAGCGCCTTACCACCGCGTGAGATATCTCTCTCGATAAAAGGCTGAAATCCGATTCCTGCCAATCCGGTTTTTTCAAGATGCGTGGTTCCGAAAACCATCAGAAAGAGGATCCATTGGAAGATGATCGTGGTGATCATACCGATCATCCAGACAAAATCATCTTTCAGCAGGTCGAGGGCGCTTTGGTCGCTGGGCTGAATCGAGGACATCAACGGATACAGGATCAACAGGGCAAAGAGGCTGATCCAGGACATAAAATGACGCTGGTATGTCTGATTGCCCGAAGCTGTCACCCATGGATCATCTGAAACAACGAACGATGAGTTGTCGGCCTTGTAGACAGTGATTCTTTCCAAGTTGTTGGTATCCAGTTTGGCACCTCCAGCCCGTGGTTACTTCTTCTACCCCAAGTACGCAAAAACCGGTCCGAGAATCAACGATCCGGCGTCATTCCTTTCAGAATTCAGTCATTCATATTATGTTATTGCTACACATAGCCTTATGCTGCTGTCGTCGGTTTGGTTAAACCGTGATTATCCGGAAATGTGAATCACGTGATATGCAAACCGGTGTCTCTCTGCAAACCGTTGTGATCGGCAAGTGGTAGCCCAAAGTGGTTTTCGACGACAGATTGAGGGCGTTTGGGAAAAATCAATCAGCCGCCGCAAGGGAGGTTTATGCATTGCAGAAGAGTTATCTATCGCAACTGGATTGTCGATCTTGGCCGAAATCCGGCAGCCGGACCGATGATTGAACCGTATCCTTCACCTGACGCTATCGCTCCACCGGAACTAATCGCTGAAGTCGACAAGGCTCTTTCGCGGTTAACTGAAGAGGAGCGGGAGTTTGTGGTTCGGTTCTATTATATGGGGGAGTCTCATGGTCATTTGGCCGGATTGACCGGCCGCAAGGTCCATAAGCTGGAATCCATGCACAAACGGATCATGCGTAAGCTTCGCCGGCTGTTATCACCGTTTGTGTGCGAACGATACGGTATCGGCGTCGAGCCGGGATCGACCTGTGTGATCTGCCGGTCGCCGGCCCGAGATGAGATCGATACCCTGATTGCCAATCGTGACCGCAGCCGTACCTGGCGTCCGGTTATACGAAAGTTGCGACAACGGTTCGGGATCAGGATTACTTCACCGCAGACGCTGATAAGTCACGAGCAATACCACATGATATTGCCTAACAATCACCAGGGAGATATTTCCGATGACTGAGAAAAGAACGAATATGCATCAGGTTCGAGGTGAACATTGCCTCAACATTTTCGTCTCGGCCGAGATGAAGGATAAAGTTCGGGATCTGGCCGTTAAATACGACCGCACTCTTAGCGATATGGTTCGCGCCGTTTTACGTATCGGTATTCCGATGATGGAGGGCCTTTCGCAGGCTGAGGAGGTCATGGTCCATGAGTATATTCAGCTATTTCGAAAACTGCGGCAGGTCAAGTCGCTTAAGGATATCTGAGTGGTTATCGAAACCAAAAAAACCTTGAGGGAAAAGGTCGATTCTTGTATACTCGGGCGAAATTTGTACAAGGGATTCCCAGACCATGCTTGAAAAACAAAGAACGATAAAATCCGAAGTTTCCATGTCCGGTATCGGTCTTCACACCGGCTCGCCCTGCACCATGACCTTCAAGCCGGCACCGCCCGATTCGGGCATTTTGTTTGTCCGCGCCGACCTGCCGGGCAAGCCTTCAGTGGTAGCCGATATCGACCATGTGGTCGACATCTCACGCGGCACGACTTTGCAGGACGGCGAGGCCCGCGTTCATACGGTCGAGCATGTCCTGGCCTCGTTTGCCGGACTTCAGATCGACAACCTGATCGTGGAACTGAACGGCCCCGAGCCGCCGGTGGGGGATGGCTCCGCCAAACCGTATGTCGATAAACTACTCGAAGCCGGGATTCAGGAACAGGACGCCGATAAGGTCTATCTGGAAATAGATACGCCGATGGCCTATTCCGAACCCGAACGCGGTGTCGATGTGGTTGTGACTCCCTCCGATGAGTTGCGAATAACCTTCATGATCGATTACAAGAATCCGGCCCTGGGCACGCAGTATACATCGCTCGTTGATTTGGAATCCGAGTTTGTCGAAGAATTCGCTCCGGCGCGGACTTTTTGTTTCCTGTCCGAGGTGGAACATCTCAAGGCGTCCGGTCTGATCAAGGGCGGCGGATTGCAAAACGCCGTGGTCTTTTATGACAGCGACAGGGGACAGGTCGAGGTGGACCGCATTCGCAAAGCGCTGGATCTCAAAGATGAGGCGTTTGTCGGAAAGACCGGGATAATTAACGATATTCCCTTAAGGTTCTACAACGAGCCGGTGCGCCATAAGGCGCTTGATCTGTTGGGCGATCTTTTTCTCATCGGTGTTCCGTTCAAGGGGCATGTACTGGCCGGGCGCTCGGGGCATAAGGCCAATGTGGCTCTGGCCAAGAAAATGCGAGAACTTTATCAGAAGAAAAAGTTGGCCTCTCGTTACGGGGCTCGCGGCAGCAAGGCGTTTTTCGATATCAATGCGATCATGAGAATCATGCCGCATCGCTATCCGTTCCTGCTCGTCGACCGCATTATCGATCTGGTCCCGGGCGAGAAGGTGGTTGCGATCAAGAACGTGACGATCAATGAGCCGTTTTTCCAGGGACATTTCCCCGGTCATCCGATTATGCCGGGAGTGTTGATCCTTGAGGCGATGGCTCAGGCCGGCGGGGTTCTTCTACTCAACGCCGTCGAAGAGCCGGAGACCAAAGTGGTTTATTTCATGGCTATTGACAACGCCAAGTTCCGCAAGCCGGTTCTTCCGGGTGACCGTCTCCGCTTCGAGTTGGAAATGAAGGCGTTCCGGCGGAGCGCCTGCAAAATGTCCGGAAAGACGTTTGTCGATGAAGATCTGGTGGCTTCAGCCGACTTCATGGCTATGGTGGTGGATCGATGAGTCAAATTCATTCTACAGCAATCGTTTCAGCCAAAGCTCGGATCGCCGATGACGTTGTAGTCGGACCGTATACTATTATCGAGGATGATGTCGAGATAGGAGCCGGAACTCAAATCGCTTCATCAGTGCTGATCGCTTCCGGAGCGAGGCTTGGAAAAAATGTAACGATCGCGCACGGTGCGGTGATCGGAACCGTCCCCCAGGACCTCAAGTTCGAGGGTGAGAAAACTCAGGCGGTGATCGGTGATCATACAACTGTCCGAGAATACGCTACGGTCAATCGCGGCACCAAAGAGCGCGGAGAAACTACGATAGGGCAACATTGTCTGATCATGGCTTACGCTCATGTGGCTCATGATTGTCTGGTTGGTGACCATGTGATTATGGCCAATTCGGTAAATCTGGCCGGACATATCGAGATTGGCGATTATGCCATTCTCGGCGGGGTGTTGCCGGTACACCAGTTTGTCAAGATCGGCGCCCATGCCATGATCGGCGGCGGTTTCAGGGTCCAGCAGGATGTGGGACCGTATGCCCTGGCCGGTGGTTATCCGCTTAAAATAGCCGGTCTGAATGCCGTCGGTCTGCGCCGTCGTGGTTTTTCCAGGGAAGCGCTCAAGGTTTTGCAACAGGCGTTCAAGCTGCTGTATTTCAGTCAGCTTAACACGACTCAGGCTGTCGAGCGGATCAAGGCCGAACTGGAACAGACCGAGGAAGTCCGGGTGATTCTTAGCTTCATTGAGGCTTCCACGCGCGGGCTGGTTAAATAAGCCGGGAGATACGGGAGATCGTATGTGGCGCTGAATCCTTCTTGATGAATGCGCGGTATACGGCTATCTTGGACCATGCCTTCCAATAACGAAACCAATATGAATCGTATTACACCACTCAAAACTGCGGTAGTCGGTGTCGGGTCACTGGGACGACACCATTTGCGCTGGCATTCACAACTCGACTGCTGTGAACTGGTCGGATTATACGAAATCGACCGGGACCGAGCCGCCAAATATGCCGCCGAATACAACATCACTGCCTTCGAGTCGCTGGATCAACTGGCCGATGCGGTCGACTGCGTGTCCGTGGTGGTGCCGACATCTGTCCACTATGAGGTGGCCATCGAACTGGTGGAACGAGGAATTCACTGTCTGATCGAAAAACCAGTCACGGCTACTTACGAGCAGGGACAAAAATTGCTGGCTGCCGCGGCGAAAAGCGGTGCGAAACTGGCCGCGGGACAGATCGAACGTTTCAATCCGGCCGTGCTGGCTTTGAAAAATACCGAGGTGAGGCCGTCGTTTATCGAGGCGCATCGTCTGGCCGCTTTCGATCCCCGTGGCACCGATGTGGCCGTGGTGCTCGATTTGATGATTCACGATGTTGACCTGGCCCTGATGTTTATCGGCGCCCCGATAGCGAATATCCAGGCTTCGTCAGTGGCGGTCGTATCCGATCAGCCCGACATTGCCAACGCTCGCCTCACGTTCGAAAACGGCGCCGTGGCGAATCTTACCGCCTCTCGAATTTCACTTCATGCCATGCGGAAACTTCGCATTTTCCAGAAATCAGGTTACTACTCGCTGGACCTGGCCGCAAAGCAGGCCGATTTGTACAGCCTGGCGCAGCCGGGGCAGGCGACTGAGGGGATGCGTGTCCCGCTCGGGAAATCGGGCCAGGATCTCGTTTATCTCAAGAGGCAGGATTCCGGACAGGATATGCTTGGGACGGAGATCGAATCATTCGTGAAGTCGGTGGCAGCCAATCACGATTTGACCGTACCGTTTGCCGAGGGACTGGAGTCGTTGCGTGTTGCTCTGGAGATTGATCGGATCGGTCGTGAATCATTCGAGAAGATGCTTCAGAACCAGGCTTGAGTAATGGAGCCGCCGCTATTTTTCATATCGGCCGGAGATCCCTCAGCAGACAACGCCACCGTACGCCTGATTAACGCTCTGCGTGAACTATTGCCCGACAGTCGTTTTATGGGACTTGGCGGTCCTAGAATGAATGCGGCCGGTCAGGAACAGTTAGCTTCTCCCCGGGACCTGGCGGTGCTTGGATTCTGGGAAGTAGCCCGCAAGTATGGTTATTTCCGTCGCCTGATGCACCGCTGTGTCGATGAAATCGCTTCACGTCGTCCGGCGGCGGTGGTTCTTGTGGATTATCCGGGATTCAATCTGAGGCTGGCCGCGCGTATCAGGCAACTCGGCATCCCGATTATTTATTACATCTCACCGCAGGTTTGGGCGTGGGGGCATCGGCGTGTAAAGCAAATTCGCAATCTCGTGGACCTGATGCTGTTGATTTTGCCGTTCGAGGAGCCTTTCTACGAGGCCTCCGGTGTCTCCTGTCGCTATGTCGGACATTATTTACTGGAGGACATCCCCGAAAGTCTTATCAACTCGACTCCACCGACCGAGGCCGGATTAGCCGTACTGCCCGGCTCGCGCGAACAGGAGGTCGTGCGCATGTTGCCGACCATGGCCCGTGCCGCTGAACGGTGGTGCCGTACGTCAGGCGGTAAGGCGGTAATAGCTGGAATCACCGGACTGGTTGATTACGATTCGCTCCTGTCGGGAATCGACCGCTCGCGATTGGAAATCGTTTTCGATCACCCCCGGGATGTGGTCAGCCAAGCGGCTTTGGCGCTGGTTGCCTCCGGCACTGCGACGCTGGAGACCGGTATTATCAATCGCCCAATGGTGGTTGTCTATAAAACCGGCTGGTTGACTTTTCAAATCGCTCGGCGACTGGTCAAACTCGATACGATTGCTTTAGTGAATCTCGTTCTTGGCCAAAAAGTCGCGCCGGAACTCATCCAGCATCAGGCTGTTCCAGAGCGAATCGCCGGGCAGTTGAACCGACTCTGGAACGATAATTCCGCTTATGAATCATGCCGTGAGGCCTTTGGCCGATTACCCGAAATTCTCAAGGGAACGGGAGCCTCTCGTCGCGCCGCGAGCGAAATAGCAAACTTTCTTACCGCTCGTGGAGGGGAGCGCTGATGTTCGCCCTGTATAAGCTGTTCGGCTGGTTGCTCTGGCTCGCCTGTTTGCCGGTTGCCGGATTAGCGGCTCTGCTGGGAAATACCAAGTGGCGCGATCGTCTCGGTTTCGTGCATGCTGCCCCGGCCGATATCTGGCTTCATGCCTCGTCGGTAGGGGAGGTCCGGGTAATAGCCAATCTGATCAACTGGTTGCTGGAACACCGACCGAATCTTTGCCTGCATATTACGACCATGACCGAAACGGGACAGGCCGAAGCGCTCCGCATGTTCGGAGATCGGGCAACTGTGAGCTATATCCCGGGCGACACTCCTCCGGCGGTAAAAATTGCAATGGGACGGATTACGCCGCGCGAAATGGTCATCGCCGAGACAGAGATATGGCCCGTTTTGATTGACCGGCTGGCCAGGAAACGGATTCCGGTCGTTCTGGTCAACGGTCGTATGACCGACCGAACTCTCAAGAAATATCTCCGGGCGAGGAAATCACTGGCACGAATTCTCGGTCGTTATGACCGGTTCTTTTTCAAGACAAAGGGTGATGCCGATCGCTATGCCGAGTTGGGACTGCCCGAAGGTCGCTGGGAAATATCCGGCGATTTGAAATTCGACACACCGCTCCCGGAGCGTGATCCGCAACTCCGCACCACCTGGCGTCGTAAACTCAGCATACCGGAAGAGGCATTTCTGCTCGTGGCCGGTTCCACCCGTGACGGTGAAGAAGTACAACTGCTGGAAATGTATGGAAGCCTTAAAAACGATCACCCGCAGTTACGTCTGATAATCGCGCCGCGTCATGTCGAACGGGGTGAGATGCTTCGACGCCTTACGGCTGAGGCGGGTTTCCGCGTGCACTTGTTGGACACGGCAGCCGACGGTGATGAAGTTATTATCGTCGACAAGATGGGCCTGTTGAACGATCTCTATCAAGTTGCCGATCTGGCCTTCGTGGGCGGCACCCTGAGCGATATCGGGGGGCACAATCTGCTGGAGCCGGTCTGGGCAGGGACGCCGGTGATTTATGGCCCCAGTCTGCACAATGTGCGGGAGGCGGCTCGCTATATCGAGAACAATCGCTATGGAATGCGGGTCAATACGTCGGAAGAGTTGGCAGAAACGGTTAAAAGTGTTATAATGGGCACACTCAGCTTCAGAATCAAAACTTCGGCAGACCTGGCCGAATCACCGACCAGTCGGGCTGGAGAGTATATTCTGGGGCGGTTGAAGGATGCTTGAAGCATTTTGGAAGAGAGTAATCAGGCGTAAGCGATTCGGTTTGCTGTCTCTGGCAGCGATTCCGCTCTATTTCGTATCGCTCCTCTATCGTCTTGGTTATCGCTGGAATTTACGTCGTCAGACTTCACCTGAGAAGGTTGCCGTGCCGGTTATCTCGGTCGGGAATATCTCGGTTGGCGGCACCGGCAAGACTCCTACTGTGGCCATGCTGGCAGAGCGACTCATAACCGAAGGCATCCGCGTGGGAGTGGTTTCCTCGGGCTACGGCCGCGAACGCCATGACATCAATTTCATTGAGTCCGGCCATCAGGTAGCAACCCGACCGGAATCGGAAACCGGTGACGAGGTGCATTTTCTCTCATCGGTTTTACCTGAGGCGATTTTTTCGATTAATCGTCGCAAGGTGACGGCGGCGCGTGATTTGGCCGCTACCGGCGAAGTGGATGTGATCATTGTCGACGACGGCTTCCAGCACCGAGCGCTCGCACGCGATCTGGATATCGTTACTTTCGATGCCGCCGTCAAACCCCGGATGCTGCGGATATTTCCGTACGGCGTACTCCGTGAACCGATCCAGGCTCTCGAACGTGCTGATATCGTAATTCTGACCAGAACTCGCTTTGCAAAAAATCTGCAGGAATATCGCAACGAGATCAAACGAGTCAATCCCCATGCCGATCAATATCTCGCTCATTTCGTGCCGCAGGAGTTGATCGGACGGGAGGAGCGACGTCCGCTCAAATACCTCGAAGACAAATCGGTCTTTTTGTTCGCGGGAGTCGGAAACTTCAGGCCACTCCGCAAACAGGTTCAGGCGCTCAGCGCCGATCTTGACGCTGCCCTGGAATTGTCCGATCATCAGCGTTACGATCGTGCTTTGCTGGAGCGAATCCGCAAACAGGTTGACAAACTCGATTCCGATGTTATCCTCACCACCGGGAAAGACTGGACGAAGCTGGCTGGTTTTGACTTTGGCCGAGAGATATACTACCTTTCACAATCCGTGGACCTTGATCCCGGTGAGGAAAAATTGTTACAGAACATCATTGAACGGCTCAATCTGCCGCAAAGGACGGCCTGATGGAACGGCGCTATGACTTTCTGATCGTCGGCAGCGGGATAGCGGGTTTGTTTTTCGCTCTTAAAGTGAGCCAGATGAATCCGAACAGCCGCGTTGCAATAGTTACCAAAAAAGGTGAAACCGACACCAGCACCAATCGTGCGCAGGGAGGTATCGCGGCGGTTACCCAGGGAACTGATTCCTTTGAAGCTCATGTTGCCGATACCCTCAAGGCGGGGGCGGGATTGTGCGACAAAGAGGTGGTCGAGAAAATCGTGGAAGCGGCGCCGTCGGTGATCAAGGAACTGGTCGATTTCGGTGTGCGATTCACACGTTCCGACGAAGGTTTCCATCTCGGTCGTGAAGGCGGCCATTCCGCGCCTCGCGTAGTCCATGCTCAGGATCTAACCGGACGGGAGATCGAGCGGGCATTGCTCAAAGCCTGTCGGTCCATGCCCAATGTCGATATTTTCCGCGATCACATGGTGCTCGAGTTGATCACTTACGAGGAAGCCGGTCGTCGATACTGCGGCGGCGGGTTCGTCTTCTGCGAAAACGACCGTGAGTTCAGCTATTTCTATGCGCCGGTGACGATGCTTGCTACCGGTGGACTCGGCCAGATTTATTACCATTCGACCAATCCGAAAATCGCTACCGGCGACGGCGTGGCACTGGCTTATCGCGCCGGGATTCCGGTCAGCAATCTGGAATTCACGCAGTTTCATCCCACTACTTTGTATACTCCCGGTCGCTGGCCGTTTCTTATATCGGAGGCGGTTCGTGGTGAGGGCGCGCGGCTTTACTCCGTGTCCGGACGTCGTTTCATGGAAGGCGCTCACGAACAACAGGAACTGGCTCCGCGTGATATCGTAGCTCGTGCGATCGACCGAGAAATCAAGGAAACCGGCGAAGAATATGTCCTGCTCGATATCAGTCACGTTGACGCCGATCGGATTAAATCTCGTTTCCCCAATATCTATGCCGAATGTCTGCGGCGAGGTTTCGACATGACTGAGCGAGCGATTCCGGTGGTGCCGGCGGCTCATTATGCCTGCGGCGGGGTGGTTTCCAGTATCTCCGGTGAGACCGAAATGCCCGGTCTCTATACCGCCGGAGAGGTAGCCATGACCGGTATGCACGGAGCCAATCGTCTGGCCTCCAACTCGCTTCTCGAAGCGGTCGTAATGGCTCGCTTTGCGGCCGATCGCTCCAGTGCTTATGTTCGGGATATCGATTTCCCGGAGCATATTCCGGCTCACAATCTACCGGCTTCATCGTTGCGCTATCCGCGCCAGAAGATTCTTATCGCTCACGACAAACGACAGCTAAATCGAGTGATGTCGGATTTTGTCGGTATCGTTCGCCGGGTCGACCATCTGGAACTGGCTCTCGAACGCGTTCAGCAGATTCGTGAGGCGATCAACCAGTATTACTTCGCCACTCCGGTGACTCAGGCCATTGCCGAACTGCGCAATATGGCGACGGTTGCCGAGTTGATGATTAAGGCCGCCCTGTGGCGTCATGAATCGCGCGGTTTGCATTATATCGAAGACTATCCCGAAACCAAGGAAGAATATGCCCGGAACAGTATCTTCAGCAGGGAAGAAGACGATGACCACTAGCCCGAGTCGCGCCCAGGAAATGGTTCTCATTATCGACTTCGGTTCGCAATACACGCAGTTGATTGCACGACGTGTACGTGAATCCAAGGTGTACTGCGAAATCGTCCCCTGTACGGCTGACCTGTCCCAGTACGATGATCACAACGTACGCGGCTATATCCTGTCCGGCGGCCCGGCTTCGCTCAAGGATGCAGACAGCCCGCGTCTTCCGAGTGAGTTTTATAAAACCAACCTGCCAATTTTGGGTATCTGTTACGGCATGCAACTCCTGGCCGACCAGTTCGGCGGTGAACTAGTGCGTTCGCAATCGCGCGAGTACGGCCGTTCCCGTCTGAACGTCAAGAATGATCGAGGCCTTTTCGCCGGAATGCCGGATAACTCCACGGTTTGGATGTCGCACGGCGACTCGATCGTGCGCCTGCCCGATGGCTTCGAAGTTATCGGCTCGACCGACTCGCTCGAAGTGGCCGCTATTGCCGACTACGACCGCAAAATTTACGGTCTTCAGTTCCATCCCGAGGTACACCATACCACCGAGGGGCATCGCTTGCTCGATACCTTTCTGTTCGATGTCTGCGGCGCCGCCGGCGATTGGACCACGGAGGCGTTTATCGAAAGTTCCGTTGCCGCGATCCGCGAGCAAGTAGGGAAAAGCAAAGTATTGCTGGCTATCTCGGGGGGAGTGGACTCAACTGTCGCTGCGATGCTCCTCTCCCGAGCGATTGGCGATCAACTGCACGCGGTTTTCGTTAACAACGGCCTCCTGCGGAAAAACGAATTCGAGGACGTAACGGCGATGCTTCGGCAATTGGACATAAACCTTATTCCAGTCGATGCCTCGGAGTTGTTCCTCGGGCGGTTGAAAGGTGTTACCGACCCGGAGCAAAAGCGTAAAATCATTGGGCCGACCTTTATCGATGTGTTCGAGGAAGAAGCGGCGAAGATCGGAGATGTGCATTTCCTTGCTCAGGGAACTCTTTATCCCGATGTGATCGAATCAGTTTCATTCAAAGGGCCGTCGGTAACGATCAAATCGCATCACAATGTCGGGGGACTCAAAGAACGGATGAAAATGATGCTGGTCGAACCGTTGCGTGAGCTGTTCAAGGACGAGGTGCGCGAGCTGGGACGCAAGTTAGGACTCCCCGAGCAGTTTATCCGACGTCACCCGTTCCCCGGGCCGGGACTCGCGGTTCGTATCCTCGGTGAGGTCAACAAGGAACGGTGTGATCTTTTGCGCGAAGTGGATGCGATCTTCATCGAAGAACTCCTCACCAATAATATCTACGACGATATCTGGCAGGCGTTCGCCGTGCTGTTGCCGGTTAAGGCGGTTGGCGTCATGGGAGATGAACGCACCTATGAGAACGTCGTCGCCCTCCGCGCCGTGACCTCGGTCGATGCCATGACCGCCGACTGGGCTCGGATCGACTACGATATCCTGGCTCACGCCTCGAATCGGATCATTCGCAACGTGCGCGGCGTTAACCGCGTGGTCTACGATATTTCATCCAAACCGCCTGCGACCATCGAATGGGAATGAAGCGACAGCGCTTCGTCAGAGCATTTTGATCGGCCGCCCGGCAAGGAGGTTCGTGTGAGATCATTCGTGTTAATCCTGACATTATTCCTGTTTCTATGGTCCGGTTGCGGCGACAATCATACCGAAGCCGAACGGAAACTCCTCCGGCAGTGTGAGACCTGGATCGTAGAAAATCATCTTACCCCGGTCGAATATGTAACCGGTCTGTACGATCGTTGCGATGTCGTTATCCTGGGTGAGTATCATTTCATCAGGCATGATCAAGAACTGGTCGGTGATCTGATTCCGGCGCTTCACGATCGTGGTGTCAACGTACTGGCTATCGAATTCGCCCGAGCGGAAGATCAACCGCTTATTGACAGTCTCCTCAGTGCCGCCGAGTGGAATCCGTGTCTGGCGCGTCTCATTCAATTTCAATACAGCCCCATCTGGGCGGCTCAGGGATACCTGGATATCTACCATGCGGCCTGGTCGCTGAACCGTTCTCTAACGCCTGATGTCGAACCTTTCCGCATTCTTGGCGTTGGATGCAGTCCCGACTTGAGCTATATCAAGACATCGGAGGACATGCAGGTCGATTCGCTGCGGCGTTTGGTCTGGGGCGGCTGTGGCGAAAAGGACTGGGCGCAGGTGGTGCTCGACCAGGTCAATGCCGGTCGGAAGGTGCTGGCTTACTGTGGGATGCATCATGCTTTCAGTGAATATATGCACCCTATCGTTGACGCCGACGGAAAATTCATTCGAGTCGAGGACAGTCGTTTCGGGCGCTATCTCTACGATGTCCTGGATAAACGCGTCGCGACGGTGGTTTTACATCTGCCGTGGAACGATGACTCGGGTTTCAACGGTCCGTTGGTTCGGCCGGTCGCGGGAGCAATCGATGAAGTGATGGAAGAAGTTACTCCCGGACCTGTCGGATTCGATGTCAAAAACACTCCCTTTGGTCAATTGCCGGCAGGGAATACCGTCTATCGAACCGGTCATGCCAACCTCAAACTGGCCGACTTCTGTGACGGCTGGATTTGGCAACGTCCCTTCTCGGAGTACGAAGTGACACCGTTTATCGATACTTTTATCAATTCGAGCAATATCGACGAAGCTCGCCGCCAGGCTTTCGATCCCTTTTATCGCAATGCAACCCTTGAGCAATACGTACTTCATTTGAAGCGGATGTTCGACCGGGAGCAAAGAAATTTGAGTGAGTTGTAAAACCGGCCGCTGTCACAAGTCATGAAATGGATGAAGATGTTGTCGGTCGTTGTTGCAGTTATCGTGGGAGTTTTTGCAGCCTTCGGCCTGTATCTCTATTATGCGCAGGACCGAATGGTGTTTTACCCGACTCACGATTTGGAGGTGACACCGGATCAGGCCGGGCTTGTTTTTGAGGATTGCCGGATACCGGTCGATACCGGTGCGTTCGTTCATGCCTGGTATTTCCCGATAGAGTCGGATTCACTGAGTCCGGTGGTGCTGTTTTGTCATGGCAACGGTGGCAACATGTCCCATCGCCTGGAGACGGCGCAGTTCCTCCACGAGTTTGGAGTTGCCGTACTTATGTTCGATTACCGCGGGTACGGTAAATCCGACGGCCGGCCTTCGGAAAATAATCTCTACCGTGATGTTGATGTCTGTTACGACTGGCTTCAGGCGGAAAAGAGATTCAAGCCTGACCGGATCGTTCTGTTCGGACGCTCACTCGGGGGAGCGGTGGCAATAGATATTACGGCACGTAAACCATGCCGGGGATTGATTGTTGAGTCATCGTTTACATCTATAGCGGCAATGGGGAAAAGGATGTTCCCGATTCTTCCGGTGGGTTTGCTTCTGAAATATCGTTTCGATTCGATTGAGAAGATTGCCCGTGTCACTTGCCCAAAATTGTTGACGCATTCACCGGACGATGAGGTGATTCCCTATGAGATGGGGCGTGCTTTGTATGACCGAGCCGTTGAGCCGAAGACCTGGGTTGATCTGGAAGGCGGTCACAACGGCCGGGACTATCTGAAGCGAGAGGACTATCGCAAGGCGATTGAAAGCATTCTTTGGAACGGGGGAGAGAAAGTTCAATAATCCGGGGAAACCCTTAGGGACAAATCCATTGACAGCCGGTTATTGGACGGCTATTTTTTCCTCCCAGGAGTCAGTAAGGACGGGATCAGGAGATTGGCATGTTGGATGTGAGTAGAATGCAGGAATATACCGAGCCGGTCAAGGCCGACCTGGAGGCATTTGACCGTGGATTGGCCGACTATCTGCGTGGTGATTCTCCGCTGATCTCATCGATCGCCCGTCACTTGCTTCGATCTCGCGGCAAGCGGATCCGACCCGCTTTTCTGTTTCTTTCCTCACGTGCCGCGGACAGCTTTACCGAGTATTCCGTCAAAGCTTCACTGGCGATTGAATTGATCCACACTGCCACCCTGCTTCATGATGATGTCGTCGATGAATCCGACATGCGCCGGGGACTTAAGACAGTCAATGCCCAATGGACCAACCTGATCTCGGTCCTGATGGGGGATTATTTGTTCGCCAAGGCTTTTCGTATTATGGTCGAAACCGGCTCGTTGGAGTTGATGCATGCCATATCGATGGCTACCGAGCGAGTTTCAGTCGGTGAACTGCGTCAGATCGAGGAAACCGGCAATTATGCCCTTTCAGAGGATGAATACCTGACCGTCATTGCCGATAAAACGGCATCGCTGTTTACCGTGAGCTGCGAAGCCGGTCCCATATTGACTAATCAGCAGAAGAGCGAACGGAACCGTCTGGCTACCTTTGGCGAGAAAATCGGAATTGCGTTCCAGATCGCCGACGATCTTCTTGATTATGTCGGAGACGCCGAAACTACCGGCAAGGAACCGGGGAACGATGTCCTGACCGGCAAAGTCACACTACCTCTGATATACTCCCTGCAAAAGGCCAAGGCTAAAGTCCGCAAGGAGGTATTGGCGTTATTGAAGGCTGACGAGACGGAAGACAAATTCCAGAGAGTCTACGAATTCGTGTCGGATACCGGTGGTATTGACTATGCCTACAAGCGGGCAGCCGACACGGCCCAACAGGGTCTGGATGCTATCTCGCGGTTGCACAAGTCGGCTTATCTGGACAGCCTGGTGAGCATGGTTGAGTTTACCACTCGGCGTGCGTCCTGATCGCTTTGCGACGCGTAGCCGACATCTACCTCCAAGATATTTCAAGTGATCTTGCCCGCAATGTCGAGTCGTCTAAACCGGGGCTGGGGCGTATAAAGAGACAATGTTCGGAATAGAAGACCCACAACTTGAGTTTCTCTCCGGTTATCAATGGTTGATATGGCCGGTGCTGGCGTTGCTGATAGCGCTGGCGATATGGACCTATCGTCGTACCAATCCTCCTCTACCGGGCTGGCTTCGAGTGGTTATGGTGGTGTTGCGTTCGATTGCGTTACTCGCCCTGATTGCCACCCTGCTTCAGCCGGTGTTGAGTTTTACCGACAGGTACACTCGTCCGCCGCGTGTTACCCTGTTGCTTGATCGTTCAGCCTCGATGGAAACGGTTGAAGACGGTCTGACCCGGCGAGCACGAGTAGATTCGTTGTTATCTTCGCCGGTGATGTCCGATATTGAAGATCGAGCAAAGCTGAGAGTTTTCTATTTCGGCGGTGGATTGAGCGATCAGGCAGATGAAATCGACCCGGAAAAAACCGCTCTTGGTGATGCTCTGGCGCGATTGCAGACGGTCGAACTAGCCGAACCGCCCGACTGCCGGTTGGTTTTCACCGACGGCAACAGTAATTTCGGTCAACGTCCCCAGGCGGCTCTGGCCTCTTCGGAAATCCCCTTGACAACGATTGACATGGCCGCCGCCGCTCAGGATTTCGATATATCTCTTGATGAGGTCTCATTCAATCCGGTGCTGTTCGCGGACAAACCCACCGAGCTGAAAACGCGCTTAAAATGGCACGGCGCCCACAACCAGACCGCTGCCGTTGAATTGGTTGACAATGGTAAAGCACTTACCACGAAGCGGATTCCGCTCTCGGTCGAGGACGGCTTCGGGGAGGTGCGACTGGACTACACCCCGTCCGATCCCGGCCAGAAGATGTTGCAGGTGCGAATCGTGCCGGTTGACGGTGAGCGTACTTCCGACAATAACAATCGCACCTATGCCGTCAAGGTGCTCAAGAGTCGCATGTCGGTTCTCCTGATAGCCGAGTCACCCGATTATGAAGTCGGATTCCTGAAACGATTCCTCGATCGTTCCGAGAAGTACGAAGTTGATTTTCGTGTTACAGGATCCCCGGCAGGGAATTTAGCCGGAAGTTTCCCGACCCGGATTACCGAGTTGAATCGTTATGATCTGGTGATCCTGTATGACCCGAATCCATCACGTCTGACTCCTCACGCCGGTATAATCAAGTCTTATCTGTCCGATCGTGGCGGTGCGGTGTGGTTGATTATGGGACCGCATTTTGCCAATGGGAGAGTTCAGCCATGGATGGAAGACCTCTTGCCGTTTTTCTCGACCGCCGTTCGCACTCCGATCACGCGGTCGTTCAATGCCCAGCCGACCGAAGACAACCTTTTCCACCCGGTCGTGCGGCTGGCCGACGAACAGGCGGCTGTGCGGCAGGCCTGGGCCGATTTGCAACCGTTTGATCGCCTGGTTTTTTGCGACACGGTCCAAAGCCAGGCGGTGTTGCTGGCTACGACCGTCAATCCAATGATTGGACGCGGGGAAGTTCCGGTGTTGGGCTTCCGACGTATCGGCGCCGGTAAACTACTGGCCGCCGCCGCTACTCCCTTCTGGCCGTGGGGATTCTCGGCCCGAATCGTTGACCCGAATGAGTCTCCTTATACGAAATTCCTCTCCGGTACGGTTGAATGGCTCACGGTTAGCGATGATTTTGCCCCGCTGCAAATAAAGCCATCAAGCGATGTCTTCACCCGAGGAGAACCGGTGCAATTCACCGGCTATGCTTATGACCTCGGGTATCGACCGTTGCCCGGTGTCAGTGGAACTGTCGATCTGATCAATACCGACAACGGCGAGAAATTTCAAACCGATCTGATCGGCGAGGGGGAGGGAATTCTCTCCGGCCGTTTTGCCAATCTTCCTCCCGGTGACTACCGTTTCAACGGCGAACTGACCACCGACAGCGCCCAGCTAAAACAGGTCTCCGGACAAATTCGGGTGGAGTCTTTCTCACTCGAAGAATTCGATCGTTCGGGTCGTCCCGGGTTGCTGGCCGAGTTGGCTCGTATGACCGGCGGCAGGTATCTCAAGGCCGATCAGTTCAACGAGTTAACGTCTACCCTTGATCTCCGCCCGATTGCCGTGGATGAGCATCGTGAACTGTCTTTTTGGGGCAAGTTCTGGATGCTTATGATCGCCGTGGGGGCGCTTTCTCTTGAGTGGTTGATCCGCAAGGCCAATCAGCTTATCTAGGCGGATAAAACAGATCCGCTGTTTACACGAATTATCCCCTGTTAATTCTTGCCAATTTTCCCCTGATAGAGCTTATTGGCTCCTCAAAGACAGAAGGAGACGTGACATGAAGATTGCGGTGTTGGGCGCCGGTCTGATGGGACGAGCGGCGGTGTATGATCTGGCTCAAAACGATGCTATCGACGAAATCGGAGTTTTTGATATAGATGAATCCCTGGCAGCCGAAGTCGCCCAGAAATACGGCTACGGCAAGGGAAAGCCGGGGCGGTTCGATGCCGGTGATGAATCCGCTGCCGTCGAGTTGTTGCAACCTTACGATGCCGCCGTTTCCTGCATCACTTACCGATACAATCCCGGACTTACCCGTGCGGCTATTGCCGCCCATTGTCACCTGGTCGATCTCGGCGGCAATAACGATGTCGTCAACAGCCAGCTTAAGATGAGCAATGAAGCTGCCCGGGCCGATGTGATTATAATTCCGGACTGTGGTCTGGCTCCGGGGCTGATGTCGCTGCTGGCGGCTGATGCCGTTTCTCGCTGCGATGAAGTGAAGAGCATCAAGATTCGTGTCGGTGGTCTGCCGCAGTCTCCGCGTCCTCCGCTTAACTATGAGATGGTTTTCTCCGCTGAGGGTTTGATCAACGAGTATTGGGAGCCTTGTGTTATCCTTGAAGGCGGTTTCAAGAAGACGGTCAATCCTATGAGCGATATTGAAGATCTCGAATTCGACGGTATCGGTGCTCTTGAGGCTTTTAACACTTCCGGCGGCACCTCGACCTTGCCGGATTCATATCAGGGTAAAGTCGATTTTCTCGATTATAAAACCATCCGTTATCCCGGACATTGTCGTCTTTTCAAGCCAATGCTGGAGATAGGGCTTGCCTCGCGGCAGGAACTCGAGGTCGGCGGTGTAAAAGTCGCCCCGCGAGAAGTGCTCAAGGCGGTTCTGGACCGCAATCTGAGTTATGGCGATCTCGACATGGTTCTGGTACGTCTGACCTGTGAAGGGATCAAGGACGGCGCTGCCAAGAAGATCGTTTACGAGATAGTCGACCGCCAGGAGTCAAAAGAATCTTTGACGGCGATGATGCGTACCACGGCTTTCCCGGCGGCGATTATCGCCCAGATGGCGGCGTCGGGTGAGATTACGGCGCGGGGATGTTATCCTCAGGAGAAAGTGGTCAACCCGTCGCTGTTTATCCCCAAGCTCAAAAAGCGCGGAATCAACCTGGTTATTCAGGAAAGCTGATTCGATTACCAGAGGTCGGCGGGGAAGGTCAGGCTGAGCAGGGTAGTGCGTCCCGGTTCGACCGTTATCTGATATTCTACGGTGTCCGAGGTCGGCAGATGAATAGCCTGCAGGCGATGTTGTCCAATCGGAATCGAAGCGAAGCTGAAACTTCCATCCGTTTCCAGACTGCCGGGCGCGGAGGTCATCCCGCCGCTGCCGTTGGGATAATACAACCGCAATGAAATGGAATCCTGGAAATGACTGCCGGGAGAGCTGTTATTGGCATCGACCACATAACCGACAACCCGGTTCGAGGTTAACCAGGCGGTATTGGCAACGATGGTCTTGTCGATATTACTGCCTGACCCGGTCGAGCGAAGATTAGTTCCCGTATAAACGTAGGTTGCGTTCCAGCCGTCGGTTTTGAAGTCATCGGCTCCGGCAGCAACCGAGACATAAGGCCCGTCCCAGGTGGTATAGCTGCCGGGATTGGATACCAGGGCGTCAAGGTTAGGGGGAAGAGCGCCCACATCGCCGACATAGCCGAAATCAGAGCGATGGCCGTCGATAAACAATTCCGGATTTCCGACAATAGCTCGCACCAATTGTTCCATTTCAGTCTTGGTATGATCGTATTTGGCTGTTTCGAGTGATTCCTCCATCCGCATCGTGGCTACGGAGGCAATGATACCGATGATGACAATGACGATCACTGTCTCGATCAAGGTGAAACCGCTTTGTTGTGTGAAGCGGGATGTTTGTCGGCCTTGCCCGTTGAAACAGAAGTTCATTACAACACCCCCATGTTGTAAAGACTGACAACGTCGTCAGCCGACAGCACACGGTCGTAAATCCGCAGGTCGTCAATTTTGCCGTTCCAAGTGTAGTTGGTGCGGTCGCAGCCGATTCGGAATTTGCCGTCGCCGTTTCCGGGTCCCTGACTCAATGAACTGGTTTGGTCGTACAACGCTCCGTCGATATACAGGATCGCTTCACCGGCTGAGCCGTCATAGGTAATTACTACATGATGCCAGGCATCGGCCGCATCCGATAACTGCCAGGTGCTGCTCCAATTCCCGCCACTGGGATGATAAACGGTGAGTTTCTTGCTCGTACCGGAAGCATCGTTCCATTGCAGGGTCCAATGATTGTCATTGCCGGTGGGCGTGCATTTGCAGAATATCGCGGCCCAGGTGACTTGAGAAGCCTCGGCGTAGATCCAGACACTGGCGCTGTAGTCAGAGGCGATTTGCAGGTCGGTGTTATTGACGGTGGTCTGGAAGTAGTCGTTGACGCCGTCAAAATCGAACGCTCCGCTGATTTTCCCGGCCGATGTCCACCCGGCTCCGGCGGCATCGTTTTGCAAATAGGCGTCATATCCGGCACTGCTGAGATCAATAGCTGTCTGACCGGTGTCGTCATCGAGTGGATAATGTCCGATCAAGCCCGGAATTTCACTCGATGAGTACCAAATATCGTCGGTCAAACGCTGAGCGAGGTAAGCCGAAGAACCCGGTGTCACTTCCACGAATCGTCGAAGAGTGTCATGTTCCGTTTCCAGGACGATTTCAAGCGGATGCAGACCGATAGGAATACCGCTGAATTCGTAGTAACCTCCGTTATCCGGATTGGTCGACACGGCCGCAGTTCCTCCGGCGCCGTCGGGGTAGCTGAGGAGTATGGTGATGGAATCAGCGTAGGTCGATCCGGGAATGGTGCCGTCGGCGTCGTACACGTTTCCGTAAACCGCATTGTTCAGTAACTCGGTTGTAGTGTTGGCCAACCGCTTGACGATATCCGATCCTGAACCGGTCGATCTGATCTCGACTCCGCCGGTATATGTATAGCCGGTTCCCCAGGCATCCTGTGCATACTCGCCGCTTGCTTGTGCGAAGTCATCATCGAGATAGGGGCCGTTCCAGGTAGTGTAGCTCCCGGGATTCGTTTTCAGGGCAGCGAGATTGGGCGGCAGGGCGCCGACATCGCCGACATAACCGAAATCGGTTCTGACTCCGGCGTTCCGGAGTGACGGATTACCGATTATCGCGACTGCGATCTGGTCCAATTCCTGTTTGGTCTCTTCATAGCGGGCAGTCTCCACGATTGAGCCCGATGACTGAAGCATGGTGGCGGCCAGGATTCCCATGATTATTATTACCAGCACCACCTCGATCAGAGTTGCCCCGCGCTGACCGTACGCCTGAACCGGAATATACTGTCCGTCTTTATGCACCCGGGAGTTTTCTCTCATCGGCGAACCATTGGTGTTGAGAGGATCAATCCGCATAAATCACCTCCACCCATACCTGAGTGCAATAACCGGGGAAGTGGAAGTTCTGTCCGCGTAGCGATATGCCTGCCTGGAGTGAGGTAATATCCGACCAGGTCCATTCAGCCGATGTTGCCGGATTAGTGGACCAGGTTTCACTGTAATCGGTATACCCGCCGCTCAGGTTTTGACTCGTCCCGTAGTATTCGGTTCCCGAAATCGAAAGCAGCAGCCGCACATCTCCCTGCATGTGATGACGGCGACAACGTGCTACAACACGTACCCCGACAATGGAACCGCTGGAGACGGTCGGATCCTCAATTGCATAAGCATCGTCGGCGTAGGAGTTGCTGGCTTGCTCAAGGCGTGTGGCATCCTCATCGGGTGAGGACTCATCGACACACTGATAATTATCACCACAGCCGGACGTACTCAAGTGAGACTCGTTGCCGACACCGTTGGGGCGAAGAACAAGAGTGTCGATGTCTCCACTGGGTGGCTCGACATAACCGATGTAAAGGGCATCGATATCCTCACCGGTGGTTCCGAAAGGCACATCACCGTCCCAGTAGAGAGTTGCCTGACCGGTGCTGGGGCTGTACAAGACGAGGTCTTCATCATCAAAGGTCAGAGTACCAATTTGAGCCGTTGCATCGCAGGAAAATACGATGTTGCCGTCATCGAGGATATGCACGGCATCGATATCCGCACTACTGGTAAAGACATGGGAACCGTTAAAGATCATCCAGGCGGTGTCGGCCGACGGATCATAGCCGAACAAATCTTCATCGTCGATGTAGAGCCAGGAAATCCATGACGCACTTCTGACAGACATCACCAAATTACCGTTGGGGTAAACGTAAACGGCGTCTATGTCCGTTGACCACCAGAACCGGGAGGAGCCATCGAAGATCACGGTCGCCAGGCCGGTTACGGGATTATAACGTACCAGATCATCCCGGTCGAACCAGGTCATACCGATGGAGCCGGAAGCGTCTGTCGAGAACACGATGGTTCCGGAACTGTCGATATGAACGGCGTCAATATCTTCGTCGCTGCTGAAGATATCGTCTCCTTCGAGGTACATCGAGGCGGTCATGAGAATTCGGTCGTAAGCGACGAGGTCTTCATCCTCCATCGCCTGACCAACGAGCGAGGCATCACTGTCGGTCGATACGATAATGGTGTTGTCCACCGCCGAGGTTGAATCACTCGCGAACTGAACGGTCGGGAAATGAAACACCAGGGTGCCTCGATTACGGGGCATGACGGCCACGAAACGACTCAGCGTGTCGTTCTCCGGCAGGTAAATGGCGCGAACCGGGTGAAGGCCTATCGGGAGCGAATCCAGAGTGAAGGTTCCGACAGCGGAGACGGGTGCTGTTTTTATCGTTGTGTGTCCGGAACCGTTCGGAATAACCACTTCGATTCGGACGGAGTCGTCAAAATCTGTTCCCGGCGCCGATCCCGATGAGTCAGCTATAGTGCCGGTTACTTCGTTGTAGAGGAAGTCGGTTGTCGAATGACCCAACGACTGTACGATATTACTGCCGGAGCCGGATGAGGTAATGGTCAAGGCGCCGTCGTAAACGTATGGAGCACCCCAGGCGTCATATCGATAGTTGCTGGAGTCACCCTGGAATTTTATTGGGAAATAAGGGCCATCCCAAGTTGTATACGCACCCGGATTGGAGTAAAGCGCCTGTAGGTTGGGAGGGAATGCCCCGATATCGCCGACATAACCGAAATCGCTCCGCTGACCGCCGGACATAAGGTTGGGGTCGCCAACAATGGCATAAGATAGAGCCTGCATTTCTTCTCTGGTTTCCACCTCGCGACTATCGTCGACTGATGTCTGCGCCGACTGCAGGGCAACCGCTGCCATTATTCCGATCACGACGATGAGAACCGTTAACTCGATTAAACCGAAACCGGCCCGGCTGTTCAGTTTGGTCGGAGGAATTTTCACCAGACTCCTCCGTTGAGCTGGATTTCAAGATAGCTGTGCTTGCCCGGATTAACGCCCAGGCGATAACGCACGGTGTCGGCGGTTGGCAGCCAGGCTATCTCGACCAGGTGCAGGCCAATCGGAAGTGAGTCGATCACAGCGAGGCCGTCGGCACGCGGATTAACGGTGGAGGAGGTCATCACGCCACCCCTTGGGTAATGAATCGTAACCGTGACGGAATCACGGTAGACCGGCCCAGGTGGGTATAAATCCAGGTTTAACAACAGGACATCCGCCTCGTTGTAAAGCAGGTCGGAGGGGGAGTTGGCCAGCCGGCGCGAGATGTTGCTCCCGGAACCGGTGGAGCGGATATAATTCGCGCCGAAAGTGTAAGCTGTTCCCCAGGCATCGAGACGATACTCGGTTTCCGACCCACCGGCGGCAGCATAGAAATCGTCATGGATATACGGGCCGTTCCAGGTTACGTAACCGCCCGGCCTGTTCACCAGATTGTCCAGGCTGATCGGCATGGAACCAACATCACCGACATAGCCGTAGTCAACTCGGCTGCCGCCGGTTATAAGATCGGCCTGGCCGATTGTGGCATCCGCCAGTTGGTCCAGTTCCAGCATGGTTTCTTCATAACGGCCGGTTTCGGTAACCTTGTTGAGGCCGTCAATGGCTACCGAAGCAATGACTCCGACAATGATTATCACCACCAGGAGTTCGACCAGAGAGTAACCGTCTGTGTGTTTAGCTCGGATCAATCCTTACATCCACGTAAATCGAGTTATAGTAAGGATATCGGCAGATGTTTAGCTGTTTTGAGCCGTAATGATCCGGTTGTGGGAAGCGACGGACAGGAGTAATGGTCGATCAGCAGTCATAATTTAGAGTTATCCACATTCTAAACCATATAAATCGCTCCTATTCGGTGTCCTCCAGTCAGTTACGGAGAATTGGGTTCGTTTTGTTTTTTTGTGTCTTTGTTTGATGAGCAATGACGGTCTGTCATCAAACAGGCTGCCATTGCCGCCTACCGGGCGGATCACAGAAACAGGGGCCGACGAGGACGTCGGCCGCCCACCAATCCGTCCACGCATTGTTGAAACTTCGCATGGCAAATCCCACCCGAGGCACGGGTGGGCCACCAAGATGATTTCTCCTCTGTTACTAAAGGTGGCAGGTCTCGGGGAGGTTTTCCCAGCAGTGTCAGGTTGCAAGCAACCTGACCTACATTCCTCTCGTTTTGTGTCATGAAGCCACAGAAACAGGGGCCGACGAGGACGTCGGCCGCCCACCAATTGCCGAAACTTCGCTTTGTAAATCCCACCCGAGGCACGGGTGGGCCACCAAGATGATTTCTCCTCTGTTACTAAAGGTGGCAGGTCTCGGGGAGGTTTTCTCTACTATAGAAGCGGTACGAGAAGGTGTGGCTAAGTTGTAACGATTTCGTGAATGGCTAAAGCAGGTCGTCCAGATCATCCTCCTCAGAGGGAGGGATATGCACGACCAGGTCGGAGGTTACGCGGCATTGACAAGAAAGACGCGAGTTATCGCGGTAGTCATTGGCTTCTTCGAGCATCTCCAGTTCATCGTCGCCGGCGGGATTGAGAGTGTCGAATCCTTGTTCGATATGAACATGGCAACTGGCGCAGGCACAGTTACCGCCGCAGTTGTGGTTTATGCGAATGTTGTTGTCGAGCCCGGCGTCAAGTAAGATAGTACCTTCCTTAACCTCGACTTCAATTCCCAGGGGTTGAAACAGCACTTTCGGCATAACACTCACGGATTTGTTAATTCATTTTTATTCTCAGGTTATAATAACATGCTTGTCTGGTGTGCGGTCAATTAAAATGGCGCCTCAACGTGTGGCGAGCAGGTTGTTCCATTAAATCAATCCGATCGAATTCACTCACGAATGGCTTCTTAATCAGGACAGCGGTTTTATTTATAGCAGGTCTCGGGGAGGCTTTCCCGGCAGTGTCAGGTCGCAAGCAACTTGACCTACATTTCTCTCGTTTTGTGTCATAAGGCCACAGACACAGGGGCCGACGAGGACGTCGGCCGCCCACCAACATGGTTGGTTTCATCGCGAGATTATTAACTGGAGTCAGGTAGGTAAGATTCCGCAGTTGTACTCCCTTTGATAAAACATTGGCCGTCTACTATAATCCTACCAATGTATCAGAAGGGCGTCAGGCAGGGGTGAAGTCGGGGATTCATCGTATTGAAGGTCGATATTTGCAACTTTTTTATGGACGAGGCCGAGAAAGCTGTGTATAATCTATCGTAACGTGGAAAAATAGGGAAACAATAGTTATCTTCCGGATGTTGCAACGGTATAAGATGACTTTGAATTAATACTGTCAAAAGGGAAGCAGACAATGAGGCTATCAAGAAAATCCGACTATGCGCTTCGTGCCGTGCGGCATATCTCGGGTCTTCCCAAGGGTAAACTGGGATCGATCAACTCTATCGCCGAGGCCGAGTCGGTACCGCGTGAGTTTCTGGCTAAAATTCTTAAAGATCTCACTCGCGGCGGTATCCTGGTTTCATACCAGGGTGTCAAGGGCGGTTATGCGCTGGCGCACGACCCCAAAGACATTACTTTTCTCGATGTCATTGAGGCGATTGACGGTCCGGTGCATCTGAATCTTTGCACGGAGCCGGAGGGCTGCCGTTGTGAGCATTTCACCCAGTGTGAGTTACGCAATTTCTGGGAAGTTCAGGAAGTGTCTTTCAAAAAGGCTCTCAAGAAGCAGCATTTCGGACGATTCAAGCGCGGCCGTAAATAAAAGACAAAAAAATCAATAATTAAAGGCGGTCGATCCTCTCAGGATCGGCCGTTTTTGCGTTTAACAATTGGACGGTTGAATATGGTTAAAGACCTGATAGGCCTTGTTTTTGCCGAAAGTTTCATATTATATTGATTGTTCAGGTCCGGAATCCGCACGTCGGTGATATATATCGGCGATATTGGCGGCCAAGCCGGCAGGATAGGATTTGATCGATTCCATTGGAGGTAACAATGTTTGATTTCAACGATAAACAGCACAAAGTTAAAGTCGGTCTGGCGGAGATGCTTAAAGGCGGGGTGATCATGGATGTGGTCAACGCCGACCAGGCCAAGATAGCCGAGAACTCCGGTGCGGCAGCCGTCATGGCGCTCGAAAGAGTCCCGTCGGATATTCGCGCTGAAGGCGGCGTGGCGCGTATGGCCGACTTGGATATTATCGAGAAGATCAAAAAAGCGGTGACGATTCCGGTTATGGCCAAATGCCGAATCGGGCATTTTTCCGAGGCACACGTGCTCGAAACGCTCGAAATCGATTTTATTGACGAATCCGAGGTGCTGACTCCGGCCGACAACAAATATCATGTCGACAAGTGGAGTTTCAAGGTCCCGTTCGTATGCGGCTGCCGTAATCTGGGCGAAGCGTTGCGCCGTATTTCCGAGGGAGCGGCGATGATCCGTACCAAGGGTGAGGCCGGAACGGGTGATGTCTCCGAGGCGGTGAAACATCTGCGCGAAATCAACGCCGAAATGCGCGCCCTGACGAGCATGCGCGAGGATGAACTGTACGGTGTGGCTAAGGAGCATCGGGTGCCGATCGAACTGGTGCGAATGGTAGCCAAGGCAGGTAAGCTGCCGGTGCCGAATTTCGCGGCGGGCGGAATTGCCACCCCGGCCGATGCTGCACTGTGTATGCATCTGGGAGCCGAGGCGGTGTTCGTGGGATCGGGGATTTTCAAATCCGACAATCCCGAAGCACGCGCCAAGGCGATTGTCTCCGCCACTACCCATTACGATGATTACAAGATCGTAGCCGATGCCTCGCGTGGATTGGGCCAGGCGATGAAAGGGATTCAGGTTTCATCGATCGATAAGGAAAATCTCCTGCATACCCGCTGAGCTGGGCAGAACGAAGAGATAATAAACGTCGTTAAGGCGGGATTTAAGTCCCGCCTTTTTTTGTGGGGGAGGGATGTATGAGATAACGTGAGCGACCCACGAACTACATTCGGCGTCTTGCCAATCCATAGCACGTCTCGGGGAGACGTGCCCTACAGTGTCAGGTTGCAAGCAACCTGACCTGCAAACTTGTTCTACGGATCAATTAAAGGTGCCGACACAGGGGCAGACGAGACGTCTGCCGCCCACAAAACAACGAAGTTCCAGAGTCTCTCCGTCGCGAACATCCCCAGATATCTCTGTCGCTTTAATCGAACGACATCGCGATCCGGCAGGTCTCGGGGATATCTGCCCTACGGTTTCTATCGTGACGGTGCAGGCAAAGGGGCAGACGTCTGCCGCCCACGAAAGGATTGCCCCGTCGATTTGGTGTAGTTCTTTTCCCTTGTGTGACAACCTCCCCTTGACCGGGCCGGAATCATCCCTTTATTTACTGCGGTTTTGGAAAAGGAGTGAGCGTGGTCCATGCAATAGAACAACTCAAGGTCGGGGTACTGGCCCTTCAGGGAGATTTCGAGATGCATCGGCGGCAGATTGCCCTGCTCGGGGCAGAGCCACACCTGGTGAAACTTCCGGATCATTTAACCGATCTTGACGCCCTCATCATTCCCGGCGGAGAATCGACCACGATGGATAAGCTTATGGATCGTTTTGCGTTGCGTAAACCGCTGCTCGAATTCGGGGCAAGGAAACCAATCTGGGGTACTTGTGCCGGGATGATTATGCTTTCTTCAGAGGTAATCGACAACCAGGCTGGGATCAAACCGCTGGCCCTGATGGATATGAGCGTGCTGCGTAACGGCTATGGACGCCAGGTGTTTTCGTTCGAAGAGAAAGTCACGGCTGATCTGGACGGAACCGCGACTGAATTGACGGCGACTTTTATTCGGGCTCCAAGGTTGACAAGGCTCGGTGATCGTCTGACACCACTTGCCGAGTATGCCGGTTCACCGGTGCTGGTGGCCTCCGAGCGGCATCTGGCCAGTTCTTTTCACAGCGAGCTTGACGACGACACGCGACTGCTCGAGTTTTTTCTGACACATTTTGCCCTGAAATCCGGATCTCAATCCGTATAGGTTGATATACAACCGGACGGCCATGGTTCGATCAAGACACAGGGATAACTGATATGATCAAGAAGATCTATCTCGCCCGCCATCAGGGATTCTGCATGGGGGTGAAGCGGGCAATTAAGATAGCCGAAGAGACGGCCGACCGGTTGGCCGGTAAAGAGAATGTAACGATTCTCAACGAAATCGTTCACAATGAAGCGGTGGTGGAGAAGTTCCGACAGAAGGGAGTCGGTCAGGTTCTGAACGTGGATCAAGTCGACCGGGGGACGTTGATTATTTCCGCTCACGGCATTTCTCCGGAAATCGTCCATCGCGCCGAGGCCAAAGGCTTGACAGTGGTCGATGCCACCTGTCCTTTGGTGACGCGAATTTATGAAATTATCGAGAAAGCGATCGGCCAGGGATACTATATCATCCATTTCGGGGAAGCACACCATGACGAAACCGCCGGGGTGGTCGGGCATGCTCCGGATCGAATCACGGTGGTCGGCAACAAGGAAGAAATGCTGGCTTTACCGGACTGGAAAGATCGCAAATTAGGTTTGACGGTACAGACTACCGCGCATGTCGATTTATTCAACGAGATCAAAGCGGTAGCGCTTGAAAAATGGCCGCACATAAAAGTATTCAACACCGTTTGCAATGCCACGACACAGCGGCAGTCGGCAATCATGGAGCTGGCTCCGAAGGTTGATATAATACTCGTGGTGGGATCCAGGTCTTCGGCGAATTCCAATCGTCTCACGGCAATCTCAGAGGCCGCCTGCGGACGGGGACGACTGATCAACAGCAAGGATGATATCGATCCGAACTGGTTCGAGGCTGCCGATGTAAACAATGTCGGAGTGTCAGCCGGGGCCTCGACGCCTCAGTTTCTGGTCGATGCCGTGATCGAGCGACTGGTCGAGATATCGAACGGTCGGGCTGAAGTAATCATCCCGGTACGTAACAAACCCGCCGAAACGAATTCTTCGGCTCGCCGTTAACCGGACGAGTACATTTTTAACGATATCGACAAAGAAAATTATCCCGAGACAATCGAACCGGCGGCGCGAAAATTGCGACGGGGAGGATTGTTTATCACCGACAATGTTATCTGGAGTGGTCGGGTATTGAATGATAAACCCGACAAAGCTACTCAGGCAATTATCGAATTCACTCGGAAACTCTACGACGATAAACGATTCTTCACGACAATCATACCGATAAACGACGGAATAGCGATAGCTCTTCGTCTCTGATCAATAAAACATTGATGGAATTTGTAACCGGTAGTCGTAATCCCTCCGGATGTTTAATGCAATCAGACCGTTATATGAGTGAGACCGGGCCGTCCGATACATGAAATCAGTTCTCTTCGTTGCTAATAGTGGGGTTTGTATCTGCGGTTGATGAACATGTTTACCGGCGGTTATGCAGCTTTTTTGACCGATCTCATCGATCAATTCTACCTTTTTGTTGACAAAACTGTCATAAAACATGAAGAATGAAACAAAACCGACGGGTAATTCGTTAAAGGTGTGATTGAACGTTTCTAAAGCGGCAGCGTCGATGACCCGATAGTATCATTAGGGTGTCCATCGAGCTGCTTCTCCCAGTCGATAGTTCTAGCGACAACCAGTTATTGGAAGCCTGGACAGGACACCGGGGGCACTACCGGACATAACCAGGGACGGCGAGCATAAGCTCGATCTCTAATTTAATAAGTCCGAACAGACATCAGAAACTGAATCTTGAGTTAGAAATTGGTTGACAAAGCCCGGGGAATATGCTTTTTATTAGCCGCTAATCACCTAAGGGGTATCTGACCCCGACCGTGACCGGTCACTAAATGATCGCCGAGGGGTTTTTCCCGTAACGGGAGCGATCTGAGACCACCCAAATCTTCAGGCTTTGTCGGAACCGACGTTGTAAGTTCCTTCAAGTTTGTACGCATAAGCAGGAGTTGTTATGCCTTCCAAAAGAGTGTTGTTTCTGTGCTACGGCAGTGATGACATCTGTGAGGAGACACGAAAGTTCGTAGAAGAGACCGGAGTGATGGTTGACTACCGGGACATGGAGAAGAAACCTCTGTCCGAGGATGAACTTTCGCGCTTGATCGGCAACCTGGAAATATCCCATTTTGTCAACACTCTTTCAGAGTCCTACGCCAAACGCGGATTAGACAAAGGTCTTCCGCCACGAACTGAACTGATAAAGATGATGGCCGAGGATTATACGTTAATCAAGCGGCCGATTATCAAGAATACGCGGCTGATAACAGTCGGTTTTGCTCGCGACAAGATCAAAGATATGTTGCAGTTGAACTCGAATGGTCAGTTGATTGAGGTCCAGCCGCCACAACGGCGGAACGATAATCAGAACAGCAAGGGCAACCGCAGAGGTTCGCGTCAGCAGGCTGCTGCCGCCGGTAAGTAAAGCTGTCCGCAAAATCGCTTTTCTTTTGAGCTTTGGCTCGTTATATTCCATGCCATTGAACGACAACAAGTAGGCAAGGGTATAGGTATGGATATTGAGCGCGAAATTCTCCCGACTGACATATTAATCGTTGGCGCCGGGCCGGCCGGGCTGGCGCTCGCCTACAAATTGGCCAAACTGGTCGAGGCTGACGGCAGCGTTGAAATGCCGGAGATTCTCCTGATGGATAAGGGAGCCCATGTGGGAGCTCATTCACTCTCCGGAGCGGTGATGGATCCGCGTGGTCTGGCGGAGTTAATCCCGGACTACAAGGAACTCGGGGCACCTCTCGAAGCCGAGGTGATTGCCGATGCCATGTATTATCTGAACAAGCAGTCAGCTATCAGAATTCCTTTTCTGCCGAAGGAACTCTCCAATGAGGGGAACTATATCGTTTCACTCAACAAACTCACCGCCTGGCTGGGTGAGCAGGTAGAAGCCTGTGGGGTCGATATCTACGCCGGACTGGCCGGTTACGATCTTATCATCAAGGATGACCGGGTGACGGGGGTCCAGACCGTTGATATGGGACTCAATAAGGAGGGCGAGCCACGCAGTAATTTCGAACCCGGTTCGATTATCGAGGCTAAGGTGACGGTTCTCTGTGAGGGTGTTCATGGTTCTTTGACCCGACGTGCTTTCGAAAATATCCCGTGTCTGCGCGAGGACTCTTTACCGCAGGCTTATCTGACCGGCGTCAAAGAGGTCTGGCAGGTACCGGAAGGCAGGATAAAAGCAGGACAGGTATATCACACGATTGGTTGGCCACAGCCGCACGATGAGTACGGTGGCGGTTGGGTTTATGCCATGAGCGACACGATGGTCTCGGTTGGATACGCGGTCGGTTTAGCCTCACCTGATCCGATGAACGACCCGCACATGAAATTCCAGCGCCTCAAGACGCATCCATTCATGCGAGCGATACTCGAGGGCGGTGAGATGCTCCATTATGGGGCAAAGACGATTCCCGACAACGGTTTTTATTCGATGCCGAAGCTCACCCACGACGGTCTTCTGCTTTGCGGTGATTCGGCCGGGATGCTCAATCCGCAGAAACTGAAGGGAATTCATCTGGCGATCAAGTCCGGCATCATGGCGGCGGAAACCTTGTTCGATTGTCTTAAAAACGACAATTTTTCGGCTGATGCGCTGGCCGGTTATCAGCAACGTTTCGATCAGAGCTGGGCGCGCGAGGAGTTATACAAAACGCGTAATTTCCATGCTTCGTTCAAGGGGGGATTGCTGGCCGGTTTGTTCCATGGCGCCACCCAGGTGTTTTGCGGCGGCCGGGGATTTTTCGACCATCGCGTCAACAAACCCGATTACAAGTACATGTGCAAACTGGATGAATACGGTCGTATGACCGGACGTGATCTGGTCAAAGAGAAAGTCAAGTTCGATAACAAGTATACTTTCGACAAGCTGACCGATGTCTACAAGTCCGGTACCATGCACGAAGAAGAGCAACTACCGCACCTGGTGATAGCCGATCTGGATATCTGCAACAATCAGTGCACCGAAGAATACGGTAATCCCTGCCAGCATTTTTGTCCGGCCCAGGTTTATGAAATGGTCGATGACGACAGCCGCCCCGGCAAGAAGAAACTGCAATTGACGCCGTCCAACTGCATCCATTGCAAAACCTGCGATATCGTTGATCCCTATCAGGTGATTCGCTGGGTCGTGCCGCAGGGAGGCGAGGGGCCCAATTACGAGACCATGTAAGAGCAGATCGGTGTTTACAGCCGAGCCGTTCGGAGCCGTAGAACTTGTTGAATAAGTTCTCACGCTAAAATACTCTACAAAAACACAACCAAATTGCGGGCGACACAAGGCCGCCCGCTACGCGGGATCAGGATTCCTAACGCGTAGCGGCGGAGCTTGTCTCCGCAGCAACAGAAGTTTTTCCACAATCCCCGTGGAGGACAGCCCCTGCTTTGGTCCATTACATCGGTTAAGGGCTTAGTTCTTCCAGGGATAACCGGTTTTCAGGCATTCCTGAAGCGGTAGTAATCGCCTACCTCAAGCAGGTTGTTTATCCCGCCGACAATAACAGCATAAATGAGGGGTATAATATGCGTTTAGTACTGACATTCATATTCGGAGCAGTGCTGCTGATCGGATGCTCTGCCGGACCCGGCCGCGATAAAATGCTGCGGTCGTATGCTCTCGACGACATTGACGGTCTGGAAGTAACACCTTACGCCGTTTTCGACAGTATGGTCAGTTACGATGGGCACGGCTCGATCAGGATTACCACTGATTCCACCGTTTCGGTTCCGTTGCTGGTGGTTAACGATCTGCATCTCGATGAAACGTTTCTCGTGTATCAGGCCGCACTGAGAACGCAGGATATCACCGGCAAGGTTTATCTGGAGATGTGGTGTGGTGTCGACGGTGCGGAGTATTTCTCGCGTGATCTCGGTTCACCGTTGAGCGGCAGCAACGACTGGGCGATCGAGTCGACCCCCTTCCGGCTCGAAAAAGGACAAGTGTCTGAGTTGATTCGTTTGAACCTGGTTGTCGAGGGAGGCGGCACGGTCTGGATTGACGATATCGAACTGCTTAGTTCTCCGCTGTGACACCCGGACGGAATCAATAAAAATAGCACCAACGAAAAGGGCTCGTCGTGTCGACGAGCCCTTTTATCTTCGCAAGCTGAAGTCGTCTAGTAATAGCTGTCACGGGGAGCGTTGGTGCGCTCGGTGTTGTTGACGATCGCCGAATTCTGAATCTGAATCTGGAACCAGCGAGCGTATAGTTCTCTCTGTTTCTGAATCATCAATTCGTTGCTGATAGAATCGCGAACACCGGCATACTGACTCAGATCGGGATTGGTCCGCTCGATGAGTTTCATCATGACCGTACCCTGATCATAGTCGATTGGAGGAAGAGTCTGACCTGGCTCCTTGAGGCTGAAAGCGGCGCCGATAGCCTTGGGGTCACGTCCTAATCCTTTAACATATCCGCCGAGTTTGAACGGATCCGGTGTTTCGTATTCCTCACTATATTTCTTGGCGGCGTTTTTCCAGTCGACACCTTTTTCTATCTCTGCCCATATAGCGTTAGCCGTGTCGCGACAAAGGGTGGAGACTTTCCAAAGGACGATATCCTGGGCAACGGCTTTGGCCGCATCTTCATATTTAGCCGGACCAGCCGGAATTCGATCGGCAACTTCGATAACGAAGAATGCATTGCGATTTTCCATCACGTCGGAAATCGCACCTTTCTCATGCTCGAAAGCGAAGGCGTTGGCCACCGGGTCGTTGCCAATGAACTGAATGTTCTTGTCCTTGAAGAAATTGGCGGTGGTTTTAACGGGAAGACTTAGTTCCTCAGCCGCGGCGAGGAATCCATCGTCCTTGGCGACCGTAGCGAATTCGATCAAACGTGACTGAAGGCCCTGGAGTGTTTCTGCCGATGCTTCCGCCTTGACGAGGATATGCAGGCAGTGAACCTTTTCAACGTTTTCAGCTTCAGTCTTGCCGCGCGGGACTTCTTTTTCGGTCTTGGAACCGAGCTTCTTGATAATGTGCCAGCCGTATTGAGTGCGTACCGGTTCGGAAATCTCATCATCCTTCAACGAGAAGGCTCTATCAGAAAAGTCCTTGACCATCTCGCCACGGGAAAACCAGCCCAGATCACCTTTATTGGTGGCGGCGGAAGGATCCTGCGAGAACTCCGAGGCAATGCGTTCGAAATCAGCGCCGTCCATAACGCTGTCACGAAGAGCTTTGGCTTGTTCTTCAGCCTCGGCCCAGTCGAGAGGCGCCGGCTCCTTTTCGAGCATAACGATGTTCAAACGAGAACGATCATCGAGATTGTAGTCATCGATGTGTTCGTCGAAAAACGCACGTTTTTCCTCGTCGGTGCTGGTCGGAGAAGGACTCGAGAAGCGGGCGTAAGCGACGTTGATCAAGCCTACTTTAACTCGTTCCTGATCAGCCATGAAGAACTCACGGATTTCCGATTCAGAGACGTGAGCCGCCTGAATAATCAATTCCTGAGCTTTGAGCTTTTTAATCTCGTTACGGTAGATCGGATCCATCTGCGCCCAGAAGCCGGCCATGTTGGGATCGGCAAGAGCCATCATGTATTTCTGGTAATCGAACTTGCCGTCGGTTTGGAACGAAGGTTGCGATATCAGATCCTGCGGAGGTGTCCGACTGAGATACTGATATAGTTCCTGGTCGGTGACGATGATGTTGTGTTTTTCAACTTCCTGTTGGAGGATCTTATCATAGAGCACCTGTTGCCAGGCGCTACTGCGAATTTCCTCGATTTTACTGTCAGGCAGGTCCTCGTCCGGGTTCTCTTCCATAGCCGCACGGATAAGGGTGTTATAGGCGCGGTTGTAGGTCTCCCAAGTGATCTCTTCACCGTTGACCGAGCCGGCTACGTTTGCCGCCTGATACATACTGCGGGAGGACATTCCCATACCCCATTGCAGCACGATCATCGCCACAAAGAAAACGAGGACGATGATGATAATCGGTAAGATCATCTTGCGTAGAGCATCAAACATTAGAGCTGTCTCCAATCATATTCACGAAACGTTTACTATCTGCACAGGTTTGCCGGCCCGGGGCCGGGTCAGCTTCAGAATATAAGCAAGGGCTCCGAATATACAAGTGGAAGCCTACACATATTTTGAAAAACCGCTGTTTTTTTGTGTATAAACCTTGTAACTTTCAAGCCCATTATAGGTTACATAAAACATGATGAATAGATTATCGGCTCCATTTAGAACATTTTTAGTCCTTCTGATCATGTTGGGCATTTCGGCCTCGGCAGAAGAGTTGTGGCCCATTAAGAATCGTATCGATCTTTCGTCAGGATTCGGAGATTTCCGAGACGGTCATTTCCATGCCGGTCTCGATCTGCGAACCGGAGGGCAGACCGGTGTCGGTGTGTTTTCGCCGGTTTCAGGCTGGGTATGGCGTGTTTCGATGTCCTATTATGGATACGGCAAGGGATTATACATCAAGGGCGATGACGGGCATATCTATGTCTACGGGCATCTTTCCGGGTTCTCGCCGGAAATCGAAAAAGCAGTTCGTAACGAACAGCGACGCCAGCAACGGTATTTTGTCGATTTCTATCTGCCGAAAGACTCGATTAAAATCGACAAAGGGGGATTCATCGCCTATTCCGGTCAGTCCGGCGTGGGAGCGCCGCATCTTCATTTCGAAGAGCGAACCGGAGCCAACGTGCCGATTAATCCGCTCACCCATGGTTTCAGTCTCAGCGATCGTGTCCGTCCGGAACTAGTCCGTATCGGATTCGAAATGACCGATGACCACACCCTGTTCGATAATGCCCGTCGCAAAATGTTGCTGCCGATCACGGCGACCGATGTCCCGGGAATTTATACCATCGACACCATCGTGTATTTCAATCGTCCGTTCGGGGTGCTTGTCGAGGGATTCGATCAAATGCGCAAAGACGGCATGAAACAGGCGGTGTACGAGTACGAATTGTTCATCGACGATAAGCCTTTTTATCGGGTAACCTGGGACTCGCTCGATTTCGACAATACTCGTTCGGTATGTTTCGAATATGATTACGAAGCGGCGGTCCGCGACAAAAAACCGGTGCGCCGGTTGTTCAAATACCCCGGTAACAGCTTCCCCGGTTCTCGTTCTATCGGTCCGGGAGACGGAATTTATGGTACTGACGGTAACGCTTCCGTCGGGCGGCATAAGGCGCGAATAGTAGCTTCAGACGCTTCGGGCAACAAAGCCGAAGTCAGTTTCGATTTTATCTGGGGTCCGGATGGGAACATTTTCGATCTTGACTCGACCGTCGCCTTACCCGGTGACAGCACCTGGTTTTATCTGACCCCGGTCGCGAATTGGACCAGTCTTGGTCTCGATTCGGTACGGATCATGCGCAATCTTCGTAATAGCTGGGGTGAACCGAGCAACCTTTATGTCTTCAGTGATCCGGACGGGGGATTACGCTGCCTGGTTGACGGTTATGGGGTCAAAGGGGCGGTGCTGCGAGTGGTTGGTTTTGTCGGCAACTGTATTATTCCCGACAATATCTTCAACGGGACAAATAAGGAACAGCCGGATCGACTAAAGATCAGTCATGAAGTGCTGGAAGACGGTTTGCTGGTTGATATCGTGGCCGCTCATAAAACCGGCTCAGAGATGCGCGTTGAATTATATGACGGCGACCGTTTATTGGGAGTCGAATACCCCCAGTACCTGAATATGGAACACCATGCCTGTTTCATTCGCCCCAAGCCCGAATATCGCCGGATAACACGTATCGGAGCCACCGCCTCACTCGATCCGAAACGGGAAGTGATAGTGTTCGAGGATTCGGTTGCTTTGTTCGCGGCGGGATTCGATGAACGTCAGGCGTTAGCGGCAGACACGTTTTTCACAGCCTACATAGGAAAGAAAAACTTGTATACGCCGCGTTTCGTGGAGATTAAGTACAACATCCCTCGCGATCGCTCCCTTTTAAGTATGTGTTCGTCACATTACCAGATTTTCCCGGAGCAGTTCGTTACCAAAGAACCTTTCGATATCGAACTGTGGGTGCCAAGTAAGTCCGTCAGTCAGGTTCCTATCGGACTGTGCTGGTTGGACAAAAAAGACGACAAATGGATCTGGCTCAGCGATTCGACAGCGAGCGATACGCTTTCGGCCCAATCAAGCGGAGGCGGCTCGTTTGCCGGAGTCTTTGACAACAATCCGCCGTCGATATCGAACCTTTCGCTAAGCGATGGTCGTACCTACCATGATTCACGACCGGTTATTCGATTCACGGCTGACGATGCCTTATCGGGTATCTACGACGACAATGACGTCTACATCAAACTCGATGGACAATGGCTTATTCCCGAATACGACCCGGAATCACACCTGTGTGTAACCGAGCCGTACGAGCCGCTGAACGAGGGTAAGCACCATTTGGAAATAATCGTATCTGATCGGGCAGGCCATAAAACCGGCGAATTCATCAATTTCTATTATTCGTCAAAGAAGGGGCAACTGCGCCGAAAAGACCAGTGAGACTCAGGAATGTTTATCCCGATTCGAGATGACATCCCCACCTATCACAAACCAGTGTTGACTGTCACACTGATCGTAATCAATACACTGGTTTTCTTATATGCTTATTCGCTAGGCTCGCGCGGTTTTCAGATATTCACTTTTCAGTATGGGTATATTCCGTACGAGTTGATATCATCGGTGGAACTGACACCCCAGATCGCAGTCCCGGTCTGGTTGACGCCGTTTACCTCAATGTTCATGCACGGCGGCTGGTTGCATCTGATCGGGAATATGCTTTTTCTTTGGATCTACGGAAACAACATCGAGGATTATCTGGGGAAGATAGGTTTTGTTGTTTTTTACCTGTTTTCGGGGTTGGCCGCAATCACGCTTTACACCGTTTTCGGTCCGCATTCGGAAGTGCCTTTGATTGGCGCTTCCGGGGCGATTGCCGGGGTAATGGGCGCGTATATGGTGTTACATCCCCAGGCTCGTATTACGATTCTGTTCGTGTTTTTCTTTATCCAGTTTATCCAACTTCCGGCCAAGGTGGTGTTGGGGATCTGGTTTGCCTATCAGATCCTGATGTCAATTATGGATTCAGCCACGGGGGGCGGCGTGGCCTGGATGGCCCATGTAGGCGGATTCGGTTTCGGCTGGGTAGTGATGAAAATAATAGTTAAAATCAGGGGGCCTCATGTTCGTACCGGCAATGGGCAGCGGATTTACCGGATGAACTGGTAAGTCCGGGCTTTCCGAAAACTCCCGAACCGGTACATTTCGCCTTGTAAAGTTCTTTTTAGATTGCCCCGGGGCGACATTCAGTGTAAACTTATTTCCAGCTTGTTTCGATACTAGTGGAACATAGGCCAAACGGGCCGGAAGCGGTTCATTTCTCCTTAGGGGGCAATGGACTCAGGGACGAACTACAAAAAGGGATTTTTACTTGGGATTCTTCGACGCCCTTTCCAATGACATTGGAATCGATCTGGGGACAGCGAACACGCTGGTGTATGTCCGCAACCAGGGTATTGTTCTGAATGAGCCTTCGGTGGTAGCGGTTGAGAAGTCGACGGGTAAGGTACTGGCTATCGGCGCCGCGGCTAAGGAAATGATGGGGCGTACTCCGGGTGGAATTGCCGCCATTCGACCGCTCAAGGACGGTGTTATCGCCGACTTCGAAATATCGGAAAAATTAATTGCCGATTTCATACGGCGAGTGGTTCGTCATAAGTATCTGATGAAGCCGAGGGTGGTGGTTTCGGTGCCTTCGGGAATTACCGAAGTGGAGAAACGCGCCGTGCGTGATTCGGCTGAAAACGCCGGAGCGCGTGAGGTGTATCTGCTGGCGGAACCGATGGCCGCCGCAATCGGTGTCGGTCTTCCGGTGGAACAGCCTTCCGGCAGTATGATTATCGATATCGGCGGCGGAACGACCGAGATTGCCGTTATCGCCCTGAACGGAATTGTCAATGATACTTCGATTCGGGTGGCCGGAGATGAGCTGAACGATGCCATCATCATGTATCTCAAGAAGAACTACAACCTGTTGATCGGTGAATTGACGGCGGAGTTGCTCAAGATCAAGATCGGATCGGCTTTCCCTCTGGACAAAGAGCTCTCGATGGATATCCGTGGGCGTGACCTGGTCGCGGGAGTACCGAAGAACCTCAAGCTCTCTTCGGTGCAGGTGCGTGAGGCGCTATCGGAAACAATCGATATTATCGTCGAAGCGGTTAGGCAGGCGCTGGAACGGACGCCTCCGGAACTGGCTTCGGATATTCTGGAGCGGGGGATTATCCTGACCGGCGGCGGAGCCCTGTTGCGCGGTTTGGACAAGCGCCTTCGCCAGGAAACCAATCTCCCGGTCAATGTAGCTGAGGATCCGTTGACTTGTGTTGTCCGCGGTGCAGGCAAAGTGTTGGAGAATCTGACCGGTTACGCCAAGGTTCTGGAAAAGAGCCGTAAAGACTAAGTTGTTTTGTATCTTAGCAAAAGCCGGAAGTCTCCGGCTTTTTTTGTAGCAATTCCCCGGTTATTAATCCGTTCTTTTAAGGGAGTTGTCTTAAGCACGACTGAGGATGTATGGCGAAAGCTGACGGCGCACAGATTGACAGATTAGCTGCCCTGGCTCGTGATGGCGACCGCCGGGCATTCTCACAGATCGTGCGGATGATGATGAACAACATAACTGCTTTAACATACCGAATGACGGGCGACCGCGAAGCCGCCAAGGACCTGACCCAGGAGACTTTTGTATCGGCCTGGGAAAACCTGGGGAATTTTCGTGGTGAAGCAGCTTTTTCGAGTTGGCTTTTTAGAATAGCTTCGAACAAAACGCTCAATTACCTCAAGTCCGCTGATCGTAAGAACAAGTCGCTGGATGCTGAACAAAATGAGCCGATGGCGATAATTGAAACTGACGGTAATCCCGAGAGGGATATCTCCAACCGTCAATTGCGCGAACAACTTCAGGAGTTTCTTACAGAGCTTCCGCAGGCACAACGTCAGGTGTTTGAGTTAAGATTCTATCAGCAACTCAGATTCAGTGAGATTGCCACGGTTATCGGTAAAGCGGAAGGTACGGCTAAAACTCACTACCGTTTGGCAGTCGCTAAATTGAGAGAGTGGGCTAAAGATAAAGGATGGCATCAATGAACTGCAATTTCGTTCAAGAGGAACTCCTGCTCTGGTTTGGGCGGCAGTCACAAGGGACGATTCCGGAAGAGCTTTTAGCTCATTTGGAGAAGTGTCCGGATTGTGCCGCCTTTTTCGAAGAGCAGCAGCAACTGGCCTCGCTGATGCCCCCCGATGAGTTATTTTATCCGGAGCGGCATGAAGCGGCCGTAATGTTTCAGAATATCGAGGAACGTCTGGATCTGCTCGATCAAAAACGGACCTGGTGGCAGTCGTTTAAGGAGCGCTGGCGCCCGGTGCTCGAATTGCGTAAAGTGGTTCCGGTGGCAGCCTCGATGGTGCTGATGCTTACTTTCGGCATGGTTGCCCAGAAAGCGGTGCATGACACGGCCCCCAGTGAGATTCAATCGATGACCGAATCCGACAACCTTTTGAACATATTCTCCGACCCGGCGCTGGATCAGCCGGATGAACCGACGGTAAACGCCTTATTATGGCAGGTTAACAGCAGCTATCAAACGAATGCGGGGGATATGCTGGTTGATGATATCAGCCAGGAAGAATACGACTATTTGCTGGAAAACATAGATGTAGAGGATCTTCTATGAAGCGCGCGCTAATTGTTATGATAACTCTGCTTTGTCTCGCAGCTATGACGGCTCAGGCGCAACAGCGTGGCAACGGCTATCGGGGCGGTGACGATCGCTCCGGAGGTCCGTGGGATGACTCTGTTATTGCTCAAGCCGGTCCCGATGATCTCCCTGGCGGTATGGGGGGGCCGGGTTATGGTCGCCGTGGAATGATGGGCGAGATGAGGCAGTCAAGGAAACACCTGGACCAATTGCGGATGCTCAAGATGCTGGAACTGCTGGATCTTGCCCCGGATCAGGAAGTAGAATTTCTGACGGCATTCAATCGAATGCGGGTAGCTATGCAGGAGATGGATGATGAGCAGGTGGCGGTGCTCGATTCTCTCGGGGCCGGCCTCGGTGACGGCACGCTGTTGGATAAGGACATCTACCGACTCTCCGATCGGGTAGACGAAATTAAGAAAGCGCGAATGAAAGTAATTGATGATTTCGTCGAGAAATCCCGTTCGCTGCTGACCGCGGAGCAGTACGGCAAGATGATGGTGTTTAACGAACGATTTGACTTCGAATTCCTGCAGCAACTAAGGGCTTTCAGAGGCCAGACACCACCGGTGAGTCCGTCGGAAGACAACGCCTCCGGTCGGTAAGCAGGAACTGCTGACGTTGATTCGACAACTACGGTAACGGTAAAAGGAGATTACGATGAAGAAAGGTTTGATTTTTACGTTGACGGCTCTGCTGTTGTTGGCCGGTATAGCGGTTGCTCAACCGGGCGGCGGCAAAGCTCAGGGGATTTGTGACGGCAGCGGACCTCACGGGATGCGCGGCCGTGGAATGAACGGACCTGGTCCGGGTATGGGTGGCCCGGGTGGCCCCGGTGGCGGACCAATGGGTGTTCTTGGTATGGCCGGTGATCTGGAGTTGACGGATACTCAGATCGAAGCGATTCAGGGTCTGATGGAAGGATTCCAGTTGCAGATGATCGATCATCGGGCCGAAGTGCAGAAGGCCGAAATTAAACTCCGCGCGTTGGAGCGCGACAATGCCTCAGAGTCAGCCGTGGGGGCTGCGATTGACGAGCTTACTCGTCTGCGTGCTCAGGGACAAAAAATGCGCTATTCTCATCAGCAGAAAGTCCGGGCGCAACTTACTGCGGACCAACTGAAGAAAATGGATGAAATGCGGATGGAACGTCCCGGATTCGGTCCCGGCGGTGATAACGGCCAAGGCCAGGGCCAGGGTCAGGGCCAGGGGCGCGGACCTGGTAACAATGGCGGCGGTCGTGGTCCCGGTGATGGTACCGGACGCGGACCTGGCGGCATGGGCTGCATATATAACATTGACGATCTGAATAACAACGGCTAGTCCCACAACATTTCTGGCTGATCACAGATCGGATAAGGCGTTCGCTAAACTTAGCGGACGCCTTTTGTATTGTGTATCAATAGCTTAGTTGCCTTAATCTGTCAAATTGGCGCAATATATGCCATTTTCGCTTGACGGCCGCCTTAAAACTAATCTTATTCTGTTCATGTCATTAGATACCAACCAAATACTGAAACTCATCCAGAGTCTGGTGCAACGACCGATGAAGGTCAAGGAACTGGCTCAGACGCTTGGCGTTCCGAAGCCGGACTATGTCAAATTCAAACGGTCGATCAAGTCTCTGTTGGAGTCGGGCGATCTGGTTCGCCTTAAGCGGAATCGAGTCGGTCTCGCTTCCGAAATGAATGTGGTGGTGGGAGAGATTTCAATCACTCGCACCGGTGTCGGTTTTGTTCCGCATGAGGGACATGAGGACATCATGATCCCGGCCTCACAGTTAGGAACGGCCCTGGATCGAGATAAAGTCATGGTCCGTCTGGGCAGTTTCCGGGGTGAACGCCAGACCGGAAGTGTCGTCCGGGTGATTCAGCGGGCCGACCGTAAGATCGTGGGGGTGTTCAAGCACGGTCCGAGTTTTTCATTCGTTACGGCCGACAATCCTCATATTCATCGTGATATACTCATTCCTGAAAGTGAAACGCTCGGCGCTGCGGAGGGAGAGAAAGTCGTTGCGCGGTTGACCGTGTGGGATGATCCATACCGTAATCCCGAGGGGAAAATTGTCGAGCGACTCGGACGGCCCGGCGATCCCGGGGTCGATATGCTGACTATTATCAAATCGTTCGATCTCCCCGAGGAGTTCCCGCCGGAGGTACTGGAAGAGGCGGAGCGTCGGGCGGTTATTCCCGGTAAAGCGGAGTTGGTTGATCGAACCGATTTCACCAGTGACTGCATTTATACAATCGATCCGGCGGATGCCAAGGATTTCGATGATGCCGTATCCGTCGAGAAACGAAGCGACGGGTACCGGCTGGGAGTACATATCGCCGATGTCTCTTATTATGTCGTTGCCGGTTCCGTGATCGATACCGAGGCGTTCCGGCGCGGCAATTCGGTCTATCTGCCGGGCACGGTGATTCCAATGATTCCGGAAATTCTGTCCAACGATGTTTGCTCGCTCAATCCCAATCGCCGTCGATTGACACATTCGATCGTGATCGATTTCGACAACGAAGGGAAGATGCTTTCGTGGAAGCTCTACGATGCGGTTATAAAAAGTCGGTCGCGTCTCGTTTACGAGGAGGTGCAGGAGTATTTCGACAAGGGCACACCGCCCAACGACCGGGTCAAGCGAGTGGCGGACAACCTGACCGTAGCACGAGAACTGGCTCGCCTGTTGAGCAAGCGTCGCTTTGCCGAGGGCTCGCTCGATTTCGATCTTCCCGAGGCGAAAATCGTTCTCAACGAAAAAGGGGAAGTGCTGGAATTGGGCAATCGGGTACGGCTGGAAGCGCATCGGCTGGTGGAGGAATTCATGCTGGCCGCCAACCGGGCGGTGGCGCTGGAGGTGTTCCGCAAGGGGCAGCCTTTCCTGTATCGTGTGCACGACAAACCGGACCTCGAGAAGCTGAACGATTTCTCACACATGATGACCCGGCTCGGATACAGTTTCCCGGTCTCGGAGGAACTGAAGCCGATTCAGTTCGCGCGTTTTCTGGAGAAGATCAAGGACAAACCGGAGGCTGATTTTATCAACGAGTTGATGTTGCGTTCGATGCAAAAAGCGGTTTATCAGCTCAAGAATATCGGCCATTTCGGTCTTGCTTTCACGCATTATACGCATTTCACCTCACCGATCCGGCGCTATCCCGATCTGCTGGTGCACCGATTGCTGCGACAGCTCAAACAGGGGCATTACCCGGTCGAGTACGCCCGCCGGGTGGTTTCGGTTATCAACCATGTCGGTGAACATTGCTCCGAAACCGAACGAATTGCCGAGCAAGCGGAGCGCCAGGCAGTCAAGGTCAAGCAGGTCCAGTTCATGGCCAAGAAACTCGGTGAAGAGTACAGCGGTGTTATTTCCGGTGTTCTCAACTACGGTTTCTTCGTACGTCTGGACAACATGGGAGTCGAGGGCATGGTTCGGCTTTCATCGCTCGAAGACGACTATTACGTGTTCGATGAAAAGGAATATCGCCTGGTAGGTCGTCGTACCGGTCGAGTATTTCGAATGGGTGATGCGATCAAGGTCGGCGTAATGCGAGTGGACACGGCAGCGCAGGAGATCGAGTTGTTCGTGATCGAGGACGGCTCCGGCAAGAAAAGCGCCGTGGTGAAATCGAAAACGGCGAAGACGAAACAGGCTGTGCCCAAATCCGCCTCGATCGGGAAAAAGAGCTCTTCCAAAACAAAGGCGAAGACGCGCAAGAACAGCCGGTCCAAAACTGCCAAACGGGGCAAGAAAAAACGATAAAGCGTGCCGGAGGTAAGATAAATGTCGTTGACGGCCGATGAACGGAAACGTCGAGTAGCGATCCTGATCGACGCGAAAAGCCCGTTTTACAACGAGATCGACTGGGGAGAAATCGGCGAATTGTTCACCGAGGTATCGTTGCTGTATCAGTCGGTCAAAGAGCGACAAATCGACCTGATTCTGGTCGACTCGGCCCGGACCGATCTTACGCGGGCCGTGGCAATGAGGATCCGTCGACATAACGGTCTTACCGAAATCTGGCGACTGGTCAGCGATGATCTAACCTGGGAAACGGAGCCGGAACATATCGACGGCGTCGTAAGCTGGGAGCTGGGAACCGGCGGGCTGTCCGGTAAGGTGGATCAGATTCTTGAGACCAAACGCTTCCTGGACGAATGTGGTATCGTAGCCCGCTCGGCCCGGATGAAAGGAGTCGCAGAGAGTATCGCCACTGTCGGACCAACCGATATGTCGGTGCTGATCGTGGGGCCTTCGGGAGTCGGAAAAGAGCTGGTGGCAGAGGCGATTCATCACCATTCTCCCCGCAGTAAGGGGCCTTTCGTGGCGGTGAACTGCGGCGCTATTGCCGAAGGTGTGCTGGAGTCGGAATTGTTCGGGCACGAGAAAGGAGCCTTTACCGGTTCCGTGGCCAGCCGTGACGGTTTGTTCAATCGAGCCAACGACGGTACTATTTTTCTCGATGAAATCGGCGAAACACATCCGGATATGCAGGTTAAACTTCTGCGGGTGCTCGAGGACGGCACTTATTATCCGGTCGGTTCATCGCAACCGCGTCGAACCGACGTTCGCGTGGTGTCGGCTACCAATCGTGATCTGACTGATGCCATCGCCGATCGTGAGTTCCGTGAGGATCTGTATTTCCGAATAGCTGTCGTTAAAATCACGGTGCCGCCGCTTATGGAACGTAAGGGCGACATTCAGCCGCTGTTGCAACATTTCTGGCGGTCACGACCTGATCTGACTTATTCCGACCGGGCGCTGGAACGATTGATGCAGTTCGACTGGCCGGGCAACGTGCGACAATTGCGGAATTTCGCGGATCGGATGAAGGCGCTCAAATCAGACGGCCTGGTCGAAGTGACGGATGTCGACGCTTTCCTGCGGGAACAGCAGTCCACGGCGACTCATTTGCCGGTGGCGACCGGACGCACGGTCGAGGAAGCGGGACAGGAGTTGATCTATCGGGCGATTCTTTCGCTCGGCCAGGAGGTCAAGGCGTTGCGGGACCTGATCAAATCGCATCTCCCCGGAGAGGGAGCCATGACTACGATCATTCCCGATGAAGAACCGGATATGACCGCTACCAGTCTTGAAGAAATGGAGAGGGAGTTGATTCAGCGGGCGTTGCTCCAGACCAACGGCAATCGCCGCGCCGCCGCCGAGCGGCTGGGGATAGGGGAGCGGACCCTTTACCGCAAGCTGAAGAAGTACGACTTGAAATAGTCTTGAAGTCAATTTTCATCGGTGTGCTCATCGCCTGCCTGACCCTGACCCCGGCGGGTCGGGCGCTCGCGCAGGATTTGTCTGATCTGGTATTGCCGTCGCGGGAGGAGTTGGACGAAGCGCTCATCTCGGGCGAGATTGATCCGGAGCAGTATCGGACGTTGCTCGATCTGATCGAACAACCGGTTGATTCACTACGTCTCCACCTGCTCGATAATATCCCCAATCTTAGTTTCTTCGCTGCCGCCAACGATTCCAGTGTGTCGATTCTGGAGAAAGAGCAGTCCCGAGCTTTTACCGCTACCGGGATGTCCTCTTCGCGCTTGGTCTGGCGACATCGTATCGCACGGGAGATGGCGGATGACGCCGCCTCCGAATACGAATCCGGTTTAATTTTACGACCCGACAATAACTGGCGAGTCGACTTGAACGTCCGCCGAAGCCAATCCGGTAAGGAACGGTTTACGCATCGCGCGGTGAGTTATTATGATGACAACCGGATAGTGCGCGAGATCACGGCAGGTGATTTCTCCCGGCGGTTCGGTTTGGGAGCGGCCGTCGGTTATCGCGGGCGATTAATCGATGCCCCATCAGGATACGATGTGGAATCCTTCATCAGTCCTGACAACGGCTCCGCCAACGGATTTTATTGTCGTCTGGCGCCGGGGACATGGACAACCGAACTGCTGTTGTCCGATCATCGCAACGCCGACTATCGACTAAGCTCGGCAGCCGGTTCGGGCGGGCGAGATCTACGTGGACGGAAGATTCACCTAAGACTGTCGTTTGTCGCATCGGAGTTGTGTCGTCGCTCGGGCGAAACATTTCTGCACGATGTCAAGCTCGCCTTCAATGCAGCTTATCACTATCGCGGCGGCCGGTTGGAGGTTGAGTCGGTTGTTCAGGCCGCAGATTCTTCGGGGCCGGCAGCGGTGGTGCTGGAAGCGAGTCATAAACATAAAACCGCCTCGATTCGATACGCTGCCTGGTGGTACGCCGACAGGTATCTCGATTTGACCGGCGGTTCCAAAGCGATCAGCCTCAATCGAACGTTCCGCTTCGATGACGATACTTTGACTTTCAGCAGCCGCCGTTCGGGCCAAAGCGGAGGTCTCGTTCGCACGATTCTGCCGCTGCAAAGGAAGTTGAGACTGGTCAGTTCGCTTCTGACCGGCTGGGTTAACCGTGATACCACTGCGTTGCAGGCAATGACGGCGTTGGAATACGACATCCCGGGGGCATGGAGTTTAAGAGTCGATCTGTTGGAACGAAGAACGCATCGTGTTACCGTTAATACGACCGAGAACTACAGCTATCGTAAGGCTCGTCTGGAATTGCGTCGTTCCGGCGATATCGTGAGTTTTCGCGGTTACCTCGGTCATATCGTGCAGGAAGATGAGCCCGACCTGACGGAGTTGTTCGTCACCGGCACTTATTGTCCAAAAAGCCGAGGTGAATGGCAGGTCTGGTCGGATTGGCGCTGTCGGAGGTTCTTGGAAGGAACCTGTCGTTGGTATGGGTTTCTGTTGCACCGGCGGTCACTTTCTGCTAACTTGGAATTGCTCGTCAAAATCAGTCACCGGTATTATTCCGGGGAGGTATCGACTCATGAAACGACGGCTTCTGCGGAGATACGATTAACGTTATGATCAGGCTTGTCGTAGCGGTCATAGCGTTGTTGGCTTCTCTGATATCGGACGGACAGGGGCAGGTGGTGGTCAATGAGGTCATGGCCAACGAACCGGGAGCGTTTCGCAATCTCGAATGGATAGAGCTGATATCGACATCGGCCGTTCCGGTGAATCTGACCGAGTTCGTTCTGTATACCGACGGCGACACTGTGTTATTCTCCGAAGGTCTGACGATTACTCCGGGTGAATTTCTGATTCTATGTCGTTGTTTAACGGCGGCCGACGGTTCGGCGTCGTTCGAAGGATACTGGGGAGATTCCTCCGGTGTCTGGGGTGATTGCGATGAGGAAATAACTATCGGTGCTCCACTGGAGGCGGATTTCGGTTTGACTAACTCCGGCGGTTCGGTGAGGCTGTGGGATGCTTATGCCGAGATATCTCGTTTCGATTGGAATGAATCCGGCGCCGACGGTGTTTCCTGGGAGCGGCATGAACCGAGCGGTGATGTCATCGGCCCGTGTGAGGATATCAGCGGATCGACGCCGGGGCGGATCAACTCAACCACCCCGGTGGAGCGCGATCTGGCCATTGTCGCTGTCGATTGCTCCGTGGAGAACCGGCAGACATATATACGTATCACGGTCAAGAACCAGGGGATGCTCGGGTCGACGATGGCGGACTTGATTCTTACGGGAAGTCCCGGCATGATTTCGGAAACCGTAAATCCGCTCGATCCCGGCGCCGACATTGTCGTTGTTTTCATTATGAACCTGGACGAACTGTGGACCTCGTTTGTGGTATCGTTGCCCGATGATGACCGCCCGGACAACAACCGTTTGCAGGTGATTGTCCCGGGCCGGTATTATCCGCCGCTGGTTATTACGGAGTTTCTCCCCAATCCAAAGGATGGTTTGGGGAGTGAGTGGGTTGAGCTGTACAATCGCTCCGATCAGGACTGGAATCTTGATTCATGGCAAATCGGCGATGCACGTCAATGTTACCCGTTAACCGATGCCGGTGTTCTCCGGCCGGGAGAGCGCATCGTGGTCGCACAGGACGTTACGGCAATGCTCTCGTACTACCTGCTCGATGAGGCGGCAGTGGTCGAACCGACGGCCTGGTCGCGTTTGAACGATGATGTCGACACCGTACGCTTGATCGATCCGTACGGTCTCGTGGCCGACGCCTGTCCCTATGACGAGGTATTCGATAACAACCACTCCTGGTGCCGGGGAGAGACCGACGAGTATTTTGATGTCTGGGGACGCTCGGAACAGGCCGGAGGATCTCCGGGGGAAAGCAACGATGTGGTTTTCTCAGAGACCGGCGGCTCGGTTGCGATGGAGGTCCTCCCGAACATTTTTTCGCCGGACGGTGACGGTGTGGACGATAGCTGTTTGATTCGTCTAAACGCCCCTGATTTGACCGAGTTCGAACTCAGGATATTCGATCGGGCCGGACGCGAGGTGTGCGATCTGAAAGACGGTGTTTATCGCTCCAACGAGTATTACTGGAACGGCTGCGACGATGCCGGCAAACGGGTGGCGGTGGGGATGTATCTGATTTGTTTCGAGATCGGCGGCGGTGATGCTCGTAAAGCAGCGGTGGTGGTGGCGCGATGAAATTTCTATCTCCGGTCATCCTGTTAATGCTTTTGATCCCGGCGACAGTCAGTGCTCAGTCTTTCGAGGTGGAATCGACGACTAACGAGGCATTGGGCGGCGCCGTGATTTTGTCTCAACCGCGACCGGCTGATTGTCTGACGGTGTTGTCTTGTTCCGCTCCGGAGGGCTTGTCGTTTCAGGTCGATTATCTGCAGCAGTATGAGATGAAAGAATTTACCACGTATGCCGCGGCGGTGGAGTACCGTCGTTCCCGGTTGGTGGCGGCGTTCGGGGTAAGCCAGTTTGGCCGGAGTGACCTTTTTATCGACCAGACGCTGCGAGGGATGTTGGGCTGGGCGGGACGTTCGCTCGCAGTCGGGATAATTCTAAGTGGTCGTCGACTCGAATTCGGCGGCGGCTATGGTTCGCTCAGGGCGGCTGCCGCAGGTGTCGGGTGCTCTTACCGCTTCGGTTCCTGCTTCGTTGGGATGACGGCCGATAATCTCAATCGGCCCGTGTTCGTCGATACCAGCCCGGCGGAGCCGCGACGATTGTCGTTGTTCGCCGAATATGCACGCCCCGGGGATTTTCAAATTGTCGCACGGTTGATATCGGAGGAGGATCAGGAGACTCGCATTGCCGTCGGACAACAGATTGCGCTTTCGTCAAAAGCACGTATCTTATGGGGTGTCCATAGCGCTCCGTTCGAATACGGCGGCGCGTTGCAGTTGACCGCAGGCGGATTCGAGTTGACCTTCGCCGTTAACTATCATCCGGTCCTCGGTTTTACCACCGGCGGCGGTTTAATGACGAAGATCGGATCGAGTCGAGAGGAATGAAGATATTTCAATGGGATTACTGACCAGACCGGATATCGAGAATCAGGAACGAGCGTTGCTGGCATCGTATGCCGCATTGTCGGGGGATTCGCGAGGGCGACGTTATCCGCAGGCGCCGCATCCGCTCCGCACCGCTTTCCAGCGCGACCGTGACCGGATCATTCATTCGACTGCGTTCCGTCGCATGGAGTACAAGACGCAGGTTTTCGTTTCTTATGAACAGGACCATTTCCGTACCCGCCTGACTCATACGATAGAAGTTTCTCAAATCAGTCGTACCCTGGCCCGGAATCTTCGCCTCAACGAGGATCTGGCCGCGGCGGTGGCGCTGGTGCACGATCTCGGTCACACACCGTTCGGACATGCCGGTGAAGATGTCCTCGACAAACTCCTGAGCGAGCACGGCGGGTTCAACCATAACCGGCAGTCGTTGCGCATTGTCGATTATCTCGAACAACGCTATCCGGATCATCCCGGTCTCAATCTCTCTTATGAGGTGCGTGAGGGGATTGTCAAACATGAGACTAAAGTGAAGATCAGCCTGCCGGAATTCGACGACAGCAAGCAACCGACCCTGGAGGCTTCGCTGGTCGATACCGCTGATGAAATCGCCTACAACGCGCACGATATCGACGACGGGCTTTCATCGGGATTGATCGAATATGCCGATTTATCGTCGCAGTCGTTTTTCCCGATACTGACCTCGACCGTGCGGGATCAAGTCCGCACGCTGGAGGGAGATCAACGTCGATACGCTTTGATCCGGGGACTGATCGACCGCATGGCGTCCGATGTCATGGCCGAGACATTACGCCGGATCGAAGAGGCGAGAATCGTCGATCTCGAGGCGGTGCGGCATTCTCCGTATAAGCTGGTGGGGTATTCGACGGAAATAAAAGAAGCCGTGGCGGGATTGAAAAGCTATCTGATGCAGAATCTCTATCGTCATCCTCAGCTTAAACTGCTGTCCGAACGAGCGCGGGAAATCATCACCCGTCTTTACGAGACATTTCGGGACAATCCCGGTATGATGCCGCTGCGATTTCAGAAAATGCTCGAAAAAGATCCGCTGGAAATCGTTACCGCCGATTACGTGGCCGGTATGACCGATCGCTTTGCCGAAAAGATTTTCTCCGGTCTTTAAGCGGCGGTCTCGGCTTTTTTAGCCGCATGGTGGCCGAACCAGTAAAGCCCGGCGCCCAACAGGAAAAGCCCGATCGACATGAAATGGTTGTAGGTGAAGTCTATCCCGAAGACCGTCATGTGCATGGCGTCTTCGTAATATCGCACGGCCTCGATGGCATAGCGGAACACAGCCTCGACCATGAACATTACCCCCACGATCTGACCGACGAAGCGACGGTGTTTCAGCAGGCAATGCAGGCCGATGAAAAGGATGATACCGTAAAGCGATGAATAAAGCTGGGTCGGGTGCAGGTGAGCACTGCCGAAAACATGGTAGGGGATGGAGCCAACGGGGAATTCGACGCCCCAGGGAAGATCGGTAGGGGTTCCGAAACAGCAACCATTGAGAAAGCAGCCGATGCGGGTAATACCCAGGCCGAGCCCGATGGTCGGAGCGAAATAATCGAATGTGTCCAATACGTTCAGTTTCTTAATCCGGCAATAAATATACGCTCCGATAACGGCGAGGATCACACCGCCGTACATATTCAGTCCGGCGATTCCGTACGAACCGGAATGGAACGGATTGAAGGTGGCGGTCCAGTTACCCGCGAATTCATCCAGATGGAAGAGGACATAAGCCAGCCGTGCGCCGACTACTCCCCCTATGATCATGATGTAAGCCAGCGCCAGGTACTGATCGAAGGGCTTTTTGTCCCGTTTGGACATACGCCCGACGTAAAGTACTCCGACGAGGAATGATATGGCCAACATGACGCCGTAACTGCGAATCGGAAAACTCCCGATATGGAACATTTCTGGATGCATTATTCGTCCTTTTCGTCCTTGCCGTCTCCGGCGAAACCGGCGCCGGCAATTACCAGCACTACCTCACCCTTGATTGTTTTACCCTCCAGGCGAGTGATCAACTCACTTAATTTGCCCCGAATGAATTCCTCGAATTTCTTACTGATCTCCCGGGCCAGGCAGGCGGGACGATCACCCAGTATCTCGAGCATGTCGTGCAGGGCTTTGTGGGTGCGATGAGGCGATTCATAAAAGACCAGGGTGTGATCGAAGTCCTTCAATTTCTCCAGCCGGTTGCGCCGCGCTGCTGATTTATTGGATAAGAATCCCTCGAAGAAAAAACGGTCGGTCGGCAGACCTGAGGCCGTAACGGCCGGTATCAGGGCCGTCGGTCCCGGCAGCGGTACTATTGGAATTCCGGCGTCGATGGCGCTTCGTACGAGGCGATAGGCCGGATCGGAGATACCCGGCGATCCGGCATCGGTTATGACCGCTATTGTTTTTCCCTCGGTCATCAGTGATGACAACTGCCCGGCTCGATACGATTCATTGAAGTCGTGATAAGACACCAGCCGTTTTTTCAGGCCGAGCAGCTTGAGCAGTTGACCGCTGTGACGGGTGTCCTCGCAGGCTACCAGATCGGCCGCTTCGAGGGTTTTAATCGCTCGTTCGGTGATGTCTTCGAGGTTACCGATAGGAGTCGGTACGAGAAAGAGGCAGCCCCCGGTTGAATCGCTCATCGTGCTCCTTACTCTGCGAGAGAGATTTCAGACGGAATCCCCGGTTTACCCAGAGGTGCAATGTCGGGCAGACTCCGTTTGAAGGCATTGCGATTCATCAGTGAGACCACCCGACTGATATCTACCGCAGCGAAACCTTTGGCCTCCATAGCGGCGATAGATCGTTCGCCCTCGTCTACGATCAGCCGCAGGAGCTGATCGATAGTCTCATAACTGACGCCGATTTCTCCCTCATCGGTTTGATCGGTCCAGAGATCGGCCGAGGGGGCTTTGGTAATGATCGACTCGGGGATATTCATTGCCCGGGACAAAGCACGAACCTCAGTTTTATAGAGGTCGCCGACCGGGTTAAGCGAGCAGGCGGAATCACCGTACCAGGTCGTATAACCGAGGCAAATTTCGGTGCGATTACCGGTTCCGAGAACGAGTCGCTGATGTTTGTGGGCCAGGTCGAACAGGATCGACATACGCTCGCGAGCCATTTTGTTGCCCGCGCGCAGCTTCAGGTCCGGGGTTATTTCACCGTAATAAGCATCGATCATCGGTGAAATCTCGACCAGTTCATGCTCGATACCGAGATGTTCGATTAACTTGCGGGCATCGGTAAGGGAGGCCTCCGAGGAAGTCTTGTACGGCATCATCACTCCGAGAACCTTTTCAGGCCCCGCCGCCGCTACGGCCAGAGCCGCCGCCAGGGATGAGTCAATGCCGCCGGACAGCCCCACGATGAAGCCCTTGAGTCCGCTTTGCAGCAGTTTGCCGGTCAGGAAGCGCGTACAGGTTTTACGCGTCTGGTCAATGTCGAATGGTTGTGTCATGTCATGTTCCTTATTCGGATCGCACGATAAACTATTTCAAGGGAGCCAACAAGGAAAATGTTGCCGTGTAAAGACCGGTTAAGTCTACGAACGCGACAATGTGATCCGGATGTGATCGAGCCTGCTTGACAGCCGCCCCGCCGCAACCCTATATTGGCGCATTGTGTGGAATGACAACTAACACGAGGGAGACTATGAGCGTAAACAAGGCAATTCTGATAGGCAGACTGGGTAAGGATCCGGAACTTCGGTATACCCAGAGCGGAAAGGCGGTAGCCTCGTTTTCATTGGCTACCAGCGAACGCTGGAAGGGGCAGGACGGCCAGATGCAGGAGTCGACAACCTGGCACAATATCGTAGCCTGGGGCCGTCAGGCCGAGCTGGCCAAAGAGTATTTGTCAAAAGGCCGGGAAGTATATATCGAGGGCCGTATTCAGAACCGTTCGTACGACGATAAGGACGGCAACAAGCGGTATATCTCGGAAGTGATTACACAGACAATTCAATTCCTCGGCGGTCGCGGTGATTCCGGCGGCGGTTCCGGTGGCGGGGATTCGATTCCGCCTGGTCCGCCTCCTCCCGAAACGGCCGGTGAAGACGACGATCTCCCGTTCTGATCAGTCGTCGGACAGATCATTGTTCAAAAGCCTCGCAAACTCCGGTTTGCGGGGCTTTTTTGATTGGCTCGATCGGCAGCCCCAAATTACCGGGGATACAGGCGGGACGGGCGATTACATCATTTAACCGATATTGCAGGTTGTCCGGCACAGGATATGCAGTTCTCAATTTCTACCATAAAAGGGTGGTGTCCTGCGGATTTGAAATAAAGGAGTGGTTATAATGGCGAAGCGTGCTAACGATCTTCCCAGTGTGTCATCGACGATATCGGTTCTGGCCGGTTCGGCCCTGGTTATCTCCGTTGCGGTCGTAGTATATTTCAACCAGGTTTCGGACGCGGGTTTAATGGCCTCAGCTTATTCCGGGGCAGCAATCGCCGCCATAACAGTTATGCCGTACATGATATCAGCCGCGGTAGCGGCGCTTGTGGCAGTGGCTATCATGCGCATTTTACCCATGGCCGGTTTGAATCGTGAACTGGAGCAACTCAGTCTGCATTTGCGCGAGATGGCTGCCGGGGATCTCAATACGCGGATGAAGATGCGGTCGATGAATCCCCAGGTTCAGCAGTTGGCCAACGATATCAACCTGTGCAGTGAAGAACTCTGTCGACGAGTGGTGGATATGAAGATCATCAACAGGCAGCAATGGGATATCCTGGAGGTGATTCGACATGAGTCGGTCCGTACCGCTTCCGCGGAGTTGATCAACAACATCGAACAAATGCAGACAAACTGGGAGAAGCTGGCCGAGGTAGAGAGTCAGATCGTGACTTGATTTATTCCGAGAGTTTTTTCTCGAGTTGTTTGACGCGTTTCAACAGTTCCGGCAGTCGGGAGGCGGATGCCTCGATTCGGCGGGCGAGTCCGATCTCCCGAGCCGGTGAGCCCAGGACGATTTTACCCGCTTCGATGGAATGAGAAACGCCGGACTGGGCGGCTACTTTGACACCATCGCCGATGTTCAAATGTCCGACCACACCGACCTGTCCCGCCAGTACGACGCCGTTGCCGATCTTCGTCGATCCGGCCACCCCCACCTGTGACACGAGAATAGAGAAAGCGCCGATCTGAACGTTGTGGGCAACCTGCACCAGGTTGTCGATCTTGGTGCCGTGACCGATCCGGGTCGGTCCGAGGGCGCCGCGGTCGATCGAGCAATTGGAGCCAATTTCAACTTCGTCGCCGATTTCGACCCAACCGATTTGTTTGACCTTCTTGATCCCCTGCTCATGTTCGGCGAAACCGAATCCATCCGAGCCGATCACGGTTGATGAATGCACGATAACGTTGTCCCCGATTCGACAACCGTTCATGATCATGACACCGGGGTAGAAGAGGCAGTTTTTACCGATCGAGACATCTTTCCCGATGTAGATCGATGAAATCAACTGGCTGTTTTCACCGATGGCGGCGCCGTCGCAAACATGACAGAGCGGACCGATACCGGCGGAACTGTCAATCCTGGCGGTTTGGGCGATAACGCTGGATTCATGGATGCCGGGTTCGACCTGGCGAGGTGTCGGATACAGGATGTCGAGACAAAGCGCGAAAGCCAGATAGGGATTATTGTGGCGAATACACGGCTTGCCGGCAGAAGGGGTATCCTCATCGAGGATCAGGGCCGAAGCGTTGGTCGATTCGACAAATTTGGCATAGGAGGAGTTGGCAACGAAGCTGATTTCACCTTCAGTCGCGATTTCGATCGGGGCTACGCTCCCGATCAAAACGCGGTCGTCTCCTTCGAGACGACCGCCGATTTTTCCGGCCAGTTCGGCCAGGGAAATTTCAACCAGGCTATTCGATTTCTTCAAGTTTCTGAAGCACCATCTCGGTGACATCGTAGGTCGGTTTGATGTATCCCAGACCGCTTTGCAGCGTGAAGATTACATCATAGTCGTTTTCGACGGCGACGTCTTCGATCGCTTTAGTGATTTTTTCCAGCAACGGTTGCAGTAACGATTGCTGTTTCTTTTCGGCTGTCCCGTTGGGACCGTAGATCTGACGGGTGTAAGCATCGAGTGCTTCCATCTTGGCATTGATGGCGGCTTCTTTCTCACGCTTCTTCTCGTCGGAAAGAATCAACTTCTGCCGTTCATAATCGTTCTGGAGGTCGGTCAATTCCTGCTGTTTGGCAGTAGCTTCATCTTCCCAGGCGCGGGCTTCGAGTTCCCACTCTTCCTGAGCTCGCTGCCAGGCCTTGTATTGCATTTTGATTTGTTCGTCCTGAACGAACCCGATACGGACGCCCTGAGCTTGTACATCAACCGCTGCTGCCTGCATCAGCAGAACCGCGGCAATGATACTTAGGATGGACACTACTGTTTTGCGCATAGTCAACTCCTATAAAAACCTGATAATTTGCTATCTAAAGGTCGATCCAATCTGGAAGTGTGGTTTCCAGCCTCTCCCGTCACCGTCATGATCATCAAGGGCGTAGCCGAAGTCAAATCCAATCGTACCTATTCCAGGTACGACGATACGGAATCCGAGTCCCACGCCGCGGTAAAGATCGTGGAACGGTTTGATATTTTCCTTGTGCAGCCAGGAGTTGCCGGCGTCGAAAAACAGCATACCGTAAACCTGCCGCTCAACGATGGGGAATTGCAATTCGATATTCGTTACCAGCATGTACTTGCCGCGGACCCTGGTGGTGAATGAAGTGTAAAGCGTGTCGTCCGGCGGGTCCACCCCCGGAATCATGTCTGGGTCATCGTAGAGGAAAGTCGTATCAGAAGCCGCGACCAGGGTATCGGGAGTCAACGAACCGCCGTCGTAGCCGCGTACCGTGCCGTCATAATCGGTGCCGCCCGGAGTGAAGCGGTCGGAGACCTGGATGCGATCATCCCCGGAAGGCGACGTGACCACGGCATAGTTTAACTTGGCTCCGAGCGAAAACTTCCAGAACAACGGGATGAATTTGGAGATTTCGAAGTTGTGCTTCATGTAGTGCCAGAAGCCTCCCAGGAAACCGCCCGTTTGTTCGATCGTGTAGGACATTTTCGAGCCCGAAGTAGCGAACTGCGGCAGGTTGCGCGAGTCGCGCGTCAGGGTCAGAGATAAAGTCGATCCGGTCAGCCATTCTTCGTTGTAGGAGACGATGGAGCCGGGGTAGGGGTTGTACAGGTGTTGCGCCAGAGCTTCATCGAGCACCGTGTCGTCGGTCGACGGATCATTGTAGTAATAATACGATTTATAATAACATTCGCTTTCGTAGTCGTCGTCAAAATCGTAATAGCGTGTCCGTTCCAGACCGTAAGAGGCATAGATGCGGAAGTAGTTGTCGGGCCAGCGCAGACGCCGACCGATCCGGATCGAGCCGCCCTGGCTGCCTTCGATGTATTCATCGTACCAGTTGCGGTTGATCGTGTACAAACTCAGGGCCATCGAGGTGGGGTAACCGAACAGCCAGGGCTCGGAGAACGAGGCGGAGAACGAGTTGCGGTTGCTGCCAAACTCGACGTTGAAGGCGACGTTCTGTCCCATACCTCGGAAATTGGGAATACCTATCCCGACGTTGCCGACTAGTTTGTCCTGACTGTTGTAACCGGCGCCGGCCATGACTTCACCCGTGCGTTTTTCGGTTACTTCGAACTCGATATCCACGTCACCGTTGGGAAGAGCCAGCGGAGTAGGCACGGCGCTTTCGAAATAATTGAGCGCCATGACATCGCGCACCGAGCGAATAAGGAGGTCTTGTCGGAAGACATTGCCCGGCAGCATCGATATCTCGCGACGGATCACCCGATCCTTGGTTCGGTTGTTACCGATAATACTTATCATTTTCACGTGCGAGGGGAGACCCTCGGAAATATCGTAGCTGACATCGATAACCGAATCCTGCCGCGTGGTGCGGACATCGTCTACCCGGGAATGAAGGTGGCCGACGTCCCAGTAGGCGGAGTGGATTTCGTTCAACGATTCATCGTATTTCTCGGAGTTGAAAACATCGCCGGAATCGAATTTAATCAGGCTTTCAAGATAGTCCGCCGGTAAACATTCGCAGCCGGTAATCTCCACGTTGCCGAAATAATACCGAGGCCCTTCGTAAACGTTGAGGTAGATCGTCATGCGATTGCGAAGAGTATCGATGTACATCGAGTCCGAAATCAAATGGGCGTCGATAAAGCCGCGTTTGTGGAATTCATCGATTACCTTACCCAGGTCTTCATCGTACTTATCCTGGGCGAAATTCGAGCTTTTCAGTAATCCGCGTTTGCGGTTACGCATTTTGCCTATCACGTCACCGGCATCAACCTGACTGTTTCCATACATGACCACTTTCTCGACCTTAACCTTGGATTTCTCGTCAATCTTGAACTCCAGATCGGCAATGGTCGAGTCGAAGTTATAAGTCAGGACGGGAGTAGCCTCGACCCGGAAATACCCCTTCTCGGCATAGAGGTCCTCAATATGGGTTTTCTTTTCCTGGATCAGATACGGGGAAATGTATCCGCCGACACCGAGGCGGAGGGCCTCTTCGAGGTCCTTGGTCTTGATTTGCTTATTACCGGAATAGGTCAAGCTGCCCAGTTTGGGCAGCTCTTTAACCACGACAAAGATTTTTACGCCGCCCGGAACTTCTTCGGCTTCGACCTGGATATCCTTAAAGAATCCCAGGCCGTAGAGACGGCGGATGGTCTCTGAAACCGCGGTAGGGGTAAGATCACTCCCGACCTTGAGTGACGAGACACCCATGATCAGAGAACGAGAGGCGGTCTGATTGCCCTCGATCTGCACCTCGATAATCCGGTAGCGAACCTGAGCCGAGGCTGTAGTTACGAACGCAATCAGCGCCAGAATGGTGAGTAGAGCTGTCCTTGCCCTTGCGGTCACAGTTTCCGTTTGTTTGTCAGCTCAACGGAGCTGAAATGCGGTTGATCTTTAGTTCAGTGTAATCCTGACGATGACCGGTAGTACGGCGGTACTTGGTGCGGCGTTTGTGTTTGTGCACAATCACCTTATCCCCCTTACCGTGACCGATCACTTCGGCTTCGATCGAGGCATCCGCAACGAACGGCTGTCCCGCGACTGACTTGTCGCCGTCTTTCACTAACAGCACTTCGGTGATGGAGATCTTGTCGCCATCGGATGCTTTTTGCAGGGGCACCTGAACAGTGTCACCTTCTTCGGCGCTAAACTGGAAACCGCTTATCTGAAAAACGGCGTACATTAACAATCCTCCAAAGTAGAACTCAATAAACAGCTAAGACTAAGCCTCCAAAGGTAACAAATCAAGCCTTTTAGTCAAGGCATATTTATCGTACCTGATTCGGTTCTATTTTTCGCCCAAGTCACAAACTTAGACTTTCGTATCGATTACAAGTTCCATAAAGATGTGATGGTTTTCGTGAATTCAGGTTCTTTTTTTGGCCTTGTTGCCGGGGATAAGCTACATATATTAAAAAGTTTAGGCCGCGCCCAGGGCTCGGATGGTAATCAGATGGCAAATGAATTGAACCGCATTCCACAAGGTGAATTTCACCTCAAATCGAGCTATCAGCCCAGAGGGGATCAGCCCCAGGCTATTGATGAGTTGGTGGAGGGGCTGGAAGCCGGACGTAACCACCAGGTTTTATTGGGGGTAACCGGTTCCGGTAAAACCTTTACGATGGCCAATGTTATTGCCCGCTATGGTCGACCGACGTTGGTTATTTCACATAATAAGACGCTGGCGGCGCAATTATATGGAGAGCTGAAAGCGTTTTTTCCGGACAATGCGGTGGAGTTTTTTATCTCGTATTATGACTACTACCAGCCGGAGGCATATCTCCCAAGTACGGATACTTATATTGAGAAAGACACTTCGGTCAACGAGGATATCGACCGTCTCAGGTTGCGGGCTACGGCTTCGCTCCTGGAACGGCGCGATGTCATTATAGTTGCATCGGTGTCGTGTATCTATGGTCTCGGTTCCCCGGAAGAATATCGGCGGCAGCTTATCGTGCTGGAAGAGGGGATGGAATGGGACCGCGATGAGGTAATCCGGCGGTTGATTGATATTCATTATAACCGTAACGAGATTGATTTTTCGCGTGGACGTTTTCGGGTACGAGGCGATACAATCGAGTTGATTCCGGCTTACTACGAAAATGCCCTTCGTATCGAATTTTATGGTGATGAAATCGAGCGGCTGACCGAGGTCAATCCGTTGACGGGAGAGGTCCTGAACGAGAAGAAGCGTATCGCAATCTACCCGGCCAAACATTTCATCACATCCCCCGATCAACTCAAAACCGCCATCAAGTCAATCGGACAGGAGACGCGCGAGCGGCTGGAGGAACTTCGATCTCAAAATCTGCTTCTGGAGGCCCAGCGGCTGGAGTCGCGGACGAAATACGATCTGGAGATGCTGAAGGAGGTCGGCTATTGTTCCGGCATCGAGAATTACTCCCGGCATCTTACCGGCCGTAAGCCGGGCGAGCGGCCTTTCTGTCTGATCGATTTCTTTGGCGATGATTTCTTGACCATTATTGACGAATCACACCAGACCATTCCCCAGATCGGCGCCATGTACGCCGGTGATCGTAACCGTAAGGAGACATTGGTCCAGCACGGTTTCCGGTTACCTTCGGCTCTGGACAACCGGCCGCTGTTGTTCAACGAATTCGAACAGATGACGCCTCGTGTTATCTATGTTTCCGCTACTCCCGCCGACTACGAATTGGAAAAAGCCGAAGGAGTGATTGTGGAACAGGTGATTCGTCCGACCGGTTTGCTCGATCCGATCATTACGGTAAAACCTTTGGCTACCCAGGTGGATGATCTCCTGGAGCAGGTGCGACAGCGACGAGCCAAGGGGGAGCGCGTGCTGGTAACGACATTGACCAAACGGATGTCGGAGGATTTAACCGACTATCTGACCAAACACGGGGTACGAGTACGGTATCTTCACAGTGAAATCGCCTCGATTGACCGGACTGAGATTATCCGAGACCTTCGTCTGGCGGAATTTGATGTTTTAGTCGGAGTTAACTTGCTGCGTGAGGGATTGGATCTTCCGGAGGTGTCGCTGGTGGCTATACTTGATGCCGATAAGGAGGGATTTCTCAGGTCGGCTCGGGCCTTGATACAAACGGCCGGACGCGCTGCCCGCAATAAAAACGGCGAGGTTATAATGTATGCCGATAAAATCACCGGTTCGATGCAACAAGCCATCGAGGAAACCAATCGGCGTCGCGAAAAACAGCTTAAGTATAACCAGGACAATAATATAAACCCGGAGACGATTTTTAAAACACGCGAGGAAATCATCCGGGCCACACAGTTTGCCGACAGCAAAACGGCCGAGGAAACCGATTTTGAGAAACCTGACTCGTTCGTTCGTATGTCGGCCGAGGATCAACTGGCTTTCATGATGAAAGCGATGAAAAAGGCTGCCGACAATCTTGATTTTGAAACCGCTATGGTCATGCGCGATGAAATTAAGCGGATGAAAGAGCAACTCAAGGGCAGAAAATCGAGAAGGTGAGAGTTGACGTCCGGGGCATCTGATTCGTATAAAAAGTAGAACACAGGCACGAGAAAGGATATATGAAAAGAAATAAAGCGCTGTGGTCCGGTGCAGCTTTTATCGTCGTAATTTCAGCGGCAGTCGTTATGATTGGCGTCGCCTGCAGCGAACGAGACGTCTACAACGTTATGGACGATGATGAGATTCTTCGGTATCTCAGACAAGTCCCGATGGCGAAAGAGTTGTTTACCACTGAAGGGGTGTTTTCGGATGAACCGTACTACAAGGACTCTGACCCCGGCGCCGAGTATCGGATACTGGTCGATTCAGTCAATCGCTATGTTACTCAGTATATAACTCCCGATTCGGTAGAGAAAGACCACGGGTCACCGTTCGGATTGGCGGACGACAACGAAGTTCGCATTTATGATGATTTCTATGTCCGCATCCAGCGCGTGCTTGGGGTTGATACTACGTATGAATATCAAACCCGTTATTTGATTCGCTGGGGGTATTTCCTGCGTATTGTCAGTACCGACGTGTATGCAGGATGGGTACTTCATGCCGTGAATCTATCGCAAACGAGAGGTGGTAGTCAAGCTTCCGGGATGGATATTTACCTGCAGCCCGAGGGCGCGGCTAAAATCGATGCCGATGGTTTCCAGTACGAGTATTTCCAATATCTGAAGTATGTTTATAGTCGTAAGGTCGATCCTGAGACGGGTTCCCTGTACCTCGATGTCGATACCGTTGCCGGCAAAACACTGATGCCCTATATGTTACTTTCAGACATCCCGGAGGTGAAAAAGGGATCGCGGCTGGTTCTTACCGCCCTTAATGTGCCGTATTCGATCTCGGACGGTTCTGTCAGGCTTCGGGTTACTTACATGAGCGATTCCGGATGGACTACCTCCACTGCGGATCGGATTGAGGAAGATGAGTATCTCGATACTCTCTGGTTGTGCGACACCACTTCGCTCAATTTCAACATGCTGTGGTTTTATGAATCACGTTATCCCGACCGATACGGTGGTTTCTGGGGGACGGCGATTCGCGTTAAGGATTGATTCCGACAGCAAATGTCGACCAAGATGGCCCGAAACACTCGGGCCATTTTTGTTGAATATCTCCGATGATCGCCGGTATTCTTCGACAACGGACATGGAAAACAAAAAACTGAGATATCAAGGAGGTAGTATGAAATCGACTTTAACACGCTTATTGCCGCTTTTTCTATTGGCGGCTTTCGCTGCCGGAGTAGTCGGTTGCGGGACTCAAATTGACTCCGGTCATCGAGGCGTTTTTTATTCCAAGTTCGGCAGCGGCACCGAATTCGGTAAAATCTATCCGGAGGGCTTTGCCTGGCATATGCCCTGGAATAAGATGTTCGTTTACAAGGTACAACTTCAGGAACAAAAAGAACTCCTGACGGTGTTGTCCTCCGACGGCGCGACGATCAAGATGGAGGTCTCCGTATTGTATCGCCCGGAGGCGGGCAAACTGGATTCGTTGCAGGTGACGGTCGGTCCGGATTATTATGATGTCTCCGTAGCGCCGATGCTTCGGGGTATCTCACGAACGGTGGCGGGGCGTTATAAACCGGAGGAGATTTATTCCACCAAACGAGAAGAGATGGCCAAGGCGATGGTGGACGAGTTGCGTGCGGCGGTGACCGATAAATACGTTACGATCGAAAATGTCCTGATCCGCGACGTAACCATTCCGGCAAAAATCTCGGAGGCGATCAATTTCAAGCTGACGGCCGATCAGAACGCCCAGCGGATGGATTTCGAGATCGAGAAGGAGAAAAAAGAAGCCGAGCGCAAGAAGATCGAGGCTCAGGGTATTGCCGAATTCCAGAAAATCGTCAGTTCCGGGATTACGCCCTCATTGCTGAAGTGGAAGGGGATCGAGGCTACGCTGAAAATAGCCGAGTCACAGAACACGAAAGTGGTGATCGTCGGCAACGACGACGGCGGTCTGCCGATTATTCTCGGCGGCAACTGATTTATCGGATTAGAAGCATCTTTCTGGTCTGAACCGCCTGGTCGAGAGTCAGGCGATAGAAATAGATACCGGTCGCAACCTCGCGGCCGGTTTCGTTTTGTCCGTTCCATTCGATGCGGTAGGAACGTCGACCGCGAAGAAACTCACCATCCAGCAGAGTTCTTACCTTTTGTCCCAACAAATTGAAAATATCCAGGTGCACCAGTCCGTCTCTTGGTAAGTAAAATTCGATCATCGTACCGGCATTGAACGGATTCGGATAGTTTTGGGACAGGGTCGGGTAATTCGGTAACTGTACCGGCGGTGAGACCTGAGGTTCTTCGGCCAGTCGGGAGATCAGATCGCGGGCGGGAGATTCCTCCATGGCCCAGAGGTGAAACGAGAAACAATAGACAAGTGAATGCTGGAATTGATTTACAACACCACACGGCAAACCGGTCAGTTCCGATGTCTCCGGGTAGAGGGAGCCATAGCGATAAATGATCTCGGTTTCCGATGACGGCATCAGGGCCGGGGTATGCGGCAGGCAGTAATCTTCCTCGAAGAAAACATCGAATACCCCTCCAAGGCAGTTCCGGGAAGTGTCGTAATGTAACTCCGGCCAATTGTCGCCGGCGGGGAAAGCCGCATTGAATCCGGCCAGATAATCCCGTGAATGAGTCACATTGTAATCTTCCCGCCAGACGCGCAGCAGTGAGGAATCCAAACCGAGATAGCGATGTTCGAACAAGTCCGCGTCGTAGGTAAGACAATCAGCGGTCATATTGGCCGAAACTCGTTCCCGCCCCGGAGGAATACCGAAATAGGCCAGATTACGCCCGGCATCGGCCAGACGTGTCAACAGGTCGCGTTCGGTATCATTGTAGAGCCCGAGGATGTTCGGATTGGCGTATTCTTCGATAAGGATCAGACGGTATCGAGCGAAATCCTCGAAGTTGAAACAGACACCGCTGGTACAGGCCTCGGCATAACGCATGGTGTCGGACCAGACATAAAGATCGTAATCGAATCCGTCCATGACCCGATCGTAGAAAGTTCTGATTGAATCAAGTATGGAAAAATCGACCGGGGTGCCGACGCCGCCGATGACTATCAGGATGTCTCGCTCCGCCGGTGCTGTTGACCGGACCTGAATCAGATCGGACATCGGCGATTCATAGCCGGGATAAGGTACAGCCGACACCCAGTAATAAGCGCCGTCGGCGAAAGCCGTGTCGTAATACTCCGTCGTGAATTCATCGAAGGTAGAATCATAAGCCTGCATCTGGTAATAGCAGTAATTGATATCGTTCTGTTTAAAACAAAACCAGGGATCATCCAAATCAGAAATGGTGTCCGCCACGATAAACGGTTGATAACGGTTGGCGGCGATCAGGGAGTCCGTGGTTTTGTATATCTTGTAATAATACAATTCCTTGCCGGTTGGTCTGATCCAGTCGATAACCACGGCAGTGTCTCCTGGTTCATAGTAGGCATACCTTCGCCTGGTTGTAACTGACGGCAGGACATAGGCGAGGTTTTCATCGCCGATCAGGAGCGGTTCCGAAGCCGGTCCGATTCCATGGTCGGTCACGTGAGAGATTGTAACCAAAAAGCGACGATTGAGCGGTAGATCTTCAACGATACCTTCACGGCCGTGAGTGTAGATTGTGCTGACTATCGGCGTCATGATATTATGTATCTCGGCCCTGGTGCGGGGCAGAGGGGTAAGCGTCAAACGGTAACCGACAACATCCGGGAAAACCCATGAATCCCAACGAAAACGGGCTTCCTGTCCATCCAGTTGGATCAACTCAAGACTGGTCGGCGGCTGGAGCATCGGATCAACTATTTCTTCCGACATCTCCATAGCGTATGCGGCGGTCTCGCGCATCAGGCCCCAGTAGAGGTTGTTGCGATAGCGGTCGATGTCGCCGTTCAACAGATTGTTCGTATAGTTGAATGGATCGAGATGCACCAATTCACCGCAGAAAAGGGCGAACAGAAGCCGTTGCGATTCGCCCGGAGGCAGGTCAACGGCGCCGACGGAAAGTTCCATACGCACATCGGCGCCTGTTTGAATAGCTCTGTTACGAGCTTCGGCCGCATCGAGCCAAAGCGGGTCATCGTTGGTAATACGGGCAACTTCAACCTGGTCATAATCCCATTCCTTATGACGGAGAACATAATACTGCTCCTCATCACCGACCGTAAGACCGGTATTCCCGGTAAGGAAACGGCGGAAGGGATCCTCGGGGGTGCCTTTGAGGCGTGGTCCAAAGTCGATTGCTGAACCACGATACGACCAGTTATAGTTGGTGTCGGAAACTTCGGGGAAAATCCGGGTAGGGCGCATCCCAATCGCGTCCGTTACACAGGTCGGACTCAAATAAGCACCACTCTCGGGATTGCCGTCGTTGTCGTATAACACGGCTGTCGATATATCACGCAGGGAGGCGGTGAGATCATCGCTCGCACCGAACAAGTCGTCCTCGGCTGCGGTAGCGTCGGGATCCAAATGAAGACCAAAATAAACATCCCGGATCGTATCGGTTCCGATGTTCGTTAACGTATAGTCCAACAACAGGATATTGCGATAGGGGGCATGATCGACCGAATAACTTTTCTGGGTGATTTCAAGATGCAGCGGGCGATGATAATTCCCGAGGAAGTTAGGAAATCGCAATCCCGAAAAGCCATGTTGAGTCGTAAAAGTATCAACAATATGACTGACACAACCGGCCCCACCGGTGAACTGGAAGGGCCTCATACCCGGCATGTCGTCGCTGACGGCGTCGGCAGCATATAACTCGCGAGCTCCCTGTATCGGATAGGATCCCTCGACCGTATCGGGCATTTCATACCAGATGTTGGCGCTTGATACCAGGGTGTCTTCACCCAGGATTCCTCCAACTAGAAACCAGCCTCCCCATAGATAATTGGTGCCGGAATTGAGGGGGAACTCGAAGCCGGGGTCGGCGTCGCGGCCGAGATAGCCGAGGTGCCCGACTGAGGTACTGTATTTGGAGGTACGATGCAACCCGAAGGTGGAGGGCCAGGTTATTTGGGTGCTGTCTGTTTCGGATAAAGCCTGTTGCGTTTCAAGTAAGCGGCTAGAGTCGTCAATCGCCGCGACCGATGACCAAAACGGCCACAAAACAGACAAGCTAAGAATGAAGACGTAATTAATCAGTCGAGCACACATTATGGTACTCCCCCCTATGATAGAAATATAAGAGACTTCATCTTATCATGCCAGCACTAAACGAGTTAGATAGTCTGAATCGACAGCTCCTGCTACTTCTGGGACGGCTGTCCGGCTGTTTTGTGTAACCGCGAAAAGCCCTGCAGGAAACACCTGTCTCGATAGTTTCTAATTCATGTTACAGGTGTTTCAATAAACTCGTAGCAGTGGGGCTTGTCTCCGCCGCAGAAGAGCTCTCTCAACCATTCCCTCCGGCAGCTTGTCAGGGTATTTGGTCTTCTGGATAGTGTCTAATCAGGGGATTGAAAGACATCCTGGAGCACAATCTGTTAAGGATGGTTCACTAATGCCGCAAACGGGTGCACTCCGGTCCTGCCGGGGGCTGTAAGTGACAAGGATTTAACGAATTAACGGCTTGGCCTGATTATTGCATCATTGAAAGATCAGACTAATGCGTGTTGACTTTTTGAGCAAAGAAGGTATATTAAAATGCTCGTGAAGCGGAGCAGGTTTTACACATCAGATTACTTCGAAATGACACCTGTTTCCCTAATTGCATTCAGGTCGCACGATGTGCGCTTACCGGGGGGACTGCTTCGAAATAGAGCGTCCCTGAATGCTCAAGATGTGCGCGAAAAATACCGGGTGCCTTTTACGTATGAGTGCACCCTTAATGTATTCTGGAGGAAGTAAATATGCGGTCGTGGTCTTCAGGACTTATATCAATACTCTCAATCCTGATCATACTTGCTTCGGCGGCTGTAGCTGCCGAGGGCGACGTTTTGACAAAGACTGGTTCTGCGGTTCCTTACGAAACGCAGGATGATGCTGCTTATATAACGGCACTGGCTACCGGCCGGTCCGACGGCGACAGTCTTATTGTCTCGGGCGCTCGCTTTACTCCGGGTGAATCGGTTCAGATTCTGGTATCCCATCAGAACGCTGACGGTTCGAAATCTGATGAGCTTGCCGGTTGGTCAACCGTGGCTGACGCCTCCGGTCGGATCTCTGCGCTGTGGCTGATCGATGCCTCAGTGGTTGGTGCCGATCCGATCGTTGTGACTGCCACCGGTGAGGATTCGGGAGTTGAGGTAACCTCGGTAACAACCGAAACCGACTCGCGTCTGACTTTTGTCAGCGTGCCGGACACGGTCAAAATCAGCACTCCGTTCGATGTCACGGTGTTGCTGGAGCAGAACTGCTGCGACGGTCAGTTTGCCCCGATGCCGAACCGCGAGGTGAGTTTCTACACCCGTATCGGCGACTGCGGAGTTGATCCCGATGATATCCCGGTAGCGACCGTAACTACCGATGACGCCGGAATGGCCAGCGCGACCCTGACCATCGATGTCGTCGGCAACTACGTGATAGGCGTGAAATACGAGGGAGAGTCGGAACCGTCCGAAACTGAAGACCCGAACAGTGCCTGCTTCCCCGATCAGCGTGTTGCCGTTTTGGCGGCCATCGACTGCGCCCATGTCGAAGTTGAATATGAAGAACCCGAAATAGAATGTGTCTCGGCGGGCGCCCCGCACGAGGTCCTCGGTTGTGAGGGGCAGGCTTCGTGTTTCTCAACGATCATCCACAGCGCCGGCGCCGGCGATCTCCGGTTCAGTATCCCGGCGATCAGTCAGGCGACAATCGACCCTGTTTCAGGTGAACTTTGTGTCACTCCTGATACCGCCGGCACTTATGCCATAGAAATTACCGCCACCGACACGGTCGGTCAGACTGCTTTCTGCACCGCTCAGTTGGTGGTTACGCTCAATAATCCGCCGAGCATCGATGTGCCGGATACCTATCCGCTCGATCCCTGCTATCCGGCGGATGTTACGATCTCCTACAATGTCGACGATCCCGATGGTAATATCGTTTCCGTTTATGCGATATTCGAGGGACAACAGATCGACCTGTTGACTCAGAACACGGTTTCGATAACCGGCCCGGGTACTTATTACATCGAGGCCTGGGTTGTCGACGAGTGCGGTCTTACCGATGTCGACACGATGGTCGTAACCGCTCCCGAGACGATTGATCCGTTTGTCGACCTTGGCGACGATCGGGCTATTACCCAGTGTGAACCGACGCTCTATTGTGTACCGTTTACGGTTTCTCAGGGCCTTGAAATTACTTCATACTCCGGCGGCGATATTGACTTGCAGACCGAGACGATCTGCTTTACGCCGAACGCCGAAGGCGATTATCAGCTCACCATCGAAGGTGTCGATATCTGCGGACAGACGGTAGCCGATACGGCCCTCGTTCATGTCACGTACAACTCGGCTCCCGCTATCACGGCCATCTTCGACACCACCGCGGTTGTCTGCGTTGAGGATGAGGTTTGTATCCCGGTCGATATCAGTGATGTCGACGGCAATCTGGAGTCAGTAAGTACAAGCCTCGGTAACTACAACGCCGAAACCGGTTTGCTCTGTGTGCCGGTCGGTATGGATCAAAATTACGACGTAACGATCACCGCGACCGATGCCTGCGGCCTCACGGATGACCACACGATAACGATTACCACCGTTGCTCCGCCCGCCCCGAGTGTTGATCTCGGCGACGACCAGGATCTGTTGCTCTGCGGTCCGGGCGAGGTATGTGTCGATCTGATTACCGATGCCGCTCAGTTCAGCGTTGAATCAAGCCTGGGGTATTACAACGATCAGACCGGTCAGGTTTGTTTTGAAGTTTCCGAGCCCGGGAATTACAGTCTGATCGTCTGGGTGACCGATGAATGTCTTCAGACTGCTGTCGATACGGTCGATATCAACGTGACCATGAACAGCGCTCCGGCGGTCACGATGTTCGAAGATACGGCTATTTATCTCTGTCTGCCTGAAGAGATTTGCCTGCCGGTCGAAGTTTCCGATCCGGATGGCAACATTGCCGACATCTCGATAGACGGCGGAACTTATAAAGACGGATTCATTTGTTTCACGCCCTACAATCACGGCGTTTTCGAGTTTACTCTTACGGTGACCGATTCCTGCGGTCTGACCGCTGTCGGTACTGCTTCGGTGACGATTCGCACCGATCAGGATATCGTGCTCGACTGCCCCGGTGACACCGCTATTTATACTTGTTACAAGGATACGGTTTATGTCCCGGTTGGCGGAATTCCGGACCTGGAGGAGATTTCGGTTTCGGTCCAGGGTCTCAACGCCTGGTGGGATGATGCCCGCCAGTCCGTTGGTATTTTCAGTGAATGTTCTAACTCCAGCCATATAACGGTTTTGGTCGAATCCCCCTGTGCTACCTACACCTGCACGTTCGATCTGACCGTCAACTGCAACCGCACCCCGCTGGTGCTGCTGCCGCCCGATACAACACTCTTCTCCTGTGGAGGTGAGACGCTCTGTTTGCCGGTCGGCGTCAGCGATCCGGATGATAACCTGGCCCGCGTCACGAGCAATATCGGTCAGTATGATCCGGCCACCGGCAAGCTCTGCTTCACCGCCGATACCGCCGGTGTTTACACGATCAGTGTCACCGCTTATGACGAGTGTGAAGATTATCGCACCGATGAGATGCTGGTGACCGTGGTTGCCAACACTCCGCCAACCTGTGTCGTTCCCGAAGACACCACACTTTTCGTCTGCGGCGCCGGTACGGTCTCGGTTCCGGTTGGAACGATCGACCCCGACTTCAACGTTGTCGGATGCTCGGTTGTCGAAGGTCCCGGAACCATTGAAAACGGCTATTGGATTTACGATGCTCCGGGCGCCGGTGAGTACACCGTGCAAATCGAGTGTGTGGACGAATGCGATGCTTCCTGCACCTCGGAATTCACGGTGACGATCGAGCAAAACAGCCCGCCGGTTTTCGACTGCCTGGATTATTCGGAACCGATCTTCATGTGTGAATTGACCGAGTTCTGTTTGCCGAACCTGCATGTCTCCGACGTGGACGACAACATTGCCGAAATCAATCTGACTATAAACGGTCAGCCGGTTCAGTACAACCCCGAGGGCACCTGTTTCATGCCGATCGAGGGGAACAACCGGATCGAAATGTCCGTCATCGACGAGTGCGGCGAGAGCTCTGTCTGCGATATGCCGATTTACGTGATCGTCAACAGTGCTCCGACCATGACCGAGATCAACGATACCAGTCTCTTCATTTGTGAGACCAGACCGATCTGTCTTAATCTGGAGGCTGATGACGCCGATACGAATTTCGCCGGTTTCGAACTGGTGAGCGGTAACGGTTATGTCGAAGGCGACCAGTGGTGTTACACGCCGCCGGAAGCCGGTAGCTCCGAGACTGTGACGATTCGCGCTTATGATTCCTGCGGCGCTTATGACGAGCAGACCTTTACGGTCGATTTCAACGTCAACCAGCCGCCGGTTAACGATATCCCCGCTCCCGGTGAGTTCTTTGTCTGTGAAATCGGTGAAGAGATTTGTGTCCCCGGTTTCACCGCCACCGACCCTGACGGCAACCTGGTTGGCCTGACGGTCAGCTACGGTACGCTTCATGGCGATACTCTCTGCTTCACGGCTGATCCGCAAATAACCTCGATCAGCGTGACGGCCGTAGACGAGTGTCAGGCGATGGATTCCGATGAGTACACCTTCAGTATTACGGTGAATTCGGCGCCGGTCAACGAGACGCCGACCGACAATATCGATCTGGTGCTGTGCACTCCCGAAGAATACTGCCTCGATCTGGCCGCGAGCGATGTCGACGATAACTTCAGTCATTTCGAACTGGTCTCCGGATTCGGTTCCATTATCGATAACTCCTGGTGCTTCACGCCGTGGAATCTGAACGACAATCCGGACGTCGATCCGGTAGTGATTCGCGGTTACGATAACTGTGGTGCTTATTGCGAGTTCACGCTGAATGTTTCCTGGACGCTCAACAATCCGCCGGTTGCCGAAGACGGCTATAAGAGCGGCTCTTTCTGTTTCCCGGAGGAACGGACGGTTTATCCGACCGTGACCGATGCCGACGGTGATATTCTTACCTTTACGCTCTTGTTCGGCGACGGTTATATCGATCCGGCCACGGGCGCGGTTACTTATTTCATCGGCGACACCAGCGGTGTGTACGCCTTCCAGTACGAAGTCGCCGACAGTTGCGCCGCCGACACGGCCTGGATTTACGATTCGATAACGTTAAACACCGAACCGGAGTTGTTCGGATACGATTCGACGGTCGTGCTTTGCGAGCGTGAAGAAATTTGTTTCGAAATTCTTGCCGAAGATTACGACGGTGACAATCTGGTCATTTCGCAGATCGACGGCCCCGGTGTTTTCACTCAAATAGACAACAACACCGGTCAGACCTGTTTCTGGCCGGCAGAGGTGGATTCGGCGACTTACGTGTTCGCTTATTGCGTTGCCGATCCCTGCTCCATAGATAAATTCGGTGAGGCGGCCATTACCTGCCCGCCTTGTGATCCCGACACGGTTCGGATAACGGTGATTATCAATCGCCCGCCGACCATCGTTTGTCCGGAAGCGCAGCAGTTTGCTTCCTGTGATCCGGACAGCTCCTCCTATTGTTTCCCGATCGAATTTTCCGATCCGGACGGCGAAATTCTAACGCCGGTGATTCTCTCCGGCAACGCTTTCTACGACAACGGCTATGTTTGTGTCGATCCGATTCTCAACGGTGAAATCGAAGTCGTGATCGCTGTCGCCGATTCCTGCGGCGCTGCCGATACCTGCACGGTTGCCGTTACCATCGAAAGCAACGAACCGCCGACTATCACCATGGGTGACGATTTCGAGCGGTTCCTCTGTGAACCCGAAGAAATCTGTGTGCCGGTGCGTTATTCCGATCCGAACGGAGAAATCCTGACGCCGGAGTTCAATTTTGGGATTTTGAACGACGAAGGCGCCGTCTGTTTCCTGGCCGATACCGCCGGTACTTACACGATCATCGGTTCGGTAACCGACACCTGCGACGTTACCGCCGTGGATACGACCGTCGTTACGGTGATCTTTAATACCGGTCCGTATGTCGATCTCGGTCCGGATTTCGAAGTCGGGCTCTGCGGCACGACCCAGGTTTGTGTCCCGGTTGATGCCGGCGATGTCGATGACAACCTGGTCAGTATCGTCCCGAGCACGGGAGTATACGATCCTCAGACCGGTAAGGTTTGTTTCGATATCTCCGAGGAAGGCGACTATACGTTGATCGTCACGGTTACCGATGAATGCGGACTCGACGACGTCGATACGGTGGTCGTGACCGGAGTGCCGGATGAACCGCCGTTCCTGAGCCTCGGTGATGATTTCAGCCTGATGCTTTGTGATATCATGCCGGTTTGCATCGATGTCAACACGGTGGCTGATTATTCCGAATTTATGACCAACATCGGCCAGTACGATCCGGCCAGCGGCAGACTCTGCTTCACGCCGGAAACCGCCGGTGAATATACCGTTATCGCTACGGTGATCGACTCCTGCGATCTCTCAACTACCGATACCGTGGTGGTGACGATCGAGCTCAACAGCCCGCCGGAACTGACTTGCCCCGGTCCTCAGGAGTTCTCTCTCTGTGAACCGACCGAGTTCTGTCTCCCGCTTGACGTTACCGATATCGACGGGAATCTCCAGTCGGTCGAGGTGACTTCGGGTAATGCGACCATCAACGGCAATGAGATTTGCTTCAACGCCGAAGGCTCCGGTCAGTTCGAGATTACGGTTGTTGCCGTCGATTCCTGTGCGGCTGCCGATACCTGCATCATTCCGGTGACAATCGAGCTGAATACGCCGCCGTCGGTCGTTTTGGGCGACAATTTCGATGTTTATCTCTGTATGCCGCAGGCGGTCTGTTTCCCGGCTGAGATAAGCGACCTTGACGGAGACAACCTGGATATTACGTTAACGGCCGGTGTTTATGATCCGGAACAGGATCGTATCTGTGTCGATATCGACACGACCGGCACCTATGTCATAATTGCGACAGCTACCGATACCTGTGGCGCTATGGCTGCCGACACGACCGTAATCATGGCTGAAGTGGCCGAGACACCAACCCTGGATCTGGGTGAGGATTTCGTGGTCAATATCTGTGAGCCGGAAGAAATTTGTGTCGATGTCGAAACCAACGCCACTTATCAGGAAATCACGACCAACGTGGGTGAGTACGATCCGACCTCGGGCCGGGTCTGCTTCTGGGCCGACCATTCCGCCAGCTATGACATGATCGTCCAGATTATCGACTCCTGTGGTCTGGCGGCAATCGATACGGTTCATATCGATGTGATCGTCAACACCGCTCCGACGCTGGTCATGGGTCCGGATACTTCAGTCTATCTCTGTAATCCGGAACCGATCTGTCTGCCGGTCGAGTTGAACGATCTGGAAAACAACATTGCCAATATCGAAGTGATCGGCGGCACCTACAACAACGGTGAGATTTGCATCACGCCGTACGACAGCGGCATGTACACGGTTATCATGACCGTTACCGATAGTTGTGCCGAAACCGCTTCCGATACGGCCAACATATACGTTATGACCGACCAGGGCGCCGATCTGGTCTGCCCGAACGATACCGTCCTGTTCTCCTGCACCGGTGATACCGTCTGCCTGCCGGTTTACGGCATCCCGCAGGAAGCGACGGTTGAGGTCTCGGGTATCAACACCTGGTACGACTATGAAACCGGCACGGTCTGTTTCTATACCGAGTGCGGCAATACCAATCATGTATCGATCAAGGTAACCACTCCCTGCAACGTTTACGAATGCGGCTTTACGGTTACGATCGAATGTAACGCCCCACCGCTGGTGATCCTGCCCCCGGATACCTCGTTGATGGTCTGTGGCCCCGAGCAGGTTTGTCTGCCGGTCGGCATAACCGATCAGAACGACAATCTCTACTCGGTAATAGTGGATAACGGCTGGTATGATGCCGTGCATTCGATGGTCTGTTTCGATGCCGACACCAGCGGGACTTATATCCTGACGGTTACGGCCGAGGATTCCTGCGGCGAAGTCTCCAGTGATGATATTTCCGTCGTGGTCGATTTCAACAGCGCGCCTTATCTGATCTACGAGTGGGCGGATTCATTGATCTCGACTTGTGTGCCGGAGGTTTGTGTCCCGATCGAGGCTATCGATCCCGACAACAACCTGGCTGAAGTTTATACCGACTGGGGTACTTATAACGAGGAAACGGGTGAGATCTGCTTCACCGTCGATACCAACGGCACCTACTGTGTAGAAGTTTACGCCGTCGATTCCTGCGGCCTGGCCGACACTCTGACGGCTTGTGTCAATGTTGAGACAGGTGACTTCGTTTATATCGACTGCCCGACCGAGACTATCGCAGCTCCGCCGGTTTGCGGTCCGGAAGAAATCTGTGTCGACCTGGCGATTGCCGGTTCCGGCTATCAGATCAACACCAGCTTCGGTGAATGGGCCGATAACCAGCTCTGTTTCTTCGCCGATACCGCCGGTATTTACACGATAGATGTGCTTGGTTCAGCCGAGTGCAACGAAGACTCCTGCCGTGTTTATGTCGAGGTGATCTTCCTGGATCCGGCGACCATCACCTGTCCCGGCGATACGACCGTTCTGCTTTGCGAGGCGGATACTCTCTGCTTTAACTTCACGGCTTCGGCCACGACCGAGCAGGTAGAGGTACAGGGCGGCTATATCAACGGTGATCAGGTTTGTGTGCCGATCCTGGAGCCGGGCGTGCAGGTCATTACGTTGATCGCTATTAACGACTGTGGCTCCGACACATGCAGTTTCACGATCAACTCGACATTTAACAGCGGTCCGACTTTGACCGCCGCCAACGATACGACCATAACGGCTTGTGAGCCTTATGAGATATGTTTCGATTATACTGCCGCTGATCCGGATAATAACATCATCGAGGTACAGAGTTCGCTCGGTGTGGTGATCGACGATCAGGTCTGTTTCACCCCGCCCGATTTTGGTACCTACACGATCGTTATTACGGCCCGCGATGAATGTGGTCTCACCGCAACCGACAGTCTGACTCTGACCCTGGTTGAAGGCGGCGTACCGCTCGTGCTGTGTCCGAACGGCGTACAGTACGATACTCTCTGTACCCCGGGCGAGGTTTGCGTGGTGGTGCCGGTCAGCCCTCAGGATGCGATTGTGACGATTAGTCCTACGGGCACCTATGATCCGCAGACCGGTGAAGTCTGTGTCGAGTTCCAGGAAACTGGAACGATACAGATCTGGGTCCGGGCCGAGGCTACCTGCGGTATCGACTCCTGTTCGTTTACGATGGATGTCGTGGTCGACAATCCGCCGGTGGTGGAATGCCGCGGTGCGGTCGACACGTTGCTCTGTCTGGCCGATCCGGTCGAGGTTTGCCTGCCGGTATCGTTCAGCGGCATCGTGGACAGTATCGAGGTGCTCGGCGCTACTTATGAAAACGGCTATGTCTGCGTGCCGATTACTGAGGCCGGTCAGTACGAGATTCTGACCATCGCCCACGGCATTTGCATCAGTGATACCTGTGAAACCGTCCTTAGAGTAACCCGGGATCAGGATCCGATCCTGCATCTGCCGACGGAGATATTCTCGTTCGAGCGGTGCCCGGACGACACTGACCATATCTGCATCGACGGCATCTGGGCCGAGGATGTCGAGTCCGATGTCACCATTACCATGACTTGCGGTCCCGGCACATTCACCGAGGTGACCAATGACTCCGGTGAAGTCTGCTTCGTCCCGGACGGTTTCGGTACTTACGAGTTCTGCTTCGAAGTAACCGACGGCTGCAATATCACTACCGGTTCGTTCACGGTCGATGTTACCGAGGAAGAGGACTGTGACGTCTGTATGTACATCGGCCTCGAAAGCGGCGATTGTACGCCGGTTGGTCTGGTCAAGGAAGTCACCATGACGATCGATGCCAAAACACCGATCGGCGGTTTCGATCTCCTGATCAGTTTCGATGCCTCGGTTATGGGCTTCACTTATGCCACGATAGAAAATACGGAAATACATGACGGCAGCACGGGCTGGGAGTATTTCCGGTACACCCTGAACGAGGCCAGTTGTTCACCGTCCTGTCCGTCCGGAGTGGTGCGCTTCGTCGCTATCGCCGACGTCAACAACGGTGCGTCGCATCCGCCGGATGAAACCCTCACGCCGCATGGCGCGGTGGTGCGGATACAGTTCCAGGTGGCCAACGACCAGAACCTGGGCGACCAGTTCCTGCCGATCAACTTCGTAACTTACGACTGCGGCGACAACGCGGTTTCCGATACGACCGGTAACGACCTCTATGTCGACCTGCGCATCTATAACCCCGAAGGTTACCTGCGTTGGGATGAAATGGACGATGTCAATTATCCCGAGTCGGCGCGTCCTTACGGACTGGGTACGCGTGATGAATGTTTCGGTGACGGCAAAGTCGACCCGATTCGTTGCATCGAGTTCTACGACGGCGGTATCTGCGTGATTCACCCCGATTCGATCGACGATCGCGGGGATATCAACCTCAACGGCACGGCTTATGAAATCGCCGACGCGGTGCTCTTCTCGAACTACTTCATCTACGGTCTGGATGTGTTCGTGGTCAGTATTCCGGGTCAGATTGCCGCGACCGACGTCAACGCCGACGGTGTGACGTTGTCGGTAGCCGACCTGGTTCTGTTGATCCGTGTCATTATCGGTGACGCCGATCCGATTCCGAAGATCATCCCGTATCCCGATGACCTGGTTCTGACGACGACTACGGAAGCCAGTAATATCGATGTAACCACCCGGTCAACCGGTGAGGTAGGAGCGGCGCTGTTCGTCTTCGACCTCGAGGGTGATATCGAGATCGATGAGCCGACACTGACGGCCGATGCCGAGAAGATGGATCTGGCCTGGAATATCGAGGACAACGAACTGCGCCTGCTGGTTTACAACATGGGCACCGAGCGTATCGAAATGGGTGAACATTCGATCCTGCAGATCCCGTACAGCGGTGACGGTACCCTGAGTATGACCAAGGCTGAGATTGTCGATTACCAGGGTCGTCCGTATGAGATCGCTTATAAGTCGAACTTGTTGCCGACGAGCTTCTCACTCGAACAGAACTACCCGAACCCGTTCAACCCGAATACGACTATCGGATTCGCCCTCGCTGAAGCAAGCGACTATGTTCTCAGCATCTATAACGTCGAAGGCAAGCTGGTGCGGAACTTCAACGGAAGTCTCCCGGCCGGCAACCATTCGGTGGTCTGGGACGGCCGTTCCGAGAACGGCGCCGCGGTTGCCTCGGGCGTGTATTTCTACCGTCTCGATGCCGGAGATTATCATCAGACGAGAAAGATGATGCTCCTCAAGTAAGAGACACCAAAAGAGAAACAACGGCGCCCGGCCTGCAAGGTCGGGCGCTTTTCTTTGGGGGAGATTCGTTATTTGTGGTAGTCGCTGCCGTAGAGAATCGAAAAGGCCCGATAGAGCTGTTCCATGAGCACGATACGCACGACCTGATGGGAGAAAGTCAGACGAGAGAGCGACAACATCATGTCCGCCCTGTTGAGTACCGTTTCGTCTAAACCGAAAGCCCCACCGATAACGAACACGATCCGACCATTGCATTGCCCCAGCCAACGCTCCAGCTTAGCGGCTAATTGCATCGAGTCGAGTTTGGTTCCGCGATCATGCAGGGCGATAATCAAGCCTTTGTCGATTTTGCCGAGTAGACGGGCTGCTTCGGCCTTTTTAATCTGGGCCGGGGAGAGGCTTTTGCCCTTTTCGGCGGTGATGGTGATCCATTCGATCCGGGCGAATTTACCAAGGAGTTTTTCGAAATGAGCTGCGCCTTCGGAAACCCAGCGATCCTTATCTTTGCCGACCGCTATGATCTCTATTTTAACCAAGAGCGGTTATCCTTACGATCATGCGGCGCTGACGGGGGCCGTCGAATTCGCAGAAGTAGATCGCTTGCCAAGTCCCGAGAACCAGTCGGCCGTTCTCGATCAACACCTGTTCTGAAGCGCCGAAAAGCGAAGATTTGATATGGGCGTCGGAGTTGCCCTCGCCGTGATGATAACCGTCACGTTGAGGAATCTCCTTGTTGAGTTTATAGAGGATGTCGCGGCGAACGTCGGGGTCGGCGCCCTCATTGATCGTAACCGCTGCTGTCGTATGAGGGACAAAACAAACGACAAGACCGGACTCTATGCCGCTTTTATCGACCAGTTGTTGTACCCGGGTGGTTATGTCGACCATTTCCTCACGTTGTGAGGTGCTTATGGTCAACGTCTCGATCATGCCAGCAGCGCCTCGGCGAATTGTTTCGGGTCAAACCGTTGCATATCCTGCTGCCCCTCGCCGATCCCGATGAAATCGACCGGAACGCCGAGTTCTTCGGCCACGGCGATCATGATGCCGCCTTTGGCGGTGCCGTCGAGTTTGGTGACGATAATCCCGTCGCAACCGACCGCGTCGGTGAAGACTTTGACCTGCGAGAGGGCATTCTGGCCGGTGGAGCCGTCAATGATGAGTTTGCTCAGAATGGCGGCTTCCGGGGCGGCTTTTTCGACCACGCGGCGTATCTTTTTGAGCTCTTCCATCAGGTTGGCCTTGGTGTGCAGTCTTCCGGCGGTATCGACCAGGAGAATATCGGCGTTGCGAGCGACGGCTGCTTTGGCGGCGTCGAAAGCCACTGCGGCCGGATCCGACCCGGACTGTGCCCGGACAATCTCGACTCCTGAACGGTCGGCCCAGATTGCTACCTGCTCGATAGCGGCGGCCCGGAAAGTATCACAGGCGGCAATAATGGTTTTTTTGCCTTCCGATGCGAACAACGTCGCCAGTTTTCCGATGGTGGTCGTTTTACCGACGCCGTTGACGCCGACTATCAGCCAGATCTCGGGTTTGCCGGAGGTCGTCGTTTTCTTTTCGTCGGAGCGATTGGTCAGGATAGCGCGAATCTCTTCGGACAAAAGGCCCATCACCTGGTCGCCTTCGGTAATCTTCTGCTCTTTGGCTTTTTCCTTGATGTTCTCGATTAAGCGCATCGTAGCCTGAACGCCGACATCCGCCTCGATCAGGATTTCCTCGATTTCGTCGAGCAGGTCATCGTCCAATTTACGCCGACCGACTACCCGGGCAATTTTGCCCACAATGCTGTCCTTGGTTCTGGTCAGCGATTTCTTGAGTTTTTCAAAGGCACTAAACATGGCAGGTAATTATCAGGCCTGGTCCTCTTCGTCGGATTCATCACTGATCGTAACGTTGGCGTTGAGCCGTTCGGCTATATTGTCGGGAATGTCCGGTTCCGAACGCGGGGCAACTTCTGTCTCGGGTTCCGGTGAAGGAATGTCCGCGGCAATGCCTTCGCGCAACGAAGCGATTTCTTCTTCGTTCGGTGACGCCACCACCTGTTCGGAGCTTTCACCTTCGGCGATATCGGTGAATTTCACCGCTACCAGCTTGGAGACGCCGGCTTTTTCCATCGTGACGCCGTAGAGGTTCTGAGCCTTTTCCATCGTGATCTTGTTGTGAGTAATGATGATGAACTGCGTGCGGTCGGAGAAACGATCGATGATGTTCAGGAAGCGCTTGCAGTTGGCATCGTCCAGCGGAGCATCGATTTCGTCCAGAATGCAGAACGGCGAGGGCTTGACCAGGTAAAGCGAGAAAAGCAGCGCAATAGCGGTCAGAGCGCGTTCACCGCCGGACATCATGGTAATCGACAAGAGTTTCTTGCCGCGCGGACGGGCAATGATGTGAATATCGGATTCGAGCGGATCGCTCGGGTCTTCGAGCATGATATCGGCTTCGCCGCCGGTAAACAGGTCAACGAACAGTTTCTGGAAGTTCGTTTTAACCTGGGTGAAAGTCTCCTGGAAAAGCTGTCGAGCCGTCCGATTGATTTTCGTTATCGTCGATTGCAGATCATCTTTAGCCTGAGTGAGGTCATCGAGTTGCTCCTTGAGGAACGATTCCCGCTCGACCGCTGTCTGGTATTCTTCGAGAGCCAGAAGGTTGACCGCACCGAAGTTTTTAAGACGTTCCTTCAACTCGCGCAGGTTGGCGCGGGCCTGTTCGTCGTCCATGTTTTCATCCGGACGGTTGGCTTCGTAGCTGCCGATATCGAGATCGTATTCATCGTTGATACGCTCGGTCAGGGAAGTGATCTCGGAGCGCAGGGTGTTCACCCGCATTTCCATCTGGTGACTTTGATCGGCGATAGATTCCCGTTCGGAGCGGATCGTCTTGAGTTGCGTTTCACGATCGTCGACGCGGTTGAGGATATCGGCCTGAGTGGTGCGAAGGCTCCCCTGGCGTTCGTTCGCCTCGGAACGGGATGAAAATACCTGTTTCAACTCCGTTTCCAACTCAGTAATGCGTTGTCCGCAGGTTTCGATGTCGGTCTCGGCCTGGGTAATTTCCGTTTCCTTGGCGGTAGCGGTGTTTGAAATTTCCTGCCGCAGCTCGTTCGTATGACGAATCTTACTTTCGATTTGTTCCGAGCGACTGCGCGATTCCACAGTCTGAATCTGAATCCGCGAAAGCTGCTCCATCGCCTGTCCGGCGTGGTCCTCGAGCGACTGCAGATCGTCGTCGGTCTGGTTCATGCCGCGCACCAGATTCTCTTTACGATTGGCCAGTTGGTTAAAATCGAGTTTCAGGCTGTACTGGCGATTACGAATCTGTTCCAGGCGGTCGTTTGCCTGCTTCTTCTCTCGTTCGAGTCGGGTGCTTTCTTCGGTCAGGCTGGTCAGTTTGTATTGCAGGGCGGTGCGTTCGTCCGCAGCCTCGGCAACTTCTTCCGCCAGTGATTCTATCTTTGCCGCCAGTTGCACCGAGGCCGCCCGGTCGGCTGCCTGTGATGCGGCCAGTTGGTCTTTATCGTGTTTGAGCGATGTTAAGGTCTTACTCAATTCCTCGATCTGGCTTTCCTGCTCGGATAACTTCTCACGACGGCGGAACAAAGGCAGGGTATCTTCAGAACCACCGCTGATCACGTTCTGCCGGTAGACGGTGCCGTCGGCCGACACGGCGCTGAAGCCGTAGGGGAGATGACTTAGAATTTGATCGGGATTGACACTGCTATCGAACACTGCTACCCGGGACAGGATTGCCTGCATGAGTGGTTTGAGGTCGGTGTCGGCAGAGACATAGTTGTCGAGCCAGCCGATGAAACCTTCGGCGTTGATCTCAGGGCGTTTGACGACGGGATTGAAAGCGCCGCTGTCCGGTACGACGATACCGATCCGTCCCTGTTTTTCCTGCTTAAGATGCGCGACGATTTCCTCGGCGGTGCGGCGATCACGGCAAATCAGATAACCGGCCAGTTCGCCCAGGGCGGCCTCGACCGCTATGGCATAACCGTCGTCGGGGGTGAATTTGTCCGCCACGGTTCCAACGATACCCGGCCAGCGGTCGTTCATTTCCATGACCGAGACCACGCCCGAGCTGTATCCCTCGAAGTGCACGATCATGTCTTCGAGTAAAGACTTGCGTGCTTCACAAGCCTCAATGGCCGCGCCGGTGTTGGATATCTCAAGCGCCAGGCTTTCGGATTGCTCGACGGCGTCCTCGATCTGCTTCAGCAGATTGTGACGTTCCGTCTCGGCTTCCGCTTTCTGTCGCTTTAACTCTTCCAGTCGTTCGTCGGCCGTTTTAAGCAGCGTGGAAATCTCAATCTTCTGTTCGGAGGCGTTTTCGAGTTGACGAGTCAGATCGGCAATGCGTTCGCTGAACTCCTCTTCCTGTTGACGCAGGTTGTCTTCCTCGGTTTTGCCCGAAGATAACTTCCCCTCCAGTTCGATCAGGGTCTTGTTCTCGGCTTCTTTGGAGGAGCGTGCCGCCAGCAATTGTCGGTCTGCTTCCGCTTGCAACGATTGAGCTTTTTCCAGCTCGACGTTAAGTTGTTCGACCTGGGCGCGTTGTTCTTCCAGTTCGATCTCGGCTTCCTTGGTCTGTTCGCCGAGAATTTGTCGGCGATTGTGCAGGGCCTGGATTTCCTGCTGGTTGCGTTCGATCAGCTTGCGAGCGTTGGAGCGCTTCTCGACCAGAATGGTGACCTCGCGTTCGAGCGAGTGGGCGCGTTCCGATATCTGATAAATTTCGTTGCCGATTCCGGTCAGTTCATGTTCGAGATCGACCTGTTCCTTGCGGTCGGCTTCGAGCATCGAGGCTATTTTGCTGAGCGCCGTTTCTTTATTGGCGCGACGAGTGCTGAGGTCATCGAGCTGGGCCTGCAGCTCGCGACGTTCCCGCTCGATTTGTTTTATTCGTCGCGATCCGAGATACAATTCCCAGTCTTTGATCTCCTGAGATATCATCTGATAGCGCGATGCTTTTTTCTGCTGGCGATTGAGTGATCGCACCTGCGTCTGGACCTCGGAGTAGATGTCTTTCAGACGAAGCAGGTCGCCTTCAGTGGATTCGAGCTTGCGCAGAGCGGCTCGTTTGCGCTGTTTGTATTTCGTAATTCCGGCGGCCTCTTCGAAAAGGAAGCGACGTTCCTCGGCCTTGTCCGAAATTACCGCCTCGATCATGTCCTGCTGAATCACCGAATAAGAATGTGCTCCCATGCCGGTGTCGAAAAACAGTTCATGAATATCCTTGAGACGACAGGGCACTTTGTTGAGCAGGTATTCCGACTCACCTGAGCGGAACAGCCGTCGAGTCACCTGCACTTCGGTGTACTCGGTCGGGAGGACACCCCGGTTGTTCACGAGGGTGAGGGTAACCTCGGACATGCCCAGCGGTTTCATTTCGCTGGTTCCGTTAAAAATCACTTCCTCCATCTTGCTGCCTCGGAGCAGAGTCACTTTCTGCTCGCCAAGCACCCAGCGGAGGGAATCGAGGATATTGGTTTTACCGCAGCCGTTCGGTCCGACGATGGCCGTGATGCCACTGGAGAAATGAACTGCGGTTTTAATGGCGAATGATTTGAATCCTAACAGATCCAGACGCTTTAGATACACTGTAGCTCCATGCCGTTTAGTTATTACCGGGCATCGCCGCCGTAGATTCCTTCATCGCTCCCAATATGGTGAGCAACGACTTGTAGATGTTGCGTTCATCGCGGAGATACTTGGTTTTTATTTCGAGATTGTAATAAGGCTGACCGAGATGATTTCCGCGCCCGACGCGAACGGCGTCCGGAAAGCTCAGGAGAATTCCGGACGTGAACGGATTCGGGCTCAGCCCCATGTCGAGCACCATGTCGAATTTATAGTCGCGCAGTATCTTGATATAGCCCGCTTTGGGCAAACCAGTCCAGGTTGACTGGTCCAGTGTCGGCGACAGAATCTGGAATCCCTGACGCGGATAAATGTCGTTGATGGTGGCGCCGGGAAGCGACATGAGGGTGATCTGTGCCGGTCGAAAAATATCTTTGATCACCGGCAGGAATTGTTTCATCAGGGTCAGCTCACGAAGACCTCCCGGCAGGCAAACGAGAATCCGTTTTACCCGTTGCAGCGAAGCGGGGAACTCCAGCGTGGGTGGTTCCATTTTCTTCACGCGTCGCTGCAGGGTCATCCTGCCGATGAAACTCTTCAGGCTCATTTTTCTATTCGTCTTTAACGGTACTGTCTTCGGTCGGCGCCGACTGGTTGTCGACACTGGTTTCGGTTAACTGCGGACGCGGCCGGCTCCGCTTTTGCGGCAGTTCACGCGCCATGATTTCTTCCAGGTTCAAACGATCGATATTGATGTCGTGAATACGACCCGTCTCCGGATTGCGCAGGTTTACTTCCTGATCGTTCAGAAAAACATCGACCGCCGAAGGGATCCCGATGGAGACATTGAGTCGATATTTGGCTGACACGTCATAAGTGCGACCGGGGTAGAGAGTACGATAAAGCACCGTGTCGCCGTCGGCTACGATGGTTGACCAACTTTCATTGTGCGGTTTGAGCACCAAGGCAAGACCGGCCGGGGGGGTGTAATCAGGAACGCCCCAGTCGTACCCCTCTGCGGTTGACGCGGCCGCTTCGTCGTTGGTAATGTCAACCTCGGCAGAACTCTCGGTATCATCGACAGCCGGTTCATTGTTGTTTCCGTCGTTGCCG
>DAOSXA010000001.1:1112715-1391056 GCA_035380245.1 Candidatus Zixiibacteriota bacterium | reverse complement strand
GCCACCAGCGATGCCTACGATAAAGCGCGGGATCGCAGGGATCCCGCGCTACGACTGGCAAGGCTGCTGCAGGGGCAGACCGGGAGGTCTGCCGCCCACGAAATTTAGTTGTCAATATGATTTCAAATCCCACCCGTGGACGGGTGGGCCACCAGCGATGCCTACGATAAAGCGCGGGATCGCAGGGATCCCGCGCTACGACTGGCAAGGCTGCTGCAGGGGCAGACCGGGAGGTCTGCCGCCCACGAAATTTAGTTGTCAATATGATTTCAAATCCCACCCGTGGACGGGTGGGCCACCAGCCAGCGACGTTCTCCGGAGTAGATTGTACAGAGACAGACCGGAACATTGGTCGCCAATTAACTATACGGCCTTGACCACGACCAACTCCTGCCAGTTGGTCGTGTAGCGGAAACGGCCGTGTTCGTGTTTGGCTCGCGACGACAAAGCCTGCAGTTGGACGGCGTATCGCAGGGTTCCGCGCCCCATGCTCGTGTTCACGCGGTCGATCGTGTTCATCAGTTTCTTGTTCTTATTGGCGTTGTCAGGCGCGGTAAACAACGTCGCCTGCACATGATTTTCCGGTATGAGGTTGCTGAACATAACTCCCGCCTTCACGTAGATATATCCCTTGCGGTGAATTATGTCCGCGGCCTGCATCGCATAATGAATCAACTCCGCCGTATCGTTGGTTGCCTGGGGCAGACTGATGCCGGTGGAATGATTGTTCTTGCCGTATTTTCCGTCGGGACAATTCGTCATCATGAACACCGTCAACTCTTTGGCCGCCAGATGTTGAGAGCGCATTTTTTCCGCGGCAGCGGCGATATGAGAGGCGACCGCTCCCTTGACCGTCTCAAGAGAATCGGTCTTATGGCCAAACGACTGAGAAGAAATAACCGACTTGGAGGGCGGCGGGACGGTTGTCAACGAGAAGCAACTTATCCCCCGCAGTTCATAGATCAGGCGGACGCCCGTCACCCCCATTTTCCGAGAGATCGTTTTGTCGTCCATATCTCGTAATTGCCGGGCATTGGTGATCCCCCGACCGACGAGCCATTCGGTACTTCGCCAGCCGACCCCCCATACGTCTCCGACCTCCACGCTTTCCAGAGCCTGGTCGATAAATGGTGAATCGGTGAGGTCCAAAACTCCTTTCGCTTTGGCCGATCTCTTGGCCAGGTGGGCGGCGATTTTGGCCAGGGTCTGGGTGCGAGCGATACCTATCGAAACCGGTATGCCGGTCCACTGTTTCACGGTGTCACGGATGGTGTGAGCATATTCGGTCAGATTGTCGCAGCGAGCGAGATGATCGCAGCGGCGCAGATCAAGGAAAGCCTCATCGATCGAGTAAATTTCCATCTCCGGAGCAAAACGCGAAAGTATGGCCATAACGCGCCGGGACATATCGCCGTACAGCGGGAAGTTCGAAGAAAACACGTTTACCCGATGTTTTTCGATAAGCCGGCGACATTGAAAAAACGGCTCTCCCATACCTATCCCCAGCGCCTTGGCTTCGTTGGATCGGGCCACGATGCACCCGTCGTTGGAGGACAGCACCACGACCGGTTGATTTTTGAGCTCGGGCCTAAAGACCCGCTCGCAGGAGGCGAAGAAATTATCACAGTCGACCAGCGCAAAACATCGGTCAAGCGCGCCGGGCGTGTAAGCGATGGATGTAGCTTCGGTGCCGGACATGATACTCTTTTGAGATCAATTACACGGGATGGATGACCGTAGTCACCACTCCCCATATTTCAAGCTCGGTTCCGTCCTCAACGGATATCGGCGGGTAAGCATCGTTTTCCGGAAGCAGTATGATGCGACCTTCATGTATTCGCAGCCGCTTGACCGTCAACTCTCCGTCAACTATCGCAATGACCACTTTTTTGTCCGTCGCCTCTACGGATCGGTCGACGATCAGGATATCCCCGGAATAGATTCCGGCGCCGATCATGGAATCACCGGCGACGCGAACGAAAAAAGTCGCGGCCGGGTGGCGGATAAGATAGGCGTTCAGATCGAGCGGAGCCTCGATATGACTGTCGGCCGGGGAGGGAAACCCCGCCGATACGCGTTCGGCAGACAACGGTATATTCATGGGCGATAATCCATACTCTACATAAGTTCAGAAAGTGAGCGATGTCAGCCGGTTTCCGACGGCTCAACTTCCATCATAGAAATAAACCCGACTCCGCCATTCGGCAATCACATATCTTATTCGATGACGGTCGGTCTGAAGACGATTTGTCTCCGAACCTGTTGTCAAAGTTTTCATTTCATGACCAGGATCGGTGGCCCTGAATTTCTCCTGTTCTTCGGTACGGTTTGTTAAGTATGGCTATTTAGTTGTCCTCGACCTTAACCGGTAATGTCTAAAAGTGCTTGTAACTTCAACCGCGGATTAACGATACTGTATCAACAATGATCAGCTAATACCGTCACCCGGATCGAAAGGAAATCTCAGTGCAGGCATACCGTGCTGAATTCGCTCGCGTTTACAACGCCCGATGGGGTGGCTATGTAGCGCAGGTTGCCCCGTTACTTCACGAATTTTATTCCACTATTTCCAGCGACAGTCCCAACAAGACGTTGCTGGACCTCTGTTGCGGCACCGGTCAGTTAGCGGCATATTTTTTGAAAGAGGGGTATCGGGTGGTCGGACTGGATCTGTCCGAGCACATGCTTCGGTTTGCCGAGGAAAACACCCGCTCGTACATTGAAGCCGGCTCGGCTCGATTTATCAAAGCTGATGCTGCCGATTTTGCCGTTGACGAACGATTCGGCCTGGTGGTCTCGACCTATGACTCACTCAATCATCTCGCGAACGAAGAGGCTCTGACCGGTTGTTTCCGGTGCGTCAGGGGGATTTGTGACGGTTGGTTCATCTTCGATCTCAACACACGACGCGGACTTAAACAATGGAACAATATCAACGTTCACGATGGAAAAGACGACACCCTTATCATTACACGCGGTGTTTACGACGGGCAGGGTGATCGTGCCTGGACCACGATCACGGGATTCGTGAAGGATTCCGACGGGCGATTCCGGCGGTTTGACGAAACCGTGTACAATACGGCTTTCGACATGATGCGGGTACGACAGGCATTGTATGACACCGGTTGGGAAAATATCTATTTCGCTCGCATGCAGGCCTTGTCGATCCCGCTGGCCGATCCCGAACAAGAGGGGCGAGTATTCGTGATTGCTCGGTAAGGGATTTTTATTTCAAGAGCTTTGACAACCTTTTCCGGAATGGAACATAAGGGCAGGTTCGAAGACGGACCTGCCTTACGACGGGCATTGGTCATGGGGCAGGCGAGGACATCTGCCGCTCGCGCGGCCTATCGGCAACCGTTCTTTTCGAGATCGGGCCAGTCGGGGACATCGGGATCGGGATAGCGCTCCCGGACGTAGGTTATCCAATCCCGTTCGATATCGGCAATGGATAATCCGAGGGTATCTTCCAGTCCGGCATAACCGACCTGCCAAAGTCGGTGCAGCTTATCGATGCCGTGCCGGTCAATTACGTAATCCACGAAACTCGCCGCGAGCATATAACCGATCATCTCCGGATATTCACGAAAGGACAGAGCGAGGGAGTCAAGCGACGGGGCGCTGTTCGTTTTGAACAGGATGTGCGCCGCCAGTTCGGTTTGATTATAGCCGTTGCAGGGGTCGTCCGCCCGGGTTGCCAGCCCTTCCGAGAGCCAGGCCAGGTCGTTGCGGCGATCCCAGCCGCCCCAGAGATCGAACGAAACGACGTGCATGATCTCATGGGCGTCACGGGCCCGGTCGGAGTCGTTGCGAACGGCCAGTACCGTCATACTCGCGGCATCGGCGAGAGCGCGAAACGGCTTACTGACGATCGACTCGATCTGTTCACGTGAGTCGAAATAGAACAGGTCGATGATCCGATCGAAAGCAGTCTCGTTGAGCAGCGCCAGGTGCCGGGTGATGATTTCCTCGTTATATGCGCTGAGACTGTCAAGCTGCCGCTCGGCGGTCGAGCCGGGCAGGTAGTGAATGCGATAGTGGGCGGTGGTGCGGGTTTGCCAGTTGAAATCCGGCTGTTCGAGCGTGTAAGCAGCCAGACGGATCGGTTGGTTAACGGGGCTCTCCCCTGCATGAACGTTGGCGGCCAGAAAAACAGCCGCGAAAATAAAGAACAGGCGCAATCGTATCTCCCTGTCGACAGTTTGGTCTATGAATAATACGATTGCCGGGGAACAGAGTTCCCGCCCTGTTAAGGCTTATTGTCACTTGTGATAGCTTACGCTTAGATGCGACCTGACCGATACCGAATTGATGAAAGGTTATCCGACCTTCCGCAGGCATAAAAACTCCGGGCAGATCAGATATAATCCCGACAAAATCCCCATAGCTATCCGATCCCGGACTGCTTATCTTTGTTGCCGATTGCAACCTTTGAGGCAGTTAAGTGTTTGAGTGGGAATGATCGAAAGATTATTGCTATGAAACAGCAGGACAACAACGGGACATCCTCAATCAAGTTCGTTCTCCGGGCGCTGCAATCGCGCAACTACCGACTCTATTTCATGGGGCAGGGAGTATCCTTAATCGGTACCTGGATTCAGAGAATAGCCCAGGGATGGCTGGTGTATCGGTTGACCGATTCGGTTTTCCTGCTCGGTATTGTCGGTTTCAGTTCACAATTGCCGACCTTTCTGGTGGCGCCGTTTGCCGGGGTGCTGGTCGACCGCTTCAGCCGATACCGGATTCTGCTGACAGCCCAGATTATCTCGGCCATACAAGCTACGATTCTGGCGATACTGGTACTGACCAACCTGGTCGAGGTCTGGCACATCATCGCTCTGGGTGTCCTGCTGGGCCTGGTCAATGCGTTCGAGATGCCCTCACGACAATCGCTGATGATCGAAATGATCGAACACCGTGAGGACCTGAGTAACGCTATTGCCCTTAACTCGACCATGGTCAACGGAGCACGTTTGATCGGGCCGACAGTCGCCGGAGTAGTGATTGCGGCAGTCGGCGAAGGGGCCTGTTTCGCGTTGAACGCAGCCTCATTTATCGCGGTTATCGCGGCCCTGCTGGCCATGAGACTCAAACCCCAACAACACCGCAAGTCCTCGGGCAACATGCTGGCCGATTTCAAGGACGGTTTTAAATACGTGTTCGGTTTCGCTCCGATGCGCGGGATTCTCCTGCTGATTGCCCTGGTCAGTATCATGGGGATGCCGTATGCGGTATTGATGCCGGCGATTGCGCGCGATGTTCTTCACGGCGGGCCTCACACGCTCGGATTCCTGATGGCTTCGGTCGGTTTCGGAGCTCTTGCCGGAGCTGCTTTTTTAGCCTCACGCCGAACGATAGTGGGACTCGGTAATGTTATCTCTATTTCCGCCCTGATATTCGGGGTGGGATTAATAGCTTTCTCACTTTCCCGTCAGCTATGGCTGTCAATGGTGCTGTTGTTTTTCGTCGGGATGGGAATGATGCTTACGCTGGCTTCCTCGAACACCGTTTTGCAAAGTATTGTCGACGACGACAAACGGGGACGGCTGATGAGTTTCTATGCCATGTCGTTTTTCGGGATGGCCCCACTCGGGAGTCTCATGGCCGGCAGTCTGGCAAGCCGAATCGGAACTCCGGGCACGATCCTGGCAGGCGGGGTTGCCTGCGTGGTCGGGGCTTTGATATTCATGATGCGCCTTCCGGCGCACGGTAAACTGGTGCAACCGATCTACCTGGCTAAAGGGATTCTGCCGGAGGTGGCGGAAGGCCTCCGCGCGGCCAACTCGCTCAACGAGCGATCATAGAGCCACAAACAGCACAAACTTAGAAGCCCCGGCGATAGGAGCTGTTGAAAAAGCCGTACGCACGGATGTTCAGCAAGACACTTCTGTTAATGCGGGCGACACAAGGCCGCCCGCTATGCGAGGTTAGGGGCCTTCAACGCGTAGCGGCGGGGCTTGTCTCCGCCGCGATTGAGGTTTGTCAACAATCCCGATAACCGGGGCTTCTCTATTGGCAGACTCTTATGTCGGGGACGCGTTATTCCTGGCTGGGCTGCGCAGGTTCGCTGAGTATTTTGGCCCGTCGTTCAGGCTGGTCTTCGAGACTCGCCGCGGCCGTTTGTTCGTCCAACAGGCGCGCCTGTTCGTCGGCGGCTACTTTCGCGGCAACGACATCGGGCGTGTCCCCCTTCATGTGGGCTAAGCGAACTGACTCATAACCCTGCCGCTTGGCGACGATGCGGTAGGAGAAACTGATGTTGCTGCCGGCGGGACCGACTACCTCGAAAGACGTGGTGGTGCGATTGGCAACGGCGAGAACGACCGGCTCATCGTGAGGGGTCAGGAAAACGTGGTAGGTCTCGCCGGTGTTAACCGTTTGACGGTAGAGGTCCTCGAGATCGATATGAGCACGACCGTTCACGAGGCGGCTTTCGCCGAAATCCTCAAACCAGCATTCCGGTGATTCCTGGGAGTACATGAGGCGAAAGTCGCCGGGAGCTATTTCGACCGCGGCCGATTTGGAGCCGAGCACGCTCTGGTCGCCGGTGATGCGGACGTCGCCGTTGAAATAACCGGCATAGCCGACGTTGGGAGATTTGGCGTAGATGGCGTAACGGTCTCCCGTGCCCAGGTTGTATACCTCGAAGAAACCGGCGTAGGCCGACGCAGTGGAACGGTTGGCGGCAACGCACGCGGCGCCGTAGACAGTGGCCGTCCCCTTACTGAGACCGACCGCGCGGACACCGTAGGAGGAACCGGTACCGGTAGAGTCGGACAGGAAATAACCTGCGTAGCTGGTGCCGGAACCGGCGTGTTGAATACGACTGTAGAGGGCGAAGCCTGAGCTCGAGGTTTCGGTGCCATCGACAAGACTGTAGATACCGTAGGGTGTCCCATAGAGCAAGGTGTTTTCGAAATAGGCGGTGTAGGAATTGCCTGTGAAAGTACCTGCAAGCCCGTCCATCGTCCAACCGTACACGCCATAGGCATTGGATGAGCCGGTGCGCGGCGCGCCGATGGCGCGAATACCGTATACCTCTCCGCTGTACGAGTCTCCCTGAAAACGTCCGCCGTAACCGGTCCCGTCGTAAGCGGACCCCACGAAAAAGCCGCCGGTGGCATCTCCGGTCGAGCTGTTCGAGCTGAAGGTCCAGGCACCGTAGGCATCGAAATCGCCGGATGTTTCACTCATGCCATAGATTGCCGTAGCCTGTCCGCTGCCGGAGGAATAGCTTTGCAGTCCGTACTTGGCACTATGGCTTTCTCCATCGGCCCGGAACTGGCCACCGATAGCGGTGCCACTGACGTAATTCGTTGCTCGGCCGTAGGTTCCAATGGCCGGTGCCGAGCCCCCGCTCATTGAGGTGTTGTATGATCCGAAAGCCGAGTCCGAAGCAGTGGTGGTATAGCCAGCGGCGTAAACGCCGTAGCGATTGGCGCCGCCGTTGGCTGAGAAAAATCCGCCGTGGGACTTGCCGGTACCGTAGTTGATCGAAGCTGCGTACAGACCGAAGGTGGCCGAATTACTCTGGCCCTGACCAAGGCCGAGCACGCCGATGTGATCGCCTGTTCCCTCAAGGTCGGTTTCAAAACACCCGCCGTGGGTTGTGCCCGAGCCCGTATGCGAGGCGCGTCCGTAAGCTCCGTATACCGTCCAGGTAGTCCCCGTCGACCGAGCGGTGGCCTGCATACCGTATACGGCGCCGTCACCGGAGGATTCGGATTTGAACAGTCCGGCTCTGGTGATGCCGCTGCTGCTGTTGGTCGCCCCGGCCACGATAGTGGAAACAGTATCGGCTGTCTGCCCATCCAGCCGAGCGACAATGCCGGCCAAAGCATCCGGCCCGGAGTTGGTTACCTTCAGGGCTGTGTCGGCGGCGGCGGTGAATTCTTCCGGACCAACCGCGTTAATGAACACGGTGTCGCAGTCATGACAGACTACTTCGTCCGAGCCGCTGACGTTGCCGGCATTCATCGCATAAGGGACGCTGACCATGGGGATGCGGGGATCGCTTTGCGCACCGCCTTCGACGATGAGCGACAGGTATCGGACATCGCCGTTAAATATCGAAGGATCCATGGGATTAACCGCACCCAACAGCACCGTGAAAAGACCGTTGGTGGTGTTCACCGATTGCGTCTCGGACCAGAGCGGTGAGGTAAATCCAATGGTAGCGGTCGAGAAGATCGCGAAGTCGACTGAGTAGGTGGCATCGGCCACCGGCTGGCCGTCGGTTCCGGTCAAACGACCCTGGTAGGTTATAAGCTGCGGCACGGCCGCTTGGGCCGATCCGATTATCAGGAAAAGACTGACGATCAGCAGAGCAGTGCGAGTCAAATACTGTTTCATTGCGGCACCCTTGATATAGATAGTTGCCTTATTTTTCAACAACGGCATGGCGAAGATCCCTCAAGCTCGGTTTAGTTCATAAGATTCGGACTTAGGACAGGTTCCCAACTAATATAGTCTCATTTGCCCGTTTTTCCGAGAAGATTAATCTTATCGACAGAAATGGTGATGTAATCTGGGAGGTCGGAACAACGTGAACGGGCTGGACACCGCTGCCGGGACAATCGCTTGCCCCGGCAGGTTATGAAGCAGTCAATCAGACGAGCCTGGTCCAGGGTTCGAGCCGTCGATACGCCTCAAATCCAACTGATGCATAGAGGGCATGGGCCGGTTCGGTGTATGAACCGACGTAGGCCATGTCTGCACCGAGCTCCTTCAAGCGACGGAGACCCTCGGACAACACGGCCGCACCGAGGCCCTTGCGCTGATGCGCCTGGTCAGTCCCAACCGGTTCGAAAAGACCGGTGCGGGTAACATCGTCGAACCAGATCGTGGCAAACGCTGCCAGGTGGCCGTCGGGTGCAACCGCAACAAGGTCCAGATCGCGACGGTACAACGGTCCGCGCTGAATGTTGTGGTACCAGTCGAGGTCGCCGGGCGGTTCGGGGTTGTTGGGATGAAATACTCGCCAGGAAAGAAGACAGCGTTCGCGATGTTCCTCGACGTCGCCGAGCGGCCGCACCCGGTATCCGGGAGCAAGTTCGCGGCGAATCAACTCTCCGTCCAAACGACAGATCCGTTGTGACTCGGGGAAACGCCGTTCATCGCGCCTGAAGCCTGCCTCCTGTAAGAGTTGTTGAAGACCATGGTCTTCCTCCCCCGCCCAAATGTGCAACTCACGGCGACCGGCATCGTTGGGCGCGGTCAGGTGTGCCTCGGCGATACGGATCATCTCGACGCGTAGATCATCGGAACAGTGGTCGGGATGAAGCTGCAGAAACACCGAGCCGGGAGCTTCGCGGTTAAGCACAGCCGCGATTTCACCCCGATCGGTTTCCCAGATGAAGACATCGTCCTCGAGGGTGCCGTCACCCATGTTAAGAATACCGTGCCAGCGCCAGTAATCGAAACGCGCGACATCCCAGTTGATCTGGCGGCGGTCGTTAAGGATCAGGGTTTCTCTCAAAAAGCGGCGGATTCGCCAATAGTCATCATCGTAAAGATATCTGCGCATAGTCGGTTTCATGATACGTCCTTTGCCCGCTAGTTCCCCGGGAACGAGACAGGCGGATAAGTTACGGGATTACTCCCGCCGAAGTTCGACGGGATGGTTTGATCGGAGGACTTGTATTAGAGAACCATTTTATGCGTCACCTGTCTTGTGGGCGTCTGTTTTCGATACGTGAAATATAAGTCCCGGTTTCAACCGACGCCATGCGGTTCTCCGGCAGAGATATCATAAATCCGTTTTTTCTTTACAGTCGTGCGGGGAGCGGCTATGGGTGTAGAAGAAGAAGTCCCTATCAAGAAGGAGATCGTGTCATGATATTACAGGGCAAAACAGCGATCGTGACCGGGTCAAGCCGAGGGATCGGTGCGGCCACGGCCAAGTTGCTGGCGCAGGAGGGCGCCAAAGTAGCGGTGAACTACAAGCAGAACGAAGCGGCCGGTAAACAGGTGCTGACGGAAATCGAAAAAGCCGGCGGCACGGGTATTTTAATCCAGGCGGATACATCGGTGCGCGAGCAGGTCGAGGCGCTGGTAAAGCAGACCGAGAAGGAACTCGGCCCGGTAGATATTCTCGTCAACAACGCCAACATGAGTTTCCCGGTACAGCCGTTTCTCGAGTTCCCCTGGGACGGATTCGAACACAAACTGGTGCACGAAATGAGTGCTGCGTTCCATTGTTGTCAAGTCGCGGCAGCAAGTATGGCCCAACGTAAGCAGGGCTGTATCGTTATCATCAGCAGTGGCCTTTCTCGGCATCCGGGACCGGGCTTCATTGCGCATTCCAGCGCCAAGTCGGCTTTGGATGCATTCTCCAAATCACTGGCTCTGGAGCTGGGTCCGTTGGGGATCCGGGTCAACGTAGTCGCCCCGGGCCTGACCCGGACCGATGCCACCGCCGCCCGTATGCCGCAGATGGAACAGGCTGTCGCCCAGCATACTCCCCTGCGGCGCGTCGGCGAAACGGAGGATATCGCCGGGGTGGTTTTGTTCTATTGCAGCGAATGGGCGAATTTCGTCACCGGTACTTACCTGCCGGTAAACGGCGGCACTCAAATGAATTGAGGCAGTATGAGCAAACGCCATGATGTAAAAGTCACGCTGGTCTCGCAGTTGGGGAAATGCCCCGCCGGACATAAAGTCGGTGATGAGTTTATCGTCGGCCGACATACCCCGGCCGGAATCTGTCTGGGAGCATTCGGTTCGTTGTTGCCGTTTATCACGACGCTGCGCTACGGCGGGTCGTTCCCCTGGGAAAAGACCGAGGGCGAGGGAACGTTTTGTTGTCCCGATCCGAAGGTGGTCAACACGTTCAAGCTGGAGCGGCTGCCCTAGCCGATGGCAATCGAGGTGCCGCCAGGCGACCAGGTTCGAGTTCCAGGAGAAGCTCCCCGTCTACGAAAAGGACAGCTATCGCCAGATCGGCGAGTTGGTCGACCTGAGCACCCTCGGGGTGCGCCTGATCAGCAAACAGGCGGTTGAATCGGGGACTCTTATATCCTGCCGGGTGAGTTTACCCAAGCCTGTTTTCGGTCGCGAGTATCTCAACTTCGAGGCTAAGTGTATGTGGAGTCACCGGTGTGAATTCGCGGTCGAGTACGAGTCCGGCTATCAATTCTGCCGTCTGAGCGAGGAGGATGCCGCGATCGTTCTGCACCTGCTGATTCACTCGGCCACGAAAAGAATGACCGAGCCGAGACGGCAGGTCGTCAGATAACCGGATTGAGCAAACTTCGAAGTCTCCGGGGTGGTACAACGCTCCGGAGACGACGGTCAGTCGTGCGATTTAAGCTCTTCCAACCAATTCTGAACGATGATGATTTCGTCATCATTCTTGGATTCCAGCGGTTTGTTCAGCAGGAATCTCTGAGCATCGTTAGAAACAGCATACCTGGACATATTGAACCCGCCGATGCTCAGCGGCTGCCTGAAAAGCTGCACCGGCTGGCCAATCTCGAACTTCCCTCCGTCCATCGAGACATCGACCACATTCAGGCCGTCGGCGATGCCCACATAGAAGATCTCCCGGTTGTTATGGCTCCACCAGGGCATGTAGCCGACGTCGTTGGAAATCTGCCAGCGTCCCTGAGTCCCTCCCAATTCTTTGACATACATTTCACTCTTACCGGACTCGTCGGAAGAATAAAGCAGGTACTTCCCGTTGTTGGACTCTGTCGGGAAAATCTCACGGTACTTTGAAGTCAGAACGGGGGTAGCCGTTGAGTCGTTCAGGTTGTAACGCAGGACGTCAAAGCCGTTGCCGGCACAGATGAGATAAATAGAGCTGTCATTCGGCCAGGAGAATGGTACAGTGATCAGTGTGTCAAGGTTTGGCAGATAGTGTACCGCGCCCTGGCCGTCGGCCCGCTTATAGGCCGACTTGAAATAGTGGTCGTCGGTCTCACCGTAGGCTATGTACTTCCCGTCCGGTGACCAGACGGGTCCAATGTTGGAAGGCTTGTCGAAGGTAAGGCGGGAGACAAGGTTCCGTTTGAAATCCCTGATCCAGATATCCTCGTTGTCTCCATGCTCATCGAACAAGCTGAAGGCCAGTTTGGAGTTGTCCGGCGAAAGCCGAATGTCACGATAGCTGTCCGGCTCACCAACCTTCTCGAGAACCTTTCCCGTGCGGTCCACCCAAACCAACTCGGACAGGTTCGACGTGGAGGTGTGCTGGTACAGGAGAACGCCGTTGTCCGATGTCCCAAAGGTGGAGGCATTGCCCGAAAAATCGATTCCCTGGGCGACCGGCACCGGCTCACCGATCAGCTTGAACTTGTTCTCGTCGAATTTCTGAGCCAGCAACAGTTTGTCTCTTATGAACAGCAGATACCCCTGCCTGCAGAACTCTACCCGCGATGACAGGTTGGCCATCTGGTCCTCGTTGAAGATCACTGATGACTCGTCTGACTCCAGCGACCCCACCTTAAGACGCCGGCCTTCTTTGGTGTAGCACACGTAGAGAAAGTGTATGCCGTCGGACAAGAACCAGGGCCAGGCGGAAGATTGTTCGCCTGCGGCACTGTCGAGCTTTGTGGCAATTTGCGGCGTGCCGCCCGAGGCCGGGACATACCTCAGGGTGTCCGATGCCGCGTTATCGAAAATAACGAAGCCTTTGCTTCCCCAGTTGCCATCAGCCCCACTCGCCTCACAAATGAGCTGGGTGGGTCCGCCGGCGACCGGAATCTTGTAGAGCTGGTTGGCCTTGAAGAAGGCCAGATACCTGGAGTCGGGCGACCAGAACTGACGCGCTATGTTCTCGGTCCCTCGCAGCGGGTATGACTCGAGCGAGTTCATCGGCCTGATCCAGAGCAGGTTGTTCCCGAGGGTGTCAGTGGCGCGGAAGGCAATCAGTCGGCCGTCGGGCGAGATGCGTGACCAGTTGACGGAAACGATTTCGCGGCTTTCTCGGGACGGGCTGAAAATGAACCGGTTGGTGTAGTGGACTTCCGCTGGTCGGCTGAAGAGCAGCCAGGCCAGCACCAGAGACACTACGACGGCCACCGCTCCGACTACACGGGCTACGGTGAATTTGAACTTGCGTCGCCGGGCCACATGAGCCGGAAGACCTACCTGCGACCCCGCCTGAGAAATCCAGCGAAGTTCATCGCAGAGATCGGCTGCCGATTGCCAGCGGCGGGCGGGATCTTTGGCAAGACACTTCTGAACGAGGCGCTCAAACAGGGGCGGCATGTTCGGGATGGTCTGGGAGATGGGCGAAGGCTCGCGCTCGATAATGGCGGCGATAAGAGTCGCTTGTGAGGAGCCCTCGAAGGCGCGCCTGCCGGTGGCCAATTCATAGAGCAGAGCGCCGAAGGCGAAAATGTCGGAGCGGGCGTCGGCCTCTTTACCCTCGAGTTGTTCCGGGGACATGTATTGCATGGTGCCAAGGATGGTCCCAACGCCGGTCAAGGGAGTGGTCTGAGTGATTGCGGTAACGGCTTGAGCGGCCGCCCCGCCGGTCGCCATCTTGGCGAGACCGAAGTCCATCAGCTTGGCGCCTTCTTTGGTGAGCATCACGTTGCCGGGCTTTAGGTCGCGATGGACCAATCCCTGCCGATGGGCAGCGTCGAGAGCGCCGGCGACCTGCACGGCGATCTGAAGCATCTCGGCGTAGGGTACGGGCCCACGCTGCAAACGCTCGGAGAGGGTCTCCCCTTCGAGAAATTCCATGACCAGGAAGTCGCAGTCATCCTGTTGGCCGACGTCGTAAAGAGTACAGATGTGAGCGTGGTTGAGGCTGGAAATGGCCCTTGCCTCGCGCTCAAAACGCTGCTTGAAATCGGGCATGCCGGCAATGGCGTTGGGCAGAATTTTGATCGCAACGATCCGATCGAGCCGCGAGTCCCGCGCCTTGTATACTTCGCCCATGCCACCGGCACCGGCTTTCTCAATGATCTCATAAGGACCCAGCTTGCTTCCGGGTTCTAACGACATAGCTACTCCAGATTATTGGTCCTGCAATTCCACGTGGATTGGGTCAAGGCACGAAGATAGGACTTATTTTCGCTTAGAGAAACAAGAAAGAGTCCCAAAGGTTATAGAAGCCGGCGCACTACTACACTATTGTGGCGGCATCAGGAGAGCGCCCCGGTTGAGTCAGATGATGAAATTGACTCAAGAAGGTCCATAGCGTCATGTTGGAGGGAAATGACTGCCCCCTGTACGAGCGGCAACGAGCCAGTGTAATGGCAAGGGGGACAATGAGTCCGTCGAGCCCGTGGAGCTGGTGGGCCTGGCTAACAGAGACCTAACCTCTTTATCCTTGACAAATTTCGAAACGTGGGTTTATTCCCCCGTCGACTAATTCCCCCCTGGATTACCATACGAGAGAATTAATTGAGACTGAACCTGTAGCTATTGACTGTGCCTTAGAAAGAAGACTTGTGAGAGAAGACAGAACAGACCGAAGCGCCGACAGCGACTTCACCGATTTAGGAATTGCCTCGAAATTACTGGCGGGAATCGACCGTCTTGAATACACCACGCCGACGCCGATCCAACGGGCCTCGATCCCGGCCGGACTGGCCGGCAAAGATGTCATTGCCATTGCCCGGACCGGTTCGGGCAAGACGGTGGCTTTCGGCGTACCGATGTTGCAGCGACTGGCGAAGTTGAAGAGGAGTATCGGTTTGATTCTGGCGCCGACGCGTGAGTTGGCGTTGCAGGTGGATGAAGTGCTGCGGGGGCTCGGGCGAGGGACGGGCATTCGCACAGCGGTCCTGATCGGCGGCGCGTCGATGTCGCTGCAGCGGACGGCCCTGCAGAAAAACCCGCGCATTATCGTGGCCACGCCGGGAAGACTCATGGATCATATTGCCCGGAAGACAGTCGATCTGTCGCGGGTGGAAATGCTGGTGCTGGACGAAGCGGACCGGATGCTGGACATGGGATTCATCAAGGATATCGAGAAAATAGTGGCCGCGACCCCGGAGAGCCGTCAGACGATGCTCTTTTCGGCGACCATGCCGGCCGAGATCGAGGCGATAGCCGCCAGGATGATGGATGATCCCGTGCGTATCGAGATCGACCGCTCCGGTACGACCCCGACTGAGGTCAGCCACGAGATGTTTTTCGTCAACAACCACGACAAGAGTCAGTTGCTGGCGGTCCAGTTGAAGCGTTATTCCGGACCGGTTCTGGTATTCACTCGCACCAAACGGATGGCGAGTCGTCTCACCGCCAAGGTGAACAAAATGGGTTTTGCGGCGGCGGAGATTCATTCCAATCGGACGCTGGGTCAGCGGCGGCGCGCTCTGGACGGTTTCAAACAAGGAGATTATCAGATCCTGGTAGCGACCGACATCGCTGCCCGCGGGATCGATGTCTCCGGGATCGAGCTGGTCGTGAACTATGATATGCCCGCCAACTCCGAGGACTACGTCCATCGCATCGGCCGGACCGGACGCGCCGGTCAGACCGGCCATGCTATCTCGTTCGCCAACGCCGACCAGAAAAGCTCCGTCCGCGATATCGAGAAATTCATGAAGATGAAGCTTAACGTTTCCACCCTGCCCAAACTGCCCAAGCTGCCGGCGGCGCATCTGACGCCGAGTTCGGCCGGCAGGCAGACGGCGGGACCGGCAAATCCCAAAACCGCGCAGAAAACGGCCGCGGCTCCCTCTCGACGGCTTGAAGATCGGCAGAACAAAGTTGACTCGGCGCCGTTCAAGGGAAGGACAGTGAAACGAGGCCGACCGCGGCGCAAGGGTTCTTCGGGAAGAAACCGGGCAAGACAAACGCTACCCGGAGCCCGTTAACCGGATCGAACATCTCTTAAGTTGAGTAGAATAGACCAATGACAGACATCGCCCACATCAGAAACGTCGCCATCGTAGCGCACATCGATCACGGAAAGACAACTCTTATCGACTCCGTTTTTAAAGCCACCCAAACCTTCCGGGAGAACCAGGATGTGGCCGAGCGGCTCATGGACAACAATGTTCTGGAACGGGAACGAGGCATTACGATTCGCTCCAAACATTGCTCGGTGACCTGGAACGATTACCTGATCAACATCATCGACACCCCCGGTCACGCGGATTTTTCGGGCGAAGTGGAACGGGTGTTGTCGATGGTCGACTCCGTTTTGCTGTTGGTGGATGCAAGCGAGGGACCGATGCCCCAGACTCGCTATGTGCTGATGCGGGCCCTGAAATTGGGACTTCGCCCGATTGTCATCGTCAATAAGGTGGATCGTCAGAATATCCGTCCGAATTATGCTCTCAATAAAACTTTCGATCTCTTCATTGAACTGGGCGCCACCGATGAACAGGCGCATTTCCCGGTGCTGTACGGCTCAGGACTCGACGGGTGGTTCGTACGTGACCTGGAGCAAGACGAGCGCAAGGGTATGGATGCCCTGTTCCAGACAATCGTGGACGAGGTTCCGGCTCCTCCGGTCAATCAGGAAGGTGAATTTCTGATGCAGGTAAGTTCACTCGACTGGAGCGATTATGTGGGCCAGATCGGATGCGGACGAGTGCTTCGCGGCAGCCTTAAAATAGGCGAAGAATTCACGCGAATGGTGACGCGCTTGAATGATCCCGGTTCGCCGGACAAGGGTTGGAAGGTAACCAATACCTCCAAAGCCAGAGGCGTATACATGTGGGTTACGCGCGGTCTCAAACGAATCGAGACCGATGAGATTTCGGCCGGCGATATTGTCTGGCTGGCCGGTCCGCCGGAAATCAGTATCGGCGACACGTTCTCCGGGAGCGAAGATGAAAATGAAGCGCTCAAACCTCTGGAGATCGAGGAGCCGACTTTGTCGATGTTCTTCCTGGTCAACAACGGACCGTTTTCGGGACAGGAAGGAACGGCTATCATGCTCCGGCAACTCAAGGAACGTCTGGAGCGAGAGCTCAGGGTGAACGTGGCGCTAAGGATGGCCGACATCGGTCGCCCGGACGGCGTCAAGGTGTCGGGTCGCGGAGAGCTGCACCTGGCGATTCTTATCGAGGAAATGCGTCGTGAAGGCCTGGAGTTTTGTATCTCCCGTCCCGAGGTGATAACACGCACCGACGACCGGGGCCGGTTAATGGAGCCGATCGAGCATCTCAGTATCGACGTTCCCGAAGAATACCAGGGAACGGTGATTGAGAAGTTAGCGCGGCGCAAGGGTGAATTGACTTCGGTCGAGAACGGCGGGACTAACACCGTTCGCCTGACCTTTGAGATTCCAACCAGAGGCCTGATCGGCTACCGGTCGGAGTTCATGACCGACACCAGAGGTTTGGGGATTATGGCCTCGCGATTTGTCGGTTACGGTTATTGGCGCGGCGATTATGTCGCCGGGACCAAGGGTTCGGTAATCAGTATCGATACCGGCCCGGCTACGGCCTACGCCATTGAAAGCCTGCAGGAACGGTCGGTGGTGTTTATCGAGCCGACTGAGAGAGTTTATGCGGGCCAGATTGTCGGCGAAAATTCGCGAAATGATGACTTCACCTGTAATCCGACCAAACGCAAAAACCTCACCAATCACCGATCTTCGACGAAAGATATCGGTGTCAAACTGGATGTGCCTCGCAAGATGACTCTGGAACAGGCGATGGAATGGATTCGTGACGATGAACTGGTCGAGGTCACACCTCGGTCCATCCGGGTCAGAAAAGCGATCCTCGATAACGACGAGCGCCGCCGGGCAACGCGCCAGTCACTGAGTCCGGACAAGCATCGCGGTGATATCTCATCGAGGCCGACCGCCTAGTATACGATATAACGGACCATTCAACCGTCGGGCTTACAGCAAACCGCCAATCGAACCGGGATATTTCTCTTAGCGGGAGCTTCCCCCCTCCATCTCCTTCAGCTTGCGCCAGAGCGTCGAGGGACTCACACCGAGGATTTCAGCCGCTTGCGGACGATTGCCGCCGGTGTGAGACAGCGTTCGTAAGATATGTTCCCCCTCGACTTCCCTGAGGGTACGCGGAACGAAGAGGCCAACCGCCCTGGGCAACTGTTGCCGTTCGCGCAGTTCGGCAGGCAGGTGTTCGACACCAATAGTGCAACCCCGACTGAAAATCGCCGCGCGCTCCATAACATTATAAAGTTCGCGCACGTTGCCGGGCCAGGTGTACTCGGTCAGACAAGTACGGCATTCTTCGGCGAGTCGGAGGTCCGGCAGGTGCATGCGAGTCGACAGCTCGGTCAGGAAATGATCGCAAAGAAGCGGAATATCCTCCCGCCGCTCGGCCAGGGGCGGGACACGAATCTCAACCACCCGCAGACGAAACAACAAATCCTTGCGAAAGCGGCCTTCCTCCACAGCCGCGGATAAGTCGGTATTCGTGGCGGCAATCACTCTGATGTCGACTCGACGCGGGGTGTTTTCGCCGATGCGTAAAATTTCCCTCTCTTGCAACACTCGCAGCAATTTGACCTGAATCGAACCCTCGACATCCCCTATTTCATCCAGAAACGCGGTACCGCGAGCAGCTTGCTCGAACAATCCGACCCGGTCGGCAATCGCTCCGGTGAACGACCCCGCTTTGTGTCCGAATAACTCACTCTCCAAAAGCGCCGACGGCAGAGCGGCACAGTTGATGGTTGACATCGGCCGCTCCCGGCGACGAGAATGGTCGTGTATGAATCGGGCGACCACCTCCTTACCGACCCCGGTATCACCGCTGAGCAGCACGGAAGAATCAAATTCTGCCACCATGCGCGCCAGCTCCAGCACCTCACGGAAAGCAGGGCTCTTGATCGGGGCTAAATAAGAAGGTAAAGAGAGGTCTTCGGACATAACAACTCCTACAGCATGGAATCGAGGCTTCCCAAAAGACGGAAAGGTTCTATTATAGAATCATTCATTCTATTTTAGAATGATATTATGATCATGTCAACCTTAATCGCATTGTTAAGTATCTGATCATTATGCAGTTAAACCTATCAACAAGCAATTGGCCCATCGTTTGCTTTATTGAGAAAAAAATCATAATTGGAAAGGATGTCCAATGACAGATAACGATAAACAACCCTTCATAGCCCGCGTCACGCAGGGATATCGATCTCTGAAGTGGCGTATCGTTGCGGTGTTGCTGGCGGCAGCGATGTTGCCGCTGTTGCTGGCCGGGTTCGGCTCCTGGGAGGTGTTTGGGGACCTGTTGGAGCAGAAATCTTCAGAGTTGTTACGCCGGTCGGTACAGCATAATGCCGATGCCATCGAGTCTCATCTGGCCGGTCGCCGGCAGTTGTTGCAGTCGATTGCGACCAATCACTCGCTGGCGGAGTTGAAAAAGACGGATCGTCTGCAGGAGCTTTTTGCGAATCTCAACGAAATCACCGACAACGGTTTCGTCGATTTAGGGGTGATCGATCAAACCGGGGATCATCTGGCTTATGTCGGTCCGTACGATCTTAAGACTCGCAATTACCGGGACGCCGACTGGTTTCGGGAGGTGCTGGCACGCGGTCATTATGTGAGTGACATGTTTTTAGGCTATCGGCAGGTGCCGCATTGTGTAATCGCGGTTCGAGCCTCTAAGGACGGTCGAACCTGGGTTATCAGGGCAACGGTGAACAGCGCTCAATTCGATGAGATGGTCAAGGCTCAGTTTCAGGCCGACAGCAGCGAAGTGTTTATCGTGAATCGAAGCGGACGCTATCAGACCACTCCTCCCGGAGGACAGTTGCTCGACTCCTCTTCGTTGGAGGACCTGACGGTTTTCCCCGGTTTACAGGATACGCGAGTTAAAACCGACGGTCATGAGTTCATTCGGGTAATGACCTGGATCAACGACAACCGCTGGCTGCTGGTGGTGCAGCAGGACGTGGCAACGGTACGGGCGCCGGTGGATCAGGCCATCGCACGGGGGGCTTATGTGGTGCTGGCGGCGTTCGTGATTCTGATATTAACGACGGTTCTGGCGACCTGGCATCTGACTCGTCAGATCGACCGGGTGACGGCGGAGCGGGAGGAGATTTCGCGAGCTTTCGTGAGGTCGGCCAAGTTAGCCTCGATCGGCGAACTGACCACCGGCCTGGCTCATGAAATCAACAATCCGCTGGCAATCATCAGCGCCGAGCAAACCAACATCAACGACATTCTCAGCGATCCCAACTCCGGCAAGGAGGATCTGGAACAGGCGATGGAGTCGGTTCGGCGTTGCCTCAATCAGGTGCGACGATGCGGAGCGATCACCCAGAAACTGCTCCAGTTCGGGCGCAGCAAGGAGTCGCACGTAGAACCGACCGAACTGGCTCCACGATTGAAGGAAATCAAGGGTCTCATGGAGCGCCAGGCCGGTCTACGCAACATCGGCATCGAGCTTTATCTGGAAGAGGGGCTGCCGCCGGTCATGGCCGATCAGATCGAAATCGAACAGGTGATCGTGAACCTGATCAATAACGCTTTCGATGCCATGCCCAACGGCGGGACGATCACGATTCGTGCGGCGCTCGATATCGACCGGGTTTTAATCGAAGTCGCCGACACCGGAACGGGCATTCCACCAGAGGATCTCGACCGGGTACTGGAGCCTTTTTACACGACCAAACCGGTCGGCAAAGGAACCGGGCTGGGGCTCTCGGTCTGTTACGGCATCGTGCGTTCCTGGGGCGGTGAAATAGAAATCAGCAGCGAGATGGGTGTCGGTACGGCAGTGCGACTCATCCTCGCTTATCAAAAGCAAGACTGAACCAACAAGTTGGAGAATAGATAGCATGAATTCAAACAAACAGCCGGTGCAACTGCTGCTGGTCGACGACGAGGAGGAGTTTCTCCTGGCGACGTCGCAGGCACTGACCCGGCGCGGATTCAACGTCACCGTCGCGCCCAACGGCGTAACGGCGCTGGATAAACTAGCGCAACAGACGTTCGACGTGGTCGTGCTGGACGTTAAAATGCCTGACATCGACGGCCTCGAGGTGTTCAGCCAGATCAACAATCGTTTCCCGAGCCTTCCGGTAATAATTTTAACCGGGCATCCCTCGGTCAACGATGCGTTCGATACCTCGAAGCAGGGTATCGCCGACTATCTCGCCAAACCGGTCGAGATGGAAGAACTGGCGCAGAAGATTCTCAAGGCAGTCGAAAAGGCCGCACAGAATAACGTGGTCGAAGACAAAGACGACAACGCCGGCGGCGACGCCGAAGGGATCAGTGTGTTGCTGGTCGACGACGAAACAGAGCTACTGGATTCGCTTCAACGCCTGTTCCGCAGACGTAAGATGCATTGCCTCACGGCGGACAATGGACCTCGAGCGCTCGAATTGTTGCAGGAAGAACTGGTCGATGTCATGGTACTGGATGTCAAGATGCCGGGGATGGACGGCATTGAGGTATTGAAGCAGGTAAAGGAGAAACATCCGAGTATCCAGGTGATTCTCCTCTCGGGGCATCCTTCGGTGTCGGCCGCAATGGAAGGGGTGAAGCTGGGGGCCAGCGAGTATCTCAAGAAACCGCCGGATATAGGACAGTTGGTGGAAACAATCCGCCGGCTCTATAAGCAACGGCAGCAGTTCATTGAGGCCCAGCAACGCGAATTGATCGATGAAATCCGTCGGCGGTACACCGACTGACCGGGAATCGAATCAGGCAATGATGTTGGGATTTGAGGAGTTCAACCAGGAGTAATAAGGCATGGGCGAGAAACTGAAGGCTAAGATCAGCGCTTACGATCGATATATCGATTACAAGCGCTTCTCCATTGCAATTGGCCTTTTCGTGGTGATTCTGTTGCTGCCGATTCCGGCCAGCATGCTGGATGTGGCCGTGGAATACTCGGTAGGTCGGGAATGTGTGGAGGATTTCCTGGCTAAGGAGATTTTTACCACACCATTCCAGGACGTGGAACAATGGCAGATGTTCACCGTCGAGGCTATGAATGGTGTAATGATGCAGGGGGCGTCAAAGAAAGAGACACTGCTCAAGAAAAAACCGAAGGATTTCAAGAACATGGGCCTGAGTTTCGATGAAAGCCATTTCTCGAAATTTCAGGAATTTATCGGGGCAATGGAGAAGGCCGAAGTTGACGGGCTGCTGGCTCAGGCGCGAGCCCTTCGCTACGACAAACTGAGCTATGACATGCTCACCGATAAGCAGAAAAAACGAGTCGATGAATGGGCAAAGCATATCCTCGTCTGTATCGCCATGGTCGCGTTCGTCGTTGTCTGTTTCATGACCGAAGCGATGCCGCTTCCGGGGGTAGCGTTTTGTATAGGTCTGATCCTGGTCTTTTCGGGAATCGTGGGGCGTAGCGAGATCGCCCAGCTTTACTGGTCCGACGCCGTCTGGTTTATCATGGGCAGTTTGATGTTCGCGGCCGCGTTCGTGAAGACGGGAGTTGATAAACGCATCTGCCTGATGATCTTCAGACGTCTGGCCAAACCGAGCGTGGCCTGGGTGACGGCGATCATGATCCTGGTTATTTCGCCGGCAGCATCGTTCATTTCCGATCATGCTTTGGCGGCGATCTTCCTGCCGATCGGGATCGTGCTCTACAGCAACAGTCTCTCGAAAACTAATCCGGAAGACAACGAACTGGCCAAACTGCTGATGATCACGATCGCCATGGCCTGCAATATCGGCGGCTTCGGTTCACCGTCGGGAGGCGCTCGCAACGTGATCATGATGACCTACATGGAGGACATGTTCGGGCTTTCCATCGGTTATGGTCAATGGATGATCTACGGCATGCCGTTCGTGCTGGTGATGATGCCGATTACCTGGTTCACACTCAATCGCGTCTTCAAGCCGAAAATCAGCGACCTGCGACCGGCGATGACGGCGCTCAAGAAAGACATCGAACACATGGGCGGATGGAATCGGCAGCAGATCATAGCGGTGGTAATTTTCGTCCTGATGTTCCTGGGCTGGGTCACCGAGAAAAACCTGATTCTCGACCTGACGGGTATCCGTCTGGGAATCGGTGTGATCGCTGTGGCCGGAGCGGTGGCTTATCTGCTGACCGGGATCGTCAACTGGCGCGACTATCATGAAAAAGTCGACTGGGGCGTGGTCTGGCTGTACGCCGGGGCGATCGTGTTCGGTCGGGCGCTCGATCAGACCGGCGCGGCTTATTGGATCGCACGTTCGATCGTGGAAGGGCTGGCCTCGATTGGGATCGCCTCCGGGACTGCTTTGCTCGCAGCCGGAAGCGGTGTGACGGTGTTCATGACCAACCTGATGGCGGACGGACCGGCGGCGGCTTCGGTGGGACCGATCACCCTCTCCATGGCGGCGGTCTCCAATCCCGGAACAACTTTGGTTCCGTTCATGGGCATGGCCACGGCTTGTGCTTCATCCATGGCTTATTTGCTGGTGATAGGCACGCCGCCGAATGCAATCGTTTATTCGAGCGGTTATCTGACGGCGAAGGATTTCCTGAGAGCGGGCATCATCTGTACGGTTATTGCGTTCGCCGTCCTGTTGTTGGTTAGTATATTCTACTGGAGTATACTCGGATTTAGCGGTCTCACAGCCTATTAAACGGCTGATGCTAAGGAGAGAATTATTATGACTAAAGAAGATACCAAAATCCGGCTCCTTATCATCGACGATGAGGCGGATTTCAGAAGGGCCATATCGCAGGGATTATCGCGGCGCGGTTTCGAGGTAAGTGAAGCACCGGACGGCGAAGCAGGTCTCCGTACGATCAAGGCCAATCAGTTCGATATCGTTATTCTGGATCAGATGATGCCCGGGCTGTCCGGAATCGAGACACTCAAAGAAATACGCAAAAGCGAAGCGGACCTGCCGGTTATCATGCTGACCGGGCACGGTGATTTCAACACCGCTCTGGCCGGTATCAGGCTGGAGATCGTGGATTTCCTGCAAAAACCGGTCGAAGTCGATCAATTGAGCGAACGTATCCGGGGGCTTCTGTCGCGCGAGATGACCGACCTGATGAAGGAGCCGACTATCTCCGAGTTAATGGCGCCGCCGGAGTTGTACCCCAAGGTGTATGTCGATGAACCGTTGACCTCGGTGTTAAAAGCAATCGCCGAGGCCTATCGCAAACCGATTCCTCCCGATTCGATATACGGCCAGGTGCGTTCGGCTTTAGTATACGACCGGAAGGAAAAATTCCTGGGGATGATCCGCTTTTCCGATTTACTGACCCTGCTGATTCCGGACGCCCTGCGGCATTCCCCCTATGCGACCTATTTCACCGGAATGTTGCTGGCTCAGAGCAAGTTGTTCGGGAATAAAACGATCGAGGGACTTATCCTGGAACAGGTCTTCGTCGATGTCAACACACCGTTGATGGAGGCGGTCCACCTGCTGGTGGAGCACCGCCTGATTAACATTCCGGTAGTGTGCGAAGGTAACCTGGCAGGTATCCTGCGCGGTCGTGATTTGATCATCGCCACTGCACGGCTCGCGGGGGCTGAGTTATAGCGATTCTGAGGATGTAATCGGCAGCCCCCGTCGTCAGATCCGAAGACGAAGGCGGACCTGACTTATGAGTTGCGATCGTTAATCCGACACCACATTGGTATAGACCGGGATCACGAGGATCCCGGTCTATCAAAATTATTTGATAAGAGGAGAAAAATGCTGAAAAGGTTGCCCAGGCGATTGTTGCTGCTGCTGGTAACAGGAATCAGCTTTTCTCTCTGCACTTGCGGCTCTATCCACAAACAGGTTTATCTGCCTCGCGCCTACGCTCTCGATTCGATCAAGACGATAGCGCTTTGGCCCTGTTTGGTGATTATCCCCGAAGAAGGGTATGACACCGATGACCCGGAGACGGTAGCTTATATGCGTCTCACTATGCCCGATTACGAACTCGACGGCGACCGGGCCTGTGCCTTGGCTGATTCGTTGCTGTTTTCAAAACTCAACGAGACGGGATTATTCACGGTTCATTCTACCGGCTCGGTCGAAGCGAGGCTCCGCCAGCAGGAACCGGACTGGTCACAATATACCGATCACTCATGGAAACGATTTGCGGGATTGTTCGATGAAGACGCCCTGGTTGTCCTGGATCTGTCCATCAGACATTCGATGGATGGAGTCGACACCTACGCAGAAATGTCGCTGTACGATCTTGACGGTGACCGTCTGACGGTTCTGGCAAAATACAACACCCGTTGGGACGATATGTACACGGGCCGCCATATCCGGTCGGAAACTCTGCCGGGAGCTGTTACAGGTGTGGTAGAAGTATTCGAGAAGGAACTTCGCAAACTGCCGACCTACGGCGGCGAAGAACATCTATAACGTCTCCCCAACCGCTCCACGGTTATAGTTCGCTAACTTTTTTAGCTGTCGATACCATAACCGAGCGACTGCCAAAAAACTCTTCCTTTTATGTCTTTTTTCTGCCGGGAAAACCGCGATTTGTCTTTGATACCGCGCGATTGCAGCTAAATTAGATTCAATACAATACTACCAATACCGATAAATATAGCTACACGTAATTAATTTTTCAGGAGAAAGACATAATGAAGCTGAGCCAGGCATTTCGGATTACCATGATCTGTGTTATCGTGGTTTTCTCAGCCGGTACGGCGCTAGCCGACATTCCGTTGTTGGTGAACTACCAGGGTCGACTGGCTGACGATAACGATCAGCCGGTCACGGATGATATATATGAAATGGCGTTCAGCCTCTGGAACGATTCGACTTCGACCTCTCATGGGGATGTAATCTGGAACAGCGGTACGGTCAAAGTTAAAGTTACCAACGGTCTTTTCAGTTATAACCTCGGCGAAAATTCAGAATTACTTCCCGAAATGCTTATCGATCGAACAGATTTGTTTCTCAATGTTTACATAGGAGGTTACGGCAACATCATCCCGCGCCAGCGGATTACCAGCGTCGGATTCTCGTTCCAGTCGTTGTTTGCCGACACAGCCTATGAAATAGCCGGAGATCCGTATCTCCGAGCCGACGGGGATACTCTCAGAGGTGAACTGTATTTCCAGACAGAAGGCGGCCAGGATGTGGGCAAACTCGAACTGACCTCCAGTGCCGCCAACATGTATCTATACAATTCCGGACACATGTCCTCCATCCTGTTCGGCACCAGTTATGGCTCTCTCTATCTCCATCAGCACAACGGGACAAAAACAGCCAGCCTCGATTCCAGATACAGCCTGGGAGGACTTCTGCGCCTTACCGACCCGGACGGAACAACGACGGTTGAGTTGGATGGAGGTTCGACCGGCGACAACGCAGCGATCCTTCCCGAAAGCTCTGTTAACTCGGACGAGTTGTTCAATGAGCCGGGCATCGTACACACCGTCAGAAACGGATCCACAACAGAAGAGTTGGGTGACAGCTATGCCCCATACGACAGCGTGGTCATCAACCTGCCCGAGGCGGGTTATGTCTACCTGTCCAGCAGTGGGTACATTTCGTTTTTCGGCGATGTCTTCTCCGGGGTATACATACAAATTAGCAATCTGGCCACATCGACTGTAACGAATCAGGCGATCTATGTATTCTGCGATCCCTCTAGTTCAATCCTATATTCCACAGCCATTCCGTTTTCGGTTGATCGAGTTTTCTACGAATCGTCTGCTGGCACCTACACCTACTACCTTCAGGCAAAGCGAACGAACACCGTTGCCGAAGATATCAACATGGGGCGTTATCGCATGACGGCGATGTACTTCCCTACTTCGTATGGCTCAGTGTATACAGTATCCTCCTACCCCGGCGACGATCCCGAGGCGACAGCAGTATCCTACACCGACGAAACGGGCCAACCACAAACCGACTATGTGACCGACCTGCGCTATTACGAGCTGAAGGCCAAAGAGGCTCGACTCAAAGCGCTCGAAGCGGAGTTGGAGTTGGAGAAGGCACGCGAGGCCGCAGCCGAGCGGGAGCGCCTGGAGTAGAATCAATCGACATGACGTGACTGACCGAATCGACGTCGGCAGTCGTAATCAAAATAGCGGAACGCTCGGCGAGTGATATACGCTTCGCCGAGCGTTTTTCGTTGTGAAATGGGAGGCATCGGCTCCATCGATCCGGGCTAATCAGGGACTCGAGCGATATCCGCATAGTGTTACATTAAAGCGATTTTCCTTTGATTCACGGCATTTTGCGTTAAATTGGATTTGATACACCACTTACCAACCGGAAAGCCCATATACCGTGAGGAGATAAGTATGGAGCAACGTAGCCAGATATATCGTGGCATCTTGATAGTCATTGCCGCTTTCCTGATAACGAGCATAGCGTTGGCCGACATTCCGTTGTTGGTGAACTATCAGGGTCGACTGGCTGACGATAATGATCAGCCGGTCGCGGATGATATATATGAAATGGAGTTCAGCCTCTGGAACGATTCGACTTCGACCAGTCCGTCGGATTTGATCTGGACAAGCAATCTGTGCAAAGTTGAGGTAGTGAACGGTCTGTTTAACTATGCGCTCGGGACACACTCCTCGCTGACTTCCGACATCTTCGTCAAGAACACCGATCTTTTTCTGAACGTCTATGTTGGGGGGTACGGCAATCTCGAACCGCGCCAGCGGATCACCAGCGTCGGTTTTTCGTTCCAATCGTTGTTCGCCGACACAGCCTATGAAGTAGCCGGAGATCCGTATCTCCGGGCCGACGGGGATACCCTCAAAGATGAACTGTCCTTCCAGATGGAAGGCGGCCAGACAGCGGGCAGACTCGAACTGACCGACGATGCCGCCAACCTGTATTTATTCAATTCCGGACACATGTCTTCCATTCTGTTCGGCACCAGCTACGGCTCTCTCTATCTGCACCAGCACGATGGGACAAAAACAGCCAGCCTCGATTCCCGATACAGTCTGGGAGGGCTCTTGCGCCTCGCCGACTCGGATGGTGCAACGACGGTTGAACTGGATGGAGGTTCGACCGGCGACAACGCGGCGATCCTCCCCGAAAGCTCCGTGAACTCGGATGAAATGTTCAACGAGCCGGGAATTGCACGCGAAGGGAACGCTACCGTCGTAGGAACAAACCTCGAGAATACCTACTCCACCCTCGAATCGGTAGAGATTACTTTGCCCGGACCGGGATATGTCTATCTCCTCGGATGCACGTACGTTTCATTCCGAGTAAGTACACCCACCGGTGCTTACGTGCAGGTAGTCGACAACACCGAGGAGACCACTTATATCCAGAACTCATTGTACGTGTACGCGGATGCTACCACTGCCGCGGGCTACTACACCACGATTCCCGTAATGGTAGACGGAGTCGTCTACGAGGAAGCCGCCGGCGCACACACGTACTACCTTCGGGCCAAGCGAACGGCGCCTGAAGTCGAAGGCAATGTTACCTGCGGCCGCTACCGAATAACGGCGATCTACATCCCAACATCCTACGGATCGGTGCTCACCGTGGCCTCCAATCCGGGCGAAGACCCGGAGGCGACAGCGGTATCTTTCACCGACGAAACGGGCGAGGTTCAGACCGGCTATGTGACCGATTTGCGCTATTACGAGTTGAAGGCCAAAGAGGCTCGACTCAAAGCGCTCGAGGCGGAGTTGGAGCTGGAGAAGGCACGCGAGGCAGCGGCCGAGCGGGAGAGAATAGACTAACGTCGATTGAAACGACGCAAATAATCGAAATAACATCAGTAAGATTGTGAAACGCTCGGCGAGCGATATCCGCTCTGCCGAGCGTTTTTCGTTGTCCGGAGTCTCCGTTTGGGATAGTATTGGGGTATATTATCGGTCTCCGAATAGGTTCTGTTGATTCGGAGAGTTGAATGTGAAAATAATAACTCATATAGCAATGAGCTATAACAGATGGAGGCACAATCACCATGGCCCTGGAAGCAATGCCCGAACTTCGCGAGAAACTCAGCCCGGAAACGATCAATAAGCATCGGGCGCTGGCATCCCTGATCGAGGAACTGGAGGCGGTCGACTGGTATATGCAACGCGCCGATGCCTGCGACAATCCGACGTTGAAGGAAATCATGGCCCATAACCGCGACGAAGAGTTAGAGCATGCCGCGATGTTGATCGAATGGCTGCGTCGAAACGACAAGGCCTTCGAGAAAGAACTCAAGGATTATCTCTTCACGGATAAAGAAATCGGCCATCATTGAGATAATTGACTCACTAAGTATTTAAGGGCAGGTCAATCATCCTGCCCTTTTTCTGTCTGGGGTAACGGCAGACACGTTCATCTTCCGTCCAACGATTGACCCGAACGACAGACAGAGTTATATATGGTGCGGAGAGCATCGAGACGGGCAGACATCGGACACATTGAGATTCATGGATCGGGGGTGATGGATGAGTGAATACCGTTATGTCGGTCTTTGGCCGCGCTTCGCGGCGTTGGTGATTGATTTCATCGCACTGAGTCTGGTTTTCTTCCCGGTGACCCGGCTGGTCAAGGGAACCTGGATGATGACCGCCGCCGATCATCGCTGGAGCTACGGCCTTTTCATTACCGATCCCCTGTGCCTGATTTTCCTGGTCGTGATCATGCTCTATTTCGTGTTGACGGAGGGACTGGTTGGCGGGACGATCGGCAAACGATTGTTGCGGATCAAGGTGATCGACCCGCAAGGCAACGTGCCCGGCCCCGGACGATCCCTGATCCGAAACCTGTTGCGAATCGTGGATGCTCTGCCGGTACTTAATCTCCTCGGTGTCTGGCTGATCGTGAGGTCGACCGAACGCGCCCGATTCGGCGACCGGATCGCCGGGACGCGAGTGGTAAACCGGGATTAATCCGTCGTCCCCGCAAGTACGGTCAAATCAGACTTCGCCGGTCCGGAGCCGGTGGATCGGGAAACGTTGCGCCAGTTCCTTCGAGTGAGCTTTACGCTCCAGACGGCGCTGGAACCGCTCCGGAGCGGTACGATGAAGTTCTTTTTCGAAATCAGTCTCGGGGATCGCCTCCGGGACTGCCTGCGTTTTCCCGTGCTCGTCGATTGCAACAAAGGTCAGAAACGATGAGGCACATACCCGTCGTTCGCCGGTTTTCAAATCCTCGCTGACAATACTGACGTAGATTTCCATCGAAGTATGATGGGTCCAGGTGACGAACGACTCGAGGCAGATCATCTGGCCGACATTGATCGGATAGAGAAAATCGACCGAGTCGGTCGAGGCGGTTACCACCTGTTGCCGGGCATGGCGATACGCCGAGATCGAGGCAATGTCGTCAATGTATTTCATCACCATGCCGCCGAACATGGTCCCAAGGGTGTTGGAGTCAGGCGGCAGAACCAGCATCGCCTTGACCGCGCGAGACTGAGATATCTTCTTCGATTCCATGAGTCTCCTATTGCTTACAGACTTTCTTATATTGCTATAACCATAACAAGTGGCTCCTGGTTCGGGAAACCTGTTGTTAAGAGGTGAGCGCTACCGGTCGTGTCGATCGGGGGACTTGGGACCTGTTGAATTAGCCATACGCACGAACATACGGCAAAACATGTTTGTAATACGGGCGACACAAGGCCGCCCGCAGGATTCATCAACGCGCAGCAGCGGGGCTTGTCTCCGCCGCGATAGAGATTTGTCAACAGTCTTCCTTACTCCCGGGCGATACCTGGCCTGTCGGGGCCTGCTCCGTAAACCCGAATGAAGATGGCTGAATCCGCATTCATTTACACAGCAGGCCCAATCGGTCGAACAGGAAGGTGTAAACATCGGCATCCTGAGCGATCCGATCCGACGAGGACATCCCCATACCGTGCCCCATACCGGCGCCGATTCTCAGCAGAGTGAGTCCCCGGTTGGCTTTGACCGCCTGAAGGCGAGCCGTCATCTTGCGCGAATTGGAGGCATCGACACGGCCATCGTTGACATCGGCCGTGAACAAAACATCGGGATAGTTCACGCCGTCCTTGACGTTGGCATAAGGCGAATATGCATACAGCGCTTTGAACTGCTCGGGATCCCTGACCGATCCGAACTCGGTGGTGTTGAACACGCCGTTGGGTTCGAATTCGGAGCGGAGAGCATCGAGCACTCCCTTTTCACACACCACCGCTTTGAACAATTCCGGATGCTGAACCATAACCGCGCCGACAAGAAGCCCGCCGTTGCTGCCGCCCCGGATGGCGAGTCGTTCCGGTAAAGTGTAGCCGGAGTCGATCAGGTGTTGGGCGCAGGCGGCGAAGTCATCGAACACGTTTTGCTTGTCGGTCAAATATCCCTGCTTATGCCATTGCTCACCGAACTCGGCCCCGCCGCGAATGTTGGCATAAACGTAAATACCGCCACGATTCAACCACAGGCTGATCGACTCCTGAAGACCCGGCGTTTCACTCAGGCCGTAACCGCCATAACCGTAGAGGATGGTCGGATTGGAGCCGTCGAGTTTCGTACCCCGGCGCTTGAGGATAGTCATCGGCACCGCCGTACCGTCCCTGGAAACGGCGGTCTCGCGACTTACCTCAACGTTGGAGAAATCGGCCGGTGAATGTTCAACGTAAGTAGTCGGGAGCGATCTGTTCTCGGCGGCTTCGTACACGAAACGTGCGCCGGGTTCGACATAGGATGAATTGTAGTACATGACGCGATCGCCTTCCAAACGTGTCAACGAACTGACCGCTGAAACCGGGCGAATCGGGACTTCCTTCTGAAATGCGCCGTTGTCGTCGTACACCCGCAGTTGCATCGGTCCCCCGATCATTTCGACAACATAAATCCGGTTGTCGGTCGGCAGGAATTCCTCGATCACGGCATCGCTCTCGGTGACAACCGTCCTGGCTTTGGCGAGATTCGTCGCACCGGCGGGGAGGCGAAGAATCTGCCTCATGTCGGCATTTTTGCTGGAGAGCAGACAGAGCCGGTTCTTATCGTCGAACCTGGCGGTAGTGATTTCATCTTCGAATCGCGTGACACGTTCCCATTGACCGTTCGGTTGGCGCAGCCAATGATCGTATTCACCGCCGTCGCCGTTGGCCACAACCGCAACGATATATCTACCGTCGGGTGAGGTTTCGAATTCTATCTCGGCGATGCTCGGAAACTCCTTCCCGATCACATAGTGGTCTTCCTCTTCAGGCGTACCTAGACGATGAAAATAGACTTGCTGATAGAAGCGCAGGTCCTCATCCGGTCGTTCACCCGGATGGGGATAACGAGTGTAGAAAAAACCGGAGTTGTCGGACAGCCAGGCCACATCTCCCCCGGCGGTGGGACCGTTGACACCGGTAACGTAGTCCGTCAGGCGGCGGCCGTCCTCGACTCGATAAACCGAGACGTTACCGTCCTCAGTGCCTCCCTCGGACATCGACACCGCCACCAGACTCCCGTCATGCGAGACCGAGAAGAAATCGATCGCGGTCCGACCGGAGCTGTCGATTTCGTTGGGATCGACGATGATTCGTTCGCCGGTCGAATCCAGCGGCGACTCGAGCCGCACCAACATATCTTGATCTTTGGGCGGTTGCAGCTTGAGCGCAAAAAGTTTGTCGCCGACAGAAACGAATTGGGAGTATTCCGAGGCGGAGTTATCGTACAACTGTCGAAGTTCTTCTTCCAGGGTCGAGCGGTACGGAACGGCATCCAAAATTGAACGTGTATACCGGTCCTGTTCGATATCCCAAGCTTTGACTTCGGGATCATCACCGTTCTCGAGCCAGCGATAATTGTCAACGACCTCGACACCATGATAAACATCGGTTACCGGTTCGATTCTGGTATCAGGCGGCGTTGGTTTGTTTCCGCTACAACCGGCTCCCAACAATCCAGACATCAACAACATGACCACTCCCAGACTTAGAGTCCCGACTCGACAATTCATTATTACACCTCGACAGGTTTAAACTCAGGAAATATAACTGACGGAATTAAGGGGTACGCCGGTCAAGGTGTCAAGCAAGGAACCGGGCCGGTAAAAAACCGGCCCGGAATATGTAATCGATAGTTTATTGAACTCAGGATTTGAAATCATCGGACGGATGTCCGACGGCCATCGCGAGTTATAAATCAGCCGCCTTCAGTCCGTGGGGACCTTCTCCGGCCGGAGTGTACCCGTGACACACGGAACATTTGCGCAATACACCGGCTTTTCCCTGGAGTGTCGTGTTCTGTACATTGTCGTTTTCGACACGACTCGGGGCAATGGCATGAGGCTCACCGTGACAGGCACTGCAGAAAAGTTTACCGTGACCGCGTGAGAGACGGTAGAGCGTAGCTTGTTCCTCGGCGTATGTCGTACCGTGGCATTCTTCGGCGCCACAAGAGGGTTCCATGAGCCAGGGCTGACGGCCTTCCTTTATTGACTTACCGACTTCAATCACCGAACCATGACAATCCTGGCAAACCAGTCCGTGTTCGTTAGCCATGACACCGCGCAAACATTTGGTTTTCGGACCGGGATGGCATTTATAGCAGTCATCGGTTATTTCACCGTGACGCGAATGGATAGTCTCGGACAATGAGGCGAGACCGGGTTGTCCCTCGGTTCCGAGAGCGTTGGATGAATGACAACCGGCGCACAGTATCGGGGTGGCCTGAGTAAGATCACCCAATGAGTCGGTGTGATTTTGAAGTATTTCCAGTTCACTGGCATGGCAACCGGCACTGACGCAGTTTATTTCGTTGGAAACCGGCACCACGGCTCGAGTGGAAGCAAGAGAATTGCCTTTCTCATCATATACAGTTAACGAGGCAAGTTGGAAGGGATCTTCATTGATCAGGTCCTGATCGGTATAGGGCGTGAGCGGCACGCCCTCGACGATAAAGAAACCCTTCATCGGGTGCATATCTCCGCTCAGCCCGGCTCCCGTAAGACCAATGTTGTCGGTCAGTTTGGCGCCGAACAACTTTTCGGAGTAATCCCAGAAATTAGTTTTACCTACCGAATAAGTATTGCCGGGAAAAGAGTAACTAATACGAAACGGATCGGAAACAAGGGCGGGAGGATTGAGCGAATCCCCCACCTTAATTATCTGGGCGTAAACGACATTGAACGGCGGTAAAACAACCGTCGTGGAGAAATCCTTGTTGCTGCAATGCATACCAAGGTCGTTCCAACCCAGCACGATGTAATCGTTGGCTGCTGCCCCTGAAATTGCGATGAACAGGACGACGAACAGGAACGTGAGCTTCTTCATCAGTAACCCCCAAATCGAAAGTGTATCTTCATACCTTTGATGGGAAAAAGATATGAAGTTGAAGACAGTCTGTCAACTGAGGGATGCGGCCGGGTGCAAGTCCCGGAGATATAGATAAGGATCGTGATTGGATGCGGGAGCAGGCTATAACTGCTCCCGCTCTGTCGATAACACGGTTGTCATTTCAAAAGAATCATCTTCCTGGTCTCGACATATTGTCCGGTCTCAAGGCGATAGAAATACATCCCCGAGGAGAGCCGGTGTCCTCCCGGTGTTGAGCCGTCCCAATCGATCTGGTGATATCCGACCGGCAGCGGCTGATCGATTAACATTGCCACTCTCTGACCGAGACTGTTGTAGACACTGAGGCGGACATGGGTAGCCTCCGGCAAAGCGAATCCAATCGAAGTGATCGGATTGAAGGGATTCGGATAATTCTGGGAAAGATTGTATTGCCCGGGAAGGCCGGATTGAATCTCATCGTCCACCCCGACGCTTAGCAGCACACCGACAAAGTCCTGATCGGTCTGATCGGTTATCACCGAGTCAAATTCTATTTCAGTCGGTTCGAACGAGTAGTCGGTCAGACCGGGCGTCACTGTGCCCGACCAGTTGTATGCCACTTCGGTAGTGTAGAGACCATCGGCTGCCGTTACGACCGTTGTATCGGGGAACCCGCTCAGAGCGACGCCCTCGATGCCGAGATCGGTCGCAGTGTGGATCCACCCGGAGATGGTCAACATGATTACTTCGGCAACGAAGTCCTGATCGACATGGTCCTCCGCCACCCAGTTGTAGTTGTAACCGGTCGGTGCGAAATGGTAGCCGGTCAGGGACGGTCGAACAGTCCCGGACCAATCCGGTGAAACCTGTATGGTGTAATCGCCCAGACTGTCGGCCGTGGCGGTCTTGTCCAGAACATCGGTCCATGAAAGAACGGCGTCAGCCACCCCGGCATTGCCGCTGATCGTATAATAAGCCCTGGCGGCCGTGTAGTCCTGCTCGGTTTGATTGGTGCTGATCTCGTTGTAAGTTCGACTTGCCGGAGTGAACTCATAGGCGGTTTTGGACGGAGTGACGGTACCGGACCAGTTACTCAGAACGGTGAATGAATAGTCTCCTTCGCCGTCGGCCGTATCTGCCTTGGCCGTGCTATCGGTGTAACTCAGGATTGCACCGGCGATCCCGGCATTACCGGAGATAGTGCAGAATAAAGGTGTCGCGATGAAATCGGCGTTGGACATATTTTCCGACACGCCATAAAGACCGAGAACGGGCGGATCGAACTCGTAGCCCGTTTTGCTTGGGACCATAAACAGGTAAACTCCATGGTTCACCTCAATTGCGTAGTTGCCGTCCCCATCGGCGGTATCTACGTAGTGATCGGTCTCATCAATGGTGTAGTTGAAAATTACTCCGCCGACTCCGGCGTTGCCGGAGATGGTGTAGGTGTTCAAGGCGGCGGTGAAATCCTGGCCGGTCTGATTCGACGTTATACTGGTATAAGAATGAGATGTGGGGCTAAAAGTATAGCCGGTCTTGCTCGGCGTTACCGTGCCGGTCCATTCGTAAGACACGGTGAAGGAATAATCCCCCAAACCGTCGGCGGTATCGACCTGAGCCGTCCCGTCGGTATAGCTGAGCGTAGCCCCCGCCACTCCGGCGTTGCCTGAAATGGTGACGTTGGTGAAGTCAGCAATATAGTCCTGCCCGGTCTGGTCGGTGACCAGGGAGTCGTACGACTTACTGGTTGGGCTGAAAGTACAGCCGGTCTTGCTTGGCGTTACCGTACCGCTCCATTCGTAGGACACGGTGAAGGAATAGTTGCCCGAAGCATCGGCCGAAGCGGTTTTGGCCGTCACGTCGGTATAACTGAGCGTAACTCCCGCTGCGCCGGCATTGCCGGAGATGGTCGGGTAGTACTCAGTGAAACTGTAATTTTGCGAAGGAGTGTTATTAGTGACGTTGGTATACCCGCGAGAAGTCGGATTGAAAACCAAATTCGGCCAGACCGGATTGCTGGGAGTAACTGTACCGGACCAGCCTGACGGCACGGTGATCTGGTAATAGCCGGTAGCATCGCAATTAACAGACTGGTTACCGCCATCATAATAACTCATTACAGTGTAGGCCGCGAGGGTGTTGCCCGAGATGACCACATCGGCCACAACGGGCGCTGCGCCCACGATCAGCGCCAAACAGACGCAGACAAACGTCGACATAGCGCATTTCAACAATGCATTCCCCATGATAGTCATTGTTCCATAACTCCTTAAAGCGCCGAGAGCCTCAAAACGACCCGCAGCAATTAGCCCGCTTTTTGTTTCCTGATTAACACAGCCCCGGCCATCGGATCGAAATCGCTAAAGGCTCCGCAAGGACTGTCTCATAAAAATATCGTCCGTAGCTCTGTCTACTTGACCGGGAGGTCTATATTCCCGGTATTAATAACTCCCCTTTACCCCGGCTAACGACTTCATAGCTATGAATTTGTGCAGAATCAGAACAGTGAGTTAGATATTCAGAGTCCCCGGACGATCCGGGAGATTTAACAATATCCGGTGGTTCATGGAACATGTGACTTCATTCATGCATTAAAGAGATATGTAACAGGTCCCAAAGACCACTCTGCTTCGTTGCCGGAGGATCTCTAGATAGGTTCGTACCGATTCAAGTTGCTGCTTGGCATGTGGTTGGCCGCGATGGTTCCGTCGCCGACCTGGCTTTGTCCGATGCGATTCGATGAGGTCCAGGCAAAGGATGTAAATATGTCGTACCGAGAACTTACTCAGGAAGAAAAGCGAATCATTATCGACAAAGGGACGGAGACTCCTTTCAGTGGTAAGTACTACGATTTCCACGGAGTCGGCACGTACGCTTGTCGACAATGCGGCGCACTGCTGTATCGGTCGGATGATAAATTCGAGGCCGGCTGCGGCTGGCCGAGCTTCGACGACGCGATTGAGGGAGCCGTCAAGCGCACCGTCGACGCCGACGGCTTCCGTACGGAAATAACCTGCGCCGCGTGCGGAGCACATCTTGGGCATGTGTTCGAAGGAGAAGGATTCACCGTCAGGAATACGCGGCATTGCGTCAATTCCATCTCTCTCGATTTTATCCCGGCGACTCCCGAGGTCGATACAAGTGTGGCCTATTTTGCGGGGGGATGTTTCTGGGGAGTGGAATATCTGTTTGAAGACATGAAAGGCGTTCTCTCGGTGCGCTCGGGTTATATGGGCGGGAGTCTGGAAAACCCTTCCTATGAACAGGTCTGCACCGGACGTACCGGACATGCCGAAGCGGTCGAGGTCAAATACGATCCGGCCGTTACCGACTACGAAACCCTGGCCCGATTCTTTTTCGAGATTCACGATCCCACCCAGCGTGATCGTCAGGGACCCGATATCGGTAACCAGTATCGTTCGGCAGCGTTTTACACATCGGCTGAACAAAAAGATACGCTGCAGAAACTGGTCGGCCTTCTTCGGGACAAGGGATGCGAAATCGCCACGGAGATAGTTGAGGCTTCAGCATTCTATCCGGCTGAGGCGTATCATCAGGACTACTATCGGCGCACGGGCAGAATGCCGTACTGCCATTTCTATAAAAAACGCTTCTGACTCTGAAGCGACGACAGCTCACGCAACGACGCCGGCATTTTGCCTGAGTTCCGATATTTATGTCAAGGTTGCTTCTATCTCATTGTCGATAAAGCAATGCGATGGATACTTCGCATTCGCGCAATAATATCCAGCCATGATTTCAAGCCTTGTTGTATTTTCCCTACGGCGTGGATTCTCTTAGTCCATAAGAGCGCTTACAACGCAGATGAGACAAACAGACGTCTGCCGCTGTACAGGTTTAGGAGATGACCTGAATGTACGGCGCACCGCCGCAGACGCATGGTAAATACAGGGCTTTTAATCCCCCTTGTATGCCCGGCGGCGTGCGACCCGAGCAACCTGATAAACAGTGTTGCTGATTGGAAAATGTGGTGTCGCAGCCAATTTACCGTCGGGACTGACGGCGTGACTCACTTTACTCACAAGTAAGCGGGTCTGACCGGCTCCTCTCTACCATTTTCCGACCGGCATCAATGCAACGGAGTTTACATGAAGAAGCATCTGCTGGCTTTTGCGGCTATGGCGCTTACCCTGATTATGGTATGGGGCTGCTCCGAATCTCCGACCGGTTCCGATGTCGTGAACAATGACGCTTCACAAGCAGCCTTTAACGGGGCTGAGAGAGTTAACCTGCTGGTAGTTTTCGAAAAGGGTCATCGTCCCGATGCCGCTCTCAAGGCAATGGGCGGCGAGATTAAACAGGAATTCAAACATGTCCCGATCGTTTATGTGTCTATCCCGTCTTCGTCTCGAACGGCCTTAAGCAACAATCCCAATGTCCTGTATGTCGAGGAAGAAATGATGCGCGACTATGTGACGCAGACTCTCGACTGGGGTGTTGATCGCACCGATGCGGAATATGTCTGGACGAACACGGTTTATAACGGCTCCGGTATCAATGTCGGCGTATTGGATTCCGGTGGTGATATGGATCACCCCGACCTTACCTGGGCCGGCGGTTATTCAGCCATCAACGACAACGTCAATGACTGGGAAGATAAAGTCGGTCACGGCACTCATTGTGCCGGCATCATCTCGGCCGACAACAATGACATAGGCGTCGTCGGCATAGCTCCGAACGTCAATATCTACGCCGTTCAGGTGGGTGGCCGTCGTCTCTCCACGCTGGACATCATCGAGGGAATCGACTGGGTCATTGCAACGCATTACGACGCCGATCCCAACAACGATATCAATGTCATTAATATGAGTTTCTCGGGCGGCGGTTCTACCTCCGAAGAAACCGCTCTGATCGAAGCCTACAACGAAGGTATTCTGTGCATTGCCGCGGCCGGCAACGACGGCGGTGCCGTAGCGGCTCCGGCCAATTACGATTGTGTCATGGCCATAGCCGCTTCAACCTCCACTGACGGCATAGCTTATTTCTCGAATTATGGCCCGGAGATCGAGTTGATCGCTCCCGGCTATAACATCTATTCGACCTATAAGCGGGGTGGGTATACAACCATGAGTGGGACCTCCATGGCTTGTCCGATGGTGGTCGGAGCGGCGGCTCTGGCCTGGTCGGCACACCCCGGTTATACTAATGTCCAGATTCGCAACCTCCTGACCTCAACGGCGGAGGATATTGGTCTTACCGCCTACCAGCAGGGAAGCGGACTGGTCGATGCCGAGAATGCGACTCTGGGCAGCACCCTGGGAGACAACTGATTCGCATCAGGCGAATAAACAGAGCTCCCGTTCGGGTTAAAAGAAGAGACCGGTCTGAAAACCGGTCTCTTTTCTATTATCGATGGTCGACAGGGTAAAACCCCGTCTGGCTGTATAGTAGTCAGTTGTTAATTACGACCGCGGTATCCGCCACCTCCACGACCGCCACCGCGACTTTCGCGCTGACGAGCTTCGTTAACGTTCAGAGCACGACCATCGAGTTCCTGGCCATTCAGGCCGGAGATAGCCGCCATGCCTTCGTCCTGGTTGTCCATCTCGACAAACCCGAAGCCACGCGGCCGACCGGTCTCGCGGTCAGTGATAATCTTTACGCTTGAGACCTGGCCGTAACTCTCAAAAGCCTCACGCAGTCTCTCTTCCGTCGTGTTGTACGACAGATTGCCGATGTAGATGTTCATTCTACACTCCAAAATTGTTCATCTCTTCAGCTAAGCCTTCCTAGGTGGATGGCTGCACTGAGGGATAAACGCAATTCAAGCGCCCAATTGCGCAACGGTCCCAGAACCTGGCTTTACAAAGATTAGAGTGGGAATACAACAAACCTCGAAAAGCACATAACGGAAACCAAATGTGTCACACTTGAATTTATCGGATGCTCGTGTTTATGTCAATAGCAAAACGCAGGGGATTTATTCAGAAAGTGTTTTGCCGCAATCTAGTACAACGTATCATCCAAGACCAGGATTCCCTCTGCCACCCCGGTTGCAACATCAATGTAGCAGTTGATCCCTGCCCGCGCCTTGCATATCTTTCGATATACATGACACCCTATATGAACGACCGATATTGCCATGAAACCCGTAAATAGACACGCTATGCTGGATCGCCTCCCCGGCTGGGTCGGGCCAACCATAGTATTCATTACAGCTATGGTGTTCCGGATCTGGTTCCTGCTCCAGTTTTCAAATACCCCCCTGTTTGATACGGATATTATGGACATGGCATATTTTCACCGATTGGCAACCGTGGGTATACCCGGGTCGGGATTTCCATCGGGATCGTTTTTCAAAGCTCCTCTCTATCCTTTATTCCTGAAATTGGTGTTCGGCCTGTTTGGTGACGGCTCCTGGCCGATCAGGATTATACAAATCCTGATGGGAAGCTTGACGGCCGTCGGGACCTGGCTCATAACTGCCCGCCTGGCCGGTCGAAGGGCCGCCCTTATCGCGGGTTTCATTATAGCTGCCTACGGACCGTTGATCCTTTACGACGGCCAGTTGCTGGCGCCCACATTGGCAATTTTCCTTAACACAGCCGCGATCTACATTATCATTTTAGCGCTCCGGTATCAACGAGCCTGGCTTTATAGCGCGGCAGGATTGGTTCTGGGATTATCGGCTGTCGTCCGGCCAACGGTGCTGGTTTTCGCTCTCGGGGCAGCGGTGATTGTGTACCTTTATAGTCAGGAAAAGCGAAACCTCCGTAAGGGTCTGCTTTTGTTGGTCGGATTGATAGTGGCAATCGTACCGGTAACGATCAGAAACTGGAGCCAGTCCGGGGAGTTCGTGTTGATCGGTTCGTATTCCGGGATCAATCTGTACATTGGCAATAACCTCAAGGCTGACGGCGTCTCGACCACGATCCCCGGCACCGGATTGGATTGGTGGGACAACGCAAGCATGTCCGATACCCGAGCCATGGCTGAAACTGACGCCGGTCGACCGCTCAGCGCTGCTGAGGAATCTAATTATTGGCGGAATCGGGCAATACACGAGATGATAAATCACCCAGGTGTTTTCACGCGACTAGTGATACGCAAACTGGTTCTGACACTAGGTGGATATGAACTGGCCAACAATTTCGATATCTATTATCTGGCGCGAAGGATACCGCCGCTAAACGTGCTAATCTGGCGCCGGCCGGTGTTTTTTCCGTTCGGTCTGCTGCTGCCGTTCGGCCTGGCCGGGATTTGTTTGATCCGCCGTTGGGAAACCGGATTTCTATTACTGGCCTGGTTTCTTGTCGCAGCCTTGCCGACGCTGTTGCTTTTTTTCGTGACAGCCCGGTATCGTTTGCCGCTGGTCCCGGTTCTGGCGGTTTTCACCGCAACCGGAATAGATCAACTGCTGTCCGGATTCACAAAGCTGCCCCGGAAACGTATCTGGACTGCGGGGCTGGTGTTGCTGGTCTTTCTTATACTGGGGCGATGGGACCCTTATGGATATGCCTCCGGATCAGAAGCTCAGGGACATCAGATGTTTGCCGCTATCTATCGCCATCAGGGGAATAACGACCAGGCCGAAAGATACTACCGACTGGCATTGCAATCGGACCCGTCCCTTCCCCACGCCAATAACGATCTAGGCCTGCTGCTGCAGGAACGCGGTGACTATGAACAAGCCCTGGTGCTGCATGAACGCGCGGTTCGGGCACAGCCGGACGACTGGATTCTTCGTTATAATTACGGACTTGCTCTCAAGGGATTGGGGCGTTTCGATGAGGCCCTCCCCTGCCTGTCCGAGGCCGTGGCCGCTTCACCCGGCTTTTTTGAGGCGGTTAACGAACTGGCATTTACGCTTCTTCAGGCCGGATACGTCGATTCAGCCGGAACGGTATACCGACAAGCAACGACTCTGGACCAGAACAACGCCGGTGTATGGTTTGCCCTTGGATTATGTTACCATTTAATGGATCAGCGAGATTCCGCTGAGGCAGTTTATCGGCAAGCGCTTGTTGTCGATCCCGATTACGGAAAAGCCTGCTACAATCTGGGCCGGCTGTTCGTTGAAAACGGCCAACTCGACTCCGCCGGAGTTTACCTTGACCGGTATATCAAAATGACTCCAGACGGAGATAATCTTCGCCGGGCAGCTCTTCAGTTGCTCGATTCACTTGGCCGATCAGGTCGATAATTTCCAGTTATTCCCGTATCAGCCATAGCTTTCTGATACCATCCGCCACCGTTGTGTCTATCCGTGAGAGTATGGTCCTTTCCCAATAATTATACCAAAACGACCATGTTAAGTATGGATTTCGATTTTGGCAATTGTCACTCTTACAGAGCCTTACAGCGACAGATAGACATCGTTGAAGAATGGCAAAAGGCTTGCTCAATAGCGGTCAGAAGCTAAGGGAGATAGAAGCAATGAAAAGATTTCGGATACTGAACGACAAAGGAATAAGTCTTCTCGAGGTTCTGATGGCCTTGATAGTATTCAGCCTGGGAATGCTTGGGTTGGCGCCGCTGATGATAACGGCCGTTGACGGCAACGTTATATCGCGGGACAACAACATCGCCTCCAACCTGATCAAGCAGCAGATCGAGCTATATGAAGGAATGGATTCGATCTCCGGGATACCGTTGGATCTTTACGAAGAAGACGTTCGCGACGGATTCTCACGCCATACGATCGTTGCCGACAATTCGGTGGACTCCCTCATACCGGCCGGTCTCTATCGGATCGCTGTTGAGGTTTCCTGGACCGACTATCACGATCTTGCCCGTACACGCGAATACAGCACATTCCTGCTGGACTAGATTAGTAATGAAGGGTCAATAATATGAGAAAGCGATTTAACAGTAAAGGCTACACGATCCTGGAACTGCTGATCTCTCTGGCCATGACCAGTGTGATTGCGCTTGCGGGGTATAAATTCTACGCCAGTATGCACAATTCAGCTTTGACGCAGGAGGAGATATCCGATCTGCAGCAAAACTCGCGTAACGTACTTCAGGAAATAGCAAGAACGGCTCGTATGGCCGGTTATAAAGTCGGCGGTCATACGCCGTATGAGATTTCCGGCGACAGCCTTGCGATATACTTCAACCAGACACAACCGGTAGACACGGTTTTGTTCTTCCTGGAGGACTATGCCGACGCCGATATGATGACCGTGAACGGATTGACTGAATCCAACAGACCGAAACGCCTGATGCGCAAAGTAAACAGCGACGCCGCCATTCCCTACTCGGATCTGGTTCGCTCTATCAGTTATAATGCCCCAACCTCCAACTCCCTTGAAATAACACTCGTGGTACAGACTTCGAAGGCCGATGAAAGTTTCGTCCGTAACAGCGGGGTGCGAACCTATACATTTACCGAGAGGGTCATTATGAGGAACCTTAACCTCTGACAGGATGGGGAGAGTATATGAATAAGGTACTGAGAAATAATCGCGGCAGCGCTCTGTTGATATCGCTGGTCCTGGTTGGAATGCTGGCTCTGGTAGGTCTTATGGCTGCCCAGAATTCCAACACCGACCTTGACCTCTCTTTCAATCAGGCCGATAGCGACGAAGCCTTTTATCTTGCCGAGGCCGGAGCTAAGCGGGCTATCGCTGAACTTATGACTGATAAGACCTGGCGCGACGGCTATGCCGATGTCGCCTTCGGCAGTGGAATATATAGTGTGGTTGTGTCGGATTCGACGACCGACTCCACCCTGGCCGATACGGTAGTGGTCACCGCTACCGGTGAGGCGGATGAAGCATCGGCGACCGTTCAATATGAAATGGTGCCGGATGTCATATATCCTTTCCGTTATGCCATGTTCGGCGACGATGTCGTGGATATTCGCAACAGCATGAATTCGGACTCCTATAACTCCGATTCCGGTTCTTATTGGCTCACGCGTCTCAACACCGACGGTGACATCGGATCCAACGGCAACATTATCGTGAAAAACGGAGCCTTTGTCGGCGGCGACGTGCAGACTTCGAACATAGGCGGTCTGAGTGTAAATCCCGGAGCAACGGTAACCGGTGACATTTCGGACAACGCTCCTGAGCAGTTGTTGCCGACCATTCCCCAGGCGGAGTTCGATGCCGCCCTGGCCGTCTCGGCAGCCAACGACTCAATTAGCGGCACCTATACTTACGATTCGGCTACCTATGCTTTCCAGAGCACCGGCAACGTCGTCTTGGGCAGCGGCATTTACTACTTCTCGAGTATTATTCTCAAGAACTCCGCCACGCTGACAATAGCTTCCGGCGCCAACGTGACAATATATGTGACCGGTGACATCGAATTGAAAAACTCGGCTTCGGTGAATTCGGGCGGTGATCCTTCTGATTTGATGATTTATTCCCAGGGTGATTTCGTCCTGAAGAACAGCGGCGACATAAACGCCGTGTTTTACAATCCCGACGGTGACGCCGATCTGAGAAACTCCGGTGAGTTTTTCGGATCGATCATAGCTAATAACATCGTCTGCCATAACAGTTCGAAATTCCATTATGACCGCGACCTGAGCAGCATAGCGATGGGCGGCAGCGGCAATCTGGCAGCCTGCTCGTTCGTGGAACTTTGAGCCTTGATGAGAGACTGATAACCGACTGAAAAACTACAGGTGATTCGTCCGAAACTCGCAAACGCACATAACGAACGGAATACGGATATGATAATACTGAAGAAACCATGGTTTAACAATCGCGGTGGTGCGCTCCTGGTTACACTCGTGTTGATGAGTATGATTGCCCTGATCGGTGTCATGGCAGTTACCAATTCCACCACCGATATGGATTTGTCGTACAACAACCTGCATAACGACGAAGCGTTCTATGTTGCCGAGGCCGGTGGACATCGAGCCGTGAGTCAGTTGATAGAAGACAAAACTTGGCGCGACGGATACAGCGACATTTCGTTCGGTAATGGCGTATATAGTGTCGTCGTAGCTGACTCCACCACCGACTCGACTCTGGCGGATACGGTGGTCGTTACCTCAACCGGCATTGTTGAAGGAGCCATGACCAACTTGCAGTTCGAGGTCGCGCCGAAAATTTACAATCCGTTCAAATACGCCATGTTCGGCGATGAACTGGTTGATATCCGCAACAGCATGCATATCGACTCGTACAATTCGGATTCAGGAACATACTGGTCGACACGACTGGATGCCGACGGTGACGTTGGCTCGAACGTAGATGTGGTCGTCGCCAACGGCGGTTTTGTCGGTGGTGATGTGCAATCGGCCACTTTGGGGGGAATTGACATTCACCCCGGCGCTACCGTTACCGGCGATACCTCGGATACGGCTGAGGAACAGGAGCTCCCTCCTATTCCACAAGCCGCTTTCGACTCAGCTCTGGCCAACATGAACCTCGACAGCATCAGCGGTTCCTTCACCTACGATTCCGTGACTCATGATTTTTCGAGTGAGGGCACCGTGACATTAGGAAGCGGCGTTTATTATTTTTCGACCATTACCCTGTTTAACTCGGCCAACCTGGTTCTATCCCCAGGTGCGGAGGTAACTGTTTACGTCACCGGTGACATCGAGATGAAGAATTCTGCAACGGTCAACGACGGCGGCGATCCCGGCGATCTGATCTTCTATTCGCAGGGAGATTTCGTTCTTAAAAACAGCGGTGATATTCGGGCGGTGTTCTACAGTCCGGATGGTTCGGCCGACCTCCGTAACTCAGGAGAATTCTACGGTTCGATAGTAGCCAACGACATTGTGAACCATAACAGCGCCAACTTCCATTACGATCGCACCCTTGCGGATATCAATATCGGCGGTATAGGCGATTACGAGGTAGTCGCATTCATAGAATTGCTGTAAAGTTGTAAATTACACCTCCTCAACCTGGCCAAGGGGCGTTGATACACTGAGTGCGACGCCCCTTTGCTTTTCTCAACATCACACACCGTTCCCATGCGATATATGTTGCATGTAAACACCAAAGGGGTCGGGTGAGGCCTCTCATTTCGTTGTTAAACAACAAGTTCCGACTAACAACACAGCGGCGCCATTATTGGGTATCAAACCGGTCCGGCTCTTCCTCTATTAATAAGTACAGAAGGTCACCTATTTCCGGACTTGCAGAATGGTCCGTACGCAGGGAGGTGATAGCCGTCGACAGATATCTCAGTATTTGCTCTATTTCTTGGAAGCCACAACTAGTCCTTTCATAGGAGGAATTATGCGCAGGTTTTTCACCGCCACATTTCTTATTTTAGTACTTGTGGCCGGGTCGGTAGCATCGGAGGAATACCTCCCGACTGATCCTTCTCGCTATATTTACCAGGAGAGTTTCCTGGGATACATTCCGAATCGGTTTATTGTCGTTCTCAACGATAATGTGACCATTGACCACCAGAAAGATGCGAAATCTTCGCTGGCTCTTTCCGACATGAACGGTTTCAGCCAACTGGCTGAGCAATTTCAGGTAAAGAGTCTCCGGCCCCAGTTCCCGGGAGCGGATCGCGGAGCCATGGCGCAGGCCGAGGGTGCGAGTTCACTCGCCCGGCATTACAAAGTCACGTTCGAGGTCGGAAGCCTCGATGAAGTCATGGCCGCTTATGAAGCACTCCCCGAGGTCAATCATTGCGAACCGATCGGCGTGAGCACGGTCTATGCCACCCCTAACGACACTTATTACGATGATCCTCCGGAAAGCTACCCCTATGACCAATGGCATTACTGGGATACGTACGGTATCGAAGCCGACAACGCCTGGGATAGTGAAACCGGTTCTCAGGTCGTCCTGGTAGGTGATCTGGACATTGGTACGATGTACGACCACGGTGATCTCGGCGGTTCCGATCCGCCGGGCCCGAACGATGCCACGACCAACGGCAACATCTGGATCAACACCAACGAAGTGGTCGGCAATGGTATTGACGATGACGGCAACGGCTATATTGACGATATCATCGGTTGGGATTTCGTCGAGAGCACCGATTGGTACATCTACTCATGTACCGACCTGGATTGTGGCGGAGCCGACAATGATCCTTCGGACGGCAACGGCCATGGGACTCATACGGCCGGTACGATTGCCGCTATCACCAACAACGGTTATGCCGTGGCGGGTATTGCCGGTGGTTTCGGTGACGGAACTTATGCCGGCGGTGGAAATGGTGTAAAATTAGTGCCGTGTCGTATCGGTTACCAGTTGCGCTATTCCGGCTATGATATGGGCGTGGTGATCATGGATTATGTCGCCGAGGCGATGTACTACATGGCCGAGTTGAAAATCGCCGGCTGGAATGTAGCGGCGATCAACTGCTCTTTCGGCACCAGCAACTCCGGCGGACTGAGCGCGGCCTGTGACTACCTGATTGCTCAGGATGTTATGGTGATCGTCGCCGCCGGTAACTCCAGTTCGTCCAGCGCCGATTATCTTGGCGCTCGCACCGACTGTATGGATGTCGGCGCAACTGATCAGGACGGTAATCCGGCCAGCTTCTCGAACTACGGCTCCTGGGTAGACGTGGCGGCTCCCGGGGTCAGCGTTCTCAGCACAATCACCGACCCCTCCGATCCGGGCACGGATTATATCTCGTCGATGGACGGTACCTCAATGGCCTGTCCGCACGTAGTCGGCGTGGCGGCTTTGCTGGAATCCTACAATCCGAGTCTCAGCGCTCAGGATAAATGGGACTTGATCGTTAACAACACCAAGTCATACAACCAGACCAAGTACGTTGGTGTCGGAATTGTCGACGTCGCTGCGGCCCTGGCAGCGGCCGGCGGCGGTCAGAATCCGCCGGTAGCCAACTTCAGCGGCAGTCCGACCACCGGCGAAGTCTCCCTTACGGTGAGCTTCACCGATTTGTCAACCAACTCACCGACTGCCTGGAGTTGGGATTTCGGCGACGGCGGGACTTCAGCCGCTCAGAACCCGAGCTACACTTACACCGCGATCGGCACTTATACCGTTACCCTGACAGCGACCAACGCTTACGGTTACGATGTCGAGACTAAGGTTGATTACATCACGGTCACCGCTCCGGCGCCGCCGACTGCTAATTTCTCCGGTTCTCCGACCAGCGGCGAAGCTCCCCTGACGGTCAGTTTCACTGATCTGTCGACCGGCGATCCTACCGCCTGGAGTTGGGATTTCGGCGACGGTGTCGGAACTTCGGCAGCTCAGAATCCGAGTTATATCTACAACGAGGTCGGGACGTACACCGTTACTCTGACAGCGTCCAACGCTTATGGCTCCGACGATGAAGTCAAAACCGGTTATATCACGGTTACCGAACCCGGTGTGGCGGAAAAAGCCTATGCTGATTCCGAAACAAGCAGCCTGGGCACGGTAAGCGGGTCCATGACCGACACTTATGCGAGTGACAATGTCTACGAGGGAATAATCGAATCGGAGTCGACCAGTCATCCGGTAAAAGTCACCAGTAACGCTGAACATGAATGGACCTTCACCGTTGGCGGTGGAGCAACCGTCACGTTCTATCTGGAGGCTTATCGCCCGAACAACAGCGACGGTGATGATTTCATATTCTCGTATTCGACCGACGGCGTCACCTACACGACGATGGTTACGGTTTCTTCCGCAACCGAGCAGGTTTATACTTATTCCCTGCCGGCTTATACCAGTGGCACCATCTATGTACAGGTGAAGGACGACAACCGCTCCTGGGGTAATGTGAGTCTCGATGCGGTGTATATCGACGAGATGTACATCGAATACGAAACGACCCCCGGTCCGCCGGTAGCGGAATTTGTCGGTTCACCGACAACCGGTTCGTATCCGTTACTGGTCAGCTTCACCGACCTGTCGACCGGAAGTCCGACCTCCTGGAGTTGGGATTTCGGTGACGGCTCAGGAACTTCGTCGGCTCAGAATCCGACCTACACCTATGCCAACATCGGCACCTATACGGTAACTCTGACAGCCACCAACGCCTACGGCTCGGATGTCGAGACCAAGTCGAACTACATCACCGTGACCGATCAATCGACCGGCACGATGCATGTAGCCGATATCGCGGTTGGCCGCGGCAAATCCGGTCCGAACTATGTCGGTACGGCAACCGTCACGATTAAGGACGACGTCGGCAGCGCCGTAGCTAACGCGACCGTATACGTTACCTATGACGGCCCGACCAGCGGCAGCCTCAGCGGCACCACCGGATCCAGCGGTACGGTTTCATTCCAGACCAGCGGTGTGAAAAAGCCCTCCGGTGAATGGTGTTTCGAAGTAACGAACGTCACCCACAGCACCAACACTTATGTGTCGGGGGACAACGAAGTTACCCGCTCGTGTGAATCCGGCTGGGTTTATGGAGAAGATCGCGGCGCCAGTCTGGCTCTGGTTCCGGTCCAATTCGGCCTGATGCAGAACTACCCCAATCCGTTCAACCCGGTTACGGAAATCGGTTTCAGCATTTCTCAGCCGAGTCATGTAACACTGGAGGTGTTCAACATTGCCGGACAGCGCATCGCGACTCTGGTCAACGAATCGCGCTCGGCAGGATATCATAGTGTTACCTGGGACGGCTCCGGGATGGCCAGCGGGATATATCTCTATCGCATCGTCACCAACGAAGGTGTCGATACCAGGAAAATGCTGTTGATGAAATAGCGTTCACTCCTCGTTATCAAGGGACAGGTCTTCGGGCCTGTCCTTTTTTTTGTGAACCGCTCAGCGGCACATTACTTGCGTGCCCAATCCGGTCTGGCTATCTTCGAACGAACATGGATATATGAATACTGAACTGTATGAAATTCCTGTTCATCGCATCTAGCGGTGAACAGCGGGAGAAAAGACCATGACAGTCGACAAGGACCTGCTGCTGCTGATTAAATCCGACGGTCTGGGCGACGGTGAGCCCGATCTCGGTGCGAAGTTGATGAACGCTTTCCTCAATATGCTCTATGAGTCAGGCCGTCTTCCGGCACTGGTGATTTGCATGAACAGCGGCATTTTTCTGACAACCGAGGGCAGTCCCGTGATTGAGACATTGCGGAAATTCGCCGATGCCGGAACCGAGTTCTCCTCGTGCGGAACCTGTCTCGATTATTATGGGCGGAAGGACAAACTCTTAATCGGCAAAGCAGGCAACATGCGAGAAACAGTCGCTGCGATGCTTTCGTTCAAACAGATCCTGGTGCCGTAGGAAGAGATAAAATATCTCCCCTCGTAGCGGAGATAAACCCGGCCGTCGCGGCCATACGGTTGGAAGTTCTAATGACGCGAGTAGTATAGAGCCGTTCTCAGGCTGCTTACTCTAGCTTTTATCGGCGCCGGTCAAACGGCGATGTAAAGTCGTCAGGGCGTTTCGATTATCCTCCCAGTACAACAGCGGGCGGGCCAAATCGAACGGCAACCATTGATAAGCAGTATGCTCGGACGACAGCGTTACGGTATCCGTTGTCGATTCGAGGCTGAAGAAAAACTGCGGAATGACTGTCACTCGAGGTCCCCAGAGTAATCGTCCAAAGCAATCATATACCGAGATGAAAGTGATCGGAGGGATTGGGACAAATTGGTGTCCGGCAGCTTTCACCCCAACCTCTTCAGCGGTTTCGCGAACGGCCGCTTCGACCGAATTCTCCCCTCCCTCGCCGCCACCAGCAACCGGCTGCCAATAAGCAGCGTCGGATCGTTTCAAGATTAGGTAAAGCGGTTCAGGGGATATCAGTAAATAAGGAATTACAAGTACCTGAAACGGAGCTCGGGCCACTTCCAACCACCTGATAGGTTATGAAACAGATTAACAGACGAACCTTGACACGGCCGTTTTCTTGTTGTCTCGTCAATTATGACGTTGGCACCCTGACGTTGCGAGGGCGGACTTCAAGAAGCGAACTTCGCAAATTTCTTTTCGTATGACGGCGCCAGACGGTAAGGAACAAACTCTCCCTGGGCATCGCCGGGTACGATCACTCCCAGATGTTCGGCAATGTCGAGCATCTCACGAATGTCCGCACGACTCGAAAGTTTTACCCCGTCCGGGGCATCGGGACCGAAGCTCCACTGACCGTTGTTTTTCCCAAGAGCACCGTAATGAACAGCACAAGCAGCATGCAGGAACTGTTGTAGGGAATACTGGTCGTTGGGAAGATAATCGATCTTAGGCTTTGGCATGGGAATTTCCTTACCCAGTGCCAGCTCATACCTTAAATGTTTAATCGCAGCCGTATCCATAATAAAAATATTCGGCAGAATTGTGCAAAAACCAAGCATAAACTGAGTTGATTTTGTCCATAACTGTGTTTTTTAGTCTTTTTTTCTCATGTCTCCGGCAATCTTAACGGATTATTCCCCATGTGGTTATCTCATCCGGCCCGGATTGATACAAATCTTCAAAACAGCAATGTGATAAGGTCGCAATTGAGTGCTAACCAACGTATCATCCACATTCAATGCTTTTGATACAACCTTTATGGCAATCCCAACTAAAACAGGTGGATAATACAGCCGATAAATAAGATCGTGGGATTATTGCTTCGACTTACAGACTGTCAATAAGACCACACCCTTTTGACTGTGTGATTGATACGTTTGTATTGCCGTTTGTGCTCTCGGTTAATCACCGGGCACGGCAATACACTGAGGCAACAATTGGAGGAGAATGCACATGCCGACCAGCGTCAAAATGTTGTGTGTCGACGCCCAACCTAACATTGCAACCGAGACTGACAAATTTCCCGCCAACACTGATTGGGAGTGGCACTGCACTCGAGTAGAAACCGCTCAGAACGCGCTGGAACAACTCCAGCAGGAACAGTTTGACGTTGTCATTAGCGAACTTAACCTGCCCGATCAAGATGGCTCAGAACTAATCAAGCAGATCGCTGCGGAATATCCCGGCACTGTTCGGTTTATTCTGTCGTCATGCACCGATCGCGAAACAATTCTTAAAACAGCTGGCAGTGCGCATCAATTCATCGCCAAACCGGGCGAACCTGAAATACTGGGGAAGCTGATCAGCAATTCGCTGGGAATGAGGCGCTTGCTGTCCAACGCAGAACTTCATCGCCGGATTGCTTCGATCAAATCGTTACCGAGTCTTCCGGACGTCTACAACGACCTGGTATCCGAAATACAGATGGAAAACTGCTCGATGCGACGGGTGGCCGGTTTGATCTCCCGCGATGTCGGCATTACCGCCAAGCTCTTGCAGATGGTCAACAGTGCCTTCTTCGGTTTGCCCACTCACGTCGAGAGTCCGCTCCATGCGGTCAACCTGCTCGGTCTGGATACCGTACAGAGCCTGGTGCTGACGGCCGGAGTGTTTCAGCAATTCGAAGGCTGTGATTTGCCTGGGATATCAATCGACAGCATTCATAACAACAGTATGGCGGTTGGCTCCAGCGCTCGGCTGATTGCAACCGCATTCGGACTTAACCGGCGTCCGGCTGAAGAAGCACTTATGGCCGGTATGCTGCACGATGTAGGTAAGTTGGTGATGCTTGCCAACTTCCGCGATGAAATCACCGATGCGATGCTGCTGTCACAGGAAGAAAAAATCCCTCTCTGGAAAGCCCAGAAGAAGATTCTCGGAGTAAGCGATGCTCAAATCGGGGCTCATTTATTGTCGCTTTGGGGATTGCCTGACAACATCCTGGAAGCGGTCGCCCTGCATTACCGACCGGTCGACACACCCCACCCACTTCTCAATGTGTTAACAACCGTACATATCGCTTTTGCGCTCAATCAGGATCTGAACAACAATATAAGAGACGCCGCAGCGTCGTCGCTCGATATGGATTATTTGTTGAAACTCGGCCTTGCCGATCAACTTCAGAATATCAAAAACCTATCACTGGCCGCAGCCTTCTGATGTAAAGGCAGTAGTCACCGGAACAAAAGGGCGAAGCTATATCAGCTTCGCTCTTTTTTTATATTCATGTCTTTTCAAAAGCTACATCGCACCTATACGGTAAGACTCACTTTCCAATTGGTATAGCCGGGGATAAGTAGATTCCTTGTTGACTAATGCGTAATTTACCCTATAATGTAGCAGAGGTACTACGAACGCTATACATTCTACGGTTACTGCAATTAGACATATGATTCAACATAACCTACCCTGGAGGATCTATGCGGAGGAATCTGCTAACTTTGACAGCCTTGATTCTTCTGGCCTGCTCGGTATTTGCCGCCTCTGATAATGACGGCTATGCAGGGTTGACTCCTGAGAGAGTCCAGAAGACAACGCAAGCACTCAGCGATCTTAAATCCAGCTTCGGCAACGTCCGCGTTTATCAGACCGGACCGGTGATCTCGCGCCTGTACGGTGTCCCGTTCGGTTACGGGACTTCTCCTGAGGCAACCGCAGATCAGTTCCGTCTCGAACACGCGGGTGTATTCGGGGTTAAGGCCGATGATCTCATTCCCGGCAATTTAAGTAAGAAGCGAAATTTGACCCAGCCGGTCATGTACGATGCGGAGACCGATAGTTACAAGTTTACGCTCGTTTATTATCGCCAGGAAATAGACGGAATTCCCCTTTTCCAGGGTGAACTGCGGCTGCTGGTTCGCAACGAATCCGGCTATCCGCTGGTTATGGCGGTATCGACCTTACGCGATCTGGGCGATTTCATCCCGAACAAATCGTTCGGCGGATTCTCCGCCGTGGCTGAAGATATCGCTCGCGCCGATGAACCCGGCCTGACCGATTTCTCCGAACAGGAGACGGTGATTTGGGCCGGTATCGAAAGCAAGCGTGAAGCGCCGCGCATGGCGGTTACGTTCGAAGGCAGTTCCGATTTCCCGGAGTGTTTCCGTTACGTTATCGATCCGGCCACCGGTGAGATTCTCTATAAAGAAAATCGCATCGTTTTCGAAGATGTGGTCGGCAACGTCAGCGGTATGGCCTCCGAAGGCAACGCCTCGGCTGATTGCGAACCCGAATCGATCATGCCCTTCCCCTATGCCAAAGTGAGTATCGGCAGTACCATTGCCTACACCGATGAAAACGGTGATTTCACCATTTCCAACTCCGGCACCTCAAGTGTGACGGTTACCTCCCCCTGTGTCGGTCAATGGTTCAACGTGAGTAACTATTCCGGATCGGAAGAGATTCTGACCACTACTGTTACTCCGCCCGGCCCGGCTAATTTCGTTCACAACTCGGCCAACACCTCTGAGGAGGTACTGGCTCAGAGCAATGCCTACATCCAGGCCAACATCGTCCGATCCACCGCGATCACCGCGAATCCTTCTTATCCCAACCTTACTGACACTGAGTTCCCGGTCAGCGTCAACCGTACCGACGGTTATTGCCCGGGCAACGCCTGGTACAGTTCATCGGATGAGTCGATCAATTTCTGCGCGTCCGGTTCAAGCTATCCGAACACGGCCTGGAATGCGATCATCCACCATGAATACGGTCACCATCTGGTTAACATGGGCGGCAGCGGCCAGGGTCAATATGGTGAAGGTATGGCCGACGGAATGCACGTGGTGATTGTCGATAATCCAAATCTGGCGCTCGGCTTCTACGGCGACTGCGAAGAACCGTTACGGACAGCCGACAACTCATTCCAGTATCCCTGTTCGGACGATATCCACACCTGTGCGCAGTTACTCACCGGTTGTATTTGGGACACGCGTAACGCGCTGGTTCAGACCACGACAGGACCGGAAGAATATCTGCCGCTCCTTCGTAACCTGGCAGTCAACGCTATATTGTTGCACTCCGGCACGGAGATCACGCCGCAGATTACGATCGACTGGCTTACCCTGGACGACAACGACGGCAACATCAACAACGGCACGCCGCACTACTGGGAAATCGCGGCCGGTTTCGGCGCTCATAACATGGACGCTCCGGAACTCGCTCCGCTCTCGTTCACATATCCTCAGGGTGTTCCGACGCTCCTATCCCCTGGCGTACAGACCAGTTTCACGGTGGTGGTTTCGGGCATCGAGGGTAATACTCCCGTCTCCGGAACCGGTCAGTTGTACTACAACGTCGACGGTAGTACTTACACCTCGGTTTACATGACCGAGACGACTGCCAACAATTACATCGCCACCCTGCCCCCGGCCGACTGTCTCCAGCGCGTCAATTTCTATCTCAGCGCCGAAGCGGACGGTATCGGTGAGGTGTACGATCCGAGCCCGGTCGATCCCTATTCGGCTTTTGTCGCAACCGATGAAGAGGTAATCTTCTCGGATAACTTCGACACCGACCAGGGCTGGACTATTTCCGGCGGTTCCTGGGAACGAGGAACACCGACCGGCGACGGTGGTGAATACGGCAACCCGGATCCGTCCAGTGGCCATTCCGGATCGAACGTATACGGCTACAACCTCGACGGCGACTATGAAAACAGTATGCCGGAACGTCACCTGACCAGCCCGGCCATCGACTGCAGTGAGCTGGCTAATGTGACGTTCAGCTTCTGGCGCTGGCTGGGAGTCGAACAGCCCTTGTACGATCATGCTTATATACGAATTTCCAACGATGGCTCCTCCTGGACTACTATCTGGGAGAACGATGTAACCATCTCCGACAATTCCTGGACCGAGTATACGTATGACATCTCATCTTATGCCGACGGTGAAGCGACCGTTTACATTCGTTTCACGATGGGCACAACCGACGGTTCCTGGAGATATTGCGGATGGAATATCGATGACGTTGAAGTCAAGGGCTACACCTGCAACGTCAATGCTCCCAACATTACGACCACGCTGATTCCGGACTGGACAGCCTGGTATCCATTGAGTCAGACGCTCGCAGCTGAGGGCGGCACGACCCCTTATGTCTGGGCCGATAAAAACAGCGACCTGAGCGGCACCGGCCTGAGCCTCTCGACGGCAGGCGTTCTCAGCGGCACACCGACTAATGCCGGTTGGTTAAGTTTCGTGGCTCAGGTGACTGACGACTCGCTTTACACCGACGAAAAGCAGTTCACCTTCCAGATCAATGAAGCTCTTCAAATAACGACTACGACGCTTCCGAACTGGACCGACGGCGGCAGCTATTCGCAGCAGTTGGCCGGAACCGGCGGCACCGGCAGCCCGGAATGGAGCGATAAGAACGGTGATCTGGTCGGGACCGGTCTGACGCTTTCACGCGGCGGACTTTTGTCCGGAACCGTATCCGAGGGCACGATCAGTTTTACCGCTCTTTACACTGACGATATCGGCGCCACCGCTGAGCAGGCGCTGAGTTTCACCGTCAATCCGGTGCTTCAGATTACCACAACATCGTTGCCGGACGGCGATCTGAATGAACCTTATTCTCAGACACTGACCACCACCGGCGGCACCGGCACCAAAACCTGGACTGACTTGAACGACGATCTGGACGGCACGGGACTGAGCCTGTCTTATAACGGTGTTCTCTCCGGCACTCCGATAACTCCCGGCACGATCAGTTTCACCGCTCATGTGGCTGACATGGGTGGCGGTTCGGATGATGAAACGTTCAGTTTTGAGATTATCCAGGCGTTGCAGATTCTGACCGAGGAAGTTCCTGACTGGACCGAAGGTTTTGCCATGAACCTGCAGCTCGAGGGTATCGGCGGTGTGGGTAGTCGGACCTGGATCGACAAAAACGACGATCTGGCCGGTACCGGTCTAACGCTGAGCACCTCCGGTCTTCTGAACGGTACTCCAACGACAACCGGGACGATTTCGTTTACCGCCGCTTTGTCCGATGAAGCTAAAACTACGGTCGAACAAACCTACAGCTTCATCCTCAATCCGGCCTTGACGATCACGACCGAAAGCCTCCCTAACGGAGAACTGGGTGAGCTTTACGTGGCCAATATATCTTCAACCGGTGGGACCGGTGGTCGGATCACTTCCGACAAGAACGGTGTCCTGGCTGGATTCGGTCTGTCCATCGTCGCTATCGGGCAGATTCAAGGCACACCATCCACGGCAGGCACTGTCGATCTGGTCGTCTTGGTTACGGACGCCATTGGGGCAACTGTCGAGAAGTCGCTCCCGTTCGAGATTACGCAACCTCTGACAATTATCACCGAGACGTTGCCGGAATGGACAATCAACGTAGCGTACAGCTATCAGCTCGAAGCGACCGGCGGCACCGGTGATGAAACCTGGATCGACAAAAACGGCGACCTGACCGGCACCGGACTGGCACTGGGGACGGATGGTCTGCTGAACGGCACACCGACCACAGCCGGGACGATCGAGTTCACCGCGATGGTGAGCAACGAGCGCGGCTCGGATGAAAAAGCGCTGAATCTGACGATCAACCCTGCCCCGGCACTGAGTTCATCGTTGCCGGATTGGACCGTGGGAGTCCCGTACTCTCAGCAGCTCTCCGGCACTGGCGGAACCGGCGACATCAGCTATACCGATCTCTACGGAACCCTCGGCAGCTATGGCCTGTCGCTGAGTACGACCGGTCTTGTCAGCGGTACGCCGACGACAGCCGGTACTGCCGAATTTACCTGTCACCTGACCGATGAGGTCGGTGCAACGGGTGACTTCCCGATGACCTTCCTGCTCAATGAGGAAGTGACGGTAGTCACGACCAGCCTTCCGTACGGCTCGGCCGAAACCGCCTATTCGCAGCAGTTGGCGGCCACCGGCGGTACCGGATCGCTGACCTGGAGCGACGCCAACAGCGGTCTTGCCGGAACCGGTTTGAGCCTTAGCGCCAGCGGGCTTTTGTCGGGAACTCCGACCGAGGAACAAACGATCAGCTTCATGGCTCAGGCTGCCGACGAAGTCGGTGGTATTGGACAACAGACGCTGACAATTGAGATTGGACCGGCCTGGATTTGCGGCGACATCAACGGCAGCGGAGCAGGACCGGATATCGAAGACCTGGTCTACCTGGTTGATTACATGTTTAACGGCGGCCCGGCGCCGATCTTCATGGAAGCGGTTGACGTCAACGGTGACGGTTCAATCGCCGACATTGCCGACCTGGTTTACCTGGTAGATTACATGTTCAACAGCGGCCCGAGCCTTAATTGCCCGTAGGCTCTGCGATTTAGACCTTCATGAGTGAAACGCCCTCGCCCCCGCGAGGGCGTTTTTTATAATTCCGCTGTTCTTAAATTCAAACTACTCGTACGGCATTAACCGCTCATGCCCGCGATGTAAGTCAAATAGTCCCGTCAGCAAGAACCGGTTTGTTCAGATTTTTCCAACCTGTGGATAATTTTGCGGCTAATCTGAATGATGGCGGTGTTATATTGTCAGACTTAGTGAAAGGTAACCATGACTGATACCGGCATCATATACGACGTTAAGAAGTACGCTATCCACGATGGCCCCGGTATACGAACGACCGTGTTCTTCAAGGGCTGTCCCCTCAACTGCTGGTGGTGTCACAATCCGGAAAGTCGCAGCTCGCAACCGGAACCGGCTCCCAAAAGGAGCACCGGCAATACCGGCAATCGCCCGGGAAGTCACGGCGATATGATCGGATATGAAACGACGGTTACCGAAGTAATGCGGCAGGTCATGGCGGATGAGCCCTTTTACGATGAGTCCGGCGGCGGGGTGACTTTTTCCGGAGGCGAGCCGCTTTTTCAACCGGAATTCCTGTACGCCCTGTTGGAGGCCTGCCGAAGTAAGGGACTACACACCGCGGTGGATACTTCGGGTTACGCTCCAACCGACACGTTGCTTCGTATCGCGCAGGCGGCAGACCTGATCCTTTATGACCTGAAACTGATGGACGACCGGCTTCATCGGAGATATACCGGGGTTTCGAACGAGTTGATCCTTAATAACTTGAAACACCTGGCCGCCATTGGAACGGAAATCTGGATTCGTCGGCCGCTTATTCCGGGAATCACCGATACCGATGAAAATCTCGACGCCCTGGCCGACTGGCTGTCGGCCAATGTTCGGTTGCGCCGAATCTGTTTGTTGCCGTATAATCTTTTCGGAGAAGAAAAGTTGAAACGGTTCAAACTCGAATCGCGACTCGGCCCTATGGCTACCCAGTCCGACGAGGAACTGGAACACATGGCGGAACGGTTGAGACATCGCGGATTCGAAATAACCGTTGGAGGCTGACGCCAATGAACGATAGGATTGCTCGACTCAGACAAGAAAGTCTCGGGGCTGTCGCCCGCATCTCGCTCGAACGAGCCCGGCTGCTGACGGAGTTCTACCAAAGTGGTGAGACTGAAGGCCTCTCCGTGCCCGAAACACGAGCACAAGCGTTTGCCTATTTGCTGGAGCACAAGGCGATCTGTATCAACAACGGCGAATTGATAGTGGGAGAACGCGGCGAAGTCCCCAAGGCAACACCGACTTATCCGGAGATATGTTGTCATACTCTGAAGGATTTTGAGGTACTCGACAGTCGGCCTAAAATACCGTTCGCGGTTTCCGACGAAAACCGCCGTATTCAGAAAGAGCAAATAATTCCGTTCTGGTCGGGACGCTCGATTCGCAACCGTATTTTCGAGCAGGTTGACAATGACTGGAAGGATTGCTATGAAGCCGGCGTATTCACCGAATTTCAGGAGCAACGCGCTCCCGGCCATACGGTCCTTGACGACAAGATTTATCGCAAGGGTATGCTCGATTTCAGAGCCGATATCGCCGCCTCGCTCGATAAAATAAACTCAAACGATATCGATGCCGAGTCCCGTCGAGCCGAACTGCGAGCGATGGATATAACCGCACAGGCTCTCATACGCTTTGCCGAACGATATGTCGATGCCTTAACACAACTCGCCGAGCAGGAATCCGATCCCGACCGTCGGACTGAACTTGAAACGATGGCGGCAATCTGTCGCCGGGTGCCGGCCCACGCCCCGGAAACATTCTGGGAGGCCTTGCAGTATTATTGGTTCGTGCATCTCGGGGTAATAACCGAGTTGAACACCTGGGATTCGTTCAATCCGGGTCGGCTCGATCAACATCTTCTGCCGTTCTACCGTCGCGATCTTGAGGCCGGTCGACTGACCGAAGAACGCGCGCGGGAATTGTTGCAGGCTTTCTGGATTAAGTTTAACAACCAGCCGGCTCCCCCAAAGGTAGGCGTTACGGCTCGTGAAAGCGCGACATACACCGATTTTTGTCTGATCAACGTCGGGGGGGTAACTCCAACCGGCGAGGATGGCGTCAACGAAATGACGTTTATGATCCTCGACGTGATCGAGGAAATGCGGCTGTTACAGCCCTCGTCCATGGTCCAGATCAGCAAAAAGAATCCCGACCGGCTGATCAAACGGGCGCTGAAAATAATCAAGACCGGCTACGGACAGCCCTCGCTGTTCAACACCGATGCTATCATCGCGGAGTTGCTGCGGCAGGGGAAATCAATCACCGATGCCCGCCAGGGGGGATCGAGCGGCTGTGTCGAAACCGGAGCGTTCGGTAAGGAAAGTTATATTTTGACCGGTTACTTCAACCTGGTCAAGGTGCTGGAGATAACGCTGCACGACGGAATCGATCCCCGCACCGGTAAACGACTGGGACCGGCAACCGGTTCGACCGAGCAGCTTGAATCGTTCGAGACGTTGATGGCGGCGTATCGGACACAACTGAACCATTTCGTAGAGATCAAACTCAAGGGGAATCGACAGATCGAACGACTCTGGGCGGAGATTCTCCCGGCGCCGTTTTTATCGCTGTTGATCGATGACTGCATCGTGCGCGGGCGCGACTACAACGACGGCGGCGCACGCTACAACAGCTCTTACGTACAGGGTGTCGGGGTCGGCTCATTGACCGACTGCCTCTCAGCCGTCAAGTATCATGTTTACGATCATAAGTCGTTGAGCCTGACGGAACTGATCACGATAACCGACAGCAATTTCGCCGGTGCGGACAGCCGGCGCGAGCGGTTGTCGTACGAAACGCCGCGTTACGGCAACGACGACGATTATGCCGATGATATTCTCCGGCAGATTTTTGAGATGTACTTCGAGGCAATCGACGGTCGCCCTAACACCAAGGGCGGGCATTTCCGGATCAACCTCCTCCCCACCACCAGCCACGTTTATTTCGGCAGTGTGGTCGGGGCGATGCCGGATGGTCGCCTGGCCGGGGAGCCTTTGTCGGAAGGTATCTCACCGGTGCAGGGGGCGGATCGGCTGGGACCGACGGCGGTGCTCAAGTCAGCGGCCAAAATCGACCATCTTCGAACCGGCGGGACATTACTGAATCAGAAATTCACTCCGCACCTTTTAGCCGATGACAACGGTCTGACAAAAATGATGCATCTGGTGCGGACATATTTCAAGCTGGACGGGCACCATATCCAGTTCAACGTCGTTACCGCCGAGACCCTGCGCAAAGCCCAGGCCGAACCGGAGAAATATCGAGACTTGATCGTGCGGGTAGCGGGCTACAGCGATTATTTTATCGACTTGAGCCCGGAGCTGCAGAATGAGATTATTAAACGAACCGAACAGGGAAGTTATTGACGCAGCTCCCGGATAAAATGATTCGCCCGGATATATGGCAAGAAACGAGCATTAGTTCATAGACAAGGAGGTATGAAAAAAGTGCAGGCTACTATCAAAACCAACAAGGGAAACATCAGGCTCATCCTGCATGACGATAAAACCCCGTTGACAGTGGCGAATTTCGTTAATTTGGCCCAGCGCGGTTTTTACGATGGGCTGAAATTTCATCGGGTAATCGAAGAATTTATGATCCAGGGTGGTTGCCCGCTCGGTACCGGCACCGGCGGTCCGGGATATCGGTTCGAGGATGAATTCGTACCCGAGTTACGTCACGACCGGCCGGGAATTCTCTCGATGGCCAACGCCGGCCCCAACACCAACGGCAGCCAGTTTTTCATAACCCATGTAGCGACTCCCTGGCTCGATGACCGCCATTCGGTTTTCGGCCATGTCGTGGATGAAACCGATCAGGACGTGGTCAACGACATCCGCGCCGGGGATCAGATCGAGAAAATCGTAATCGAGGGAGATACAACCGAGCTGTTTGAGTCGATGGCCGACCGGCTGGAGCAGTTCAATAACACTCTCGACAAGCGATAGAAGACTATTCCTACCGATATTATCCACAGGAGCGTTCTTCCGAACGCTCCTTTTTATTTCCACCTTCATGCCGTCTTCTCTTTAGACTAGTCTAAACCAGAAAACTTTACGGCCGATATTAGAACCAAGAGAATTCTGACCTTCAATAAAAGCGGGGATAGTTTACGAAGCCGCAGCATTGGTCAATTAACACAACAAGTTTTGGCATACTTAGCGACCATTCAACGTTGAGCGGGGCACAACCGTAAATGAGAATTATCAGCAGGCTATCGATCAAGCAGAAACTGGTTTGGATCGTTTCGACCGCCATCTGTGCTGCCCTGGCTCTATCCGGATTGCTGTTTATTCTGGACGACCGTCAGGCTACCAGGGATGCCATGATCTCCGAGGCCCGCGTCCTGGCCGACGCTATCAGTGCTAATTGCGCTTCCCAGTTACCCAATCGGTCACGTCTCGAAGTAGAGCATGCCCTGGAAGCTTTTCGCAATCAATCTACCGTAATGCTGGCCGTCATCAGAGATAATAACGGAAATTTAGTGGCGTCTTATTTCCGGGACAGTGTCAAAGAATCACACGGAGCCATTACCACCCAACCCGCCGTAACGCGGCCGGTGATGATCAATGGACAAAAACTCGGTCAACTGGAAATCGTCATGGACTTGTCTGATCTCAACGCTCGTCTTCGTAAGCGAGCCATGACAATTTTCGGAACAACCGCTCTTTCCCTGCTGCTCGGCTTCCTTGTGGTCACCCGTTTGCAGCGTTACATCGTTATCCCTTTACAGCACCTGGTTAAAACGGCGGAAAAGGTTTCCTTAACGAAGGATTTCTCTATCAGGGCGCGCCGGTTCAGTGATGATGAGATCGGGGTTCTGACCGACACCTTCAACAACATGCTGGCACAAATTCAGGAAGGTGATATCCGCCTCAAGGATGCTCAGGAGAATTTGGAAAAACGAGTTCGTGACCGTACGGCCGAGTTGGAACGACAAATAGAGGAAAACAAGCGAGCTGTTCGAGCCCTGGGCGAATCGGAACAAAAGCTCTCGCTTTTCCTGCAACAGACACCACTGGGAGCGATAGAACTCGACCTTGAAGGCCGGGTAGTGTTTTGGAATCCGGCCGCTCAGGACATTTTCGAATACCGTCCGATGGAGGCGACCGGGCATATTCTATCCCAACTTATCGCCTCGGAGTGCCCGTCTGTCCGCGGAACGCTATTCTGGGACGATCTGCTCAACGGCGATGAAAGCATACACGGCATCAGCAGCCATTGTACGAAATACGGACAGCCCTTGATCTGTGAATGGCACAGTGCGCCGTTGTTTGACCTGGACCACCATAAATTCGGTATGGTCGTCCTGGTTCAGAACGTTACGGAGCGAATTCACAGCGAAGAACAAATAGCTCGCATGGCGGCGATTGTCGAGTCCTCATCCGATGCCATCATCGGCACCGATTCCACCGGGCGCATTATTAGCTGGAACCCGGGCGCCGAGCGCATGTTCGGATACACCTCCGCAGAGATGATCGGTGATCTGGTCGATCGTCTCATCCCCGATGAACGCCTCCATGAATGGTATCAGTTGTCCGCCTCGACTCGGGCTTCACTTCACGTTCGCGGCGGCCGAGAAACGATCTGGGGTGATCGCAACGGCAATGCCGTATTGTTGTCGTTGACGGTATCCCCCATTGAGAGCGGCTCCGATGAAAACACCGGCCTGGCTATCATAGCTCGCGATGTCAGCGAAAACCGGCGTCTGCAGGAGTTCGCCGATCGCGCCCAACGTCTCGAAACAGCCGGGCGTATCGCCGGTCAGGTGGCTCATGACTTCAACAACCTTCTCGGCCCGCTGGTGGCATATCCGCAGTTCATACGCGAAGAACTCCCATCGGACCATCCCGCCCAGGAGTTACTGGGAATCATGGAAAAAGCCGCCGAGCAAATCGCCGATATCAACCAACAGCTTCTTACTTTGGGACGGCGCGGACATTATACTCAGGAACCACTCTGTATCAACGATGTGGTAAAACAAGCACTTAAACAGATGGGACCGTTGTCAAACGGCGTCAGAACTGTCCTCAACCTGGAACCGAACCTGATGAACGTACGTGGTGGTGCTTCCCAATTGATGAGAATAATCCTCAATCTGGTCCACAATTCCAGTGATGCCATGCCCAAGGGCGGTACAATCACGATCCGCAGTGAAAATTTCTATGTCGACAGCCCCTTCGGACAGATAATCGATATCCCACACGGTGAATATATCAAGCTGACTATCGCCGATACCGGCAGCGGAATTGCCCCCGAGATTCTTCCCCGGATTTTCGATCCGTTTTTCACCACCAAACAAACCGACCGCCGTCGCGGCTCAGGACTCGGACTCAGCGTCGTCCACGCCGTGGTGAAAGATCACGAGGGCTATATTGACTGTGATTCGAAAGTAGGGATAGGAACCACCACTTATATTTACCTGCCAATTACTCGTGAAGCTACGACAACCGAACAGGTATCAAACTGTGTCGGCGGCAATGAAACCATTCTGGTAGTTGATGATGATCACACCCAACTCGATGTAACGGCGCGTTTGCTCAACAGCCTGGGCTATAAAGTCGAGACCGTTCAAAGCGGAGAGGATGGCCTGCAAAGAGTAAAAGAAACTGAATTCGACCTCGTTCTGCTTGATATGATCATGCCGGACGGCATCAACGGAGCCGAGACATTGGACCGCATGCAAGCGATTCAACCCAATATAAAAGCTATAATCGTAAGTGGTTATGCTGAATCTGAGAGCGTTCAGCGGGCTTTGAAATTAGGCGCTTTGTCCTTCCTGCGTAAACCCCTTACGATGAACCGACTGGCCAACGAAGTACGTCTTCGCCTTGACACCCCCTCGAAGAAATCTGAAAAAGAAACAAACGTCGGCGTTTGTTAAATACAACGGCCATACCGGCGATAGAAAACTACCTGTTTCGTTACTCGAAGTCGTGCTATAAAGACAAGCAGTCTTTATTTTGCCTCAAGATTAAAGTCCCACCCTACGGAGTAAGAGCACTTTAATGCTACCCTGTCTCATTACCAGGCAGAGCGGGCGCGGTACAAACCGAAGGCGATCAGATAGCATCCCCCGGCCAGAAGCAGAGCTATATTGAATCCATATAGAATCGCCACCAGCACCACCAGCGTTGAGCCCAGCATCGAGGCTGCGCCGTTAATTGCAAATCCCCAATCGATCAGTTCACCCACTCGTCGGGTTGCTTTCGGGAACGGCATCCCCATAAAAAAGCCCAAAGGCGCCACGATGAGTGCCGAAACCGACACTCTTGCGATCACAGGTAATACCGCGAGTCCGGCAGCGATATTTTCGAACAACAACACATCCAGCACCAACCAGATGAGAATACCGGGAAACACGATCTTCGATGAGATTCTCCAGGAGAATCGGCTGCCTATCCCCGATGCAAGCAGAAGTGTCAGTAATACGGTCGCAATCGAATAAACCGAAGCCCCAATAAAGAGTGCATATTGCTGGATCAGGACCACCTCGATCATCATGAATCCGGCCCCAATGGCAAAGAAATAAAGCCAGGGAGCCGCACGCATTTTCTCGCGACTAAAAATAAAAGGTACAAGATTAAGGGGCACCAGCAGCACCAGAACCACAGCCACGATGATCACGATCGTCAGCGTTGAGAGCGGAAAACCGGTGAACTCGGCATATAAATTGATTTTATCTAATTTGTCCGACGTAAGATTTTTCCACATACCCATCTGGGCCACGAACGGGCGATTGTCATCCGCCGGTGAAAGATCGACCGCAATCGTGTCCTGGATCGAACGCCAGCCGTCACGTACGATCAGATCATAGACATTCTCCTCGGCTGTATCGGGCCGGGGATAAAGCAGGTGTATGTCCTGATATCGTTCCGGAGTAAGCGGACCATAAGCATAGTATCGAAGCGAATCGGTCAACGGCTGCCTGGAAAGTAAAAGTAATTTACGCCGCATATTGGGAAGAGCATAGATCGCAAAATGGTCCCTGGGTTCAGCTACCCCCTGATTCTCAAGAGCCGTAATTACCTCACTGACCAGGCGAGGCATGTAGACCTGATGTTCCATCGAAAGAAAGCCGCTGTCGGAAAGAGCTCGCCAGTAATCCTCGAACGCCTCGGTGGTAAAAATGTAATTTTCTGCCAGAGCAAACGATCCCGAACCGAGTGCTGCCCAGGTATTGGAGCTGACCGAATAGATAATATCGAATTTACTCCGAAAGCGCCGCACGTAGGTTCGGGCATCCTCGGTCACCACGCGCACTCGTGGATCGAGATAAAGCCCTCCCGAATACTCAGCGAGAGTAATAATTTTACCGGTGGGATCACGCAACTGCGGTGGTGGCGGAGGTGGTGGCGTGGCCGGTATCGCAGCGCTGTCGGCCGACAGGGCGCTGTCAGAGATATGATCACTCGAATCCGGTACGTTTATTTCGGGTTCCTCCCGGACAACAGAAAAGGTATCAATATACCCCGGGCTGTCTCCGTGGAGCATCATGTCATTAATATGACCGTTGACCTCAACCGCGTGGATCTCGGTTGCACCCTGTTCGATAGCCTGAAAGACATCCATACCGCCGCCCGCGCCCAGCGAGAGGAAAACACAGGAATCAAAACGGTCGACCAGATAGCCGACATCAATATCCCAGGATTCATCGGTGGTATCGTAGACAGACCAGTCCCCGTCAAACGGAATGACAGGTGAATTGGCGACATTATCTATATTCAATCCGCGATAATAACCGCCGAAATCGTACATCTTGATTTTGGATATGGCGTCCCAATGCTTGTATATCACCGGCGCTCGTTCCTGAACTTCCCGCTCCAGCAGGTCCGGAGCGTATGGAGTTAGCAAGATGACAACCAGCGCCAGTATCGCCGGAAAGACTTTGAGGGCTTTACGGCAGGTAATAATCGCGGCAATCAGCGTCGGTAGTACAATCACGAAAGCCGCATAGGGAGTCTGAATGATGTTCATCAGCAGAACGGCTGCCACAACACCTGCTGCGGCGCCGATAAGGTCGGCCATGTACAAGCGCGGCATCTGTTCATGGCGATAGCGAAACAAAAAAGACAGAGCGATTCCCCCAAAAAAGAACGTTCCGGACAGCAATAATACCGCTATCAGGAACAAACCGACCATACTCACGCTGGAAAACAGCACCGAGAAATCCAGTCCAAGAGCAAACACCAGCGGTGGTCCCGCAACGGCCAGACCGCTGCAAATAATCAGCGACAGACTCAACCAGTACCCGCGACTGAGACCGGGAATAAGCCGGAGCGCCAAAGCTCCCATACCCAATCCCATGACAGCCAGAGATAGTGTCAGAAAAGCAAAAGTATAAAAGAACTCCGCTGAGAAGATTCTAGTCCAAATCATTTCCAGGCCGACAAGAGTGATTGATAGAAGAGCAATCACGAGATATTCTGAGCGCTTCATTAAAATCCTTTCGAACGCGTTCCCAAAATCCGTTGAAAAGCTTCATTGGCCCGGATTACGAACGTAATACAGAGATATATGGCCGTTTTTTACGCGAAGTCAGAGCTGCTTAGCTTCATAACAACAGGGGATGTTTCCGTCGTTTGTTTCAACAAGTCACGAGACGGGTATGCCGGTTCAATCGAGTCAACGGTTCTATCTTATTATTCTCATTGCTTTTATGCTTCCTCTGAAGGACGGTTGCCGGGGCAATATGTTTCAAGGAATGTTAAACCTTCTCCCGACATAATCCCTGTTCAATTTCTGCACAGCTTCAATAAGAGTGGCTCAGATCAAGTTTAACGAGGTATTGTCGATTATAAGACAAGAGCTTAGAGAATGGACACCGTTTAGCCCCATATCGTGCAGCGAGACACATTGTCTTGGCAGAGGATCGAAATAGTGGCGTATGATGTGGATCAACATATAGAACTAGATTCCGAATTTTTATCGTTAACCGACCTGGTCGAAATCGAGAGTCTTCAGCTCATCCAGGACTCATTCGCGGAAGCCACCAATGTGGCTTCACTCATTACCGACGTTAACGGCGAACCGATAACCAAACCGAGTAATTTCTGTCGCGTCTGTCAGATCATGCGAGCGACGGATCGAGGCAGTCGGCAATGTGTTCATTCCGACCGCATGCTCGGCGAACGCTCTTTCCGCCAACTCGAACCGGTTATCGATACATGTTCTAATTGCGGGCTGGTCGATGCCGCAGCGCCGATCGTTATTGAAGAACGTCACCTGGGGACCTGGTTGATTGGCCAGGTTAACGTGGGTGATATCGATAAGGATCGCATTCTTTCCTGCGCGCAAGAAATCGGAGCCGACCCGAATGAGATATTGACGGCATATAAGGATATGGAATGCCGATCGCTTGAGTCATTTCAGCAGGTATTGGGATTGCTGAAGGTGTTGACCCGGCAGATATCCGATATCGGTTTTACCAACTTGAGGCTGGGACGGGAGATGTCCGATCGGAAACGAGCCGAGGATCGCAAATTCGCTCGATTCCACCGTATTCAAAAACAACACCGGGCGATGATCCAGATGATGAGTCATCAGGTTCTAATCCGCGGAGAGTTACAATCCGCGGCCCGTATGATCGATGAACTGGTAGCCGACACCCTCGATGTCGACCGGGTGAGTATCTGGCTTTTAGATGATGACGGCACTAAGCTGCGTTGTATCGACCTGTACGAACGCGGCCAGAAAAAGCATTCACGCGGCATGACGCTTGATACTAATTTCTTCCCGGCTTATCTCGATGCTTTACAAAACGATCGTGTCGTCGCCGCCAACGACGCCACCACCGATCCACGTACCAGAGAATTTTCCGAGGGGTACCTGAAACCGCTGGGCATCATGTCGATGCTGGAAGGAGGAATCAGGTTCGCGGGGCAGTTGATCGGTGTAATATGCAACGAGCATATCGGCGATGTGCGGATGTGGACTCAGGATGAGGTAGCGTTCATAGGTGATGTCTCCAATCAGGTAGCACAGACGCTGCAGAATCGCGAGCGGGAAAAAGCTGAAAGACTGGCGCGGGAATCGGACGAGCGGTTCCGGGTAGTCAGTTCTCAAACCGGACAGGTGATTTATGACCTCGATGTCAGCACCGATAAAATCGAATGGGTCGGCGCCATCCAGGAGGTCACCGGATATACGCCCGAAGAATTTCAGGAAATCGACCTCACCGGCTGGGAAAACCTGGTGCATCCCGAAGACCAGGGGATGGCTACCCGTATGCGAAATCGAGCTTCGGAACCCGAAGGTCGGTACCGAACCGAATACCGCATGCAGCGCAGGGACGGCAGCTACGTCGAGGTCGAGGAACAAGGCGCCTTGATTTTCGACGACTCCCGAAGACTGGTGCGTGTTCTCGGAACGATAAAAGACGTTTCGGAGCGCAAACAAGCCGAACGCAAACAACAGCGATTACAGGAAAGTCTCGAAAAAGCCAAACGTATGGAATCGTTGGGGCTGTTGGCCGGAGGAGTGGCTCATGATCTCAATAATATGCTCGGGCCGTTGGTTGGATATCCCGACCTGCTGTTAATGAAGCTCCCCGAGGACAGTCCGATGCGCAAACAAATCGAGCGGATCGGCATTTCGGCCAAACATGCCGCCGATGTCATACAAGACCTGCTGACTCTGGCCCGTCGCGGTCGCTATGACATGGAACCAACCTCGCTCAACCAGGTGATTGAAAGCTACCTCGATTCGGTTACCTTCACCAAGCTCAAGGAAGATCACCCCGAGGTGGAAGTCCAACTGGACCTCGATCCGAAACTGCCGACCATCGCCGGGTCCACACCCCACCTGACCAAGATCATCATGAATCTGACCGTCAACGCCTTCGATGCCATGCACAACGGCGGCAAACTCAGAATCGTGACTCAACATCAGCATCTGGACCGATTGCCCAGCGGATATGCCGGCGTGGTCGCAGGAGAATATGTTACACTAAGAGTTGTTGACTCCGGGATTGGTATTGCTTCTGAGAATATCGAGAAACTGTTCGAACCATATTACTCCAATAAAAAGATGGGGCGAAGCGGGACCGGACTGGGCCTGGCGGTCGTGTATGGCATTCTTAAGGATCACAAAGGGTATTACGATGTGTTCTCGCGCGAGGGACAAGGGACCGAATTCGTGTTGTTTTTCCCGGCTCAGAAGGAGGAGATAAGACAGCGCGAAACCAACCAGGAAGATTATAGCGGTACTGAAACAATCCTCGTTGTCGACGATGAAGCCAGCCAGAGAGAAATAGCCGGTGACCTGCTTGGCAGTTTCGGCTACAACGTTCAGACAGTCTCAAGCGGGCGGGAAGCAATAACGTTTCTGAAAGAGAATAAAGTAGACATAGTGATTCTCGATATGATCATGGAGGCCGACTTCGACGGTCTCGATACTTATCGCGCCATTGTCAAAATTCATTCGGGGCAAAAGGCAATAATCGCCAGCGGTTTCTCAGCTACGGATCGGGTTGAAGAATTACAAAAACTGGGAACCGGAGCTTACATCAAGAAACCGTATACACGTATGACAATCGCCGCTGCCGTACGCAAAGAACTGGATCGCGACGTCACGGAAGAAATCCCCGAGAAGGACAAACAATCTTGATCCCCGGTTAACCGCACGGATTAACAAATATCAGAAAAAGGCCCTCATGTAAGAGGTCCTTTTTTTTACCATATTTACGGTTCGAAGTCTTCGGTATTATGTCTACCATCGGAGCGGTCCTCAGCCGGTTCGGACGGCCCGAATCAACACACCTCTCCTCCGGGGAAAATCCTCCCGTATCACGACCAACAGAACAAGCGGAGAGCAGGAAATTCTCCGTCCCACCATAACGGATTGGCCCGCACCTCGTTATAAGTAGTCATCGCTATTATGTGGATTATTATTATGCCCAAAGACATATTTGGGACAATCCCACTTGTAAGCAGGCATACGTTTCAAACCGGGATTTGAGCCCCCCCCCTTACCAAGAAGCCGACACAGCACCTTTATGGAATAAGCTTGCCTCTTTGTATCAAACCACCTATTATTACTCTTGTTATTTGCCCCGATATCGAATATAGGCTTGAAGTCTGAAGAAACGGTTGAAAATTACCGATACTTCATTCGACAACTGCGGGCGGCCGGGAGTTACAGATGCAGACCAATTTAGCGGGTATTGAACTACCATATTAGGTAGCAAGACAACAACGCTAGTGTTCGGTATTTGATATTGTGCTCATCCTGGAGGAATACTTTTGGGATTCCTGTCAACAACCTCAGTAAAAACAAAGCTGGTATTACTGGTACTGAGTGTAACCTCACTTACCCTTGGTGTTGGGGCTACTCTAAGCCTGGTTAATGAACAACATGATCAGGAGCGGGAACTTCTCAAGGATGTCGGTGTTGAAGTTCGTCTGTTGGCAACGGAGTGCGCCATCGCCATGGCTCACGGCGATCGCCAACAGATTTCAGAACTTTTTGAAAACGCCGTTTTCTCCAGCGACATCGAACATGCCGTAGTTTTTTCAGTCAGCGGTGAGCACCTGGCGGAATTCGGGAGTTCAATGCCCGATGAGCATTATCGCAATCTCGAACCTGAATTTGCCGGTACACGCCGAGTCGGCGACCATGTGGTGGCAGTTTATCCGGTGACATTGAACGGGGAACTTTTTGGTTATGTGCATCTGCACACCTCAGTAGATCGTTTGGAACGGCGGATATCTAAACAAGCCAGGTTAGTTTTACTGGCGCTGGCAGCCCTCATTTTAATAGCGCTGGTTGTGGCGACTTACATGCAGAAAGTGATATCACAACCTCTGATCAATCTCTCCAGAGTTGCACAACGAGTAGCCCGGGAAGGCGATTTATCGGTCGTTATTAGCCCACCGACCTCAGGTGATGAAATCGGTCAATTGCATGAATCGTTCCGAGAGATGATTGCCATACTCCACGAACGTGAAGAATCTCAAAAACACATCGAGGCGAAACTGCATCAAAGTGAAGAGAAATTCCGCCAGTTATTTACGGAGTTGAATTCAGGCTTTGCATTACATGAGATGATTTATGACGATCAGGGACACGCCTGTGATTTCCGTTTCCTGGATGTCAATCCGGCTTTTGAGCGACAAGTTCATTTAAAACACCATGAAATCGTAGGCAAAACGGCTCGCGAGTTAATTCCCGAAGCCGAGGCAGCATGGATTGATCGATTTGCCCGGGTTGCCGCGACCGGCAATCCCGACAAGTTCACTTATACTATGGCTCCATTGGAACGAAGCTATCACATCACCGCATTTTCACCGAGAGCGAACCAGTTCGCTGTTATTTTCGACGATGTCACTGACCGCGTTAACGCCGAACGTGAAACGCGTCTATTCAAGACCATGTCCGACAATGCCGGCTATGGAGCACTATACACCGACATGGAAGGCAATCTACTCTACATAAACAATGCCTACCTCCGTATGCTCGGTTATACGAAAGATGAGGTCCTGGGTAAAAGCGCCCTGAATTTTCACCCTTCGGATATACAGCCTGCACCCGAATACTTGCTGTCCATTCTTTTAGAAAAAGATTCAATAACCGCTCTTCGCAGAACCCATTTACGGAAGGATGGCTCGGAAGTCCCGACTCTGATGAACCTGGTGTTGTTGCGCGATGAATCAGGTCAGCCCGAATATATCGCGTCTACGGTTATCGACATCACCGAATTAGCCGAAGCCGAGCAACAGATTCGCGCAGAACGCGATCTGGCCCAGAAGTACCTCGATGTCGCCGCTACGCCCATGGTGATAATCGGAACCGATCAGTGTATTTCCATAATCAACCGCGCCGGTTACAATTTGCTCGGTTATGAGGAACAGGAGTTGATCGGGAAAAACTGGTTCGACACCTGCCTGCCTCAAAACGCCAGATCATTTCCTCAAGAGGTATTCGAGAAATTCATGTCCGGCGAACTCAAAACGGCAGGCTACTTCGAGTATCCAGTTCTCACTAAATCAGGCAATATCCGGCAATTGGGTTGGTATCGCACGATTCTTCACGACGACCGCGGAAATATCACGGGAACATTGAGCTCGGGGATCGATCTGACCGACCGCAAGTGGGCCGAAGAGGTCATGAAAACGATCGTTGAAGGAACTTCCGGTTCGGTTGGCGAGGATTATTCTCGCCATCTGGTCAGTCGTCTGGCATCGTCATTCGGGTGTCGGTATGCTATGGTGGGAAAACTGTGCGGTAATAATAATTCACGAATTCGCAGCCTGGCCCGGTGGGTGAACGATGACTTCGGACCAACCATCGAGTACGATTTGGAGGGAACACCCTGTCGTGAGGCAATCGAATATGGACTGTGTTACTACGATAAAGACATTCGAAAAAGGTTTCCACAATCCCAACTCCTGAGAGAATTCGATGCCAATTGGTATATGGGCATACGACTGGAGGATTCCAGCGGATCACCCATTGGTGTCATAATCCTTCTCGGGGATCAACCCTTGAGCGATCCCGATATGGTCAAATCGGTACTGCGGGTGTTCGCCCTTCGGGTGACCACCGAAATCGAACGCCAGCGGGCAGAAGCTCAGCGCGAGGCTTTGGTCGCGGATCTCGAAACGAAAAACGCTGAACTGGAGCGGTTCACCTATACGGTATCGCACGATCTTAAAAGCCCGATTATCACCATTCAAGGTTTCCTCGGTTTGCTCCAGGAAGATTTATCAGCCGGAAACGGTGATCGCATTCAGCAGGATATCGGTCGTATTTCCAATGCCGCGACCAAAATGCAGCGACTGTTGGAAGAGTTACTTAGACTGTCCCGTATCGGTCGCCAGGTTAATCCGACCGAAAACGTATCGCTCTATGAAGTAGCACGTGAGGCTGAAGAGTTGTTGTCGTCTCAAATCACGACTGCCGGTGCACACATAGAGATCAGTCCGGATCTGCCGACGGTACCAGGGGATCGTCCCAGATTGCATGAGGTTCTGCAAAACCTCCTCGACAACGCTCTCAAGTATCGAGGTGACACCAAAGACCTGGTTGTCCGTATCGGTGTAGACAACCGCAAAGGGCAACCAGTGTTATTCGTCGAAGACAACGGGATGGGAATTCCACCCGAATATCAACATACGGTATTCGGATTATTCGACAAGCTGGACATTCACAGTGAGGGCTCCGGAGTCGGATTGGCGTTAGTTAAACGTATTGTCGAGCTTCACGGCGGCCACATCTGGATCGAATCCGAAGGACTCGGAAAAGGCAGCCGTTTCTGTTTGACATTGAACATGGGAAATCAACAAAACGGGAGAACAGAATATGATGGGCGAACCGTTACAGATTCTATTGGTCGAGGATAACCAGGACCATGCGGAACTGATTCTGCGAGGTCTTGTCAACCACCGCGTGGCGAACAAGGTACACCATGTCGTTGACGGAGAAGCGGCTCTCGATTATTTGAACCGGCGCGGCCAATACGGAGATGAAACCATGTATCCCATGCCCCATCTCATTCTTCTCGATCTTCGCTTGCCGAAAATCGACGGCCTTCAGGTTCTACGGGAGCTCAAGGAACAGGAGAATCTTCGGCGCGTGCCGGTTGTCGTGCTAAGTACGTCCAAGGCCGAACAGGATGTCGCCAAAGCGTACGATTATCATGCCAACAGCTATCTGGTTAAGCCGGTAAATTTCATAGATTTCACCAAACTCATGGATGATCTCGGTTTCTACTGGCTGGCCTGGAATATAAAACCGAACCTGTAGGATGCCATGTCGCAAGGCCAGAGCACATCCGAGACCGAGATGCCGATCAAGCGCATTCTCCTTGTGGAGGATAACGAATCTCACGCTCTATTGATTCAGCGTTCATTCGAATCCTTTACGAATGTGTTTGAAGTGCGCCTGGCCGGATCACTCGCCGAAGCGCGATCATTGATCCAGTCATACGCGCCTCATCTCGTCATCGCCGATATGTTTCTTCCCGACGGCAAGGCGATCCAGTTAATTCCCGACCTGGCTGATAAAATTCCGGCAGTGGTTATCACCTCGCAGGGAAACGAACAGATGGCCGTGGAAGTCATGAAGGCCGGTGCGCTGGATTACGTGGCCAAGAGCGAAGAATGTTTTAAAGCTCTCCCGCACGACGCGGAACGGGCATTGCGCGAATGGAACCATATCGTTGAGGCACGTGAGGCTCTCAGCGACCTCAGTCGCAGCCGCGAGATGTACCGCGCCCTCGCCGAGCATTCATCCGATGCCATCTTCCGCTATGACCATCGTCTTCAGATTTCGTACGCCAACGCCACTTTCGAAGATATCACCGGCGTTGCGCCGGAGGATGCCATCGGTCAATCGATGACTGAACTGGGTATGCCGGAATCGTTGGTGCAAAGGCTCAGCGATGCCGCTCTGCGTGTTTTCAGATCGGGGAAGCCATTCGATATCGAGTTGAAAGTAGCTTCACCGACAGGCGAAAAATATCTGACTTGTCGCTGTGTGCCGGAGCATTCATCGGCCGGATTGGTCGAGTCGGTGCTGGCCACGGCTCGCGATATCACCGATACTAAAAAGCTGCAGGAATTCGTCGGTCGAGCGGCACGACTCGAAACGGCGGGTCGAATCGCCGGCCAGGTGGCTCACGACTTCAACAATCTCCTCGGACCGCTGGTGGCCTATCCTGATTTCATCCGTGATGAACTCCCGGACGATCATCCCGCCCTGACATTCCTTGACGGCATCGAGCAGGCGGCTCAGCAAATGGCCGATATCAACCAGCAACTTCTCACTCTAGGCCGGCGCGGCCATTACAACCTGGATACGATCGACCTCAACACCATCGTGCGGCAGGTGGTGGCATCACTCAGCGGCATTCCTTCCACCCTCATTATTAAAACTGAACTGGCCGAAAATCTCATGTCGATCAGGGGCGGGACGGCTCAAATCAGCCGGGCGCTGCTGAACATGATTAACAATGCCCGCGACGCCATGCAGAATATCGGCTGGCTGACTATCCGCACCGAAAATTACTACGCCGATGATTTCATCGGGGCGTTCGGCCAGATCCCTCAGGGGGAATACGTCCGCCTGACAGTCGAGGATACCGGCTGCGGTATAGACGACAACGTACTTCCGGAAATTTTCGAACCGTTCTTTACGACCAAATCCGCCGACCAGAAGCGTGGTTCCGGTCTGGGTCTCAGTGTCGTGCATGCGGTCATAAAAGATCACAGCGGCTATATTGACGTAGTTACAACCGTCGGTGAGGGCTCGCGCTTCATGGTCTACATCCCCATAACCCGGGATAAATACGAAGCGGCCGATAATATCTCTCAGTACGGTTACGGCGAGACGATCTTAATAGTCGATGATGACGAAGTCCAGCGTCAGGTTACGTTACACATGCTGAAGAAACTCAATTACAAGGCGTTTGTCGCTGATTCCGGTGAGGCGGCTCTGGAGATGGTGCAACGGACATCGTTTGACCTGGTCATTCTCGATATGGTCATGCCGGCCGGAATGGACGGCACCGAAACTTATCGTAAGATCCTTGCCATCAATCCGGATCAACGGGCGCTAATCGTCTCGGGCTATGCCGAAACCCAGCGGGTAGAACTGGCCATGAGTCTGGGAGCAGCAGCATTTCTACGTAAGCCCTTGACATTCCGGTCACTCGCTTCGACTATCCGAAAAGCTCTTTCCGATCAGAAAATTCCCCAGGAACATCCCGCACGTGACGATGTCTGAGGCTGCCGAGCTCCTTGCCTGGGGGAGTGTTGAAAAAGTCCTACGCTCGGACATTCGCACAAATCATGGCGGAAGTGCTGGCGACGCAAGGCCGCCGGCTACGCGAGGTAATGGCTCTTTATCGCGTAGCCGGGGGGCTTGTCTCCCCGGTTATGAGCGGAACTCAATAGACCTTGACACAAAACGGCCGGCCGGTTATAATTCTTTTAGTAGTACGTCAATTGATACTCATCAAAAGGTTCCGACTTATTTTAGATATCATCGCTAACGTTTAGACATAGTTACCAGGCATCCGCTAACCCAAGCAGGAGGTTTTGTGTCAATGCGTAGCGTCCTTTTCTCTTCACCAAACTTGGTGCGATTATTTTCGGCTCTCGCGGTTTTATGCGGTCTGTTGTTGCTGCTTCCTCATACGGCGGGAGCGACTTCGATCACACTCGATAATGTGACCGAAGTCCCCCTGGGCAGTACCGTTATTTTGTCGTTGTCGGTCGGCGATGTAGACCAGGGGCATATCTTAAGCGGTTTCGATTTGTTGATTGCCTTCGACAACACTTTCTCGCAACTCGACGATGTTCAGCCGGGGGAGCTTCTAACGAATTGCGGCTGGGAGTATTTTTCGTACCGCTCCGATATCTCCGGCCAGGTTCGCATTGTCGCCCTGGCTGAAACCAACAACGGCGACGTGCATCCATCCTGTTTGATCGATGGAACCGGCGTGTTGGCCGAGTTGAACTTCGCCGTCAGCACTAATCCGGATTACAGGTGTTATCTGCTGCCGGTACGATTCTACTGGAACGACTGCGGCGACAATGTCTTCTCTTCGGAATCAGGCGACAGTCTTTACATCTCGGATCGGATTTATGATTTCGGCAACGATATTACCGGCAACGAGGCTTTCCCTACTTACGCCGGAGCCAACAATGATTGCCTGATCCCGGACAACATTTTCCGTGGTATCGACTTCTACAACGGCAGCATCGAACTCTCGTGCGACAGTACGACAACCGGTAATCCCCGCATCAGTCTTGATCAACGAGCCGGTACAACCATGGGTGAGATAATGCCGATCAGCATCCGACTCAGTGATCTGGATGAAATCGAGGCCGGCGGCTTCGATTTCCTGATTGGCTATGATCCGGAAATCATAACCGCCGTAGATGCAACTCCCGGTGAATTGTTGTCGGCATGCGACTGGGAGTATTTCAATTACACGGTATCCGATCTGCCGGAATGCGACGGTACGGAATGTCCCGAGGCGGCGATTCGCATCGTAGCCGTAGCCGATATCAACGACGGTCCCAACCATCCATCCTGTTATGCCGCCGACAGCGGTCAATTGGCCAGTATCAACTTCGCAACCATCGTGAACCAGGAACATATCGGCATCTGGTATCCCTTGAGCTTCGTCTGGCTTGACTGCTCCGACAACGTGCTGTCGTCGGTTTCAGGCGATAGTTTGTTCTTGTCGCGCAACGTCTACGACGTTGGCGGTCTACCGATTCTTGCCGATGATGTCTTCCCCACCATCTCGGGCGCTCCGGATGAATGTCTCAGTGAGGGTATGGCTTTACGCCGGGCGGTTGATTTTTACGGCGGCCGTTACAACCTCATTCCCCCGGAAATTGACGACAGGGGTGACCTGAACCTCAACGGCATCGCTAATGAACTGGCCGACTATCAGATCTATGTCCTGTATTTTATTTATGGTCTGTCTGCGTTTCAGATCGATGTCGAACACCAGGTCGCAGCATCCGATATCAACGCCGATGGTATCACCCTTTCTCTCAGCGACTTGTTCTATCTCTATCGGATCATCGTCGGTGATACTCAGGTGAATCCTGTCAAAGATATCAGGGCGGTCGACACGGTGATACTTATCCAGGACACTGTTGCCAATACCGTATCGCTTCAAAGTTCGGGCAATATCTCGGCGCTTTATTTCATGTTCGACAGCGACGTTATGACCGTCACGACCGAACTCGAGGCTTACCAGGTCACCTATGGACCGGACAGCTCGGACACTCGTGCGCTGTTCATGCCTACGTTCGAAAACTTCACCGGCTTACAACCGTTACCGGCAGGTGAACTCATGAGTTATACCGCTCCGGGTAATATCACTTACGCCACGGGCACCTGGGACGGCACAGCCTCCGTTCAGGTGTTGATCGAGAAAATCGGAGAAGGCGGATGTTGTCTCGTGCGCGGGAATATCGACCATTCCACGGATGGTTCGATAAACATCAGCGATCTGATTTATCTGGTACAATGGGCTTTTGGGGGCGGTCCGGAACCACCCTGCATGGATGAAGCCGACGTGGACGCCGCCGGCGACGGCACCACGATATCCGATGTGGTTTATCTCGTGAATTACATGTTCATGAACGGTCCGGAGCCGGCCGGATGTGAATAAGAATCTCGAATCCTGAAACCGTAGTACATTCAACGGCGGGACGTCTTAGGATGTCCCGCCGTTCCCTTTTTCATCGACGAGCATTGGGCTCACTCGGTCGCATTCACTTCGATAATGCGGAACTCAACGCGCCGATTCTTTTGGCGACCTTCCTCGGTGCCGTTGTCCGCGACCGGCTCTCCCTCGCCGTATCCGCGCGGAGTCAAACGGGGCTTCCCAATACCGTGAGAAACCAGGTAATCGACCACCGCTCCGGCTCGTTTGCCTGAAAGCTCCAGGTTGTAAGTTTCGCTGGCGATGCTGTCGGTATGGCCGGCGATTTCCACGGTCATACCCGGATATTCGTTCATCAACTCGATCACGCGGTTCAATTCGTATTGGGATTCATCGAGCAGCCGGTACTTGTTGAATTCGAAATAGATATTGTTGAGCGTGATTTGCACTCCGGCGGCGATTCGTTCGAGGAAGATATCCTCCTCCACCGCTTGGTAAGCCAGGAGCCCGGTGAGATCGAAATGAGTCGAATAGAAGGTGTAACCTTCGGCCGTAACGGAGATATCATAAGTCTGCCCGGCGTTGAGAATAACCATATACTTGCCGTCGCCGTCATTACTGTACACGACCGTGGTATCGACACCGCTGCGAGTGTCGATGGCGGTAATCCTGGCCATGATCGGATTCAGGCTGTCGGCATCGAGCACCTGCCCGGTTACGGTCACTACCGGCATCGGACGAATGCCCGGCGGGATCGGCACCCAGTATAAATCCCCGTGTTCCGGCTCACCGGAGGTGAAATACATGATATCCCCCGAGGCCGGAATCGAGACAGTCTGATCGTGTCGTTTGGTGTTGATAAAACTACCCAGGTTAACCGGCTCACTCCAAGTACCGTCCTGCTGCCGTTCGGATTTATAGAGATCGAAGCCGCCGAAGCCGCCGGGCCGGTTCGACGAAAAAATCAGGGTGCGACCATCGGCAAGTATGACCGGGTCGGTTTCACAGTATTCGGTGTTGATCGGCTCAGGCAGCGGTTTCGGTTCGCTCCAGCGGCCGTCCTTTTTCTCGGAATACATGAGGGTGTTGTTGAGGTAATCCATATCGCAGCCGGACTCACGACCGGCATAACGCTGGAAATAAAGCGTTTTACCGTCGGCCGTCATCGAAGCAAAACCATCGTAAGCAGCGCTGTTGATCGGGGCTCCAAGGTTAACCGGCGTTTCCCAGGTCATGCCTCGGCGGCGGGAAATCCAGATGTCGGTCTGCCCCAATCCACCGGGTCGGCGCGAGGAAATAAGCAGGTGGTTTTGATCGTACGTCAGAAACGGGGTGCCGTCGAACGATCCGGAATTGATATTTTCCAACGGCTTCGGCTCAGTCCAGCCGCTGGGTGTCAGGTAGGTGATAAACAGCAGCCAGGAACGCTTATCGAGCCGATTGGATTGAAATACCAGCGTTTTTCCATCAGCCGAGACCGACGGAGAATACTCACCGGCGGTGCTGTAGATCGGCTTGCCGAGAAGGGTGGCTTCGGTTAAACCGAACTGCTCAAAGCGGGCTTCCTGCTGCTGTCGAGCCTGCGCCAGACGGTTACAGGCCTCTAAACCGGTTATTAGTCCTGCCGCTAAAAGCAGCAGAAGAAGAAAACTGTATCTGCGAAACACTTTATATCTCCGTGCGAATTGGTCCTGAACTTGTATAAGAATACTACACGGGGCTTTCTATAGAATCAACTTTGATCTTAGACCGGCTCAGTCGGTTTAGAAACCCTCCGATACTGTCGATAACATGAAGGAGTCAGTTTTTCATCCATCTTGAAAACACCATCCATAAAGGGAGTTAGGAAATATGGCAGTCAAACGAATTAAAAGCTCTTATGGTATTGAGAACCACGGCCTGGTCAATGTCGGCCGAGTTCATTGGAACCATAACACGCCTCTTCTCTACGAAGAGATCATCAAGCGGGACGAGGGAGTCATGGCTCATCTCGGGCCGATCGCTGTCCGTACCGGTCATCATACCGGTCGCGCCGCCAAGGATAAATTCATCGTTGATGAAGCCGGGTCGCACGATCTGGTCTGGTGGGGTAAGATCAATAAGCCGTTCGAGGTCCAGCGCTTCGACCTGATGTTTCGGCGTCTTCAGGCCTATTTGCAGGGACGGCCTTTGTTCGTGCAGGATTGCTTCGCCGGATATGATCCCAAATATCGCCTGCCGATTCGTATCATAACGGAAACTGCCTGGCACAACCTGTTTGCGCGCAATATGTTTATCCAGGCGACACCTGAGGAACTGGCCGATCACAAACCGGAGTTCACGGTCCTGCATGTGCCGAATTTCCATGCCATTCCCGAAGTGGACGGTACCAACTCTGAGGCTTTCATTCTGCTTAACCTCAGTCGCAAAATGGTTCTGATCGGCGGTACGGCTTACGGCGGGGAGATTAAAAAGTCGATCTTCACCGTACTTAATTATTTGCTGCCCCAGAAGAAGGTGCTCTCGATGCATTGCAGCGCCAATGTCGGTCAGGAAGGGGATGTTGCCCTGTTCTTCGGTCTTTCCGGGACCGGTAAAACCACGCTTTCGGCTGACCCACAGCGTAAACTGATCGGCGACGACGAACACGGCTGGAGCGCCGACGGTGTCTTCAATTTCGAGGGTGGCTGCTATGCCAAGGTGATTCGTCTCTCCAAAACATCAGAACCGGAGATTTATGCCACGACTCGTCGTTTCGGAACGATCCTCGAAAACGTCGGGATCGATCCCATTACCCGTCGTCTCGATCTGGATGACGACAGCCTGACCGAAAACACTCGCGCCGCTTACCCCCTGTCACATATTCCGAATGCTCTCCGCGAAAGTAAAGCGGGCCATCCGAAAAACGTGATCATGTTGACCGCCGATGCTTTCGGTGTCATGCCGCCGATTTCACGGTTGACTCCGCAGCAGGCGATGTACCATTTCATCTCCGGCTATACCGCTAAGGTAGCCGGGACCGAAGCCGGAATTACCGAACCCCAGGCTACCTTCTCCGCCTGTTTCGGAGCTCCGTTCATGGTTCTGCATCCGTTCCGGTATGCCGAGTTGCTGGCCGAAAAGATCAAAAAACACCAGGCTACCTGCTGGCTGGTCAACACCGGCTGGTCGGGTGGACCTTATGGCGTCGGCAAGCGGATGAAAATCGAATACACGCGGGCCTTATTGAACGCCGCTCTTCACGGCAACCTGAACGATGTTCCGTTTGAAACCGATCCGGTATTTGGAGTTGAAGTCCCAACCGAATGCCCCGGCGTACCGAGCAACATCCTGAAACCACGTCAGACCTGGACCGATCCTGAGGCTTACGACCGCCAGGCCGCTAAACTGGTGGGCCTGTTCCAGGATAATTTTGAGCAGTTTGCTAGCGATGTTTCACCCGAGGTAGCTGCCGCCGGACCATCCGGCGCCGTCAAAGTGCAATAATCCATCTCAGGATATAAAACGAATCGGCGTCTGGGTTTTGCCCGACGCCGATTCCTTTTTCAGGCAAGTTACAGTATCACAACAAGCTGCCGATAATACCTCTAAGACATTTAAGGGGACAAACATGGGGGCGCCGGTAACGATTATTCATAACAAGCGGACAGATAGATACCGGCGTCAATAGTTAAGGCCGGAATCAAAGACAATAAACCGATTGCTGCGAATTTGCATGAGCAGACTCTCACTCAAATCACAGATTCAACTCTTGATCCTGGCTGCGGTGATTATCGTTACCACCGTGCTGGTGACTCAGACGATCATCCAATTTCGAGCTCAATTTGAACGTTCCAGCCTGCGGATGGCCTCATTCTACGCCGGAGCATTGGCCGAAACCGCTTCACCGCTAGTCGTATCAGGCGATCAGAAGCAACTCAACAGCCTGGCTCAGCGGGCCTTAATGGATCGCAACATCGTCGGTATCTGCCTTCGAGATCAAAACGGAAAGATCCTGACCAGTGTATCCGACCAGAAACTCCCATCATCTCTAAGCGGCTTTTGTATGACCGATAACGGCCATCATTCGATTACTGTCGACGATGGGATTATCATCAGTCGCTCGATCTGGTCCGATCAGACGGAAGTGGCACAATTGTCCCTTGCCGTTGCAACGGACTTCAACGGCTTACTGATACAGAAGCGGATCGAGACGATTCTCATAACGGCCGTGTTTATATTGTTGATAATGACTGTTCTTGGAACCTGGGTCGCCGGACGGATCGTTCAGCCGATAGAAACCTTACGTGAAGCGGCCGGTTGCCTGAGTGAAGGGAATTTCGATATCGATCTGCGGCAGCTCGGTATAACCGGAGATTTCGCGCCGCTGGCGGCAGCCTTCATCGATATGCGCAATCGACTCAAGACTGCCTTCTCGGAATTGGCTCGAACCCGCGACCGCCTTGAGGATGAGGTAATGCAGCGGACGATGGAATTGAACGAGGAGCTGACCGAACGCTGTCAGGCCGAAGTTGCCCTGAAAGAATCGGAGAAGCTCTATCGTACCCTGTTTGAATGCGCCAACGACGCCATTTTCATCATGCAAGCCGACCGGTTCATCGACTGCAATGCCCGTACCCTGATCATGTTCGGGTGCACACCGGAGCAGATTATCGGACAACCTCCCTATCGCTTCTCTCCGCCGACTCAGCCCGACGGCAGCGACTCACGAGAAAAGGCGATGGGAAAAATTAACGGCGCCCTCAGGGGTGAGTACCAGTTTTTCGAATGGCGCCATTGCCGCTACGACAACACACCGTTCGAGGCGGAAGTAAGCCTCACCGGTCTCGATGCCATGGGTGAGAATTACATTATTGCTATTGTCCGCGATATCACCGCTCGCAAACAGGCGGAACAACATCGCATGGCCCTGCAGGAGAAACTTGAACGGGCGCAGCGGATGGAATCACTCGGAGTCCTGGCCGGCGGAGTCGCTCACGACCTGAACAACATGCTCGGACCGCTTGTCGGCTACCCCGACTTGATGTTGACCAAACTCCCCGAAGACAGCCCCTTACGTCGCCCCATTCGCCGGATCGGTGAATCGGCACAACAGGCGGCTAACGTGATTCAGGACCTGCTTACCCTTGCACGCCGCGGTCGTTGTGATATGATCCCGGTCAACCTGAACGAGGTAATCTCGGAATATATGGACTCAACCAGCTTTCTCCATCTGGCCGAACAGCGACCCGAGATCATCTTAAAAACCGACCTTTGCACCCAATTGCCGTCGATCAACGGCTCTGCGCCGCATCTGAACAAAGTGATCATGAACCTCGTGGTTAACGCCTACGACGCCATGCTGGACGGCGGCACGATTGAGATCTGCACCGAATGTCGACGAATGAATGAACTGATCAGCGGTCAGCGTAAGGTGGCCGACGATGATTATATTTTATTGCGAGTAAAAGACAGCGGCATCGGTATCCCGAAGGATGCCTTGCCCAAAATTTTCGAGCCGTATTTTTCGCGCAAGGAGATGGGACGCAGCGGCAGCGGGCTGGGGCTCTCGGTCGTGTATGGCACCGTCAAGGATCATCGCGGCTTTTATGACGTCTTCTCGGAAGAAGGTCGCGGCACTGAGTTCGTGTTGTATTTCCCCGCAACGCATGAGTCGGTTGATTCACAAACCGACGAATCCGAGCCGATTACCGGTAGTGAATCGATCCTGATAGTGGATGATGTCGCCGAACAACGAGATATCGCCTGCGAACTGCTCCAGTCGCTCGGCTTTAAAACCAAAGCGGTCGAAAACGGCCATGCCGCGGTCGAGTATCTCAGGGAAACACGGTGCGACCTGATTCTTCTCGACATGATCATGGAGCCGGGGTTCGACGGCCTGGACACCTACCGTGAGATTCTGACCATTCACCCGACTCAAAAGGCACTTATTGTAAGCGGTTTTTCGGCCACCGACCGTGTCCAGGAAGTTCTCAATTTAGGGGCCGCCGGTTATGTCAAAAAACCATATACGATGGATGTACTCGGTCGCGCCGTACGTCAGGCGCTGGACCTTGTTCCGGCCGAGGTAGTTTGACAAAAAGCAGCACTCGCTGATTCGCTTGTTAATTGAGCCGCCGCGGACTATCTTCATATCAGCTTATGTCACCCTTTGCAGCGGAAAAATACATAATCAGGGTGACCGCTCTCGTTATCATAGCGGCAACCCTGACGATGATCGTCGCCTCCTGTCATAGAGCCGTCGTCGAAGACGGGTATGTACAGATCGAACCAGTTGACGATCCCGGGAATCTCCCTTACAAGTTCAAGGGCATTCTGCGCGTTCCCATTGTCGACAGCAACGACAAACCTGTCCACGGCCAGATAGTGTTGTACGATTCCACCTGGCCCGGTCCGACAGCAATGTGTATCGTGGCCGATTCCTGGAATCGAGACGATAGTCTCTCGGCGCTGGTTTTTTACGGCGACCTGGAACGGCGTAACACGGTCTCACATATCAATATCCGAGCCGACGCCATAGATCATGCAAAGCTGGTTGACTATAACGAGGATCATTATCCTGATCTGGCCGTAGTCTACAGCTCCCATGATTCGCTCTTCCTGCAATTTCTGAACGAGAAGCAATCCCTTCTCCACCGGAGCCTTCTGCTGACAGGAGAAGACCGCAACGGAAGCGGTCGGTGGGACGGCCGGGCTAGAATCATGGGAGCATACGATCTGAACCGGGATGGACGCGCCCGCGAACTGCTCATTGCCGTGGATGTCGGTTACGATCTTTACCCGCGATGTTTGATTTGCTTCGATATGGACGCCGACACGACCGTTTGGTCTTTCCCCTACGCCGGTACCATTTCGTATGATCACTTCTATGTGCGGTCAATGACTCCCGATGCTCCCCCCAGCATTATCTTCGGCCTTGCCTCCAAGGGAAACGCCGCCACCACCGACCTCATGGACGACAAACATGCCTATGTGGTTTCGCTCAACGCCCACGGCCAACTTAACTGGATCCGGCCGGCCGGTTCTATATTTCATGCGGCATTGCCGCTGGTTTTTGACTATGGAGACGACGGTTCATGGGACATCCTGTCGCCGCATCGGATAAACGATGATTCCGATTCAGTGCACAGCCGCACGGTCCTGGAGATTATAGATAACTCCGGGAATCTTATAGACAGTCTCAGGATGAACGGCTCGAGCTATGTCAATTATGCACTTACCGCCGACCTCTTCGGAGATCGTCATGACGAGATCGTTTTATCAATGTCCGACGGTCGTCTGCTCGTTCTCAACCAGAGCCTTCAGCAAATCCGTAAAAGCAAGTTCTACTCGCCGGCCTATCTGTGCGGCATTAACGATTTCCTCGAAGCCGACGGTTTGGAACTCGCGGTTATAACCAACGACCAGCGATTATGGATTGTCAACGCCGATCTCCGACCAATGGCGACAATAGGAGATTTGGGTAAGTTCAATTTCCAGGGTAGTTTTCTGTCAAAATCAAAGGAAAGCGGCGAGCCGGTTTTATTCGTCGCGGTAGACGGTCATCATTGGTATTACACCTACAGCCTGGTCAAGACTGCCTGGACGAGCATATTCACCCGCCATCCTTCATTGGCGTTTTTGCTGGCCTTCGTCCCCATGGCGCTGGTCATTATCACCATCGTCGTTCTTTGGCGGCGGACGCGTCATCAGTTCAGCACGATCGTGCGACAGAAGGAACACCTGGATAAAACCCTCAGGGATCTTCGCGAGGCCCGCAAAGAGTTGGTCGAGGCGGACAAATACAGACAAACTCGGGAAGCATTGCTGGCCTCGGAACAACGTTTTCGCGAGTTGTCTGACCTGCTTCCACAAACGGTTTTTGAATACGATCACGAGGGGCGCCTTACATATCTGAATCGTCAGGGGCTCCTGGCAACCGGGTACAGCCTGGCCGAAATGGCCGATGGCTTGTACATTCATGATCTTATTGAACCTGTCGACGGTCGTACAGTCGATGATATCGTAAAACAGCGTCTGAGCGGTACCGCTCCCGAATCATCCGAGTTTTTTCTCGTCCGCAAGGACGGTCATAAATTCCCGGCCATGTCCTATGCCACGACGATTGTTCAGGATGGAGTGCCGGTCGGCATTCGCGGCATATCGATCGATATGACCGATCAAAAAGAAGCCGAGCGCGCCCTGACGGAGAGCGAAGAACGCTATCGCAACCTGGTAGAGTCGGCCGGCGATCCGATCTTTACCGTTGATCGGGATGGCTGCTTTTTATTTATGAACAGCGTTGCGGCGACTCAGATAGGAGGCCGGGTGAAAGAGCTGGTCGGGAAAAACATGCACGACATCTTCCCACCGGAAGTAGCGGCGGCTCAAATGGTATCGATCCGCCAGGTATACGATTCCGGCAGCGGTAATACATTCGAATCGACTACCACCATCCAGGGCAAGGACGTTCATTATCGGACCAGTCTGGAACCGGTACGCGACGCCAACGGAGAAGTTGTCGCCGTGCTGGGAATAGCCAGAGACATTTCAGCCATCATCAACATGACACAAGCTTTGCGAGCCGAACGCGATTTCAGCCGAAGTCTGCTCGCAACGGCCAACAGTGCCATTGTCTGTTTCGATGAGAATCAACGCATCACCGAACTTAATTACGAATGTGAACGGTTGCTCGGAGTGAGTCGAGTTGATGCAATCGGACAACGCTGGACAGACCTCCCGTACACGAATGAGTCGGAAAAAGATCGCGAGGCGTTTACCGACTGGATAACCGACAGTTCCAGCCGGCGCTACGAAGGAATCCTCCACACGGCCGATAACGACAGTGTTACCCTGCTCTGGGCTAAGTCGGTGCTCGCCGTAGCCGGATCGGAAGACCATACGATAACCATTGCCGTGGGCCAGGACATTACCGACCTGAAACAGGTCGAGGCCGCGTTGGCTTCGAGCGAAGAGAGATACCGACGCATCTGGGAAACTTCCGGACAGGCAATAAGCCTCACCGATGAAAACGGCATTCTTCGTTTTGTCAATCCCGCTTATTGTCGCTTATTCAAATACACCGAGGAGGAATTACTCGGTCATTACTACGGCGATGTGGTACTGCTGGACGGGTCCCTCGAATTAATAAAAGAACAATACCAGGATGTGTTCCATTCGGATGAGCGTTTCTCCGCGGTCGATTTTAATATGCGTGACAAGCACGGCAACAGACTGTGGGTAGAAATGAGCGTCAGTCACATTGTCCTGAACGATGACCGTTACCTCGTTACGATGATGACCGACGTCACGTCACGCCACGAAGCCAGGCAGGCTTTGCGGGAAAGTGAGGAACGATTCCGGACTATCGCCGAAGTTTCGGCCGTTGCGATTATTATCGCTCAACCGGAAGACGGCATGGTTTACTACGCCAATCGTGCATCCTGTGAATTGTTTGGTTATTCCATCGAAGAACTCCACGAGCTCAACACCATGGCTCTATATGATAATCCGGACGATCGCACCCGGGCAATCGAGCGATTACGGTCAGGAATCGATGTGAACAACGTCGAAGTTATAGCTCGACGCAAGAACGGAGAACGTTTTTGGGGATTACTGACGATACGACCGTTGACCGTGGACGGCCGCCCCGGACTTATGGGCAGTCTGGTGGATATCACCGAACGGAAGAAGATGGAAGAGGCTCTTCGAGAAAGCGAAGAGCGTTTCCGCACCATTGCCGAAGCGACACCGATCCCGGTGGCTATCACCCGGTTCCCGGACGGTGAAATAATCTACGCCAATCCATCCTTGGGACCGACCTTCGGATATGAATCCGAAGAAATGGTCGGTCTTAAGGCTCATAAGCTCTATGACGACCTCAAGGATCGCGAGCGGCTGTCTGAGATGCTTACTCGTGACGGGCGGGTGAATAACTATGAGTTGGTAGGAATAAAAAAGAACGGCTCCCGCTTCTGGGCGCTTTTGAGCCTTCAAATCATCCGATTCCGCGGCGAAATGGCCATATTCGGCGGTTTTATCGATGTAACCGAGCGAAAAGAAACTCGTTTACGCCTGGAGCAGGCGGCCCAGGAACAATACGATCAGATCAAGCGGGTAGCGGGAAGTCTCGCTCATGAAATTTATAACGCTCTCTTCCCGGCCACCAGTTCGTTGGACAAACTGCGTGATCGCCTTGAACTACAAGAACAAAATGAGCTGGAACGTAATCGCCGATTGCTGGACCTGGCGGAACAAGCGGTGCATCGAGCAATCGATATGACCGGCCTCGTTAAGCAATACAGCAGACTGGAAACAGAAAAGAAACTCGAATCGGTGTCGCTCTCTGATGTGATGAACGAAGTAATTCAGGCTAACGCCGAAGCTCTCGCAGAAGCCGATATTACCGTTAAAAACGAGTTGCCCGATGATCTGCGCGTGAACATGTTCCGCTTGCACGCTTACAGCCTGCTGAACAATCTGACTACGAATGCTGTTTCAGCTTTGTATGGCCAGCCGGTCAGGATTATTACCATTTCCGTTCTTTCACGAACGGAGAAAGAAGTCAAGATCGTTTACCGTGACACCGGTCCCGGTATCCCGGCGACGGCGCGAGATTCGGTATTCAAAGCGTTCTACTCAACAAAACCCAGTAGTGGAACCGGACTCGGTCTGGCTATGGTACGACGAATAGTTGAATTGTATGGTGGTTCGATCACCTTGGCAGACCACATTGACAACGGCGCCGAATTCGTTATATTATTGCCGTTCAACGAAGATAACCGAAGCGGAGATTGAGCACGACTGTGGATAAAAAAGGTCGCATACTTATTGTCGATGACGATCCCCTCAACCTGGCGGCACTCGTTGAGGTGTTTGTCGATGATTACGAAGTGGTGACGGCAACTTCAGGTATGGAAGCGATCGACAAGGTCAAGACCGTGACCGATATCGATACGATCATCCTCGATATCCGCATGGCCGAGTTGGACGGTCTTAAAACGGCCCGCCTGATTCGTGAAATCGACTCCGACATTCCCTTGATTTTCCATACCGCCTATCCCGGCGATTACTCCGAAGAAGAGGTTGAACAGGATCATAAACCCTATGACTATGTCGGTAAAAACGAACGCCCTTCCCGACTGATCCGTTCGGTTCGCAACGCCGTACAATTTAACCAACTTCGCACCAAAAACGACGTCATTGTCGATCTGGCCCGGCAGGAATACGGCATGATCGGCCGCTCCAAGGTTATGTGCGATGTCTATCGACTCATCGAACAGATAGGACCCAAGGACGGCAAGGTGATGATCCTGGGACCGACCGGCTCCGGCAAAGAACTGGTGGCGAAAGCACTTCATCGCCGCAGTCGCCGTTCGGATAAAGTTTTCAACACCTTCAACTGCAACCATCGAACCCCGGACCTGGTTGAGAGTGAGTTGTTCGGCCACAAACGCGGCGCGTTTACCGGTGCGATGGCTGACCGTGAGGGTTTGTTACAGGCAACCGACGGCGGTACTTTATTTCTCGATGAAATTGGCAACCTCGATCATACCACTCAGGGGAAACTTCTGCGAGTGCTGGAATACGGTACTTTCTCACCGGTCGGTGAAAACCGGGTGATCAAAGTCAATGTCCGCCTGTTCTGTGCCACGAACGCCGATCTCGAAGAAATGGTAGCCCGAGGAACGTTTCGTGAGGATCTCTATTTCCGCCTTAAAGGAGTGTCTATCCGTCTCTCTCCCTTAAAAGAACGACGTGAAGATATCCCCGAATTGGTTCGATATTTCGCCGATATTCACTGTAAGACTGAGTCTTTGGAACCGCGAGTTTTTAGCCCTGAAGCGTATGACCTGTTGATCGAGTTCGACTGGCCCGGCAACGTCCGCCAACTTAAGGATACGGTCGAATCTCTTATCGACTTGTCTCCATCGACCCTGATCACTCATAATGAAGTCAGAGACTTCCTCAAGTTCGAAGGGATCAACCTGCCCCCAACCAACACCCTGTCGGATAAAGTACGCGAGTTCAAACGTATTGAGGTCATCAAAGCGATATATCATCACAAATCGAATAAAGGCGACATTGCCGATGCTCTCGGAATTCACCGCGCTAATCTGAAACGCCTTCTCGACGATTTAAATATCGATATTAATCAATTTGATTAAAGCCAGCACAATCATTTCTAATCAATAATATACCAGCAACAGGCCATCAGCAATCGCTGATAATTATTAAGTTGCTGTAATTCAACGGAATCCTTCGTCAATTTTAATCTGTTCAACTTTTGGGCACACAAATTGTTTATTACATAAGTGCAACCGGCGGTTTGCCTGCCACTTTCAAAAAAGCGTGACCTTAAACGCATGGCGTAAAAAAAGAAATCTTGTGGCAGGACCCGCAATGAGGGGGATTTTTCGCTGGTCTAGGAGGGCCCATCTCACAAACCCTGTTCCGACAGGGATGAAGCCCAAAGGGGCAGCAAGCATGGACTCGGTGGTGATCGTGCTCACATCGCCGGGTCCACTTCTTTTATATCACTCCCGTTATCGCTTGTCTTCAGTCACCGATTTAATGTTGCCCGTTGTAATCATATCGCTTTAGCTTGCCCATCAGGTGAACCACTTACGGTCGCTTATTATCTGTATTTGTGGAGAGAAAAAGATCGTGCGCTTAAAAGTCACACCGATTATCGTTTTATTCGTTACCGCAATCACTCTGACCGGCCCCGCTTGCATCCGCGAGAAAACCTCCGACCGTATCGACAGTCCCGGTCCTTATCTGGCTCAGCCGCTTCCCGGAGAATTGCCGGAGCTTTTCGCCAGGGATAAAGTCAGTACACAGTTTGATGAGCGCGATGCCTGTTTCAGCGCTGACGGACTCGAATTCTACTACACCCTGATGGGACCGGAGCGACCGGCAATCCTATGTATAACTCTTGACGATGAGCGCTGGACGCGTCCACGGGTAGCGGCTTTCTCGGGACGGTATCCCGATCTCGAACCGGCTTTTTCGCCCGATGGATCGAGGCTCTATTTCGCCTCAAAACGGCCGATGACCGGACAACAGCCCCCAAACTGGGATATCTGGTACACCACTCGCTCCGATTCCGGCTGGAATCAACCGATCAACATTGATGCCCCGATCAACAGCGGGGGTGATGAATTTTATCCCTCACTCGCCGCCAACGGTAATCTTTATTTCACGGCTGAACGTCCCGAAGGACTCGGCAAGGAAGATATCTATCGCGCTCGGATGATCGACGGGCTCTGGTCCGCTCCGGAGAACCTGGGAGCGAGCATCAACAGTGAAGGCTGGGAGTTCAACGCCTTCGTGGCTCCCGATGAAAGCTATCTGATTTACACGGCAGTAGGACGCGATGACGATCTGGGAAACGGCGACCTCTATATAAGTTTCGCCGACAGCAGCGGCACCTTCGGTCCGGCCGTCAACATGGGACCGACCGTGAATTCCACCAGTCTCGACTACTGCCCTTACGTGACACCGGACGGTCGCTTCCTGTTTTTCACGAGTCGACGTTTATCTCCGATGGCTGACGATTCCACTCGCCTCAGCTACGATGATATTTTACAGTCACTGCGAACGGCCGAGAACGGCCGCGGCAATATCTACTGGATGAGTACCGCGATCATTGATTCGCTTCGTCCGCGCCAGGTCCGCTAAGTCGCGAAAACACAATCGTCGGGACATTCAACTCGGAGCCCTCTCCGATCAGTTTCACCAACTCCGGATAGCTTTCCTTAGGCTGTTGAGTGGGAGTGAGTACGAGGCGCTGGTCAATTGTCAACAGCCCGGTGTCGGCGACATAAGTCGCTTGTGAATTACCGAAAGCGTTGGAGTAGTCGAAATTTTCGAAAGTCGTGCTAAGCGTCCAGTCCGAGGGAAAATGCAGCCGGACTTTTTTGACATGATCCTGCTCATAGCGAACCAGCACCGGATTTTTTCGATCGCCCTCTTCGACTCGGTATGCAGAAAGAGAGATCGGTGACAATAATCCGCTGGTTTGGAAAATAACTTCTTCCGGAGTCACCATGCAGACGTTGTCCAATCGATAGCCGGTTACGAATATCAACGGAAGCGTATCATTGTCAACGTTGGTCAGTTCAAATTCAAGATCGTTTACTTCCCCGCCGGTATAAGTAAGAATATCGCGAATCATATCCTCGTACTCGGCTTCCTGGAGATCATTGATACCCTCACGAAAGGCATAGGCAAAAGTGCCGCGCATTGTTTTGGTTTCTTTGACCTCAACTGAGCCGCCGGCCTCAATTGTCACATCGTACTCTTCCTCGAACAGGTCCTCAGAGACATCTCTGATTGGCATAACGGTGAAATGTACTATGTCTTCCGACATTACAATGGCCGTTTGTCCGCGATATTCACCCGGGATGAATTCAATCGGCATATCCTCAATCCACGGGAACGTCACGTAGACTTTATCCTCGATCTGAACGTACATTGCCGGAGTGTAGAACTGGCTGTAATTGACATAAGAACGATCGCAATAACCATCGTCGCTCGAATGAATTACTACCCATTGCGGATCCAAACCGAGGTGGCGAGCCAGAAAGAAAGCCAGGCCGGTCAGATCGAATGAGTTACCGGAATGCTCGGCAATTACTTTCTTATAAACGCCCTCGTGATAAGCCCAGGAACCGGCAAAGCCTTCCTGCACATACTGAACGACAGCTCGCAACCTGTCTACCGGTGATTCATATATCGCGGCGAGAGAATCTCCTATCACTCCTATCGCCTGGAGGTCGGATGAACTCGGTTTCAGATACTCTTTACGAGCAGCTTCAAAACATTCCGCCCAGGTCATACGCAGATTGAGCTGGGTTAGCTCCATGCTCAGATCAACCACCATCATTTGGAGATAGGTTGCCAGCTCACGGTAAGATGGAGAATAAGCTTCTTCGGTCACAGCCTCGATATCGGTAGCCCGATAGTTGATCACCTGCATGTGATGTTCAGAATCTCTGATGATTTCTACGGGAGGAAGTTCGTTATCGTTTATCTTCTTCAACTGCAACTCCCACCAATCGGGGCAACTGAAATTAACGACAAGCTCATTGCAGGGGATCGGGAACTCAAGCGGGATATCCCATTGCAGCGGGGGAGCGGTCTTGGAAACACGGGAACTGTACTCAAAAACAGCGTCTACAATGGTACCCGGCTGCACATCCGGAAAAACCAAACGATAGACTTCACCATCCGGGGTTTTCTCTTTTTTAAAATCCTTTAAGCCGTAGAGCCGGGAGATACCTTCCGGTGAAGTGACTCGAGCATAGTAAGCGCTTGGCTTGTTGTAGAATTCGCTATAGGTGTAATAAGTTACCTCCGGGTCGATAATCATATATCGTTCATGAATAAGCTCAACATACTGCCAGGAACTGCCCTGGGCACCAAACAGGGCGCCTCCGAAAGAGAGGGACTTGGATCCGGAATGTTCGATTGACTGCTCATAGCTCAACATCACCGCGGCATATTCACGGTATTCCTCAAGCATCGATTGCACCGCTTGTAAACCAAGATTCACCTCCGGCGGCACGGTGATATAGGTATTACGAGGGGCGCTGATACAACCTACAACGGTGAGCATTAAAGCTAAAAGCAGAATAACTTTCTTCATTCCTGAAGTCCTTCCCTTTTCAAGGTAATCATATCCGATCGGGAGGTTGCCTGGCGAGCATTAACCTCGAGCACCATCCGGCGGTCGTCTCCTTCCAGAACCTTTCGGGCCACAATCACCGAATATGAACATTTAACGACACCCTTTTCCGGGCTGAAAACACGGAGAGAAGAATAGGCGGATTTGGGATTGCCGGTCTCTTCGAACAGACTATCCGTGATTAAACTGTCGCCGTGTAAGGTCAGCTCGAAATCAAGCGACAGGCGTTCTGCCAAACATATCGGCCAGGAATCATTTTCACGTTCACTCATTTCACTGGTGTTCCAATTCATTACCGATTTCGGCAAATATGAATACCGCATCCCGTTCACTATAAACCTGCTCATATCGAGATGAGCGGTGTAGTCGAGCGAACAGGAGTCCTCACCAACCGGTTGAAAATCACTGAATATCATTTGCTGAAAATAACCGGATACCGAAGACGACAGCAACTGCTCCATATCGGTTGCGTTCAAATGCCCTCGCTCATACTGCATTTCATTAGCGACGGCATTATTCAATCGGACTTGGGCGCCGGCATTGTCGAGCGAATCGATATTCACCTCGGTCGTAACAACAATCCCCGGAAGCGCCTCAGGTTGCTCCAGCCGGACCAGTTCGGGTTCGAATGGATCGAAGATCAAAGCGTAATGGTCAATAATCTCCTCGGGAATAAAACCGAACGTTACATGTTCGGCGGTCGGGTCACAGAAAAGCCAATGCTCGCCTTGTCGATAGGCACAGATAACATGGTTGAAATCATTGCCGGTGGGAACATCGAACAGTTGGTAAGGTTCGGCCGTTACCACCGCGGCATAAAGGTCGATACCCTGTCGGCGAGCAAAAGCCGACATCAGAAATGCCCGATCTTTGCAATCACCATAACGTCGTTCGTACACAACCTCCGGCTTATGGGGAACAATACCGCCTTTGGGGTCGTCCACCTCATAGATATAGCGGATATTATCCGCAATCCATCGATTGATTGCCGCCAGCTTCGGCACCGGGTCGGTCAAACCGGCGAGTTCGTCAACCGGTAAATCTTTGTATGAATCCGGGAATACCGGTTGAAGCGGCGTAAGTTCTCCGTACCATTTCACGAACTCGGCCACGGATGCCGGTGTGACGTGTTCCTCCCCGCGTGTAATGTTAACCTTGATACTCCCGTGAGAATCATCGATACAGAGGTATGGTTCCGGTTTGTGGTAATCCACATCCCGCAGTATCAACCTCGTTTCCTTTTCAGAATCATGACTGATAATCACCGGGATCGAATCATGCGTGAAATAGAAATCGAAACCGATCGCGACATCCCTGGGATGCTGGAACACCAATTCCAGTTCCTTGAGACGGTTAATATTGCTGATAGAAATTTCCGGGAAATCGGCGATATCGGCATACTCCGTCTTATATTCGATCTTTGCCTCGGCTCCCTGTTCGATATAGCGATCAAAATCGATTTCAATAATCCGGGAGAACGAATTAAAAGTGCTGTATCCCGAGGCCTGGCTTATCACGAATTCATTCTTGTCAATTACCTTGTCTCCGACCCAGGCTTTGACATCTTTCACCCGGGATAGAGCATTGTCATGGATATAAAACTGAGTCGATGATACCGATCGGGCCGAGAGGTATTTTTTAGTTCTCAACGTATTCGAGGTGAGCTTGTAACTCTTCCCCTTGGGCTTAATCGTAAAAACGATTTTTTCAGAATAGTCTACGTCAGGCTCAAGTTCGACCGACCATACGGAACCGATTGACAGAAACGCTGCCACACAGGTGAGAAATCTAAGAATATTCAACAAAAGCCCTTCCCATCATACCTCTTGATCCTGAAAATGCGACGCACACGACTCGAAGTCAAGACAAAGCCGACTGATAAACAGCATTATCCGTCATAGCATTAGCTATATCAAAAAGACTTTGACGAACCGACTGTGTTTAAACTATACCTCCCTATTCCCTTGCAAAAGAAAACCGCCGAGCCCAAGAACTCGGCGGTCGAAATGTAGATACAAGGGCAGGTCTCGGCGAGACCTGCCGCTTAACCGACAGTAGAATACTACCGGAGCGTACCGACGTAGTGCGTCGTCAACTGACGGTTGCGTACGCGCGGATCGGTGTAATCTGGAAGGATCATCGGAGCCACGCGGTCTTCGGCCGTACCGGCCGCGTCGACTTCCTGATTGTACTTGACCACATGGTCGAGCGAGAGCTTGCCGTCTTTGGCATCGGTCTTGACATATTTGCCCGCCGCCTCACCGGCAATGCGGCCGTAGACCATGATGTCAAGCAGCGAGTTGCCCATCAGGCGGTTCTCACCGTGCGTACCGCCGCCGACCTCACCGCCCAGGAACAGACCGGGCACACAAGTCGAGCCGTCCGGCTTGAACTCGAGGCCGCCGTTCTGGTAGTGCAGCGTCGGATAGATAAGCATCGGTTCCCTGGCGATATCGATCCCGAAGCGCTTATAAAGAATGAACTTGCCCGGGAACTCGCGTTCGACCGTACCCTCACCGGAGAGCATATCGATCATCGGCGAATCGAGCCAGATGCCGAGCTTGCCGGTCGGAGTAGGAATACCCATACCGCGTGATACACACTCACGAATGATCGAGGATGCCTCCACATCGCGCGGCTCGCGCTCGTTGACGAACTGGTTCCCCTCGATATTGACCAGATTGGCGCCGCTGCCACGGAACTTCTCGGTAATCAGGATGCCCTCGGCTTGTTCCGGGAACACGATCCCGGTCGGGTGGTACTGCACGGTGTGCAGGAAACAGACCGGAACACCGGCCCGATAACCCATGACGATACCGTCGGCGGTCGCACCGTAATGGTTGGTCGTCATGAATCCCTGAATGTGAAGCCGTCCGCAGCCGCCGGTGGCCATTACCACCGCCTTGGCTTTGACAACCATGTACTCTTCGGTCTCGAGATTATACAGCACCGCTCCGGCCGCCTGGCCGTGCTCGTTGAGGATCAACTCAACGGCGGGTGAAAATTCGACCACCTGAATATCTTTAACGCGGTTGCGGCATTCATCGCGAATCGTACGCATCATTTCGGCGCCGGTGATATCGGCCGCGAAATGCATGCGCTTGCGGGAAGTACCGCCGCCGTGGATGGTCTTGAGCGTGCCGTCGGGATATTTCGAGAAATTACAACCGAGCCCCTCCAGCCATTGGATCACACTCGGAGCTTTATTGCAAAGCGTCTCGACCAGATCCGGGACATTCTTGAAATGCCCGCCGCCCATGACGTCGAGGTAATGATAGTACGGGGAATCCTTGTAACCTTTGGTCGCGGCCTGAATTCCACCCTCGGCCATCATGGTGTTGGCGTCGCCGTGACGCAGTTTGGTAGCGATAATAACCTTCGCTCCCTGCTCCTGAGCCAGCAGCGCTGCGGCAGTGCCGGCACCGCCGCCGCCGATCACGAGGATATCGGTCTCGTAATCGATTTTGGACAGGTCGACCAGGGACGGATCGACACGGCTCTTCGCTTCGAGCAGGTTGCACATTTCATGGGCGATGCGGTAGCCCTTGTTGGGACCGACCGATAATTCGCGGCGGCCTTCTTCTTTGACATCGGGATGGAACTGCAGGATATCCGTGCGCTCATCGAGCGACATAAACGGAACTTCCTGATTGTTCTTTTTGCGCTCCACCCGTTCCGCGCGTGTGCTTTCAACAACTTTGATCAGTTGTTTTAGTTCTTCCGGGTATGGCATCGATAACCTCTATCTTCAGCAATAATAATCGGTTTATAGGCCTTTGTTGCTCTGCGGCGTCCAGTCGTCGCCGGCCGTGGCCGGTTCCAGTTCGCGCTCGGTGTAGGTCTTTTTGAGCGTTTCCACGTCCATCGCCTTGAGCTCCTGAAGTACCTTGACATAACGACCGGCCTCGATATTGGCCACCATCGTCTGCAAATGCTCCGCCTTCGGCGTGAGGTAAGCGCCGTTGATTCGACGAACCAACTGCGCGATATGATACTGCGGCAGCTCGCCCATACAGCGGCTGGCGCAGAGGCCGCACTGGATGCAGTCGAATGAGATTTCAGCCGCCGCTTTGAGATCACCACGCTTGATCGCTGCGATATAGTCCATCACCTCGACATCCATAGGGCAAACTTTGGTGCAGGCGTTGCAGGCCACACAGCGGAACACCTCGGGATACAGAGCGTGGACTTCTTCGGCCTCACCGTGCAATTCGGAGAAATCGTAAGTAGCCCGGATGGCGGGATAAAACGGCAGTTGGGTCAGATACATGTTCGGCTCGACTACCGTCTGGCAGGCCAGGCCGGTGTATATCTTGTAGTCACCCGGTTTGCGGTAGACCGTGGCGCAGGCGCCGCAGATGCCGCCGCGACAGCCGCAGCCGCGAATGTACTTGTACCCGGCGTACTCGATCGCCTTCATGATCGTCAACTCCGCGGGCACTTCGTATTTCTTCCCCATAATGTAGACGGGGATCATTTTGATCTCGACCGCGGGTTTTTCATCGGTTACGGTACTCATTGTCACCTCTATCGAATCTATTCACATAAACATTCTTGCTAACTTACGCTCAGGCTGAAATCAGGTTGTTGGCCTGAAGCAACTTGAGCGAACTCTCGCGGTTCAGATCGAAATCGCATTCTTCGGCGCCGATTCCGAGGGCTATCGCCAGAAGCTGGGAGACGTAATAAATCGGCATCTCGGGCATGTTCTCGAATTTCGATTTCATCTGATCCTGCCGCTTACCGAGGTTGTAGTCGCACAGCGGACAGGCCAGAGCCATGGCGTTGGCGCCGTGATCGACGGCGTCGGTGATAATGCCGTGCGATACATCGAGCGCCGCTTCCGGATTACCGAGCACCTGGTAAGTGCCGCAGCAGGTGGTGGCGGACGGGAACTCGATCACTTCGGCCCCGAGCGTTTCCATGAGTTTCTGAAACAACTCCGGCTGGTCGGGCTTATCCAGCGCCACTTCACGCGGACGGAGCAACGTGCAGCCGTAATACGGAGCCACTTTGATACCCTTGAGCGGCTTGACGACCTTTTCCGCGAGTTTTTCGAAACCGTAGTCATCGCGGATATAGTCCAGCAGGTGGACCACTTTAACCTCACCGAAATAGTCCGGCTCTTCGTCCATGAAGCGGTTGATCGTGTCCCTCTTTTCCTCGTCGTTTTTCATCAGGTCGTTGGCTCGGGCGAGGGTGTTATAGCACATCGCACAAAGCGTCAGGACCGTTTCGGCTCCCTGCTGTTGAGCGCGTACGAGGTCGCGAACCGGGGCGACGATATGAATCAGGTCGTCGTCGGCCAGCGAGTAAACCGCTCCGCAGCAGTTCCAGCGAGGCAGTTCCTCTACCTCGATACCGAGAACTTTGAAACTGGCCAGGGCGGCTTTTTCGAGATTACGAGCTTTCGTTTTGAGCGTACATCCGGGGTAATATGCAATCTTCATGGTCACCTCACGACGTCAGTTTGCGGAATCCGGAGACCATGGCGATCTGCGGCAGGTCGATAATCTCTTCCGGCTGCAGATTGGAGGGCTCGATCTCGTTGACGTTTTGGCGCAGCTTGAGCAGGCGGATCGCTTCCATTACCTTGGGGATATCGATCCCGCGCGGGCAGCGAACCATGCAGGCATGGCAGGAGGCACAGACCCAGGGGGTGTTGGCCTCAGCCAGCCCCTCGATATGCCCGAGTTGTGCGAGGGCCATGAGCTTGCGCGGGAAACAATTGATGTGGGCAATCATCGGGCAGGAGCCGGAGCAAGTGCCGCACTGATAACACTTGCCGATATCCTGGCCGGAAATTTCCACAATCTTTTTTCGAAGCGCTTCGCTGGTGGTGCGTTGTGAAATGTTTAACGGCATCAGTACCTCGTATATCTGAAACAATTCGTTATGAGCTTGTCGGGCAGCGGCTTAGCGAGTGAGGGCCGGTTATGGTCATTGGCCATTATGGGTCCACGTTCGACACTGCGCAACCGCCTCTCAGAATCATGCATAGTGAACTTTTTCACAATACTTAACCGGTGAATATAAGATAAAACAGCCTGATTCGCAACCGCCTCAAACTGATTTGGGGGTATTTTTTTAGGGTTTTTTGAAAACGGGCCGGGACGCCTTCGCATCACAGGCCGGGGTCACCGAGGTCTTGGCCATCGAAGAGCAACTCTGACCGGGCGGGATCACAGGGATCCCACCCTACGGAGATTAACGGAAACATCGTAGGCCGGGAGCCCTGTGGTCCCGGCCTTGAGGCGATACATTTGCATTGCATTATTACTCGTCAGACGCATGCTACTTCTGCCAGAACTCATAACGAAGAGCAACTCTGACCGGGCGGGATCACGGGGATCCCACCCTACGGAGATTAACAGAAACATCGTAGGCCGGGAGCCCTGTGGTCCCGGCCTTGGGGAAGCGAATTCACTTCTCATAATCTCACACCCAGGAATGCTCCTGTTTTGTCATAGCGTTCCCAAAAAGAAGATTGTCCAAACCGGGCGGGATCACGCCCTACGGACGGTTCGGGATTTAGCCATATTATTGCGCTCCCCAATCTTCCTGATAATGCCCGGATTCGAGAAACGCCTTTGCTGATGAATGCTCCCAATCGAACGGACTCTTACACAAGCCATGCTTAACCGGATTGCGGTTGATATAATTTATCCGTTGTTCAAGATCATGCTGATCTCGTACCATGTGATCCCAATACCGGTCTTGCCAGATCTTCCCCTTCCGTAGATCGTGTTTTCTTCGGTAACGTTGTCCGAACGAAAGTTTGATGCAGTGAACGATGTCAGGGATGTTGGCATGATCTGAGGATATAATTGCATGCAGATGATTGGGAAGAATTGCCCATGCGATTACAGTGAATTCAAGACGCGTTCGTGCTACGGCAATAGCCTCATGGAGCAATTCGACATTATCAACGAGTACAGGTAAGCGTTCATGAGTAACGAGGGTTATAAAACACGGATAGCCGTCTACGAAATGTCGTTTTAGCCTTGTCATAATTCTATTTCCAGCATGGGAAAGTAGAAAATTTCGTAGGCCGGGAGCCCTGTGGTCCCGGCCTTGAGGAAGCGAATTCACTTCTCATAATCTCACACCCAGGAATGCTCCAGTTTTATCATAGCGTTCCCAACAAGAAGATTGTACAAACCGGGCGGGATCGCAGGGATCCCACCCTACGGAGATTAACAGAAACATCGTAGGCCGGGAGCCCTGTGGTCCCGGCCTTGGGGAAGCGAATTCACTCCTCATAATCTCACACCCAGGAATGCTCCAGTTTTATCATAGCGTTCCCAACAAGAAGATTGTACAAACCGGGCGGGATCGCAGGGATCCCACCCTACGAGACTCCATCAATCTCAAGTCACCCATCAATGATATCAGTTGGATGATAGAACTCCCCTCCCCCACCTGCCCTCCCGCATCGTGATTGACCGGAACGGTCCAATGGGATAGGTGTAATTATCCAAGAATATAGAATCTCCCGGGCGGACTGTCAATTAGGCGGAAATCACATTCTATACTGCCGCAGGATGGTTCCATAAACCGGTCTCATCGAAATGACAAGACAACCACCACAACTGTCCAAACCGGGATCGCGGGGGATCCCCTTTTGTTTATGTTTGACCCGCTATGTGGGCGGGTCTATATTGCCGCCGTTGAGGGGCGGTGCGTAATGAACCACCGCACCCGGGATCGACCGAACCTCACGGAAGAGAGGATGTCATGCGTGCATTAATCACCGGCATTACCGGTCAGGATGGATCGTACCTGGCCGAGTTCCTGCTCGATAAAGGCTATGAGGTTGTCGGCATGGTCCGTCGCGCCTCGAACGAGTCGTTCGACCGCATCAATCACATCCGCAGTCGCATCGAGTTAGCCCAGGCCGATCTGCTCGATCAACTTTCGTTGATTACCATCCTCGAAGAATACAAACCGGACGAGGTCTACAATCTCGCGGCGCAGTCATTCGTCCCCACTTCCTGGCAACAACCGGTACTGACCGCCGAGTTCAACTCGATCGGCGCCACCAGACTGCTCGAGGCGATCCGCCTGGTTAACCGCAAAACCCGTTTCTACCAGGCCTCCTCATCCGAAATGTTCGGTCGTGTGCGAGAAACACCGCAGAACGAAAACACACCGTTTTATCCCCGCTCGCCGTACGGCGTCTCCAAAGTCTACGGCCATTTTATCACGGTCAACTATCGCGAAAGCTACGGCATCCCGGCCAGTAGCGGCATCCTGTTCAACCATGAATCACCCCGCCGCGGACTGGAGTTCGTGACGCGCAAGATCACCGACGGTGTCGCCCGAATCAAACTCGGCCTGACCGAGAACCTCGCCCTCGGTAACCTCGACGCCCAACGCGACTGGGGCTACGCCGGTGATTATGTCAAGGCGATGTGGCTGATGCTTCAGCACAACCCGGCCGAGGATTTCGTTATCTCCACCGGCCGGACGCATTCGGTCAAACAGTTCGTCGAAGCCGCTTTTGGCCGGGTCGATCTGGACTATCACGACTACGTTGTTACCGATCCGAGATTCGTGCGCCCGGCCGAAGTCGACCTGCTGCTGGGTGATGCCTCCAAGGCCCGCACCGTCCTCGGCTGGGAGCCGGAAGTGTCATTCAAAGAGCTGGTAGAAATGATGGTCGATGCCGACCTGGAACGTCTTGCGAAAACTCCGTCCTTATGTCACGATCTCGTCCAATCGGATTCATAACCGGCATTGCCGGTTTTGCCGGATCACACCTGGCCGAACTCCTCCTGAGTAAGGGCTTCCGCGTTTACGGCGGACTCCACCCCCGCGAACGGCTGGACAATATCGCCCATCTCAAGTCCGACCTGGAACTGCTGCGGTTTGATATCCAAAACACCGAACGTTGCGAGCGGGCAATCGACCGAATCAGGCCGGATTATATCTGGCATCTGGCCGCGATGGCTTCGGTCTGGCGTTCGTTCGAGACCGAACAACAGGTCTACCGGGTAAATTTCGAGGGAACTCTCAACCTGCTCCAGGCGGCCAAACGTGACCGGCGCCTGAAAACGTTCGTGTTCGTCTCCTCGGCCGACTGTTACGGAATTTTCAAACCGAAAAGCCTGACTCTGACCGAAGAGCAACCGCTCAATCCGATTTCTCCTTATGCCCTGTCGAAAGCGCTGGCGGAACAGGCTTGTCGTTTTTACCATACCCGCTATGATTTGCCGGTGGTGATTGCTCGCTCTTTTGCCCATTGCGGGCCGCGCCAGTCGGCTGATTTCGTAGTGGCGGCGTTTGCGCGGCAGGTGGCGTTGATCGAGGCAGATCGGCAGCAACCGGTCATCCGGGTGGGCAACCTGTCACCGAGACGTGATATGTCCGATGTCCGCGATATTGTGGACGGTTATCGCCGTTTGGCGCTCAAGGGCCGACCGGGACGAGTTTATCAGCTCTGTTCCGGTAAGGCCGTTAAAATAGAATCGATTTTGAAACAGCTCTTGAATCTCTCTCAACGTTCTATTAAAGTCAGGATTGATCGGGAACGATTCCGCCCGGTAGACGTACCAGTTCAACGAGGAAACAACGAACGAGCGGTTCAAGAAGTTGGTTTTGTTAGTCGATATACCCTTAAGACAACGCTCAAAGACACGCTGGACTACTGGCGTGACCAGGTCCGCGGAAAGCATACCGGGTAACCGGCAGGAGAGGCAATCATGGCCAGGAAACCAAAGACAGAAAAAACACCCACTAAATACAACGAACTGATCAAGCGGATCAGGGACCGCAACGCCCGAGTCGGCGTAGTCGGCCTCGGTTATGTTGGTCTGCCTTTGTCGGTAGAGTTGGCCAAGGTCGGGTTCAAAGTCACCGGCTACGACATTTCCGCCGCCAAGGTCAAGCTGCTCATGAGCGGCAAGTCCGATATCGACGATATCTCCGACGGGGTCGTCAAGGAGATAGTCGACTCCGGCCGGTTCGTCGCTACCAGTGATCCCAAGCAGTTCGCCGACATGGACACGATCTCGATTTGCGTCCCGACGCCTCTTTCCAAAACCAAGGATCCGGACGTAAGTTACATTCTGGCGGCCGTGGAGTCGATCAAGCAGTATATCAAGAAGGGCACTCTGGTAGTGCTCGAATCGACCACTTACCCCGGCACGACCGAGGACTTGATTCTGCCGTTGCTGGCCGAGGGCGGCATGAAGGTCGGTGAGGATTTCTTCCTGGCTTTCTCGCCGGAGCGTGTCGATCCCGGCAACGTCAAATACACGACCAAGAACACCCCGCGAGTCGTCGGCGGAATTACTCCCTCCTGTACTAAAGTGGCTAAAGTTTTTTACGAGCAGACAATCCCGAACATCTACGCCGTCTCATCGACTCAGGCGGCAGAAATGGTCAAACTACTGGAAAATACGTTTCGATCTGTCAATATCGGCCTGGTGAACGAAGTCGCCCTGATGTGTGACCGGCTTGGGCTGGATGTCTGGGAGATTATCAACGCCGCGGCCACCAAGCCGTTCGGCTTTATGCCCTTCTACCCCGGTCCCGGTCTGGGGGGGCATTGTATTCCGATCGATCCGCATTACCTTTCCTGGAAGCTCAAGTCGTTGAATTATTATGCCCGCTTTATCGAGCTGGCCGGCGATATTAACAGTCACATGCCGGAATGGGTGGTGGAACGGGTCAGCCGCATGCTCAACGAGCGCTTTGCCCGCTCTATTAACAAGTCGACCATCGTGGTGCTGGGTGTCGCCTACAAACCGGACATCAAGGACACCCGTGAATCTCCGGCGCTCGATGTGATCAAACTGCTGGCTGACAAGGGAGCCAGGATCCAATATAACGATCCCTACGTCCATACCATCGACTGGAATCATACCAAACACACCTCCAGGCCGTTGACCGAAGCAATGATGAAGAAGGCTGATCTGACGGTTATCCTGACCAATCACAGCAGCTATGATTATCAATGGGTGGTGGATCATTCCAAGGCGGTGTTCGATGCCCGCAACGCCACGCGAAAAGTCAAGCGTGGCCGTCAGAAGATAGAACTTCTGTAGGGATCAAACAGACTGCAACAAAGCCCGCCGGCAACCCACCGGCGGGCTTTTTCGCTTTGGCGGTATAGACTTGTTTAACCTCATCCTTCGGCGCAGGTAAAAGGGTGGCCCGGGGCTACGGAGGTTCTTGTGGGCGGCAGACGTCTGCCCCGGCTTCTGCTTCGTTGCGCCAACATGTGTGGTCGGGTGTCTCTGCCTTTGATTAGTCTGGTGCGGTTACTTCCCTGGTCCGGTGGCCCACTCGTCCACAGGTGGAAGTATGTGGCTATGGGAAACGGTTCCGCCAATATCCGGTGGTCCATCCGTTCAGAAGTAAGGGACTCCGAAGAATCGCAGGCCGGGATCCCCGCGATCCCGGCCGATTCCTGAAAGGTTGAATTCGACGGGTGGCATGGCTCAATCGTCGGAAAGCGGAGCCTTACGGGTTTATTGAAAAACCACAATCGCGGCGGAGACAAGCCCCGCCGCTACGCGCTAAAGAATCCTAACCTCGCGTATCGGGCGGCCTTGTGGCGCCCGCATTATGGATATAGTTTGCAGAATATCTGCGCATATGTATTTTCCAACTATCCCAGCGCCTCGGGCCACCCATACCCGGACCAAACGGCGATCCCGTGTCTCATTTCACCTCCCCGATTCAACCTGACCCTTTGAATACAGACGCAAGACAACGCCCGATCGTCATAGATCAAGTTTACAGCAACCGAAAAGCAGAACAACGCCCCCTATGTAACCTACTCGTCAGAACTGTCTTTGGTCACGATGGTGCTGTCCTGCCCACCATAGAAGAACCCGAGTAGCCCTCGGCCCGTCGTCGCATCAACCACGATTCTTTTGTCTGTCCGAAACGGTGGCGAGATGCGGCCTATCGGCGGCATTCCCAGCATACAAATTACCCAGGCCGGTCGAGCATCCAACGTATCGAGGGAATACACAACGTACCAAGCCTCAACCTTGCGGGCCTCAAGCGGATAGAACCTATCCTGGCCTAAGGCTTGTATCAGAGACAGAGCCGGTGCTTGGTCCGGGACACCGAGAAATGCTTCCTTGAACATTGTCATCTGCGCCCTAACACTAGACGAATCTACACTCATAGCAGAGGCGTTCTTACAATCGGAGCGGACCAACTCTGCTTTAAGAAACGCCCCTGTCGCCGAATCAATATAGACCGTTGCGTTCTTTGGGAACTCAGGATTCGGAGAGTTCAGATTGAAGAGTAATCCCTCCATCTCGACTCTCCAGACAGCTCCGCCGCCCGAGATCACGGTGGTGCCGATCAACGAAGAGTCGCTGTACAAAACGCTCGAAACTCGTTCTTCAGACACCGCGAGCCCGGGCGACTGCTTCAGGTTAATCCCGGTAACAGACTTGGCTCTTTCAATTGCTTGTTGTCTGGAATCGATGCTTTCCTTTGAAGCATCTGATACGAGGCTGTCCGCCGCTATGGAACATGCGAACAACAGTAGTATCGTCAGGACATGTCGGATATTTCTGAGTTTTCTCATCTCCCATTTCCCCTTTGATCAGAAATCGCACTATTATCAAGATATGCACCTTTGTTGGACTGTTCAAGCGGATACTCATCCCAAATCAGCAGATCCGCACCACCAGCGTCGAACCAAATTCCCCACTCGTCCGGTCGGGTGGCCCGGGGCTTGCCCCGGGTTTCCAGTGGGATTTTCAACATAGGCCGAAGTCATCAATCTCCAACTCCACTCCGTCCAATCCATGATACCAGCGGTAACTCGACCAGGGCCACGCTCCCGGTTCTGTTGCTAAGCCGCGTTTCACGGGGTTGTTGTGACAATAACGAATCTTCTCTCGAACCGTCTCGGGCGATCGGCAATTGTGATCGTAACATCGCGCCTGCCAGAAGCGATAAGAAGTCCCCGATTTGCCCTCTATCTTGAGGGCCTCGGGGATACCCCGTCCCCGAGACCTCCATCTTTCCAGGATGCGTCGGGCGGAATGCGACTTCAACTCCCCCACAAAACGACCGATCTCGACCGTGTCTTCCGGCACCAGCACCAAGTGCACGTGCTCGGGCATTATGTCATACCCGACCAACTGAATCAATCGTTCTCGACACCGCGAGCCGATGATATCAAGCAACAGTCGAATGTCTTCCGGGCGGGTTAACAAACGATAGCGGTGGTAGCAGCAGAAGGTCACGAACCTCGCTGTACCGAGATGATCATAGTGTCGCAGTCGCGGCATCTTTCACCTGTCTGCGTTCTGGAAACCCGAGGCAAGCCTCGGGCCACACATACCCGGACCAAACGGCGATCCCGTGTCTCATTTCACGTCCCCAATGCAACCTGACCCTTTGAATACAGACGTAAGATACCACCCGATCGTCGTAGATCAAGTGTTTCAATTGCCCCCCCTCTCCCCAAAAACCCTTAAGCAGGCCTGTTTTTCTGCCGATCTATAGATGAAGAGGAGTTTTGAGTGCAGATATGAGCGAAGACGCCCAGAAAAAAGCTCGACTCAAAGAGATCGGGTTCATCCTCAAAGACCTGCTGAAGGTGATTAAGGTCGTCTCGACCTATCCCGAGGACAATCCCCTGCCGCAGTCGTTGAAACAATCGTTCTCCGAGCGGCTGGTAGCGGTGGTGGAAACATTCGGCGATCTCGAATTCGATATCGACCGCGATGTCGTCCGCTATCAGGGGGAGATCATGTTCGAGGATCGCGGCAAGGAAGAACGCCTCGCCGGGATGTTTTTCGAGGCCGGCCTGACCACGATTGTCTTCCGCGACGGTCTGGATGTTGACGAAGTCTACAAGCTCCTCGCGGCCGTTAAAACCTACATGAACAGTCCGGGGCGGGAGCTGGACCTGCCGACCATGCTCTGGGAGGCGGAGCTCTCGCGTTTCGGTTTTCAGACGGTCGAGGATGTCGCCCTGGCCGACTACGACGACGGCTTCCAGATTCAGGAGTATCTCAAGGAGAAAAAACAGCGTCGTCAGGCCGAAGCCGTATTCGGTTTCGAACAGGCGGACAGCTACGACGCCATTTTCAGCCACGACGGCTCAGCCGAATACGACAGCGGTCTCGAACATGGCGAAATAACTTTCGATGACTCCTCCCCCACGCCCAACGTCGCCGGACAGATGTCCGGTCGAGGCGTACCGGCAGGATCGGCCGTGGCGACCTTCGCCGCTCCAATTAGCGATTACGAAGTAGTCGATGACTCCTCGGCGGCGGCCCGGTTCCTCAACGACCTGGCCGAGACGATGGGCGCCGAGGAAAAACCCGCGGCCAAAACAACTGCCGGTTCCGAACCGGATACGCGACTGATCCTGAACAAGGAATACCGTGCCAGCGAAGAGGACGAGGCCACAATCCGCGAGTTGCTCAACGAGGACGCCGAGTTCGACGAGTATGAATCGACCCTCGAAATCGTCAAGGAAATGCTCCTCCAGGAAGCGGAGATGAACGATTTCTACGAGTCGGTCACGATCGCCGAAAAAGTCCTCACCGAGTTTATCGGTCGGGCTCGTCTGATAGAAGCCGGCCAACTGCTGATCTACATGCAGGACCTCGAAAACCAGCTCCGCAACGATCGCGGACTGTGGGCCGAACGCCTCAAGGATGCCGTCACCACCGCCGGAAGTCGTGATCGCCTGATGATTCTGGCCAATTCTCTCAACAATCACCAACAGGTCGGCGTAGCCGAGATCAAGAGATATCTCGATTGCTTCGGCTGGGAATCACTGGGCAATATCACCGATCTGCTCGGTGAGTTCGAGCACAGCGTACATCGTGAAGCGCTTAAGGATTACTTGACCGCACGCGGCAGCAACAATCTCGAAATAATATCCAGGGGAATTTTCGACAAGCGCCACAATGTGGTTTGCAACGCCGTCTCGATCCTGGGACGCATTCAGGATCGCAAAGCGCTCAAGTATCTCGAACGGGTGCTTCACCATGATGCTCTGGAAGTACGCCGGGAACTGGTCAACGCCCTGATTACCTCACCGCACGAGGAGGCTTTAGAACTCCTGCGACAGTTGGTCGATGACCCCGATGCGCAAATTCGCCGTGAGGCAGTCCAGGCCATCGTCAAACGTCGCGGAACGGCGGCGTTCGAGGTAATCAGTGAAATCATCAACGACGACCAGTTCCCTGCCCTGAATCCGGACGAACAACAAATGCTGCTTAACGCTTTCTCGGTTCTCGGTTCCGATGCCGCGGTGGGATATCTGATGCAGTTGATCAAGAAATATAATCTCTTCCGCGACTCCGGACTGGCTTTCTATCGCGAAGCGGCTTTCGAGGCTCTCTGCCACAACCCCGGTGACCGGGCGCAAAAAACATTGATCAAACTGGGCGGCAGTTGGCGTCCCGACATCCGTCGCCGGGCCGCGGCTGCGATTCAGCACCGGCGTGAAATCGTATTCGGGAGTGAATGATGGACAGCGCCACTCAACAACTGGAACGGATCGTCGGCGGCAAGTTGGAAACCGACCTGCTTAACAGCTTTTTCGTTCTCTATAAAAATGCCCGTATCCTGGAACCGAACAATCCTACTTTCAAACGCCAGGCGGAGACTTTCCATAAACACCTGGGTGTGCTGTTGAAGCAATCCGGTGAAGTGAGTCTCAAGGTCATCAACGGCCGCTATTTCGTCGACGAGAAAATGGTGCGGTTCGATGACCAGGGCCTCTCCGGCGCAGCCGCCGTCATAGCGGAATGGGACAAAGTCGGACTTGGCGGGATCGAGTTCCTTGAAGAGATCGGGATCGACAAAATCGAGCTGTTGTTCAAGTTCCTTTCGATGATTCGTCCCGATCGCGACAATGTCGAAGAACTATCCGAGCGTCTCAAACAGACCGACATCCCCGGCATCAATTTACTAACGGCCAGGATGCTGGCCGGAAATGATTCGATGCAGGAAGTCCGCATGCAGTTCCGGTCGGCGGCTCGTAAGACGTTTTTCCACGCCATCGATGTCGTCCAGGAAGCGGTTTCACGCACCAACGAAGACCGCGAGGTGAACGTCTCCAAAACCAAGCGGGTGGTGCATTCCCTGATCGACCATATCGTCAAAGACGAAGCCTCGATGCTGGAGCTGACTGCAATCAAAAATTTCGACGACTACACTTACGCCCATTCGACCAATGTTTGCGTCTATTCACTGACGCTCGGGATACGGCTCGGGATGGATCGCCCACGACTCTCTCAGCTCGGTTTCTCGGCCTTGTTTCACGATATCGGCAAGGTCAAACTGCCGCAGGACCTGGTCAAGAAACCGGAGTCGTTCAATGAAGACGACTGGATACAAATGCAGCGCCATCCGCTGCTCGGGACTAAAACCATCCTGCGCAACATGAAACTGGATACCCACACCGCCCGTGCAGCGCGCGGCGCCTTCGAGCATCATATTACCAACGAGTTTCAGGGTTATCCGGTGCTTCGTTATCGGAAACGCCGCCTGAATCTGTTTTCACGCATCATTGCCATCGCCGACACCTTTGATGCCCTCTCCTCGGGACGAGTTTATCTCAAGGGAGACGGCTCCCCGGACGAAGCGCTGCGTAAAATGCATTTCCAGATGAAAAACAAATTCGATCCGTTCCTGCTCAAGATTTTCACCAACGTCGTCGGTGTTTACCCGGCCGGTTCGCTGGTCCTGCTCAGCAGTGACGAGATCGCTCTGGTTTTGACCACCAATGAGGCGGACCGCTCACGACCTTACGTCAAAATTGTCGGCGACCGCGACGGCCTGCGCGATGCGGCAGTCTGGGCGGACTTATCACAACCGCAATACCGCGATCGTAAAATCCTCCGTTATATCGATCCTGAGAATTACGGGCTGGATATCAAGCAGTTCGTGTTGCGCGACTAAAACTGCCAGGTCAGGCGGGCGCTGATCCCACCCTCCATATCGGGCTCAACCTCGAACGAGAGCGCCTTTTCATCGGCCTCTGTCGGAAAACCCGCGAGGTGCGCATCGACATAAGCGTCGAATGTGGCCAGGAAAGTAACGATCACGGCAAACCAGGTGGCTTTGTTGCGTCGCGTACGGCGGTTGTCGTAATCGGCGTAATAAACATTGCGCTCATCGATCGAGTCGGCCGCTTGGTAAAGATCGTAAAAATCTCTGGCTTCTTTACGATAGTTAACCGCTCGCACGATAAACAAGGCATCAAGGCCGGCATAAAGCGCCGCTTTGAAATAGCGCTTATTGCCAAGCTGACCCCAACCGGGAACCACCATCGATTTAAGCAGGGCGGTCATTGGTTTCTGCGGCAGATGTTGTTCCAGATCAACCGAATCGGTTACATCCAAATAACCCAGCAGCGCCGTTCCCGGCAGATACATCGTGGTATCCTTGAGAATTTCCGGGACAACGACACTGTCCTCCGGTTCCGGAACAACCTGGACCGTATCCTCCGGTATAGGAACGGAGTCAAGTGGTTCCTCATCGGCCGCGATAACCGCCGTAACACCGAATAAAAGAAATACACAGATCAGCCGGAAAATTGTGCGCACGACTTATAAAAACACTTTCAACTTCTGCTGATGTACCTGGATGTCGAGCAGGTTCGAGGGAACCTCGATCAACTCGCCGTCCAGGTACATCAACCGGTCCCGAGTTGGTTGCAACATGACATTCTGGCCGCGATAGAGCCGGATGCCGGTGCCATATACGTACTTATTTCTACTCAGTCCTGAGATAAGAGTTGCCTGTTCTTTGTCGGTCGCGTTGACATCGAAAATCACCTCAGCGAGGCCATCGTCGGGAATCGAGGCCTGCGACCAGGGCAGTCCCAGCGCATACGGCAATAAATGAATGTTGAGAATTGCGGGAGTAAGCTCGACTCGGAAGGCATCGATAGTTATCACTGTTTTCCGCCGCTTGACAGCCTTGGCGGCTGTGGACGCCAGTCGTGACCAGCCGATACTCGTCCAGGGCTGTTTGCGGTTTTCCAGTTCCAGCAGCAACTCCTTCGTGAATCCAAATCCGAGCGCTCCGAAAAACGGCTGTCCCGCCACCATGCCGACATCGATCATACGATAAGTCCGTTCCATGATCTTATCAAAGCATAGACTATGATCACAGACCTTATAGAGGGATCGAGCGATATTATTGAAACGCCCCATCGGGATAACTCCGACCGGCAGTTCGGTACGAAGTGCCGCGCGAGCTATGAGGTTGAAAGTACCGTCGCCGCCACAGGCGACCAGTCCGGTCACCGGTCCCCGCTTGGCAAATTGAGCCGGGAGGAGACGGCCGGGGCGTCGCAGACCACAGGCTGCTCGGGCGGCGTCGGCCAATTCCTGAGCCGAACCCGGCCGAAGAACCGAATAATTGCCCTCGGCAGCCTTGATCATGGTTACCAATTGATCGACCAGTCTGGCATCATAATTATGTGCCTTCTCGTTGACCAGCAGAACCAGATGCACGCGCTTTGTTTTCTGACGTCGTTTTCGGATCACGCGCCAAGTATATGCAAATTCGCCTGGTGTACAAACAATAAATCAAGCAATTCATAGTTGACCGGTTTCAGCCGATTGCTTAGGCTTCCGATACCCTCTTAAAGAGAGTATCATGAATATCGAGAACAACACGAAATCAGAACCGGCGTTACGACTGCCGGGGCTGTTCTGGCTGCCGTTCGGCCTGCTGGCGGCGGTTTATCTGCCCGCCCTGATCGATCTGGTAAGCGACTGGTGGCAGGACCCGAATTACTCTCACGGTTTCCTGGTGCCGGTGGTGTCGGCCTGGCTGCTCTGGTCCAAACGGGATACGCTTCCCCGCACCCTTTCACCCGGAGCTCCGATCGGACTGGCGATGATCATCGGCGGGGCGCTGCTGTTCGTGCTGGCCAACGGGGCCGCGGAGTATTTCACTATCAGGTTCTCATTGATATTGACCCTGTTTGGATTGCTCTGGTATCTTTGGGGATATGAGTTCATTCGCCGGGCATGGTTCGAGCTCACGTTTCTCCTGTTTATGATCCCGATCCCGTATGTTATTTATTACGCGATCACTTTCCCGATGCAGCTTCTTTCCTCCAAAATAACCGTGGCAGTGCTTAACTTCATGGGAGCCGGGGCTATCCGCCAGGGGAATATCATCCATCTGGCCGACACCTCCCTCGAAGTCGCCGAAGCCTGCTCCGGGATGCGCTCCCTTATCTCATTGCTGGCGCTGGGTGCCTTGTACGCCTGGCTTTCGAATCAGCGCACCCCCGGTAAATGGATCCTGTTCGTTTCGACTATACCGATTGCTATTTTCTCGAACGTGGTCCGCGTGCTGGTAACTTCGGTTTTGGCGTATACGGGTGGATTCGATGTAGTATCGGAGCCGGCCCATTCGATTCTCGGCCTGATTGTCTTCCTGGTGGCGCTCATGGTGCTGTTCTTCGAATCAGCCATACTGAGGAGGCTGCTGCGATGAAACGAGCTATACTGATCAGCGCTCTGATTATCCTCTGTGGGGGAGCCTTTGGCAATTATTTACGCTATGCCGAGCACCAACCGGACCGACCGCCCGATTTTACTCGGATTCCGTTCGAGAAGGACGGTTATAGCGGTGAAGAATACTGGTTTGGAGATCGCAGCTATGATGTCCTCCAGGCCGACACGACCACGCTCAGACTCTATCACGGCAACGGCGCCGGAAGAATCTGGCTTTTCGTATCTTATTTCGGATCACAGAAGTACGGCAGCCAGATACATTCGCCGAAACATTGCCTCCCCGGCGGCGGTTGGAGAATTGAGAAACAAGAAACCTTCGATCTGCCGTTGCCGACCGGCGAGATTAAAAGAATCAACCGCTTGAGAATAATCGAGGGCGACCGCGAAGAGCTAATGTTTTACTGGTTTCAGACAAGAGGCGGAACGATCACCAACGAATTCGAGGTCAAATGGGACCTGGTTAAAACTTCCTTGCGTATGCAACCGACCGACGCCGCTTTCATACGACTCAACCTGTCGGTACCGGACGGCGATATCGACGCCGCTTCCGAACAGGCGGTCCGTTTCTTCAACGCCTTTTATGAGGATATTAGCAAAGCGTTGCCGTTCGAGAATTAGAGCTTGAACCTGTCCCAACGGAGACTTATCGTTAAGTATGTTCCTGGAACTGATCAAACTGGCCCGTCCCCGGCATTGGATTAAAAACGGTGTCGTTCTGGCCGCCGTTATTTTTGCCGGTCAGGCGACCGTGCCGGGACAGTTGGAACTGTCGTTTCTGGCAGTGGCTATTTTCTGTATGCTCTCCTCGGCCGTTTATACCCTGAACGATATCGTTGACCGCAACAAAGACCGCCTCCACCCACGCAAGAAAACCCGTCCGATAGCATCCGGTACCGTACCGGTATCAGTCGCAGCGGTAATGCTGATCCTGCTGGTAGTCATCGGATTGACGGCCGCCTGGTTTATCAACCTGGGATTCTTCCTGATTTCCTGCGCCTATTTCGTTCTTAACGTGTTGTACAGTTTCTGGCTCAAGAATGTCGTTATTGCCGACGTCATGGCCATCGCTATCGGATTCGTGCTGCGAGCCTATGCCGGAGCTTTTGCGATCGATGTTGTCGCCTCCAAATGGCTTTTAATCAACACTCTTCTGCTGGCTTTATTTCTCGGTTTCGGAAAACGTCGGCACGAGCTGGGATTGCTCGAGGGAGAAGCCAAATCACATCGCCGGATTCTGGATCATTACTCGCAATACCTGCTTGATCAGTTGATCGGTGTCGTGACACCTTCGGTGCTGGTGGTCTACATGCTCTACACTTTCTCGGCCGAAGTCTCAAGCAAACTTGGCACCGAAAATCTGTTCATTACTATCCCGTTCGTAATTTACGGCATTTTCCGTTACTTATACTTGATTCACAAGAAAGATGAAGGCGGTTCGCCGACACGGGTGCTGACTTCGGACAAACCGATGCTGATCGATGTCGTGCTATGGCTGGTGACTGTCTTTATCGTCCTCTATATCAGATGAGAAAACCAATGAAACGTCTTTCTTCGGCGACACTTCTGATCGTCTTCGTCGCGATCTTAGTCCAATGCAGCAGCGATCAACCGCAACCGGTCCCTCAAAAACCATTCACGGCCGCCGCTTACTTCATTGAAAGCGTTCCCTCCTTTGATATCCATCGGGTGGACAGCGTCCGAACGGTACCGCAAGAACAACTGGCCGAGTTCTTTGGCACCGGTTACGATGATATCGAAAAATTCAGACCATTGGGACTGGCGGCGACACGCTATCGGGCAGGGAACACGGATATCTCGGTGGAACTGACCCAGTATCCGTCGATCGAGGATGCTTTCGGAGCCTATTCGGTGTATCGCCCGGATGGAATCGAAACCCAGCCGATTGGAATCGAGGCGTATGCCGTGGGGGTGACCCAGAGCGTGGTCAACGGCGAGTTCGTGCTAACGCTTTCGGCTCTGGAGTCGGACTCGGCCGCTCTTGCCGAGCGCACCCTGCTGGCCCAGGAACTGGTATCACGTATGCCCGAAGGAGACTTCCCCGGTTTCTTTTTACTCTTCCCGATGCGCTGGCAAATCAAACCTTCCTACCAGTATTACCCGAAGAATTTTATGGGAGTCGAGGGACTGGATCAGGTTTATACCATCAACTATGAAGTCGACAGCGTCAATGCGACTTTCTTCCTGTCGGAGGACCTGAGCGGCGAGAAATATATCAAACTGAGCGAATATGCCGCCACTCTCGGCTCGGTCACCCCCGCTCCGGACACGATCATGTTTTACGATCATTACGGCATACAGTACGATGATCCCAACTACGGTCATATCATAACCGGGATCGTTCGCAGCAAAGTAGTGGGCGTGCTGTATTATCAACCGGTTCATCTTCACCTGACCTATCTGTGGGTCAAGGGCCTGCAATAGTCGCCGGTGAACTCATAAAATAACGCAAACAAAAGCGCGCCGAGTTTCAGAACCCGGCGCGCTTTATGGTTTTATGTCGAGAGCTATATATAACTTACGGTTTTATTGCCACGGTGGCCGTCTCGTCGTTCACCACCACGATCGCGGCTTCGTCATCCGGCACATTCAGAAAATCCGCAACCGGCTTGACTAGTTTCTGATAGTTCAGCACGGCCGTAACGGTTAACGTTCCCGGAGCGGCATCCTCGGGGACTTTGAAGGTGAAATGCTCCAGTTTCGTTTCTCGCGGTGCGAAACGATAATCAGGACCGAATGAGGCAGTATTCCATTGCTGGATAGTCATTCGTCCTTCCGGATCGAGATAGGCCATACGGAAAATCCGGTCGCCGACTGGGATGCCGTCACGGGCAACGCCCTCGAAATCGGGCTTGTCCAGCGGAACCGCCATATCCTGGTAGGCTTTAACATCGGCCGCAATGGTGTACCCCTCACCCTCGAATCCCTTGGGATCGACCGGCAGATGATATACTTTACCGGCTGCATCACGGGCTTCGACATGCAACCAGAGAATGCGGTCTTCGACCGAACCGGTCGGGAATTTGTGCCCCGGTTTCTGGTTGAACAACGTCACCGTAAACGTCACGGTACCGCCCGCCTTGACTTCGTTCTCATCCGGATAAACACCTAACTCGACCGCCCCGCGAAGTTTATCAGCATTATGAGCACCGTGGAAGGTATGCTGACGAACATCGGCGTACTCAGTTCCCCCCTCGGCTGAAGTGCCCGGCGCATAAGTCATGTGGCAGTCCTGACAGATTACCCCCTCGGCCGCGTAGGGACCTTCTTTCCATTCGAGATGAGTGGCCTTGACCCAGGCGCCAAAGGGACTCTGTTCGTTATGGCAGGTGCCGCAGAACTCGGCCGAACCGTGGAAATCGGATTTGGTCATGCTGTGTGCCGGGGAAAGGTCTCCCTTGCGGGGACCGTACTTGATTTCTCCGGGGGAAGATATGAAATTGAAGTTATACGGCGTGTCTCCCTCGAAGCCGATCGCCGTATGGCAAATTTCGCACGACACCCCCTCATTGGCGCGTGTTCCTTCTGCCGGTCGTTTCGGTGGAATATCGCCCGCAAAAAAAGCCAGCGGGGCATGACAACCGTTACAGCCGGTTTTCACCCCCGAGACCTTCTCGACTTTCTCAGCGTGCGGCAGTGCTAAAACGAAATACTCGATTTCGTCCCAATGATGGGTGTACGACTGCGACATCATGGCGCGTCGCCATTGCTGATAAATGTTGTTGTGACACATCGGTCCGCAATTGTCGGGCGAGTCGTAGTCGTCATAGGAATGCGTTCCGAGCGCAGCGTCACCGGACGGTCCCTGTTCCTGAGCCAAAACGGCAGCTACCGGCAGCATCAACACCGCCAGTACCGTCATCCATGTTCTCATACCTTCTCCTAGCCTTTTCTATTCAGTTGTCTGGTTTGCATCAAAAAAATAGGTCTAACCATCGACGATGTCAATCGCTTCTAACTAGAGATGAACACAACGGCGATTAAAATACGACAGAAACACAGGATATTGATGATGGTGGACTGCGGACATCTCATCCTGACTTTTACAACCGCGGCATCTCCCATATATGACTCCGGTAAATGACCTCGCGAAGAATTCAACCGCGTTGGCTGGTGGCCCACCCGTCCACGGGTGGGAGATAATTGTACAAACCGTGTAGATGGGTAACAGATTAAACCGGGTACATGAGTAACACAGTCCCCGAAGGCCGGGGATCCCTGCGATCCCGGCCGGTTTGCTTCTCGTGCTGTATTGACGTGAACCCATCCAAAAGGTAACCAACTCGTCTCACATTCCCTACAAGCTCACAATAATCTTCGTAGGTCGGGACCCGTGGTCCCGACGCTGTAGGGCACGTCTCCCCGAGACGTGCCAACACAAGAGAAGATGGATTCCTGTTTTCGCGGGAAAGACGTTTTGCGGGGTGTGCTGCTGCAGGGGCAGACGAGACGTCTGCCGCCCACGAATATCGGCTGCGACGTTGTTCCGCCGCAGAGCGACGGAACAAGAAGACGAAGTCGGTCTGACGACACGGAAACAAAAAACGCAAAACGAATCCATTTCGCCGTACTTGAAAGGCCGGATTGAGATTGGGGAAATAGAAAAACTATCCCTCGAAACGTTCCGTTTCGAGAGCGGTCTCGTGCAGGCGGCGATAGATCGGCCCCTGCGGCGTCAAAGTAGATTGAAAAAGAACAATGCGGTTCAAACGAAAACGGCGCGGCTCCAGGCGATAGGACTCGACTGTCTGACTGAGGCGACGGACATCACCGTCACGACGTACCCGACCGATGGTCAGATGCGGCTTGAAACGCTTACTCTCCGGTTCGAAGCCGAGTTCTCGAACCCCCTGTTCGATCCGATCAGCCATATCGGCCAGAGATTCAACACCGCCTCCGAGGCCGACCCAGAACACGCTCGGACGGCGCAGGTTGGGAAAAGCACCGATGCCGCTCACCGAGGTATCAACCGCGTTTTGCCCGGCGGCGGTTTTATCGATCAGAGTTTTGAGTGAGGGCACCAGCCGTTCCTCGGTATCCCCGAGAAAACGCAGGGTGACATGGATGTTCGAGGCTTTGACCCATTTTACGTCGCGTCCCTCCGGCCGCAGGTCGGAGATGATTTCTCCGAGGTAGTTTTCAATCTCGTTCGGCAGCGGCGCGGCGATGAACAAACGCATCATAACAGATCCAAAATCGCTCGGCGCAACAACTCCAGCGCACAGTAAACGGAGCGGGTGCGGTTGATCTCTCGCGTGGAGCCGAGATTGAACCGCCGTGCCAAATTGTGATGAGCGGAACTGAGCCCGACATACACGGTGCCGACCGGCTTGTCCTCGGTGCCGCCTTCGGGACCGGCAATACCTGTAATCGAGAGCGCATAATCGCTCCCGAAAAGATTCCGGCAACCGGAGGCCATGGCCAGAGCACATTCTTCGCTCACGGCGCCGTGTTCCTCGATGATGCCCGCGTCGACTCCGAGCCGTTCGGTCTTGACCTCGTTGGCATAGGCGATGATGCCGCCCAGGAAATAGTCGGATGCGCCGGCGACGGCCGTTACACGACTGCCGAGCATCCCGGCGGTGCATGATTCGGCCACGGCGAGAGTTTTATCGTTGTCGCGCAGGAGTTGACCGACTACGGCTTCGAGGTTATCGTCGCCGCGCGTGTAGATGTATCGACCGGCCTTCGACTCGACATAACGCGCTAAATCGTTGGCCTTGTTTTGAGCCTCTTCCGATGAATCCGCCGAGGCGATAATGCGAAGATCGACACCGCCGTACCCCGGCAAATAGGCCAGCCGGACACCCGGCTCCAGTTTAAGACCATCCTTGAGTTTCTCAGCCAGTCGGCTTTCCACGATACCGGTAGTGCGCAACCGAACAACCTCTATCGCGTGTCCTTGTCTGAGACTCTTGAGATACGGCACGACCTCATCGACCATGATCTGCTCGGCCTCGGCCGGGACACCGGGCAGAGCGATGAAAATCCGCCCCTCTTCGGCGATACAGATCCCCACCGCCGAACCGATCTTGTTGGGGAACAACAACGCTCCCTGCGGCAGCAGCGCCTGATTCTGATTGATCGCGGGCATTTCAATGCCGCGTGCCGCCCAGCGCTTGCGAAGCAATTCGAGCAGTTCCTCGTTGAAGATGAGGTTGCGCTTGAAAACTTTGACGATCGCTTTTTTGGTGATGTCGTCGTCGGTCGGCCCGAGACCGCCGGTGCAGATAGTCACCCGCGCGCGTCGCCAGGCGAGACGAAACGCCTCGTCCATCGCCTCGACCGAATCCCCGACCGAGGTCCGGTAGCGCACCGGAAGACCGATATCGGTCAACTGACGAGCGATAAAAGCCGCGTTGGTGTCTACGATATGGCCGGTGATTATTTCATCGCCGATAGTTATGATCTCAACATCCATAGCGCTCCGTCTCCGCGTTAGAGATAGCCCCACTGGGTCAGGAAATATATCGCGATATGAGTCCCGAGGCAGGCCTGAATACCGGCGACCACATCGTCCATGGTGATCCCCCAACCGCCGGGGAGTTTTTCGGATTGTCTCGCCGGCGGGATTTTTATCACATCGAAACCCCGGAACGCCACGAAAGCGATCAGGTAGTTCGGCAGCGAGTAAGGCACCAGGATCAACGTTATGAACATCCCGGTCCATTCGTCGATCACGATCTTGCGGGCATCATGCCCGTACACTTTTTCCGCTTCACCGGCCGACCAGACCGACACCACAAACGTCACGGCCGCTACGATCCCGAGAATCATCTGGTCGCCGCGAATCAGGAAATAGGCTATCAGCCAGGCCGGTATCGTGCCCCAGGTGCCCGGGTAGGGCCTTCCGAAGCCGCTGTAAAGACCGGTGGCGATTAACTTGGCAAAGGTAGTTTTCATTTACTTGAGTACCGATTTTATCATGTAAAAATACTTCCAGACATAATCAATTCCCGTCCAGACGGTAACCACCGCCGCCGCCCAGAGCAGGATGTTAAAATACAAATAATAATCGAATTGCAACAGCTCCAGCGCCGGACTTTGATAATGCTCCAATGTCGTCACCAGACTGATATACGATATAACCACGCCTACGACCGTTAGCTGTAAGAATGTCTTGCACTTAGCCCACCAGGTCGGCGGGATGACCACCCCGCGATAGGCCGCCAGAAGGCGCAGGCCGGTGATCGAAAACTCGCGGCCGATGATCATAATCACCGGCAACGGTGATACATATTTGAGAGCGATAAACGACACCAGGGCACAGGAAACGAGAATTTTATCCGCCAGGGGGTCCATGAACTTGCCGAACCCGGTAATGATCCCGTAGCGCCGAGCGATATAGCCGTCGGCTAAGTCGGTTAGGGCGGCTATTACGAACAGCCCCAGCGCCGTCAGCCTCATGTAGAACGAATCCAGCAGGAAAAAATACATGAAGATCGGGGCAATAATGATCCGCAACAGGGTCAATTTGTTCGGAGTGTTCATAGAGGGCAAATGTACGGCTGCACTCGACGATAGTCAAACTCGATTTGGCGCAGGTTAAAACGCATCGTTGTGTATCGAGTCAGCCGAAGTGATTGACTATTCTACAACTTCCCTTATAATGAGATTGGAACCGGGCGGATATTCTATCGCTGCTCGGGTCAACCGATCGACCGGGTCACATCAATGCGATCGCATCGAGAGAATGGAGATATTATGAAATTCACCGCTATGCTAATCTTTGCCGTTGGACTATGCCTGTCCATACCCCTGGCTGCTTCCGCCCAAAATAACTGCTGTGTCGGTATTCGAGGCAACGTTGACAACGATGCCGCCCAGGAGATTTCAATCAGCGACCTGGTCTACCTGGTCTCTTACATGTTTCAGGAGGGTCCTGCCCCTGAATGTGAAGACGAGGCAAACATTGACGGCTCCGGTGGAATCGATATCAACGATCTGGTCATGCTGGTTTCGTATATGTTCCAGAGCGGGCCTCCCCCGGCCGACTGCGGCCCGATTCCGGACTCGGTGATTCTCCCGCTGGTTATCGGCAATCAACTGGTCAGTCAGTACACCGAATACAACAGCAGCGGGCAGGTAACAGCCACCGGGACTTCAACCACCGGTTGCGTCGGCGATTCCCTGATCAACGACACTCTCTGGTTCAAGGTCGAGGACAGTTACGACGGCTACGACACCACCCTCTGGGTCAACCGCGATGACGGCGCCTGGTCGATTGCCGACACCCTTTCGCCGCCGCAGTACCTGGCCCTCAAGTACCCGGCCGAGGTGGGCGATAGCTGGTCAATTGATCTGATTACAATGCATGTCTCGGCGGTCGATGTCTCGGTGACTGTCCCGGCCGGGACGTTTGTTTGCTACTACTACACAGCGACAGTTCCGCTTTATGGTACGATGGGGCGCATCTGGGCCGCACCGAACATCGGCATAGTAAAAGCTGAGCAATACGCTATCAACTTCCTGTCGACTTATCTCGAAGTAAGTTATGAGCTGGAATCGTATACGATACAATGAGGGCTCGAATTTTGTGGGCGGCAGACCTCCTGGTCTGCCCCTGCGTCTACCTTTAATTGAGGCGCATATCAAACTCATTAATCGTTGACAAGCTTATACACATTCCTATCTTACAGTATCGATACATCACGACCAAAGGTTCTGAGGTTCTGAGAACAAACAACCTCGGGAGGTTTTTATGCAGCTTAAGAGAATGATTGTGACAACGGTGATGTTGTTACTGGCGGCTATGGTACTGTCTCCGGCGGTCTTTTGCCAAGAGGCCAGCATTACTCTTGAGGACGTGGACGGTCTGTGGTATGACAACGGCTTCACATACTGCTTATGTGACGGCCGTTCTGCCTTCCATCTCCGCCTCACCAACAACACCGGCGGATATGTCAAGGGTATGTGCAACGGCTTTCGACTTTACTCTCCAGACGGCGCTACCTGGCAGTGGACGGCAGCGCGGTTTGCCCCTGCCATCGATCAGGGTTATTTCGATATGGTGTTTAACGTCGGTGAGATTGACGTTGACGGCGAGGGCGAGGACCGGGTCAGCTTCTCCTCCAGCGTGATGATTGGAACCGGGCTTCCGGACGGATTCGACGACATTGCGTACGAGATCGCGATTGGTCCGCTTCCTAACGGCGGGACCATCTGTCTGGATTCATGTTACTACCCCCCGTCTGGGCTTTGGTTGTGGGGTTCGAACTCAGGCTCCTATATCCCGGAGTGGGACGGGCCGCACTGTTTCACCAGCCTACCGCCACCCTGCATTGTGGAAGACAATGACGGCGACTTCATCGACCAGTGCGACAACTGTGTTGGGATTTACAACCCCGACCAGTTCGACTCGGACTGGGACGGTATCGGCGACGCCTGTGACTACGACTACTGCTGTGGGAAACGCGGTGATGTTAACAACGACGGCTCCGGTCCGGATATCGCGGATCTGGTCACCATGGTTCAGCACATGTTTCCGCCTGATGATAAGAACGGGGTTGAGGTCTCCTGCGAGGGGGTCATCGACATGAATTCCGACGGCAGCAACGATATAGCCGATCTGGTTTACCTGGTCAGCTACATGTTCCAGAACGGTCCGGATCTGCTCCCTTGCCCCGGCGAGATTCCAAGCTGCCTGTAGATGCTTCAATGCCGGGCAGCACGAAGTGTCAGCCGAGATATCTGACGACATATTCGTGGGCGGCAGACGTCGGTGGCCCACCCGTCCACGGGGATTGTTGACCAACCTCAATCGCGGCGGAGACAAGCCCTGCCGCTACGCGTTAAAGAGCCCTAACCTCGCGTAGCTGGCGGCCTTGTGTCGCCCGCATTACAGATGTGTTTTTACTGAAGATCCGAACGTATGACTTTTTCAACACTCCCCACGGGTGGGGGATATTCGATTCCCCGGCAGGTCTCGGAGAGACCTTTCCTACTGAATTCTATTCGTGATCCGATTCGAGATAGTCGCGTGTGGTCGACTGGCGGGAGATTTTTTCGGAGAGCTTCTTGGTGAACTCGACCGCCGAGTTTTCGCCGTAAACCTTCAGCATGTGGTTCATGGCAATCACCTCGGAAATCACCGTGATATTCTTGCCGGGGGAAATCGGCACCCTTACGATTGGAATCGACACGCCCAGCACGGTCGTGCGGCGGTCCTCGACCCCCAGGCGGTCATAGTCGTCCGACTCCTCCCAGAGAGTCAGGTTGACCTCGACCTCTACCCGCTTCTGGAGTCGGATCGAGCGAATTCCGAACAGCGCCTCGATATCGATAATCCCGACACCCCGGATTTCCATGTGATGCCCGAGCAGTTCCGAGCCGGTGCCGATAATCACATCCGGCGCCGTGCGGGTGATCTTGCAGACATCATCGGCCACCAGCCGATGGCCCCGCTCGACCAGGTCGAGCGCCACCTCCGATTTGCCGACTCCGGATTTGCCGGTGTACAACAGCCCGACGCCGTAGACATCCACCAGCGTTCCGTGGATCGTTATCGAGGGCGCGAACAGGGTGTCCAGATAAACCGAAAGACGGCTGGTCAGGTCGGCGGTGGTAAGGCGGCTGGAAAACACACCGGTGTGGTGTTCATCGGCCACCTTGATAAATGTCTCGGGCGGGATGATCCCCTTGGAGATGATCACCAGCGGGATGTCGTATTGGAACAGCTCTTCGGAGATCTCCACCATGCGTTCCTCGGAGAGCTGGTTGAGATAGGCCAACTCGGTCTCACCGAGAATCTGGGTCCGCTCGGAGGCAAAGCGCTCGAAGAATCCGGTGAGAGCGAGCCCGGGGCGATGAATCTCCGGATTGCGGATCACCTTCTTCATGCCGGCCTCGCCGGAGTTGAGCAGGGTCAACTCGAAATCCTGGCCGCGCGAGTTGAACAGTTTTTCGACGGTTATCTGAGGCATACAGCCGGAATATAACGGCCGCCTTCAACCGCTGGCAACAAAGAAATGGGGGGAGAAAATAAGAAGACCTTCCTACCGATCACACCACACTGACGCGTAAGTCCGTCACTTCTTCCCTTCGAACACCCAATTGATGCTGCGAACCCGGAAATCCTTCGCCATCAGCTCGTCGTCGACGATATCGTTCTCCGTCAGACGACCCCGGTACAACTCGTCGTCCTGTCGATACCAAACCGTGTCTGCCCCGATCCACAACACCTCCCAGTCTCCCTGCCGCGAGGCCCGGCGGGTCTGCATCGTCATCGGGTTGATCATAATGATCTCGTCGCGGAGAATAGACGGATAGCCTCTATGGGCGGCCCGGTCGCTCTTTGGGTTATCGTCGGCGACGCGTCCCGCCAGCCATCCGTTCACTCTGATCGGTTTCGTGGCCTCGCCCGGCACCAAGAGAGAATGCCACGTCTCGGAGTCGCGATTGAATATCACCAACTCGCGAGCACTGTCCGCCTTGGACGAGGGAACGGATAGAAACGCTCGATAGCTCGCCTCGTTCGCGATCAGGTTCCACCGCGAGCAACCCTTGTATCGCACAACGCTGTCCGGAACGTTCGGATCCTCCAACTCGAAGTCCGGAATCAGAGCACGCAGATCACCCCCAAGCCGCCCTCGCAACGGAACTATACCCCGATCGCCGGGTCCCCCCAGTCCGGGAAGCCTTCTCTCCGTCGCACGAACGGACGTTGTCCTTGGAGCGATGTCGTTCAGCGGTATCTCTATATCGGCCGTCTGCCGAATGTTTGTAACATCGGACAAGCTCCAACTGGTATCTATCCGCAGAAATCCCGGACCACTCGGCTCGTCGAAGTACCTTACCCGTCGGACGTCACCTTTGTCTCGAAGATCTATTTTCGTCCAGCCCGGCGGATCTTCAAACGGAATCACAAAAACATCCCTGATCCACGTGTTAGAGAGATCTGCGATGATCACTAATCCCGGCTCGGGGAAAACCTGTACCTCTATTTGTCCCCAATTGGTGAAGAGATGACACAGACTGTCAAGGCCGCCTCCGTCCTGGTCAACGGTGAAGATAACGAGCTCCGAGGGTAGATTCGGCGATCCGTAGCCGTACTCTCCATCTCGGATGAAATACATCTCTGCGTTAACTCCTTCTGCCGCCATGACCCACAGCACCGTAGCCGTAGCCAGTAGACGTCCACAAATCAAAATCGTCTTCACAGTCAGACACCTCCGGTTGATACGTGCATTAGCACTATTCCACATATTGCATTTGGCGTATCACTGGTAAAACGAACACACATCATATACATACCGATTTGAATCAATCTTGGTCTTCGCGCTATCGGTGTAATAGCGAGCCCACTCATACCACTTGTACCATCCTTCATCCAAGACGAATTCACAGAACTCGTGCCGTCCGAGATCTCTGCTACCTAATCCGTTGTATTTCTTCAACGCTACGCCGTGTTGCATATCTTTAGCGCCTCCGTAGAAAAACGTGACATTGTCGGAACTGCCGGTCGTATAGGGATACACATACGCAAGGTGACCATTCGGATAGAAGTAAAGCCACCCTATATCCAATTGCCCCTCCCAATAAGTGTTGGCCCCGCCTTGCAATAGGTTCAAATACGCCACACCTGACTTGACGTTCTCCTGCCAATTCCATAACTCCTCGGCGTTTGGAGGACGGGTCTCATATCCATCGTTGAACTTCGTCAACTGGTATATCCCAAAACCGCCGTCGTTGTTGTTCGAGGCGTTCGGCGTGTATCGCACCGCCGTCTCCTCGCAGCTCTCCTCGCCGACCTCGTTGAACTGCAAGTAATTGCCGTTGTCAACGCCGCCCTCTTGCATCGCCACCAGCTCGTGATACCATAACACGCCGGAGCGACTGTCTATGTAATCGCTTACGAGCTGCTCGCTAGGGTTATACGCTCTAATCGCGAAGTCAAGCAGACCCGTCATGCCCGCCTCCGTTGAAACACATCGCAGTCGGCCCTGGCCGCCCCGGACCTTACCGGCGAGATCGATGTACCATGTGTTGTGCGGCGAGAGCGATGCTTTAACGGTATCGAAGTCCCGGCGACCGCCTCGAGTATAGGAGATTATCAACTCCCAGTCCACGTTTTCTGTAAGTGTGTTGGTCGGTAGCGAGGCCTGGAGCGCGGGCACAGCGGGCCAATTGTCACCCTCAATGAAGATACATTCGCCATCGGCAACGTAGAGACCAGCCGCGGTCAAGTTGATTCCCATAAAGCATTCATCCGGAAAACCACAGAAAGTACCGAGGTTTACGCAACATCGCGAGTCCGACTCTGATTCGAACCCCGAGCCGGACGCAGCCTAAATGCATAGCTGGAGATAGTCTCCTTGCGTCACTCCCCCACTCGCGAGTAGATCGACGGTAGTCGTATGATCGTCGAAAGGCGGCGTAAGAGAAACGGAGGTACCCCAGGGCTACGGTTTGAGATCCCCCGAACGCGAACGGCACTCCAATGCTCGCACGATAGTTGAAGCTTCGGTCAATGTCGTTCTCGAACGAGTCGCTGAATTTCACCCAATAACGGTTTGTACACGCATTCACCGCTTGTATCGAATCGACCGAGACACTATGCACCTTCGGATCGTCCTCTGAATCAAGGTTGTCCGCACATCCTAACATATTGATAAGGACAGTCGTCAAGACCACCGACAAGGACAGGACTCTCCGCCATTGAGACGACCGGTCCCCGCCCCAAAAAGCCGCGCATCTTTGGTTGGCGAAACATTGATACGCCTGAGCCCCTCCTCCTAGAAGAGATGATATTGCCTCCTCCCGGACTATCTGTTCGAGGACATAATAATATAGTACCCCGCGCTTTCGGTCTTGTTAACTGTTTCTTCGTCGACCAGCGACCGCTCCCCCCTAAAGCGAAGAGGCTCCGACAAGCGGAGCCTCTGATCGCCGGCCGCCCGGAAGCGACCAAACCATACTGGAGAAGTGGTTGGTTTATAACATCCTGTTGGACCCGACCGAACGACTGATTTCATCCTTGAGATGAACTTTCATGTCGCGCATCTCCTCGTTCAGGTCCTGCATCTCTTCCCTGAGATCTTGCAGATCATCTTCGTCCAGATCGAACCAGCAACCATCGTCCGAGAGATACCTGATGCGGCTGTTGAAAAACGACGAGTTGAAACTCGGCACATCCGGAATATCCGGGATGTCCGGAATATCCGGAATGTTCAGGATGACCGGACCATAGTCGTTCCAGCCGTAAACGCCCGAGGTATTTTCATCCCCCTCGGCCAGTTCCGCCTCGACCTTGATATCGTTTTTCTGACGCTTGACGGTGATGTTGATCTTGTCGCCGATCTCGCGATCGCCGACCGCCTCGATCACATCCTCGGCGTCGCGCATCTGGTCGCCGTCGATCTCGATAATAACGTCGCCCGCCTTAAGACCGGCCTCGGCTGCCGGAGAATCCTCCTCGACCTCGGTCACGAGAGCGCCGCGACCGCGCTCAACGCCGAAATACTCGCCGAGCTGACGGTTCAAATCCTGAAGGCTTACGCCCAGGAACGGCCGCTCCCAACTGCTGCGACTCCAGCTGTTGCGATTGAAAATGTAACCGTCGTCATCGTCGTCGTCGTTCCAGGTGAAACTTCGGTTGTAGGAACGTCGCGGAGCCTCCTCGAGTTTGGCCTTGACTTGTTCTTCCTTGCCGTCGCGATTGATCGTCAGGGTCACTTCGTCGCCGATTTTATGGTCGAGAATGACATCCGACAACTCATCGGAATCGGTCACTTCCTTGCCGTCGATGGCCAGGACCACATCTCCTCGCTTGAGCCCTGCCTCGCGGGCCGGGGAGTCGCGATAGACGCGCTCGACCAGGACGCCCGACTTCACCGGGAGGTCCATCTTCTTGGCGAGGCGATAGGTCACCGTTTCGGGGGAAATGCCGAGCCAGGCATCGTCGGAGGAGCCCTTGCGGGCCAGCACCGTACCGACCACCAGAATCGCGACCACGGCGATTGCGATTCCGATTTTGAGTATTTTGCTCATGTTGCTTCCTCTCTTTCGAACGATTTTGTCAAACCTGTCTGCTTATACGAATCCGGTCGGGCGATGTTTCACCGGCGCTTTGTGGCGTTTTGGGACGCGGGCAATCAGCTTCTTTTGGTCGACCCTGGTTGTTCGTAGCGTGAGCCAACCTTTATAGCGCGGGATCCCTGAGATCCCGCGCTGTTAAATAACCTGTTGGGATCAATTCCCGTGGGCGGCAGACGTCCCGTCTGCCCCTGCACCTGAGAGAACTCTTTTGATTGGGCGGAGGACTAAAAAGGCGTTGACAATTTGCCGAAAACAAATATAATACTGCCCTGCCTTTAGAGGGCAGACAAGTCGACACTCCTCGGTAGCTCAGTTGGTAGAGCAGCTGACTGTTAATCAGCGGGTCGCAGGTTCGAGTCCTGCCCGAGGAGCTTAATTTGAGTTTCACGCCCTTCAGCGATAAAGTTGAAGGGCTTTTTGTATGTCGGGTAAAGGCTTACGCCATCGGACAAGCAGTTCGAGAGTAACGAGCGCAGCAACTGTCGCTTCTCCTTCTCGGAACGCGAAATGTATAGAGAATACGCCATTTTCGACAGTTCTAGAATCTCTGACGCCTCATCGACATAGTCGCGGTTGCCTTTCGGGTTGTCCAAGAGCGTTGCCTCCTCAACCGCTTACGGCGCTTTTGTGCGGACATCTTTGATGATCGGGCGGACGGTATTAAGGTCGGTCGTCACCCTTCCCCCGGGTTGCGGCGACTGCCGGACCAACTGCTAAATTCTCTTGCCCACCATGATAACACCTCGCCGATACTGGTGTCAATGCAGAGTTAGAGGGGCGATTTCGCTAGCGGCGACACTACGCATACGTGGCCGCATTGAGCAACGGCCTGAGAAGCCTAAGGTTATCTTGGTGATTCAAGCCGTGAGCGGTGTGTTCTCAACGATGAATTCAGAGTCTCTGAAAATCACCGGTAAAACTTATCCACTTGACCGTACGTTCCTAATCTCGTATTCTTCAGCCACAACAACACTTATTGTGCGGTGGGCATTGAGGTTTTCGATAAATCTTTCGGGAGCGGACCTGTTTGTGAAGGCATACCCGATCTCAACCTCTCTGTTTTTGGAGGAACAAAGTGGCACGAGAAGTAAGCTTGAAATTCCCCGACAAGTTGGTGGAGCAACGCGTAGATTCTGGCCCGGACGGTTCCAGTAATTCCGTTCGAATCACGAATCTGTCACCCGTGTTCGGAGGCGGCGCTGAACCGGGCATAAGCAGCGAATTCCCCGAGGTCCGCGCCTCCTCAGTTAGGGGCCATCTCCGTTTCTGGTGGCGCGCTACACGCGGGACCAAGTTCGACTTGCCCGAAATGCGTCAACGGGAGAGCGAAATATGGGGTAGCACAGCTCTACCCAGCCCCGTATCACTGGACATTGTTGTCCACTCCTGTTCAAGGCCTGAACCCTGCGTCAAGTGGGACGACGCGATGAGCTGGCAAGCACCCTTCGACCGGTATCGAGGATCGCTTCCATACGTGCTGTTTCCATTCCAGGGGACATCCCCCGACAAGAAAGACGCTGTCGCTCCGGCGAAGTTCATCAATCATATGGATTTCACAGTCTCAGTAGGATTGCCCAGTCAGCAACGCAGGCTGTCTTTGAAGGATCATTACAACAAGCTGCGGGAGGAAAAGAAGCTAAGCCCGCTTAAAGAGGAAATCGATTTCCGCGCTGATGTGGAGTGCGCCTTTTGGGCCTGGATTAATTTCGGTGGCATCGGAGCTCGCACCCGTCGCGGCTGCGGGGCCTTGCGTTGTACCGGTTGGGACTTCCCCTCTAAAACACCACTCCCCGGGAGCATGAACGAGTACCCCGAATGGTACAGAGAGATGGCTTCCTATTTCGGAGTTGACATTCCTGCCTCTAATTCGCCCCGTCCATGGCCAACCGCTTTTCGCGACGCGGCCCTCGGCCCCAAGGAGTACAACGATGGAATCGATGCCTGGAGCGATGTGATCAGCATATACAAGAAATTCAGGCAGGGTGTTACGACTGATGCCAACAAACATAGATACAGGTCGCCACGCTGGCCCGAGGCGGAGTCTGTAAAGGGCCTTGTTCGAGAAGACCGTGGAGCGACAGCAACCGCCGGTCTTGTCCAAGCCAATCGATGCAATCTCTCGGCGCCTGCGTTTCCGCGCGTCTCCTTTGGACTACCAATTATCATGGAGCTTCGCAACGAGCGAATTGCGGGCGAGGATAAGGACGTCAAACCCACGCTGCAAATCAGCGAGAGCGTGGACAGAATGGCCAGTCCCCTCATCCTTAAGCCTCTGGCTTTGTCATCGGGCAAGGTCTTGCCAGCGATATTTGTTCTATTAACGCCTCCGATGAAAGCTGCATACGTCGCTCCGGGGGCTCACGATCTGAGTGTGGGCGTTCCGCTCTTGGCTGACAACATTTGGAGGGACGACATGTTTGACTACCCAAACTCGCCTATGGAGCTCGTGCCGGTAGAGGAACGAGAACACGTAACATCGGCTGTCGACGCTTTCTTCGAATATGCCATCAGCAAGAAATAAGGGAGGCAAGAATATGAGCAGGATGTTGATGGTTATAGGCATTGGGCCTGTTCAGGGATTTATCAGCGCCGCACGCAGAACACGCGATCTTTGGTTTGGGTCTGAGATCCTCTGCGATGTGAGCCGGACGGTGGCCAAGACGTTGCAGAGCTCCGGAGGCGATCTGATCTTTCCCGCGGATCCTGACGCCGCCGGGATTTCGAATTTCGTGCTCGCACAATTTGAGACCCCTCCGAAGCCGCCTGCAGACCTGGTAGTCGAAGCGAAGTCTGCCGGGAATGCGAAGTGGCTGAAGTACGCCGCAGAGGCAGAGACCTTCGGCGGAAAGTTGCTAAACTCCGCTCGGTGGGAATCACAGCGGGCGGACGTCTTGGAATTCTATTCGGCCTGGGCATCGTATGATACCGAAAACGACTACCCACAGGTTAGAGAACGACTCATGCGCGTTCTGTCGGGTAGGAAGTCCTGTCGAGATTTTGGCGCTGGCACAAGTGCGGCACTTCTGCCTAAATCATCGCTGAGCGGATTGCGGGACACCATCTTGATTGTCGGAAGCTCCCGACAGGAAACACGGAGCCTTCGCGAGCGAGTCCTCAGCGAAGCTCCGGAACTCGCCCAGAGGCTGCGGCTGTCTGAGGGGGAGGAATTGGACGTTGCCGACTTTGTCAAACGCTCAACGAGAGGATCATTTCCTTCAGTAACTCGCGTTGCCGTAGACCCCTGGCTTCGTGGTATAGAGCATGACGGCGGAGAGGCCCGCGCCGCGATTGGGGAAATCGCTGAACTCTGCCAGGGCAACAAACCGTTCGCCACCGGCACAGGTGACTATTTCAGGTCCTTCTTCCCGTTCGATGGGTCTGTACTTCTTGAAGGCCGAGCCAGACTCATGGTGAGGCAGGCCAAAAGACGTGACGACTCAAGCGCCATGGGGCTCGAGTTCACGTCTAAGGACGTTACTGACCTGCAAACCATTGCGGCGCTCGTTCAGAAAGTAAAGACCGAACAAGAATACGGCGAGCCTCAACCCTATCTGGCGATTCTCCTGGCCGATGGTGACGGAATTGGCAAGCTGCTGTCGTCGATAAGAGATTCGGAAGCGCACCGACAGTTCTCGTCAAACCTCTCGTTGTTCTCGGAAACTGCGAAAGAACTTGTAGACAGACAGCATTGCGGCTGTCTGGTCTATTCCGGGGGAGATGATGTGCTCGCTATGATTCCGGTTGACCAGGCGTTGTCATGCGCGAGAAGACTTCACGAGGAATTCAGGAAGACGTGGAAACAAGGGGAATCTGCCCCTACCCTTTCTGTGGGCATCGCTATCGGGCATTGCGCCGAACCGCTTGAGGATCTCCTGCAATACGCTCGCATTGCGGAGAGATCTGCCAAGAAGCCGCTCGGGAACGGCCTCGCAATCCACCTGCACCCCAGAAGCGGCTCCCCTATATTCGTCCGCGGTCCGTGGGGGGACAAGACTCAAGAGTCATTGGATCTTCGAATGTCCAACTGGTGCCAACTCTTTGCCGACAAACTGATCTCCGGTCGCTCTCCCTACGACATCAGGAACCTGGCCTTCACCTATGCCGACTGGCCCGACGACGATAACACCGCCACGGCAATCCGGGCTGATATTCGCCTGGTACTCTCTAAGAAGCGCCCCGGCGGCAAGAAGATGGACGACAGTTTCTACGCCACTCACGTCGAGCACTTGTTGTCGGTCGAGCGAGATTTCGGCGAGGCAGACTCACAGCATCACGCCAGACATCATGTCGGACTCATGGGTCTGGCCAACGAGTGGCTGATTGCCAGACACATTGCCGCCTCGATCAGACAGGCCGGCGACCGACAAGCAGAGCGCAAGGCACTACAGGAGGAAAGCGCATGACAACCTATCTTAGCGTTTCACCGATAGATCCGATCATCGCGCGCGACGGCCGTCCCTTTGGCTTCGGACAGGGCAACCGTATGCGCTCGCTTCGCTGGCCCCACCCTTCGACGGCGACAGGCAGCCTTCGCACACTGTTGGCAAAGCGAGACGAATGTGATTTCACCCCGAAGCTATGTGATTCTCTCCGATCAATAACCGTTGCGGGGCCGCTCCCAGTCGTTGATGAACGCATATACTTCCCTGCGCCGCTCGACGCTCTGGTGGTGCGCAAATCCACTAACGATGACGAGCAGGCAGTGTATCCGCTTCGCCCGATGCGACTCCCGGAGGATGGCACCATCGGTTGCGATCTCCCCGATGGCCTCCAACCAGTCGTGGCTGCAACCGACCTAAAGGCCGTAGAAGGACCTTCCTTCTGGTCCACGGACCGCATGACAAGCTGGCTGTTGGGCAAGCACTTCGACACTATCCCGAAGTCGCCTACGCAGCACGACGGGTTCCTGGGCAGAATCCCCGAGGATCAGCGAACCCAAGTGTCTATCGACGCACAAACGGGCTCCGCAGAAGAAGGACATCTCTTCTCAACGGTTGCCCTCGATATGACCGATGAACTGAGCGGCGCCGACATCGAGCTCGCTCTCAGGATTGAGGAGAACGGCGCCTTTATCAGGGATGCCTCGGCCTTCGACGAAACTCACCCGTTTGGCGGCGAGAGACGCCTGGCCACGTGGTCTCAGGGGCATGAATCTAATTGGGCTGTACCCGCCAAGCTGTACAGCAACCTTCACCAGTCCAACAGCAACAGGTTGCGCATGATCCTCGCCTCTCCCGCGATCTTTGCCCAAGGCTGGAAACCGGGCTGGCTCGATCATGATCTGACGGGCCAACCACCCGGCAGTCCCGACAATACTAAGGTTCGACTAGTCGCGGCCTGCGTCGGCCGGTGGCAGGCCATATCGGGATGGAGTCTGGAGAAGGGAACCGCCGGGCCCAAGGCTGTTCGAAGAGCCGTTCCGGCGGGCAGCGTGTACTGCTTTGAAATCCTCGAAGGCGATATTGCGGCCATTGCGGAGAAGCTCTGGCTTCATCCTGTTAGTGACAATGAACAGGATCGTCGCGATGGCTTTGGTTTGGCTCTCTGGGGGAAGTGGGATTGGGCAAGCAATGAAAATGGAGGAATAATATGAGCAGCAAGCCTGCACCGTATTGGCTACACGCCATCACACCCATGCACGTCGGAGTCGGACGAGGAATCGGGTTTGTCGACCTGCCAATCGTTCGGGAGAAAGTCACGAATTGGCCGTTGATTCCAGGCTCTTCCGTTAAGGGTGTCATCGCGGACCTTAACGGTGCGACCGACGACGCCCGCCAGAATGAATCTGCCGACGGCCGATTGCTGAAGGCGGCCTTCGGCTCCTCAGGCGATGATCTCGCCAACGCCGGCTCCCTGGTGTTCACCGACGCGCGAATTGCCTGCTTTCCGGTACGGAGCCTCTATGGCACGTTTGCCTGGGTCTCCTCCCCCATGGTCTTGCGGAGAATCAACCGCGACTTGAGAGCAGATTCAGCCTGGGCCAAACTACCGATACCAGAACCGACCAACGCCAACACCATTTTGATACCGGATGTCTCAAAGTCGGCCATCTCGGAGGAAGGGAACAAGGTTTACTTCGAGGACCTGGACTTTACCGCCGAAGAGAATCAGGACGTTGGCAGAATCGCAACGTACTTCGCCGAAAAGGTCTTCGGAAAAGAGAACCCCTGGTTCGAGCCGTTCAGACAGCGCTTCGCGGTTGTACCGGACGGCACCTTCGACTATCTCTGCGAAACGGCCACCGAAGTGAGTGCTCGGATTCGCATAGATCCGAAGACAAAGACCGTGGCATCCGGAGCGCTTTGGTACGAAGAATCCGTTCCGGCCGAGGCCATATTCGCGGGATTGCTGTGGTGCGACCGCGTGTACGGCGCCGCCGGGGTCACGGCCCGGAACCTGATTGAGAAATTCGCTTCCGGCGAGCGGCTGCTCCAACTGGGCGGCCATGCCACCACCGGTCGGGGCCAGGCGCGATGCATCTTCCCGGCCGCGGGAGGCAACAATGACTAACAAGTCAGCATCAACCAGGGGACAACAACGAGCCCAGAAGGCATTCAGCCTTGTCAACGCCGCCGCCAACAACGAGTGGAAGGACGACTACGGCCGCCAGTGTATGCACCTTCCCATGTTAATCCAGCAGAGCGGACTGGCCCAGGCCATTGCCTTCCTCGAATCCAAGGCCTCCGATGAGAAGAAGTCGGCGTACTTCGGATGCCTTCTGGACGACTTCACCGCCCTGGTCGGGAAGAGCGCCAACCGGACTGAGTTCGCACAGCTCGTTCGCTCAGCGCCGGTCTCGGAGTACCAGTGGCTCGTGCGCGAGGCCCTGGCCTGCGCTACCTGGATGAAACGCTACGCCGAAGCAGTGTTGAAGGCCAGCTATGAAGAATGAACAAGAGACCAGGCCGATTCAAGCTTGCCGCGATGCCTTGCAGTCGCTTTGGACAGACCCATACGCACTGTCCGAAGCGGCCCAAGCCAGCCTTCTTCTGGACTCGTATCTGAGCACAACCGGCGACAAGAATGAGGGTAAGAAGCGTCTGCTCCAAGTCGCCATTAAGTCTGTCTGCGGCCAGCACGATATATACACCCTCGCGTTTGATCGATGGAAGAAGCTCCGCGGCAGTTCTCTCTCGACAGAGATGAGCGTGCGGGGTCGATTGATCGTCGGGTTGGGGGCTCACACACCTCTTGAGACAGGGCTGACCCTGCACCACACTTACGGCACCCCGGTAATTCCGGGATCGGCCCTAAAGGGATTGGCGGCGCACTATTGCGACGAGGTATGGGGACCTGTGGATGACGCATTTGCGTTCAACGGCGATGCCCACGAGGCACTATTCGGCACACAGGAGTCCGCCGGTCATATCCTCTTTCACGACGCCTGGATTCTGCCGGAATCGTTGCTGACCGGACGCTCTTTAATGGCGGATGTTATGACCCCGCACCACTCCGACTACTACGGCGCCAAGGCCGGCGATACGGAAAACGCGCCGACCGATTCCGATATGCCTATCCCGGTCTCATTTTTGTCGGTTACAGGAAACTTCCTAATCTGTGTTGAATGTGACGATACGAGCGAAAACGGAGAGAAGTGGAAGAAGTTCGCCCTTCGGCTGCTGTCCGACGCGTTGACACATCGGGGAGTGGGAGCCAAAACCAACTCCGGCTACGGCCGCCTAATCGAGGGAACCGAACAGCATCCTGCGCAGGCCGGCCAAAGACAGAAACCGATACAGATACAGACTAAGGCAACTCGCCAGGCCGGGGACCTGATCGAGGTGACACGGATTGAGACACCGCAAGGTAGGGAGGGCGCCTGGTTCGAAGCTGTAGACGGCAACAAGGGACGACTCCCCAAAGGCGTCAATTCGGACATCCCTCTGGGACAGAAGTCCAAACTGTGGATACAGAGCCAGACCGGCAACTTCTACAATCTCACCTCCAAACCGCCAAAGCCGAGAAACCCGGCCAATAAGCAAAAAGGGAGAGGAAGACGGTGACCAAGAAACACACTAAATTCCGTTATTCATTCGAGAAAGCGACTCCGTGGTTCCTGGCCGTGCTGGCCATTGTCTTCGCTCATTGGGCGGCAACTACGACGGAGAGTTACATCCTTGGGCATGTTACCGAACATGTTGCCCAAAGTGCCTGGCCTATGATCGGCGCCTGGGCCCTGCTCGTCGCCGTTGTGGCGCTCATCTACCACAGCCGCGACAAGATCTTCCACCCGCATACCCGCTTCGTGCGCGGTGATGAGCCGGAAAAGCGCCGACACTTGATTCTCTTTCTCTCGAACTTCGAGGATCATGAGAAAGCCGGCGAATGGACTACCCCCGGCATTCCCGACACTTTTTCGCCGACCGGAGACTTGATGAAGGACCTCGAACGCCTCAGCGCCGAAAAGGACAAGATAGAAAAGGCAGGCGGTAGGTCGAAATTGTGGAAATGGGAGATGCCGCTCAGGGGGATTGCCTACCATGTCGGCATCCTCGAGTCGGTCACGGTCATCTGCTCGCCGGAGTCGTTGAATCAGATAGACTGGTTCAAGAACCTGATTGGCAAATACCAGGGACCGGGCGGAACATTGAGCCAGATCTCCTTCGAAGTCCTGGCCAGACAGGGGAAGAAGTGGGCGAGAATAGGCTTAAGCGACAACCGGCCAGCCAACGCCGAGGGAATCAACTTCGAGGAGTTTGAAGATCTCTCGCTCGGGATTATCTGGCTGCTGGAGAAAATCACCAGTCGCAAGGGAAAGCTGCGCGAGAACGACATCATGGTCGACTTCACCGGCGGGCAGAAAGTCACCAGCGTCGTGGCGGCGGCCATCACGTTCAACCGCGAGATCGACACCCAATATGTCTCCACCCGGAATCCGTGGAACGTGCGCAGCTACGACATTTTCCTTGGATCGGCCAAAATCCACGGACCCGAAGAATTCCCCGAATAGAGGATAAAAATGGCAGCAGAGCACGTTACAATCAACGTCGAGGAGTTGTATGTCGGCCTGGCCAAACTCGATCAGCTTGAGGACTATATCCGGCGCGTCCTCGACCAGGCCGGCGAAGGGAACGAAGTCACCATCACCGGCAAGGGACCTATCTGGCTGTATTTGAGACTGGCCCATGCCCTGCACGGCAAAGCCCTGCGGTTGATTTACCAGGCGCCGAACGCGGAGAATGTGTTGATATTCGACCACAACCCATATTGAGGACGTTACGAAGGAACATGGCTCGGGCGAACCTCAATCGGAATGACTTGACTTTGTCGTCATACTGAGCTAATTTTGTGTATTAACGTGACTTATGGGACCGGGGAGCCGGCTTAGGTTCGCCATCGTTGTGAGACAATGGCTTACATCGCATTGTGAAGTCGTTCGGACAGGCGTCGGACCTGTTCTCCTGAGGTTCGCCATTAGCGGGTTCTAATGACAACCAGCACAGAGGTTTATGGCGCCTGCGGTGCTATTTGTCGCTACCAAACACGGTATTGAAACTTCTGAGATGAAAACCCGCGCCTAAATACAGTGCTATTTGTCGCTACCAAACACGGTATTGAAACTCTTTTGATCCCGGCATGTGATCGTGAGGGTGATGTGCTATTTGTCGCTACCAAACACGGTATTGAAACTGAGTTCAATGTATGTGGGATTGATTTCAAGGTGCTATTTGTCGCTACCAAACACGGTATTGAAACGAAGCGAATCTATGGCCATATTCAGAGCCTGAAGGTGTTATTTGTCGCCACCAAACATGGTATTGAAACCCTTTCATAGTGAGTCATGTGCCCTCCTGTTGTCGGTGTTATTTGTCGCCACCAAACATGGTATTGAAACTGGAGAAGACGGCCAACATGGCCATCAGAAATGTGTTATTTGTCGCCACCAAACATGGTATTGAAACCGTTATACGCCGATGACAGGTTGACCTTGTCCGTGTTATTTGTCGCTACCAAACATGGTATTGAAACCACGGTCCTTTTGTGTGTGTCATCGCTGGGCCTCCGTGCTATTCATCGCTACCAAACATGGTATTGAAACCAATCGGAGTCTGTGCCATAGCTTCAATCATTGAAGTGCTATTTGTCGCCACCAAACATGGTATTGAAACTGTTGTGCCAGAGTGTCTTCGGGAACACGTAGGTGCTATTCATCGCTACCAAACATGGTATTGAAACTGCTTCAGGTACTTGGTTTGATCATCCGTTTCAGTGCTATTTGTCGCCACCAAACACGGTATGTTGCAATTTCTACGCTTATCGGCCAAGGCAAACTGCACCAGATGAGTCAGTAGGTCTTCGTTATGAGTAAGCCTGCAACACAACAGCAAACATCGCTGACCTTCATCACGCTCGAGTTCACCCTCATCCCGCACCATCGTGTCCAGCTCCCCCCGCACCCCGGCTCCACCCTGCGCGGCCTGCTCACCGAAGCCCTGAAAGCCGACTGGCATCGGTTTAGCCGGGATATCCCGCCCGAAGAGAACACGTTCTGGAGAGCGGCCTTCGGGCTCGAGTCGAGCGGTCAACATACCCGCCCCTACTCCCTCCGCACGCCCGACTTCGACCGTCTCGTCGAAGCAGGCAAAGACGGGTTCACGTTTTCGCTGGTCCTGTTCGGCACAGCCGCTTGGTTCTGGCAACCGCTGATCGAACTGATCGCCTGGTGGGGCCAACAGACCGAACACCGCCGCGTCGGCGGGCGCTTCAACGGCAATTATGATCTGAGCCTCTGCCGTTGCCCGCACTCCGGAGCGATCCTTTACGAGTCGGGCCGTTTTTCGGGCGGCGAGCCCCGCTCGCTGGGCTGGCCGTTCGCCCGGGCACGATGGTCGGAACTCGGCAATCCCTCCCGCATTGATCTCGACCTAAAGTCACCGCTCTGGCTGCGCCGCCTCGCGAACGACCGCCGGCGGGAATATCGTTACTTCGATCTGGCGGCCTTCATGTCCAACCTTACTCTTCGTCTCAATCGGCTGAGCGAGTGCTACGGCGACAACGGCTGTTTCGCGGCCGAGGTTGACACCGATACTATCCGGGTTACCGACCACACCCACGATTTATCCTGGGGCATTAACTCAAACCGCGATCGCACCGGCGGCAAAGTCCGTGAGCCGACTCGCGGCCTGGTCGGAACGGTGACTCTCGAGGGGGACCTGTCGACTATCGGTCCCTGGCTCGTGCTCGGATCGCTCATCGGCGTCTGCAAAGGGACCCCGCAGGGGCTCGGACAATACGACCTGCATGTCCCGGAGTCGGACAATGCATCAGACTCCGCGGTCTCCCTCTTCGACCAGGTGATCGAGGCCGAGAACCTTCAGGCGGCACAGGAGAAAGTTCTGGCCGACGATCGTCACGAGGACGATCCCCTTGTCCCGGACCTGATCGAACTCTCCGACAGCTTGCACGAGGGAACCTATCGTCCGGCCGCGCTGCACGGAGTTGTTCTGCCCAAAGCTGCGGGTGGCTTTCGTTTTCTGGCCGTTCCCGGCCTTGAAGACCGGATCGTTCAGCGGGCCGTCCTGCACGTGCTTCGCCCGATCGTGGCGCGGACGCTGGAACAGTCATCGTACGCCTTCCGCCTCGGCCGGTCGCGCTACGACGCCGCGCGGATGATCGACCGGCTCCGTTCGGAAGGCTACGAATATGTGGTCGATGCGGATATCTCCCACTTCTTCGACTCGGTCGACCACGATCTGCTCATGTACAAACTCCGCAGGATCGTCGATGACCCGCGCCTGATAGAGCTGATCGACGGCTGGGTTAAGGCTCCCGTAAGATTCGCCAGACTCACCCTGGAGCGCGATCGGGGACTTCCTCAGGGGATGGTTCTCTCCCCCATCCTCTCCAATATTTACCTCGACGAATTCGATGAACGTATGGAACGCGCCGGTTACCGCATTGTCCGCTATGCCGATGACTTCATAATTCTCTGTCGCACCGGTCGGGAGAGATCCGAGGCGCTGGCCGAAGCCCGCGTCATTCTCATGGACATCGGACTGCTGGTGTCCGACAAGAAAACTCGGCTGACCAGCTTTCGGGAAGGATTTGACTATCTAGGGTTCCTGTTCCTGAACTCGATCATGATGGAACAGCCACAGAAACAGGAGCCGGACAACCTGTCCGTCGACGACGCCGAAGTTATCCGGGAGTTGGAGAAGCTGGGATATCATCTCAAGACCGGCCCGCCGATGAAAATCGAGCACTTCCCGGAGTTGCTTGTCAAAAAAGGTGCACCTCTCTATCGTACCCTGTGGCTCGACACGCCGGGCGCACGAGCCTGGTGTCGGGCTGGAGTTGTGACCGTATCCTGTCGTGGGGCTGAACTCTTGAACGTGCCATTGGCGCAGATCGGACAAATTATGGTGACCAGCTCGGCGGGGTTGTCGCCGGGCCTCGTCAACCACTGTCTTAGCCGGGGCGTCCCGGTGATATACATGTCGTATTCGGGCGACTATCTTGGCCGACTAGCCTCGGAGCAGGTTGATCCGACCGACGTATGGGAGAAACAACTGTCGCGTTCTTTGGAGCCGGAGTTTTGCGTCGAGGTCGCCCGCGAGTTGATCGCCGCCAAGATCGGCAACTTGCGCGAGGTCCTGCGCCGGCACAAAAGCAAGAATCCCGCGTTGCAGGGCGCCTGGGAAGACCTGGGGCGGATCGCCGAACTTGCGGCTGGCGTCCGCAGCATTGATACGCTACGCGGGCTGGAGGGGCGGGCATCCGCCGTCTATTTCGGAGTGTTTGCCAACATGATCGACTCGACCTTTGACTTCCCTGGCCGCAATCGTCGTCCCCCGCGCGACCCCGTGAACGTTCTCCTGAGTCTCGGCTATACGGTCCTGCGCGGAAACGTCCATTCTCTCGTCGAGAAAGCAGGCCTCTCCCCTTACATCGGCTTCCTTCACATGCGTCGCAAAGGGCACCCGGCGCTGGTTTCGGACATGATGGAGCCCTTTCGATTCCTCGTCGATCAGACGGTTATCCGTCTGATCAACCGGCGGCAGGTGAGGCCGAATCAATTCAAACGATCACTCAAGTCATCATTGCCCTGCCTGATGGAACCGGCCGCACGAAGGAACTACCTCTCCGAACTAGAGACTAAGTTAGGCGAGCGTGTTGATACGGGCGCCAACTTGCTTGATTGGAGACGAGTGATGGACGGGTATTGCGAGAGCCTGAAAGAGCACATCAACGGCGGTAACTCCGCGTTCCAAGCTTTTAGGTTGCGACTATGACGGTGATTGTGATCTACCGGGTCCGGTCTGCCGCGTTGCGACGCAGGCTGCGGAGCCTGTTAAATGCCTATTGCTTACCGCCCGCCCCCGGGTTCTATGAGCTTGATATCACATTGGCCCAGCTTCGGACAATACTGAACGCGCTAGCACGATTCGATTTTCGCGAGGGAGACAGGCTATACCTGTATCGCATGTGTCGGCGCTGCCGCCCCCAGTCGAGGTATTTCGGTGACGCACGTCCCGGGAATCTCCCAGACTTCTGGATTGCCTGATGGCGAACCTCGAGTAAAAACCGGGGTTAGCGGCCATATTGTGGTGCAAGTTGGTTGTGCGGTTGGGGTTTACGCCGGACGTCGCTCCTGCCTGGGTTCGCCATTGTTGTGAATTAACAACTTACAAGGCTTGACTGGCGCTTTTTGATGGAGTATGTTTTGACTGTGGAGGGGTTCGCCATTTCGGCATTCTAATTAATGGAGCTCCAGCAGCTTACGAAGGCCGCGGTGTACTGGCCAAATCAACCAACTGGTATTGAAACTCAATGGGAATCGGACCGTAGTGGTTGGTTGGGAGTGTACTGGCCAAATCAACCAACTGGTATTGAAACATTATATCGCCGTGATATACCCCGCCAATAAAGTGTACTGGCCAAATCAACCAACTGGTATTGAAACAATGCGTCATACATTCCTTTCTGCACGAAAGGGTGTACTGGCCAAATCAACCAACTGGTATTGAAACCTTTATGGCTGTCGTCGATGCCGAGGAATTGTGTGTACTGGCCAAATCAACCAACTGGTATTGAAACCCAGAACGATCACGGCTAATGGTGCGGTTAGTTGTGTACTGGCCAAATCAACCAACTGGTATTGAAACCCATTTTTGATGAAGTGGAAGTCAGTCAAGGGTGTACTGGCCAAATCAACCAACTGGTATTGAAACTTGAATAGTAGCCACGGCATTGGCGTACACGGTGTACTGGCCAAATCAACCAACTGGTATTGAAACCGCGTTGATGAACACTTCGGCAGGTTGGGTGCCGGTGTACCGGGCCTGGCATCGCCCTACACGGTGGGAGATGTAGAGTCTATGTTACTCTCAGGCCTGACAGACAGTGCCGAGTATTTCATCACACTTACGGCATTTGATATTGCCGGTAACGAGAGCGATTTTGGTAATGTGGTAAGCGCCATGCCAGTACCGGGATGCTGCCTAACCCCTGCGGATGCAAACAACGATCAGAGCGTAGATATTGCTGATGTTGTATTCATAGTTAACTACATGTTCTGTGAAGGCCACCCCCACCTTGTAAGGCACAGTTTGATCTGGACGGCAACTGCTCGATAGATATATCTGACTTGGTCTATTGCGTGATATACATGTTCCAGAGTGGTCCGGCACCTGTAGACTGCCACCATTGCCCGGAATAAGTCGGCTTGTCCTTTGGCCGATAGCTCATCCAGCACGTTTCGCTTAAACGGCTCGTCTGAAGTGGCTGAGCAGTGTATCAAATGTTCTACTCACGTCCTGCCCGGGGAGCTTTTTTATGCGAGTAATCACGGCGCTGCAACTACGGGGATTCATCTTAGAAAAAAGCTCAGTTGGCAGAGTCCCGCCGGGAAGTCAGACTCTCCCAGATGTTACCAACCGAGAACGGATTGAAAGTCAGGGCTTCTCTGATTTCAAATCATTACCCCTCACTATGATTTTACTCAATTATCGTGCAAATCCGAAGTCATACTTCGGATTTTCACGATATTTCTTGATTGATCCCGTGATTTTAGGACTTTCAAGCCGCTGGCTACGCTAAGGTTATGGATCATTAAAGCGTAGCGGTGGGGCTTGCCTCCACCGCAGAAGATCCCCCTCTACTCGCACGGAACCGGGGCGGCGGTGCCTCGGAAAAGGTAGTTGATCAGATAAGTCAGGTCGGAAATATCGGCCTTTCCCCCGGAACCGTTCACATCAGCGTTCTGCATGCAGCCAGGCGTCGCATGATCCTGAAACATCCAGGCGATCAAAAACACCAGGTCGGAAATATCGGGTTTGTCCCCGCCGTCCTGATTGATATCTCCGCGCATCGAGCAGCAACAGGAATCACCGACCCCGTCGCCGTCCAGATCCTCCTGGTCCGGATTATAGACATACGGGCAATTATCCGGCGGACAGTCGTCCGATCCCGACCCCGGGTCGCCCACACCGTCACCGTCCGAGTCGGGACAGACCAGCCAGGACAGCAGCGAGATATCGTCGCTTCCCCAGTCGGCCGCGGCCAACTCCAACCGTCCGTCGCCGTCAACATCTACGGCAATCAGATCGTTCGGATTGGTCCCGATCGTGTCAACGTCGAGCAGTTGAAAATCACCGCTGCCGTCATTAATAAAAACGGTAACGGTCCGGTCGGCGGACCCCGCCGAGGCCATGTCAATATACCCGTCCCCGTTGAAATCGCCGAGCGCGACGGAATACGGCGTATCACCCGTCGGATAGCTGACCGGCGGTGTGAAGGTGTTGTCTCCCTGATTCAGGCGTACGGTCAGGTCGTTGCTGAGCGAATTGGCCGAAACCAGGTCCATCCAGCCGTCCGCGTCAAAATCCGCCACGGCCACTTCGCCGGGAAAATCCCCCATATCGTACCCGACGTATGATGTGATCACAGGCCATTCATAGCTATATATGATAGCTGCCTGATTGGTGTAAACGTTGCCGGTAACGAGCGAAAGACCCCCGTCGTTGTTGAAATCGGCCAGGGCGATCGAATACGGCGCGGTCGTCGTCCCGAAGAAACACTCATCTCCCTGCTCGGGCAGGCCGTCCTCCGTGCCTATGAATACAGAAATACTGTGCGAGCCGGAATTGGCCACGAAGAAGTCCGGATACCCGTCGAGGTTCCTGTCGCCGGCAGCCACTGCGGTGGGATTGTCTCCCGTCGCAAGAGCATGCACGTTGCTGAAAAAGCCGTATCCGGCGTTCAGCATAACGAGAACCGAGTCAACATCCTTCAGCACTACCAGAAGGTCCATCGCGCCGTCGCAGTTCAGGTCGGCCGATGCGATATCATAAGGACGCCCCGGCACGGCGTACTCGGAATGATCCCAGAATCCGCCCGACTCCTTCTGAACGATGATCGAGACGGTCTCTCCGTACTGATTGGCAGTCGCCAGATCGACCAGGCCGTCGCCGTTGAAATCGGCTGCACAGATCGACTTCGGCTTCGAGCCCACCGTCAGCGAGGCAGGATTGCCCGGGAATCCATGTTCGGAGTTGGTCGCAACGGTGAATTCCCAGGTGTAATGCACCGAATAGTAATCCCCGTACGGGTGAGCGACAAGATGGGTCAATACAACTCGGACCTGCTCGCCGTACGCGAAAGGAACAGCACTCTTAAAGGAAGCTGTTCTATCCGTCAGGTCATAACTCACTTCTCCCTCATAGCGACCGAATAACGATCCCGAAACGAGGAAATCGGCCGTGCTAACGACACTATCATCGATATCCGCGCCGAAAGTCACCGTTATTGCCGCCGCCGGAGGGGCAGACATGGCGTTCATCGAAGGGTACACCGTCACATCCGAAAAGCCGGATGCTTCTGTTATCGCATCCGTGTCGGCAAAAGCCGTTGATGCCATCACAAATGTAACTGCGAAAACCAGAATCGACCGGTAGATATGTACTCCCATGGCTGCTAACCTCACATGTATGTTCCTCTTTGCTCTCACGATGCGGCCGGCCTCTCCCACCGTCAACCAAAACAGCGTCCAAGATTCTCTTTATCTGCGATTGCATCCAGCGTACTTGATCTATATGTTAAATAGGAATCTTTATTTCAGTGGGATTGGTATCCGTTTGTGAAAGAAACAACCCGTCCATAACTCTCACCAAGCTACGATGAGATATTCTATGACCTACCGCATCGGTGTTGAAGATATCGAGCCTCGTCATTGGGTCGCGTGGGTGTTCGATCTCCCCGGCTGCTATTCCAAGGCCGTTAATCGCGAAGACGCAATCGCCGGCGTTCCCTCCCGCATCGCCGACTATTTCGACTGGTTGGCGTCACACCAAAACCAACCCGGCAAACCGCCTGGGGACATTGAGGTGGAAATCGCGGAATCATTCCAATCGTTCGTCAGTGAGGGAGATTACATCGTCAACGCCTTTTTCGAGGATGACCGCCGTCCCATGAATCCGGACTACGTAGAGCACATCCGGTCACTGCTCGGCTTCACTCGCAACGATCTGACCCGCCTGGTTGACGGCATTTCCGCAGAGCAGCGTCAAACGCCCGTACCGGGAGAAGTACAGGGTACGATCGACGGAATCCTCAAACACGTCGCCTGGGCCGAATGGTGGTATTTCGATAGTCTTAACCTGGCGTTCCCGCAGGAAGAAATGCCCCAGGACGTTCTTCGGATGCTTGACCGGGTGAGGGAGCACACTCTCCGGCAACTGCCGCTCTTGACGAACAACGACACCCTCACCGAGCGTATGGGCGAGCGCTGGTCGGCTCGCAAGATCGTACGCCGGACCCTCTGGCACGAACGAGCCCACACCGAACAAATCATCCGCTACCTGAAACGAATGCCATGAACGGTTCAGTGAAAACAACCTGGAACGGCCGTATTGTCTCGGTCCAGCCAAGGATTCGGTTGATGCGCTCCTACGATGAGCGCAGTCACAGCTACCTCGGCTTCGTACTCGGCGTTGACGGTGTCTGCGGTGAAGAAACGGGCGAGTTTATGATTGCGGTCGGTCCGGTTGCCCACGAAAAGTTCCAATTCCGCTTCGGCATGGAGTTGAGCGGTGTGTCCGTCCCGGAAAGCGACCCGAGGCTGGAAACAGCCGGATTTTACAAAACGAGTCGGATCAAGATCATTGCGTTGTCAGACGGTGCGCTGCCCGACGGTCCACCCTTCCTCGGCATACCGCCGGAGCTACCCGAGTACCGCATGCGCGGCCATCGCCGCCTGGACCCGCGCATTTATTCGACCAGGTGCACGACCTGCATCTGGGGCTGCCGGATGCCGGTGGAGTTGATCACCGACAATTGGAAGCCGTGGATCAAGAAGTATCGCTTCGAGACATTTTGCTACGGACCTAAGAGCTGTCCGTTTTATCGAGCGGGAGCGACGCGCAAAGTCCCGGCTCGCGGGGGGATCTTCTACGAGGAGGAGAACTGGATCGACGAGGAATCCACCGCCCACCGCCAACCGGACGAGTGAGGTGGGGATGATTGTATGCTGCAAGCAAGCCGTATCACTATAGACTAAAAATCTTTGGGAATTTGATCTTCATTGACACCAGTATGGGGACGGGAAAAGACCTATTAATTCTCAAAAGGTATATATGACCAGGATTTGGGATACGTTCGGCACCGCCAAGATACGTCTACATTACACGTCGGCTTCAAATGGACGAGCAGAGCCTTCCCCCTACTCCGCTATCCCCAGCATCTTCATCTTGCGCCACAGGGTCGAGCGGTGCATCCCCAACTCCGCCGCTGCCCGCGAGCGATTGCCGTGATAACGATTGAGTGTCTGAAGAATTATCTCCCGCTCCGAGGTAACATTGTCCTCCGGTGTCTGTGAACTGACACGGGCGCTGATATGCGGCGGCAGATGCTCGATCCCGATCTCCGTCCCGTGGCACATCACGAAAGCGTGCTCGATCGCGTTCTCCAACTCGCGCACGTTGCCCGGCAGAGCGGCGTGACGCAGAACGGCCATCGCCTCCGGCGTCACCTTTTCGATTGCTTTCCCGCTCTTCTTGCGGAAAGCGGCCATGAAATGGTCGACCAGCAGCGGGATATCCTCGGGTCGCTCGCACAGCGGCGGGATGCTGATATTCACGACATTGATGCGGTAATAAAGATCGCGGCGGAATGTCCCCGCAGCTATGGCCGTTTCGAGATCGGCGTTGGTCGCGGCGATAATCCGCGCATCGGTATGCAGCGTCCGGGTCGATCCCAGGGGAATGTACTCGCCGTTGTTAAGCACCCGCAGCAGCTTCACCTGGAGCGCGATATCCATCTCGGAGATTTCATCCAGCAGCAGCGTGCCGCCGGCGGCCAGAGCGAACTGTCCCGGCTTGGCTCGTTTGGCATCGGTAAACGCTCCCTTCTCATAGCCGAACAACTCCGATTCGAGCAACGTGGCCGGCAGCGCCGCACAGTTGATGCGGATATAAGGCCCGTAGCGCCGGGGACTGAGATTGTGAATCACCTGAGCGAACAGCTCTTTGCCGCAACCGCTGGGCCCCTGGATCAGAACATTACACTCGGCGGCGGCAACATCGGGCAACAAGGCGATCAACTCGTGCATGCGGGTGTTGACACTGACGATATCTTCCAGCACCCGCTTCTGCTCAAAACTCTTGCGAATATGCTCAACCTCGGAGATATCACGGAAAAACTCGACCGCACCGATCGAATCGCCGCTGTCGTCTACGAGCATGGTAGTGGTGATTTGAATCGGCACCTCGCGGCCGTCGCGGGTTACTATCGTCACGCGGGCATCGCTAACCGGGTCGTGCGTCTTCAGGGTATCCTTCAGCGCACACTGGCGATGACATATCTCCGTTCGGAAAATATCGAAACAATGTTTGCCGACAGCATCCTCGCGGGTAAATCCGGTGATTCGTTCGGCCGCTTTGTTGAAAGAAGTAATTACACAATTGTTGTCAACCGTGAACACCCCTTCGTTGATACTGTTGAGTATGAGCCGACTCAGTTTTTCTTCAACCATAGATATCCGCCGATACGGTTCCAGCCTGTTAAGTCAATATGGGGAGTATTAACCATTTCGCAATGTCTAATCGTTCCTGAAATGATTCTCCAACGGCGTCTTCAGGACAACTAAATCACCCGGAACCACCGGACAAACGAACATTTCGAAATGGAACACGTTCAATCGGATGTTGTGCTTCCCCGAAAGACTCCGGGCATATCAAAAGCCCAATCCCCGCGTTTGGAACAATGAGCACAAAATACCATCGCATTTAAGGTCGGGACAGCCATGGATATGGCATTGCAATCGCATCACGCTCATCGGTCTTCATCTTCCGGAATTCGGCCCCGGGTGGCGCTAATCGCTTCCTTGAGATAGTAATCCGAGTAAACCGCACCGATCGGATTGTTGGCCAGCGACTTGTCCTTAACGAATAAAGTCGTCGTGGGGACATCGCTCAACTGGGAAAACAGACAATCCGACCCGATACAAAGCCCGACCACCACGTTAAAATCAGTCTTCAGACGATTCAACACCGCCGCCTGCCCGGCCGGATTACAAGCCACCAGTCTTCCCGAGGATGACCTCGCCGACACCGTTTCGGTCGTACCGTCGGTCATGAGCGAGCCGTTCACCTTACAACACACCGGATAAACCTTGAAAAACCGCCTCAGCACCCGAGCCAGAATATCGGCCGGCTCCTCGAGATCGACACAATAAGCCAGGCCGATCTTTTCATAGCGCATCTCGATACAGAAATAGATCAATTCCGATAAGCGGCAAAGCGTTCGTTCACTCTCGAATGAAATGTCCAGGGCCGCTTCCCTGATGCGCTGGTGCTCACGCTCGTCGGGGATTTTGGGCGTGTCGGTTCCGGCGGCCGCACAGCTCTTCCCCAGCAGGCAAATTTTCTCGCGACAGGACAGGCAGTCGATAAAATCCATTACCTGATTATTCCCGCCCTCTTCCCGATCGCTGTCCTTTTTCGATTTGCTGTTTTCTTCGGGCAGAGGTTTCTGAGAACGATCCAATCCAAAGCCGGATCGAAGTTTCCCCGCCTGGATCGCATCGATCAACTCCTCGACCGACGCCGCCACATTGTCGATTACTTCAAGATTCTGTGCCGCCAGATACTCACGCTCCCGACGACTGACGCCACCGCAAACGAAGACATCGACTCGATTGTCGACCAGCAGCTTAGCCAGGTCCAGCAGCGTCGGCGTAGTCAGCTTAGTGGTCGACTGTCTCATGGTCTGGTTGCGTCGTTCTTCAACAACCAACAAAGCCTCGGCGCAGCTTGATCTTGGTGCTACTCTCTCGCCCAGTAATGGTATTCCATATCGCATCCGATCAACTCCTGCCCTGGTCCTTTCGCAAGTAGCGTGCCGAACCGTCTTCCTGATTATACCACCTTGATGCAACACCGTGAGACATACGTGTCGAAAGCTGAGAGACATCAATGGGAATTATATAAGTAGCTATCCTAATACAACATAACAAATCAAAACAATACCTCGCTATAAGGACTGCAAGCAGCCCACAGATAATAGTAGCAACGATATAAAGGGTGTTGCATTAGCGTTGCATTACGTTGCACCAAACGACAATACGTTGCAACACTTGCAACATAAACAGTGGGCTCATTATAGCATTCGCAACACTGCCAAAGGCCTATAATGAGCACGGCATGAAGCCCTGTACGAAACCCTCACTTTGCTATGTAAGGCTTTGATAATAAAGCGGAAAGCCGAAATCAGTACCTGTCGCCATGCGATCACATCGCAGCTCTTTCGATATCACCCCGATCAGTTTGGTACGGCCTTTGCATGCTGGCTCGCCAAAAAAGCGGAAACGACAGAAAGACATAATTATGGATGGTTCAAAAGACCCTGCCACACCGAAAACACCGGCGCCGGCTCCTGATGTGAAGAAATATCCGTACTACATCGAGAATCCGGTAACCGAGAATCGTGTGGCGCGGTTCCTCGAGGCATTCGCCGCAATCCTGGAATACAGCGATTATCGACCGCTACTCGATTCGTATTGCAGATCGAGCGCCAAGTGCAACCGCTGTGCGGTGTCTTGCCCCCTCTTTTTGACAACCGGCGAGCAGCGCGACATTCCTTGTTATCGCACGAACCTGTTACTCGAAACCTATCGACGGTATTTTACCATCGACGGCTGGATGAAAGCTCGCGTATCGGGCGGTTTCGAGTTGACCGAAGGAATTATCGACGAAATGCTCGATGGCTTCTATCGCTGCACCGCTTGTCGGCGGTGCACTCGTGAATGTCCGATGGGAATCGACCACGCCCTCGTTACTCACCTGGGCCGGTACATTCTCAGTATGATCGGGATCGTCCCCAAAGCGCTCCAGGTCAGTGTCAGGGAACAACTCGAGGGAGAAACCCGCAACACTTCGAAAGTTCCCAAAACCGCCCTGCTCAACACCCTCGAATTCCTTTCCGAGGAGTTGGAAGAACAAATCGGCGTCAAGATGGAATTTCCGGTCGATCAACCCAACCGCGACCTGGTCTTTTTCTGTGCGGTCAGCGATTATCTCATGGAGCCGGAAACGCTGATGGGCAACGCTGCCGTCCTTTACGCGGCCGGCGATTGGGATCGCTGGACGATCGGCACCGGCAATTACGACGGCATCAACTACGGCCTGTTCTACAGCGACTGGCATCTGGAACGGATCATCAAACAACTGGTCGGTGAAGTGACCCGTCTTAACGGCAAACGGGTGTTGATCGGTGAATGCGGTCACGCTTCCCGTTCAGCCCATGATTTCGTGCCGGTGTTCGGAGGTCGCGAGGCGTATCCCGTAATCAATTTCATGGAATACACTCTCGAATGTATCCGTAAGGGTAAAATCAAACTCGATCCCGATATCGTCGAAGAACGAGTGACCTATCACGATCCGTGCAATATCGCTCGTTCCGGCTGGATTGTCGAACAACCGCGTGAGATACTCAAGACGTTCGTGAAAGATTTCGTCGATATGAAACCGGACGGCCGCGACAATTTCTGCTGTGGCGGCGGTGGTGGACTGGTTTCGGTCGATGAGATACACGAGTTCCGTATGAGTATCGGCGGACGAGTTAAAGCGGAGCAAATCAAACAAACCGGCGCCAGTATCTGTATCGCTCCCTGCGCCAACTGCAAAAAGCAGCTCAAAGAGCTGGTTGAATACTACGACATACCGTGCAAGGTCATGGGCCTTCATGACTTGATCCTGAAGGCAATCTATGTCCCCGGCGGTAAGACGCCCGCTGAACGCAAAGAAGAAGCGGCAATGTTCGAAATGTAAAGCCTGAGGATATCATGGAACAATGGATTGAATTCGCAAAAGGGCCTCTGTTCGCATTCTCCTTCCTGGTGATGATTCTCGGGTTGGCCCGACTCGTACTGATCCAGGTCTATTCACTGGTGGCCGGAAAAGGACGCCGCCTGCGCAAAGCCCCCTGGGGTAAGATGATTGCCGAAGCAGGTAGTTGGGTGATCCCGGTCAAGCACCTCATTCCGGGGACGAAGATTTTTTCGACTGTCTCCTACCTTTTTCACTTCGGCGTCCTGATCGTACCGCTGTTCCTGGCGGACCACATCGTCCTCTGGGAAGGCCTGCTGGGCGTCAATTTGCCGCAGATCGGATATGGTCTCGCGGATCCGCTGACCCTGTTTACGATCGCCTGTGTGCTGGTCTTGCTGGGTTTCAGAGTGATGTCGCCTCGAACCCGCTCCATGAGCACCAAGACCGATTATTTGCTGTTGCTGGCCGTTCTGGTGCCGTTTGTCACCGGTTACCTGGCGTTGCATCCGCAGTACAACCCGTTCCCCTGGGATGTCACGATGCTGCTTCACCTGCTCAGCGCCGAGCTGTTGTTAGTAATTATCCCGTTCACCAAGCTGGCGCACATCGTTCTGTTTTTCTTCGATCGTGTCTCCGGTCTTCATTGGCAACTGCGACCGGGATCGGGTGATCAAGTGGCCGAAGCTCTTTACGGTAAGGAGGCTAAAGTCTGATGTACGGAATACTGGTAGACGTAACTCGCTGTGTCGCCTGTGAAAAATGCGTGGCGGCCTGCGTTGCCCGCAACAAGGGAAACAGCCAACTGGCCGACCGCGATCGGGCAACGACGAAAGACGGCCTCTCTTCGCATCGTCGCTCGGCCATTATCTCGGTCGATGAAGGCCGCTTTGCCCGCAAGAGCTGCATGCATTGCCTCGAACCGGCCTGTGTTTCCGCCTGTCTCGTCGGTAGTCTGAAAAAAACCGCCGACGGACCGGTTATATACGACAAAGACAAATGCATCGGCTGCCGCTATTGCATGCTGGCCTGTCCGTTCCATGTCCCGCGTTACGAGTGGGATCAAACCAAACCGTTCGTAACCAAATGTGACCTCTGCTACGACCGTATCGAGCAGGGGCAACTTCCCGCTTGTGTCGAAGCCTGCCCCGAGGGCGTACTCAAGTTCGGAGATCGCGATCAACTCATGGCCGAGGCCAAAAGCCGCATCAAGGCCGAACCGAATCGCTATCGCGATCATGTCTGGGGCGAGAAGGAATTCGGCGGTACTTCCGTGATCTATATCTCGGATGTCGACCTGGCCGAACTCAACTGGCCCGATACCGGCGCCGACTCGATTCCGGAACTGACCGAACCGCTGGTACACAAAACACCGTTCATCGGGCTCGGTGTCGCGGTCGGATTGATTAGTCTGAACTGGATCGTCAAACGCCGCAATAAACTGGCGGGCGATGATGACTCTGCCAAGCATTCGGAGGAAAACCATGAGTAGCCGCACCCGTACTATTAAGGATATCCTCTGGGTATTAGCATTGTCCGGCCTGATAGCGGCTGTGTTCCGCTTATGGTTCGGCCTCGGCGCTACGACCAATCTGTCCGATGCCTACCCCTGGGGATTGTGGAAAATCCTCAACATGATTGGCGGCGTCGCTCTTTCGACTTCAGGCTTTACCGTCGGTTTCCTGGTTTATGTCTTACGCATCAAGCGGTTCCAGCCGCTCATGAAACCGGCTATTCTCATCGCCTTCCTCGGCTATGGCTGCTCCTGCGCAGCCCTGCTGCTGGATATCGGCCTTCCCCAGCGTTTCTGGCATCCGATATTCATGTGGAACATAAATTCATTCCTGTTCGAGGTCTTCTGGTGCGTGATGCTGTACTTCACCGTGACGGCTATCGAACTGGCGCCTATGATCTTCGAACGACTGCGGGCCGAAAAGATCGCTCATTTCCTGCACCATATTGCCATCGTAGTGGTCATCATCGGTATCTCGCTCTCCAGCCTGCACCATTCATCGCTTGGCTCACTTTTCCTCGTGACGCCGCAACGCTTGTATCCGCTCTGGTACACTCCCTGGTTGCCCTGGTTGTTTATCATCTCGGCTATGGGCGCCGGCCTGATGGTGGTGGTTCTCATAAGAATGCTCTGGGCTTATTGGTATGATCACGATACGGTGTTCGGTCCCAGGGCGAACCATACCACCCCGCTCATTCGCATTTCCAACGACTCCACGACAGCGGTTCCGGCTCGCGGCCCCGAAGGCCCCGAGATGCCCGCACTGCGTTCCCTGGCAACCATTGCCGCCTGGCTCCTTGGTCTCTACCTGGTATTCAAAGTGGTTGATCTCTTCCTGCACGGCGGCTGGAGTACCCTCATGGTCGGGAACTGGGAAAGCTGGCTGTACCTGATCGAACTTACTCTCACGGCCATTCTGCCGGTGATCTTGATGATTCTCCCCTGGTCCCGCCGCACTCCGGCCGGGGTAGCGGTGGCCGCAACCTCGGCGGCCGTTGGCCTGGCGTTGAACCGCGTCGATGTCGGTATTCTCGGCTATGTGCACGATGCGGGAGTACTCTACTTCCCGACTTTGGTCGAATGGATGGTGGGACTTGGAGTAGTCGCCGCAGCCGGACTGGTTCTCTTCTTCCTCGCCGAGAACATGCCGGTGTTCGGTCCCGGATCGACCGAAACGAGCAGCCCGGTCGGCAAGTTCAAGCTGCCTAACGGCAGTCTCAGCCGGCTTTGGAGCACGACCCTGGCCGACAGTCTGCATCGCGTTACCCTGATCGCGGTGTTCATCATTCCGTTGGCGTACGTACTGATGTATCCGCCCTACGGCGAAACCTGGGCGCAACCGATACGTCCCGCCGACGGTCTCGATGCCGAACGCGCCACGCTTTGCATCGACGGCAACAAGGACGGAGTCGAGACGATTTTCGCCCATGCCGAACACCAGCACCGTTTCGGAGATTCCGCTTCCTGTGTGAAATGCCATCACCTGTCAATGCCGGGAGATCACTCGACTCCTTGTTCGCGCTGCCATTGCAGTATGAACGATCCGACCAACATCTTCAGCCATGACGTGCATACCGCCGCCCTGGTGAAAGTGAAACACCTTGGCGGTTTACACCCTGAGAATTTCACCTGTCAGGATTGCCATGCCCCCGGATCTCCGCGAACCGCAGCCACGGCCAAAAACTGTATGGAATGCCACCGCGAGAACATGGTGCCTCCGGGAGCAGTGGAACAGTCGAATAATCTCCTGATGGCCTGTTCGTATCGCGAAGCGATGCACGGCACATGTATCAAATGTCACCAACATGAAGCGATTCAACTGGACCAACCGCATCTGAGTGACTGTCAGACCTGTCACCAGACGTTACGCCCCCGAGAAACCACGGTTCAAACACTTGCTTCTCAGGCGGACCGGACGGCTAACTGACATAAAAATTCATTACCGTGATTTGATAGCCCGGTCGGATTCATCCGATCGGGCTATTGTACATAGTCATCAATCTGTTATATTGCCGCCATGAATGATAAGCCACAATACCCGGCGGCGACCGAGGCCATCCTCGACAGTATCGCCGACGGAGTTTTCACGGTCGACCGGGACTGGCGCATTCAGTCGTTCAACCGGGCCGCTTCGAAAATTACCGGCATCCCGCGCGAGGAAGCCATCGGTCAACAATGCTGCGATGTCTTCAGGGCATCCATCTGCGAGACTTCCTGTGCTCTTCGGGCTACTATCGAAAGCGGCGAACCGATCGTCAATCAAGCGATCTATATCATCAACAGCGAGGGTGAAAAAATCCCGGTCAGCATTTCGACCGCGATTCTCAAAGATGCCGACGGCAACGTCATCGGCGGCGTAGAAACATTTCGGGACTTGAGAACGATCGAACATCTGCGCCGCGAACTGGAGAAACGCTACACTTTCCACGATCTCATCAGCAAAAACGCCCGAATGCTGGAGATATTTGACATCCTTCCTTCAATCGCCGAAAGCGACAGCACCGTACTGATCGAGGGCGAAAGCGGCACGGGAAAGGAATTGATCGCCCGGGCGATTCATGATCTGTCGAAACATCGCGAAGGCCCGGTGGTTACGATCAACTGCGGCGCTCTTCCCGATACCCTCCTGGAAGCAGAACTGTTCGGTTACAAAGCCGGGGCGTTTACCGATGCCCGCCAGGACAAACCGGGCCGCTTCGCTCTGGCTGAAAACGGTACGATTTTCCTCGATGAAATCGGCGACATCTCCCCCGCCCTGCAGGTCCGTTTGCTCCGCGTACTTCAGGAGCGGACCTATGAACCGCTCGGCGGCACTGAGACAATCACCACCAACGCCAGGATTATTACCGCCACCAATCAGAACCTCGAAAAACTGGTTGCTGCCGGTAAATTCCGTAAAGATCTGTTTTATCGCATCAACGTAATCAAACTGGTTCCCCCTCCTCTGCGCGAACGGAAAGAGGACATCCCGCTTCTCATCAATCATTTTCTCGACCATTTCAGCTCTCTGAAAGGTAAACTGATTACCGAGATATCTCCGGCTGCATTGTCGATTCTCATGGATCATGACTATCCCGGAAATATCCGGGAGCTTCAGAACATCATCGAACACGGCTTCGTCGTTTGTCGCGGCTCGATGATAACGACCGACCATCTTCCCGAATATCTCAGACCATCAAAAACGGAAACGGCACATGAGTCACCCAGTCTCGACGACTTGGAGGCTCAACTAATCATAAATACCCTGCGTCGACATGACTGGAACCGAAGTCTGGCCGCCGCTGAATTGGGAATACATAAAACTACCCTGTGGCGTAAAATGAAACGTTTTGGCATTCAACCGCCTGAATGATACACATCACACTAATTGCATTATTGCAATTTATAACACATATATAATTGCATATATGCAACTGTTAATGACATTATCGCTTCTCTAAACAATCCAATTAGAATTATTATTTCGTTGCAATACAAGACGTTAATCTGTATTTGCATTGACAATCGGGCAATCGGCATAAAACATGCTTAATAATCAGGCATGTCAGAGAAGATTGCAATACCGATATGTCGCGGCCGTGTCTCACCGGTCCTTGATTCCGCCGAACAGATTTGGATCTGCGAGGTCGACTCAGCTGATGCCGGTTCTCCGCGTCTGGTCGAGGCCGGTCCCAACGACATCCAACGGCGTACCGAGTTTTTCTGTCGTCTGGGTGTAAACACCCTCCTGTGCGGAGCTCTGTCGCGGCCGTTTCATTATCTTTTGGAGCGCGCCGGTATTGTTGTCATACCCTGGCTGACCGGAACCGTCGAAGAGATCCTCACCGCTTATTTTGAGGGACGCCTTGACGCTGATTGTTACCGCATGCCGGGTTGTCGGCGTCGACGCGGCGGGTGCCGGGGAAGAATCCGAGGCAGACAAAATCGAAATAATAACAATAGGAAGTTCTAATGAAAATCGCAGTTTCAGCTCAGGGAACGGACATGAACAGTCCGGTAGATCCGCGCTTCGGTCGCGCCGCCCATTTCGTCATCTATGACACCGAAACGAAGAATTTCGAGGTGCTCAGTAACGGCGACAACGCCGCCGCCGCTCAAGGCGCCGGGATTCAGGCAGCTCAGATGGTCGCTGATCAGGCCGTCGATATGGTCGTGTCCGGCAATATGGGCCCCAAGGCGTTTCAGGTGCTGCGGGCCGCCGGTATCAAGATGGTATCCTGGTCCGACGGCACGGTTCAGGAGGCGATAGATATGATCGAGAGCGGTCAATATGACCTGATCGATCAGGCCAATGTCGGAGGACATTGGAAATAGTCGGAAAACCGTCAGTTCCGGCAGTTGCGATAAAAAACGAAAAAAAGTCGGTATATATAAACCTAAGCCAAAGGAGGCTTGTTATGCCAGGTGGAGATAAAACCGGACCTCTTGGAGAAGGCCCGATGACAGGACGCGGAGCTGGATATTGCAGCGGCAATGACCAGCCCGGATATATGAGTAATTGGGGCGCTGGACGCGGCGGTGGATTCGGTCGCGGTGGTCGTCGCGGCGGCGGCGGCCGGGGATTCAGACATCAGTATTACGCCACCGGTCAACCGGGATGGGCCCGCGGTCGCGGCAATGTTCCGTTTTACCGGGAGCCGGTTGACGTTGCGCCCGAAACAAATGAGCCGGATCTGAGCAAACAACTATCGGCTCTTAGAAACGAGATTAAGGATCTTCGGCGTCAGTTGGATGATCTGAAATCAGGAGAGAAATAAAATGATAAGACAGTATTCTCCCGGTAGCGGTCGCGGCGGTGGTGGTGGCCGTGGCGGCGGCGGCGGTCAGGGCCAGGGAGGCGGTCGCGGACAAGGCCAGGGCGGCGGCGGTGGTCGCGGACAAGGCCAGGGCCAAGGCGGCGGCATGGGTCGCGGCGGCGGTCAGGGCCGTGGCGCCGGTGTCGGCGGCGAGTGCGTCTGCAGCAAATGCGGCGCCACTGTACCGCATCAGCAGGGCGTCCCCTGCGTTGAAATGAAATGCCCCAAATGCGGGGCGCCGATGGTCCGTAAGTAAAACTATGGAAGATCATCGGATTCATATCGCAATAGCCAGTGGCAAGGGTGGTACGGGCAAGACCACTCTTGCCACAAATCTTTCTGTGGCTCTGGCCCGAAAAGGGATGACGGTCACCTATGCCGACTGCGATGTCGAAGAACCGAACGGACATCTCTTCCTCCCTCCCGATCCGGAGAAACAGGACGAAATTTCCGTGATGATCCCGGTTGTCGATGAAACAGCCTGTAATAGCTGTGGAATATGTGCCGCGATTTGTGAGTTCAACGCTCTGGCGGTCATGGCCGGGAAGTTCCTCGTTTTCCCGAGCTTATGTCATGGTTGCGGCGCTTGTGTGGCGCTCTGCCCGGAGCGAGCACTCTCGGATGGATTAAGACCGATTGGGTTGATCCACTCCGGACCGGTGCGCGGTCTTTCATTTATAGGCGGCAATTTGAATGTGGGTGAAGCCCAGGCTCCTCCCTTGATCAAGGCGATCAAGAAGCGGATAGCCGACACGAAACTGGCTATACTAGATGCCCCGCCCGGAACTTCATGTCCCGTAATCGAGGCTGTTCGCGGCGCCGACTATGTCGTTCTCGTTACCGAACCAACCCCGTTTGGCCTGAACGATCTTCGCCTCGCCGTCAGTATGCTGCGTGAAATTCAAATCCCGTTCGGGGTGGTTATTAATCGCTGCGATATCGGCAACAGCCTGGTCAAAGATTATTGCGAAACCGAGGCCCTGACCATACTGGCCGAACTGCCGTTCAGCCGGGATGTCGCGCGGGCATATGCCTCCGGTCATCTCGCAATCGACCTTGACAAAGATTTCGAGAACCTTTTGTTGAACTTGTTTGAAAAGATACATCGAGAGACAGCCAATGTTCGAACTGGTAGTAGCGAGCGGTAAAGGAGGCACCGGCAAGACCTCCATGGTTGGTAGTCTGGCCGACCTGATCGGTCCGGCCGTCCTGATCGACTGCGATGTCGATGCCGCCAATCTTCATCTTATAGTCCCTCACCGAATGACTGCCGAGCATGATTTTTCCAGCAGCAGTAAGGCGTTTCTCGATCCCGAGATCTGCACTGCCTGCGGCGTATGCGTCGATTCCTGCCGGTTTGAGGCCATCAGTATGATCGCCGATTCGAAAAGCCAATGGGGCGTTCGGATCGAAATTGATCCACTCGCCTGCGAGGGCTGTGGTTTATGCACACACCTCTGTGCTTTTGGAGCGTTGTCGTTCAACAAAGTCTCCAGCGGTCGCTGGTTCGAGTCGGAATACGAAAACGGGCCGTTCCTGCACGCCAAATTAGGTATCGCCCAGTCCAATTCGGGACGACTGGTATCGTTGCTGCGAGAAACGGCTCGCAAAACCGCCGCTGCTCGCGGATTGGATATGATCCTGGTCGATGGCCCGCCCGGTATCGGCTGCCCGGTCATCGCCAGTCTGACCAATGCTTCCTATCTGCTGATCGTAACGGAGCCTTCCCTGTCAGCCATCCATGACATGACTCGGCTCGTGGAACTGGCCGAGCATTTCAAAATAAAAACCGGCATTTGCATCAACAGGTACGATATCGACGTCGAAATCAGCGAGCGGATCGACCGTTTCGCCGCCGAAAAACAAATTCCCGTTCATGGCCGGATTCCTTTCGATCCTGCTTTTACACAAGCGCAATTGCAAGGGAAGTCTTATATTCAGGTCAGTTCGCCCGAGGGAGTCGAACGTATTAAACATATCCTGCGCGGTATTGCAGATCACGCCGGGTTGAACGATGAAAACGACAAAAAGAAATTTGCAGTATAAACGAATAGAAACGGTTTTTCAGGAGCATTCATGAAAATAGCAATTCCTACCGCCAACGGCGTTCTTTGTCCGCACTTCGGACATTGTCAGCAATTCGCGATAATTGACGCTACGGTCGAAACCAAAACCATCGACAATATCGAAATGCACACTCCGCCGCCGCATGAACCGGGCTCATTCCCGAAATGGCTGGGCGAGATGGGTTGCGATGTGATCATCGCCGGCGGCATGGGAGGTCGCGCTGTAGAGTTGTTCGAACAAGCCGGCATTGAAGTTGTCATGGGGGCCGCATCGGATAAACCGGAAGAGATCGTCCTCGCCTTCCTGGCCGATCAACTTGCGACCGGGGCTAATCCCTGTGATGATCCGAACTTCCACGATGAAGCCCACGGATCCGACCAGTGCCACGAAAACTAAGTCGCAGCTAGCCTATAAGTGACTGACCGAAGCCTCCGTCAATACGGGGGCTTTATTCTTGTACCCTCGCTCCCACAGTCGAGTTGGGCAGGTCTCCCCGAGTGCACGGTGTCAAGACATAGGTTACACATTGTGTCAGGACATTGGTTACACATTTGGTATAAGTTAGACTCACGCGGCGGAGACAAGCCCCGCCGCTACGCGTTTAAGAGCCATAACCTCGCGTAGCGGGCGGCCTTGTGTCGCCCGCATTATAGATGTGTTTTAACTGAATATCCGAACGTATGACCTTTTCAACACTCCCGGCTGGTGGCCCACCCGTCCACGGGTGGGATTACAGATCATAGCAACAACACAATGGCATGTCTCGGAGAGACATTTCGTGGGCGGCAGACCTCCCGGTGTGTACCGTGACATGGTAAACAGGTGTTCCGGGACATAGGTAACAGTATTATGGCATTCGTGGGCGGCAGACCTCCCGGTCTGCCCCTGTGTCTGTACCTTTTTTATTTGTCGCTGGTGGCCCACCCGTCCACGGGTGGGATTACAGATCATAGCAACAACACAATGGCATGTCTCGGAGAGACATGCCCTACCCTGTCAGGGTTGCAAGCAACCTGACCTACGAAGACTTGCCGGTACCATCCCGTAGATCGTGGGCGGCAGACCTCCCGGTCTGCCCCTGTGTCTGTACCTTTTATTGGTCGCTGGTGGCCCACCCGTCCACGGGTGGGCAATACTCTCGATGGAGAAGATATCTATTTGAGCAAAACCATTTTCTTCGTTTCGACACCATCGGATGTTTTCAACCGATAGAAATATATCCCGCTCGCCACCGGTTGACCTGACTGATCGACACCGCTCCAATCCACCTCATGATAACCGGCCTCCTGATGTCCTTTGGCCAGTACCGCTACTCGTTGCCCGGCAATGTTGAACACTTCCAGCGTGACTTCTCCCCCGCCGGCAAGATTATAACCGATCCTGGTCGCGGCATTGAACGGATTGGGATAACAATCTTTCAGCGAACCGGTGGCCGGTAACAAACCGGGGTCGGTGCTAAGGCGACCGATCTCGACCGCATTTCCCGCCCCCCTCCACTCCAGATTCGGATAAACTTGCTTACCGTCTATGTACAGCATTAACGCGGAAGCCGCCGTCGCCTTATCTTCTCCATCCAGGGAGTAGACCGGCGTTAACTTGAGACGATGATCGTAATAGATTCCGGCGCCGCGCTCTCTTCCCTGTTCGTCATAAATCGCAACGTTTGAGTTTTCACTCAATTCGACGCCATCGACCGTGATATGCGATCCGTAAATACTCATCCACAACGGCGCTGTGGTCAGTTCGGCGGCAAGGTCACACGCGACCGTCGCTTGCTTGTTCAGCCCCGGAGCATATTCAAAACCAGGATACGTCAGCACCGCTTCGGATGAAGAACGAATCCAATACCCGAATCCCGGGCTCATTTGTTCAAGCGTGTTGTAAAGTGGTGCGTCCGGTCGATATTCGTAATAGCCGTTATCGAAACCATAAGCCAACTGCAAGGACGATGAGAGCGAAGTCAGAGCATCGGCTACGGCAATTTCAGATTCCGGCCAGTAACTTACTACATTCCAGCCCTTCTCCAGGTCGATTGACCGTGTTCCCTCAATTTGTCCCCCGCAGATTTCAAAACTAACCGGGCAGTGCAATCGAATCCAATAACCGTGTTCCGGATCGACTTCAGTAAGGGTTGAATACGCCGCCAAGCTCGGCACGAAAGTAAGGCCGACTCCCTCGAACGACTGAATGACATCGACACATCCGTTCAACGCTTCCGCGAACTCGGACGCGTCGGCGCTGTAATCGACATTCCAGGAGATAAGATGCCACCCGGCATCCAGCGCATACTCGCGACATACCCGCGACGAAAGTTCGCATAATTCACGGCGGTCGCCGTTGCCGGTCCAGATCAACGGCGCAGTCGGATACAACTGAACATCATCAATAAAAACTCTTAACTCATCACCGATCTCGGCGCCCTCATCGGTTTCGGAATAAGGATCGTCACCGTACACTTGCATGAACCCAAATGAACCATCGGTAGAAACGGTATCGAATCCACATAAGACCCCATCCGGATCATAAACGGCAACAGTCGTACCCCCACCGACCGGTTCACCCCGGACAACCAGACTGTCGCAATACAAACTGATCCAGCGGTCGGTAGCGGTAACGGTCGGCCATGCCGTTACCCTTGCGGATACCCAATCGTTTTTCAAGTCCGATTCCTGAGGCGCGAGGTTCATGAGAGGAAAACCGGCATCGAATGCGGTCGTTTTTACCCAATAGATTTGGTCCGGAAGAAGATGATCGAGAAGGCATTCATATTGGAAATACTTGAGACGTCCGTCCGAAGTCAATTCATCGGGCTGAGCCAGGGCCGGATTGAGCGAAGTCGGATACGGTTGATCGGGATACCGCTTGCGAATGCTGGTCGATACTCCGAATTCATTGTTGTTGGGACCGAACTTCTCGAAATAGAAAAGCGAATCAGGAAAACCCAGTACCTGCAACGGATTACTCCTGTAGTAATCCAACGGATCGAAACTCATGTTATTACAATCGTACCCGTAAATACAACGAAGCGTGTCGATCGTGAACGGCAGTTCTTCGTTAAACCAGGCATAATACATCCAGATGTCTTCGTCGCCCGTCCAGACATATTTGGTGTAAGTCTCGAGGTCATAGTCGGCCATGAGCACCTGATGTCCCGGCTGAGTTTGCGGATTGTAATTTGAAAGATAAACGTTATATCCCTCGAAATCCTTTCTGTGAGAGAATTTGTCGAGAGTGGTTTCGGATGCCTGACCGTCGAAACGCACCAATAGTCCGTTGATCCGCTTTATCACCTCAGTCTGTGGTCCAACCGGTCGGCAGTCCGCATCCCAATCGGGAACGCCGTCACCGTTCAACCAGAGGGTATCGTTCCCTCTCATTTGATAATCACCGAAATATCCGTCGCCGTCGGTATCCTTGCCGGGCGTGTCGTACACCCAGGCGGCCCATTGTGTGTTCAGATCGAGATCGGCAAAACTGATATTATCCATGTATGCCTGCGGATTATCAGGAAGATTATTGATATTCGTAATCGAGGAATGAAAACCTTCACCCGCCACCACAGCAAAAGTCAGCGGCGCTGACTCCCCCGGTCCGATCGAAAGCGGTCCGAAAGACATCAGGTAATGAGCATCCCAACCGTCAGCAATATCTCCGACATAATTCTGATCAGGATACATCCACAGCGTATCGTCCGGAGTAATGGCCCCGGTCCACACCTGATCGTAATCGATCTCCCGATTGCGCAAAAGGTAGTATTTGTTCACATCACCTTCCGGCGTACCCAGTCCACCGGTAAGAAAGTCGCGGAACTCTTCGGGCCACAACCCCGCTCCGGCGCGTTCCCGGGGACCGAAATCGAGAGACGGTGTGCCGTTGGACACCCACCAGTTGAAACTTAGATCCGTTTCCTGGAAAGGTGCATTGAGGAAAACAGTGCCGAGAACACTCGTAACCTGAGCCGCAGTGTTGTATGTATAATCACCGTTATTGTCGGCCGACCAGGCCACGGGTCGCAATGCCACGGGATTACTTTGCTGCGGCAAAATCATCTCACCCCGGTGAAAACCACTGATGTCATCGAAACCATAACTGGAGTTCAAAATCTCATTGCCGATGTCGCCGTCGACCATCAATCCCAGATATACTTCATTGAGCGATGATGATCCGATGTTCTTAATCTTCATATCGAACAACACGAAATCATTGGTATGCGGATAAGACCAGGCGTATGAGGCCTCCGATATTTCAACTCGCAGAGGTCTGTGGGGACGACCGAAATAGTCGGCTGACGCCGACAAATTCGTATCAGTGTAGACCGACAAGTAGTCTTCGTGGGAAACGGCTCCTTCGGTTATCGAAAGATAGTCTCCCTCGGTCGACCGATATCGCATATCACCAAATGGAGCATCGTCCGGAAACATTTCGTAGGCACTCTTCCAACCGTCGGCCCCAACCGATACCAGGGTGTCCTGACCGACCACGGCGCCAATCCAAAGAGCCCCTCCATAGAGATATATCTTGTTCGTGTTCTTAGGAAACTCCGCAGATTTAACCGTTTCTCCGGTGAAGCAATCAACTCGCGCCACTCTTGAATAACCGGTCCCGAAAGTTCCGTTATTGTTAACACCGAGATACAGCCGTCCGACCCGGTGTCCCGCAACGCAATAACACGGGGAAGAAGATAATAATTGAGGCTGGTCTTTATCTGTCGTTGATATTCTGGACATTACCGGTGAAATCAGCAGCAGACAGACCAGTAACGCGCTTATTAATGGTAAAAATGGAGTCTTCAAGGGACCCTCCCTGATGTTAACCCTTTTCAGGGCAATAGGTTCTATGAGCACAGATAATACTCTATCCTCGTCAAATATATCTTTATTGCAGTCACCTGTCAAAATTTAAATGCTCATGACTGATGTTAATAGGACTGTGGCAAGTCACTTCCAACCATTTTGGGGATCTATTGATGTCATTTTTGCTACATTATGACTAATCTACCCCTTCTCAATCACTATCCGGAGCAAAGCAGCGCCTTTTGCATGGTGAAGCGGTGTCAGGTGTAATAATAACCGGATAGAAAATGTTATCTTACTGTTTAACTCCGGATTAGCCCTATAATCTGATGTTGAAAAACATAAGAAAAGAAGCAAATTCCTTATAGTTTTCGCCTATTTCCCTTGACACTTGCCGGCATAAATGTACATTGATTTGTGAAAAAAATAACATAGCCGTTTTAGGCATGAAGTCAACGAACAAGCCCAAACGGCCTTGAACGATAAGTACAGAAACATATTGTGTGAAGTCAGTAACCGGTGTGCCGGACCTGACGGAGGAATTAGACAATGTCCAAAGGTTTCAATCCATTCGCTATGGCGCAGTCACAGTTCGACCGCGTGGCCGACATTCTCGACCTCAACGCCGATACTCGTGAACTCCTGCGCAATCCGCTGCGGGAATACTCGTTTAGCATTCCGGTGCGGATGGATGATGGCTCCACGAAGGTCTTCAGGGGTTTTCGTGTCCAGCATAATGACTCGCGCGGTCCCTGTAAGGGTGGCATTCGCTTTCACCCTGCCGAAACGATCGACACCGTACGGGCGCTGTCTATGTGGATGACCTGGAAATGCGCCGTGGTCGATATCCCGCTTGGCGGCGGTAAAGGCGGTGTTATATGTGACCCGCACAATCTGAGTGCGCGCGAACAGGAAGGTATTTGCCGCGGTTGGGTGCGTCAACTGGCGCGCAATGTTGGTCCTTTGTCCGATGTCCCTGCTCCCGATGTGATGACTTCAGCCCAGCACATGCTGTGGATGCTCGATGAATTCGAAGCCATTCACGGCGGGCACTATCCCGGCTTCATTACCGGCAAACCGGTCGGCATGGGCGGTTCGCTGGGCCGCACTGAAGCCACCGGCTACGGCGTTGTTTTCACCATTCGCGAAGCGCTGAAAGATCTTGGCCTTCGCCCCGATGCTACCACAGCCTCGGTTCAGGGTTTTGGCAATGTCGCTCAGTATGCGATCGAATTGTATCAGCAAATCGGCGGCAAGGTTGTCTGCGTCTCCTGTTGGGATCAATCAGCTCAGAAGTCTTTCGCGTATCTTAAAAAAGACGGCGTAGTTCTCGATGAGCTCCGTAAAATCACCGACCGTTTCGGCGGAATCGATCAGAACAAAGCACGTGATCTCGGTTACGAGGTTCTCGACGGCGACGTCTGGATTCAGCAGGACGTCGACATCCTGATCCCGTGCGCTCTGGAGAACCAGGTAACCGGCGACACTGCCGCAAAGATCTCGGGACAGGTGAAATTACTTGCCGAGGGCGCCAACGGCCCGACCACACCCGAGGCAGATGCGATCATCAAGAGCCGCGGCATTTTCGTCGTTCCGGATTTCCTGGCCAACGCCGGTGGTGTCACTTGTTCCTATTTCGAGCAGGTGCAGAGCAACCAGAATTACTTCTGGGAAAAGGACGATGTCTTGAGCCGTCTTGATCTCAAGATGACGTCAGCCTTTATTGGTGTAAGCAGCCTGGCTCGCAAGCGCAACCTCTATATGAGAGATGCGGCTTATGTGATTGCAATCGATCGCGTGGCTCAAGCCTGTCGTGATCGCGGTTGGATATCCTGATTAACTCAGCCCGGGCGGCGCAGCCTGACGTTGCCGCCGCCCGGCTAACTTGACTCCCTCTGATTATGGAGTCTATAGAATCTTCTGAAGGCGGTGAACATGAATCCCAGAGGTCATATTCCGGCGGTTCACGATGTCCCTCCCTTTGATCGTCGATTCTTCGAAAGCGACAACATCGTATCTCGCATCGGCGGAGGCGCTATCGGGGGAAAAGCCTCCGGACTGGTTTTCGCCCATTCCGTTCTGAGTCGGCATCTGCGTGACAATCATTTCCAGGATATTTTGGTCACCGTGCCTCGGTCCGTCGTGATCGGCACCGATGTGTTCGACGCCTTCATGAAACGGAACGATCTTTATGCGGTCGCCTTGGGCGATATGCCCGACGACCATCTGGCCAATCTTTTTCAGCGGGCAGAATTTCCCAGCGAATTCGCCGGTGATTTGCGTGCCATTATTACCTCGGTTAAAACTCCTTTGGCTGTCAGATCATCCAGTATGCTCGAAGACTCCATGTATGAGCCTTTTGCCGGCGTTTACGAAACCAAGATGACGCCGAACAACCAGACCGATCCGAGCGTACGTTATCAGAAGCTGGTCGAAGCGGTTAAATTCGTTTATGCCTCCACTTTCTTCAGCGAAGCCCGGGCATACGCTGCCATGACCGGGCACGACCCACGCGACGAAAAAATGGCCCTCATCGTGCAGGAAGTAGTAGGCAACCGCCACAACGACCGCTTCTACCCTTCCTTGTCGGGTGTGGGGCGTTCGTTTAACTTCTATGCTTTTGGACATGCCCGTCCCGAGGACGGCGTGGTCGATCTGGCTCTGGGACTAGGCAAGACCATTGTTGACGGTGGATTGGTCTGGACTTATTGCCCGGCTTATCCGCGAGCTAATCCTCCTTTCACCACCTCCGATTTGCTCAAAAACACTCAAACCCGTTTCTGGGCTGTGAACATGGGAAAGCCCCCGGCTTTCGATCCAATCCATGAAACCGAATATCTCGTGGAATCTTCTATCGACATTGCCGAAGGCGACAACTCACTGACAATGGTAGCCTCGACCTATCAACCGGAAAACGATCGCATCGTCATGGGAACAGGCGCCGACGGCCCGCGTTTACTAAACTTCGCTCCGATCCTGCGACTCGATGAAGTCCCTCTTAACGACCTTGTTCAAACCCTGCTGAATACTTTCAGCGAAGAGCTGGGGGCTGCCATTGAGATGGAATTCGCCCTCGTACTCGATTCCGATCAGAGCAGACCTCCGCGCTTTGGCTGTCTGCAGGTAAGACCGATGGTCGTATCCGATGAGGAAGTAGAAATAAGCGCCGAGGAGTTGGAGGCCGAATACACCCTGCTCGCTTCCGACCGAGTTCTGGGTAATGGAACTGAAAACAGCTTGACCGATGTGGTTTTTGTCAAACCGGAAGAATTCAGCAAAGAACAAACACGGACCATTGCCGAACAGATTGGAGCTATCAATCGCCGGCTGGTACAGGATCATCGACATTACCTGTTGATCGGTTTCGGACGCTGGGGCAGTTCTGATCCCTGGCTGGGGATTCCGGTCGACTGGAGTCATGTATCCGGCGCCCGAGTTCTGGTAGAAGCAACCTTACCGGAAATGCACGTTGAACTGAGCCAGGGATCCCATTTCTTTCACAACCTGACGAGCCTTCAATTATTCTATTTCAGTGTGTCTCACTTAAGTTCGTTTCGTATCGACTGGGACTGGCTTATGCAACAGCCGGTGGTCGCCGAAACTGAATATGTATGCCATACCCGGCTGTCACAACCTCTGCATATCAAAGTTGACGGCCGCAGTGGTCGCGGTGTTATATCGAGGTAACCATGAGTAACCACAGGAACGGTCGAAGAAAATCCGTAGACAAAATTCTGCACCAACTGCAGGAAAGAGCCAAAGAGCTAAATTGCCTCTATCGCGTTGAGGAAGCGCTGAGAGATTTCGGCCAGGGGACCGAACAACTGTGTGTAGCTATTCTTAAAGCTATTCCGCCAGGATGGCAATACCCCGAAGTCTGCGTGGCTCGCATTGTCCTTAACGGTGAAGTATACACTACTCCGACCTTTACCGAGACACCCTGGGGTCAACATGCCGACATTACCGTCGGTGGATCGAAAGTAGGGCGGGTGTCGGTGTTTTATCTGAGAGAGATGCCGCTTTGGGATGATGGCCCGTTTCTGAAAGAAGAAACGCGACTGATCAACACGATAGCCGACCGCCTCGGGAATCGCCTCATGCATCGGAAAATGCGCGGGATCATCGAAAAATGGGAACAGCGCCCCAAGGATGACCATAACACCGATACAACCGAATGGCAGATTGTCCTCCAGATGCTCAAGCACACCGACCGACCCCTCTACACTCGGGTATGTCGAAGAATGCTCAATCAGATGTGCTGGAGCGGGATCGATGAAGCGGACCGTATCCTGCATTCCCTGGCCCCCGATACGCAGGAACTCGAACAGACGATGCTCGAAGATCCCAATCAGCCGTTCGAAAAAAGACAAGTGGGATATTCCCTGGATATCTGCGATAATATCTTCAAGGTCGCATCCGAGCATATCCCGCACGAAGAGATATTTTATCTTATCCAGAAATGGATGCAGGAAGACAAGCTCTCCTTCCTGGTTCATGTGGTGAATCGTAATTTGTCGCTGGCCGAGGTGGCCGATGCCATCCGACGTTATCATTATCTGTCTGAACAGGACCCGGACATTCAATCGCCGAACAAGCGCGGTGTCGAAGTCTCTCTGATCCGGCGTTTTCTCTCGGATCAGCTTCCCTATATCAGCGTGGCCAAGAACTTCATCGAAATATCCGATTTCTATCACCTGCTGAATCGAGTCATGTTCTCTCAGGATAGCCACGGTAAACTCGGAGGTAAAAGCGCCGGTTTGTTCCTGGCCTCTCAGATTCTCAAGAAGGAAGCGACCAACAACAAGCTCCTGGAGGGAGTACGTATACCGAAAACGTATCACATCACCTCCGATGTGCTTCTCCATTTCATGCATCACAACAACTTCGATGAGGTGGTGGAACAGAAGTACAAACCGATCGACCAGGTTCGCTTCGAATATCCCCATGTCGTACAAACTTTCAAAAACGCGACCTTTCCGGCAGAAATCGTCAACGGTTTGTCAGCCGCTCTCGACGATCTTGGTGACGGACCGGTAATCGTACGCAGCTCCAGCCTGCTCGAGGATCGCATCGGGGCGGCTTTTTCGGGAAAATACAAAAGCCTCTTCGTGGCCAACCAGGGATCCAAACAACAACGCCTCGAAGCTCTCCAGGATGCGATAGCCGAGGTATATGCCTCGACTTTTGGACCGGATCCAATCGAGTATCGAGCCGAGCGAGGCCTCATCGACTTCGGTGAAGAGATGGGCATCATGATCGAGGAGGTGGTCGGAACCCGGGTAGGTAAATACTACCTTCCCTCCTACGCCGGCGTAGCTTTCAGTCGCAATGAATTCCGCTGGTCACCTCGCATCGAGCGTGAGGACGGACTGATCCGGCTAGTCCCCGGCATGGGTACGCGGGCAGTGGACCGGTTGAGCGATGATTACCCGGTGCTGATCGCCCCCGGACAACCCGGCCTGCGCGCCAACACCAGCCCCGACGAAATTGCCCGATACTCACCCCACGAGATCGATGTTATAGACCTCGATAACAACTGCTTCGAAACCATCTCGTTCAAAGAGTTCCTTGACGAGGGCGGACGTGAACTGCCGGGGATCAAGAACATGGTGTCGATCTATGACGACAACCATTTGAGAATGCCGTCAGGGTTGGGCTTGTCGGGCGATGAAAAGGACCTCGTCGTAACCTTTGACGGTCTCATTCGCCATACCGACTTCGTGCCCAAATGCAAGGCTATTCTCGAAACCCTCGAAGCGAAACTGGGGATGCCTGTTGATATCGAATTCGCCTCGGACGGTGAAAATCTTTACCTGCTGCAATGCCGGTCACAAAGCTATTCAGCCATGAGTGCGCCGGCTCCGATTCCACAGAATATCCCGATTGATCATATCGTATTCTCGGCCAATAAATTCATATCCAACGGAAGAACTCCCGATATCACCCATATAGTGTATGTTGACCCTCAGAAATACTCTGAGCTGAGTGACCGGTCGACTTTGCTGGAAATCGGTCGCGCTGTCGGCAGACTGAACAAGCTCCTTCCCAAGAGACAGTTCGCTCTTATGGGGCCGGGGCGATGGGGCAGCCGGGGCGATATTAAGTTAGGTGTATCGGTAACATATTCCGACATAAACAACACCGCGGCTTTGATCGAAATAGCTCGGCGGCGGGGGAACTACGTTCCGGATCTCTCCTTCGGGACACACTTTTTCCAGGATCTCGTCGAGGCCGATATCAGATACCTGCCGCTATACCCTGATGAAAAAAACATTATCTTCAACGAAAGACTGCTGCTGGGAGCCGACAATGTCCTCCCCGAATTGCTCCCTGAGTTTTCACACCTGAAGGATGTTCTGCATGTAATCGATATCCCCGCTTCGTGCCAGGGCGATGTTATGCGCATTCTGTTAAACGCCGATCTGAACGAGGGTTTGGCTATTCTGACCAGGGCTTCTCAGGAAATCGATGCCTGCCCCAGCCCTTCCGCGGAGGCAGCGCCGACAACCTCAGAGCACTTCTGGCGTTGGCGGTTGTTGATGGCGGAACGAATTGCCGCTTCAATGGACCGAGCGAAATTCGGTGTCGAGAATCTGTACGTTCTTGGCAGTACCAAAAACGCCAGCGCCGGGCCGGCCAGTGATATCGATTTACTGGTTCATTTCAAGGGAACGCCGAGCCAACTGCTGGCTCTACAGAACTGGCTCGAGGGCTGGAGCTTGTGTCTGGGAGAATCGAATTATCTGACCACCGGCTATGAAACAGGCGGCCTTCTGGACGTTCACATTATTACTGATGAGGATATTGAGAAACACACCAGTTGGGCGGTCAAGATCGGGGCGCCTACCGATGCCGCGAAGTTGTTGCCCCTTAAGTAGCTCAGGGAAATACCCGAGTCGGACCGCTCCAAAGGATGATCGTTAATACCGGGAACATCGCGATTGAAAAATGCGTTTTAGTGTTGACATATTAAGTAAACGTTTTTAACGTTTATGAAAGATAACGGAGTGCAGTTCCCCTCCCCCTGCACTCCTTCCAAGCCCTCCCGGCACTTTGCCCGGAGGGCTTTTTTATTGGAAGGAATCACCGTCAGGATCCGGTATCGACGCGTACTGATACCAGATCTTTCATAGCATAACACCTGTCACTATGAGCCTCACAGAGCCACCACTGTGAGCTTGAAAAGCGAGCTCGTGGCTTATCCACTCGAATTGTCGTCACTTCAGAATCACTGGTTTTTGCTTCCACGACGACTGCTTTACCCATCTCAATTGCGATGTTCAACTGGGCCATCATGAGAGCCGGAGTTAAATCCGGCAAACCCATCAAACTATTTATCCGATTGCGAAAGGAATCAAAGGAGCCGGGCGAGGTATACGGCTGTTGATCGAGTATCTTCTCCCTGATCTCTGCAATCATCTTGGAAATGCTTCCCTCGACATGCAGACTCAACAAGTCCAGCGCAAAGACTACGAAACCGATTTCGTTTAGTTCAAGGTTCCAGGGTGAAGACTCCCGAGTTCTATCGAGCCGATAACGTTTCGCTACCCGATCATATTCGATCAGGATTCCGGCCTCCTGCATAGCCTTTAAGTATCTGAAAACAGACCTCTGACTGACCCCGCTTTCTCTTTCCAAAGTTGCCATATCCACGGACTTACGACTGCGTAACAATTCCAGCAGACGAAGAACTCGCGTTAATTGGGCAGGTGTCATCCGACATCAACTCCGACGGTTAGATGGTTACAGTGTAGACGGCCAGGAAAATATCCCAGAGCGATAAGCTCTCAGGTTGTGCCTTCCCTATTATGCCGTCCGGACCGTCGTCTGGCAAGGAAGAACCGGTCCCGGATGAATCGCCGCCGCCTTCTTCCGGCGGAACCGGTCCCGTCCCGCCTCCTCCTCCATCAGCAAGACTGATCGCCGGCATTAAAAGGCCCGCAAACATTGCGAACAGAGCGGTCATAACAACCGCGAGTGTGACGACCTGGGGCCGACGTGAAGAATGACTCATAAAAGCCTCCGATGCGTTAGGTTTCCAGCTTCGCGCTGTTGCATCGAAGACTTATCAATACTTATGCCTCACCTGAAGACGTGAGCCATACCCTCATAAGGCGTTGTATGAATATCAGTTATAACGGACCGATCATTCTGCTTACCCCCCTGAAACGTCCGTCCGTTTTTAACTCAGTGGACACCCCTTCCTGAAACATCTTGTGGTTCATATAAGAAAAAGTCCGGTTGGATTATTCCCAACCGGACATCCGGACAGTTTACCGGGGAAAGAACTAGCTTATTGGATACCGTATTTCTTCATTTTTCTCAGGAGAGTCGTACGCGGCACATTCAGAAGGCGGGCTGCTTTTGTCCGGTTGCCCCCGGTTTTGGCAAGAGCATCCCGGATCTCCTGAGCCTCAATCGCTTCATCCATTGCTTTCTTTGGCATCCTACCACCGTGGAGCAACTTCTCGGTAAGGAGATCAGCCGTCAGTTTCCGCCCGGGATAACGAATAACCAGACCGTCAATCACGTTTTTCAACTCGCGCACATTGCCGGGCCAGTCGTACCTCATCAATGCGTTCAGAAACTTCGGATCAACAACCGTTTCCGTCGAACCATTCCTGGAGTATCGGAGAAAATGATCGACCAACAAAGGAATGTCCGAGATCCTATTCCTCAACGGAGGAATTTCGAACATGATTGTGCTGATACGGTAGTAAAGGTCGTTTCGGAATAATCCTTTTTTCACGCGATCGAGTAAATCGGCATTAGTGGCAAAAATATAACGAACGTCTGCAACCAGCTCGCGGTTGGATCCGAGACGGCTGAACCTGTTGTTTTCGACCACATGCAGGATTTTCGCCTGAATACCGAGCGGCATATCGCCGATTTCATCCAGGAAAAGAGTACTCCTGTCGGCATAGGTGATCTTGCCGTCGCGTTTTTTTAAGTCGGTCGCGGCTCCCGCAACCGTACCGAACAGCTCCGATTCCGCAAGATTTTCGGGAATAGCACTGCTGTTGACTGTTACCAGCGGCATCTTCGCACGAGGGCTGAGATTGTGTATCATATTCGCAATAATCTGCTTGCCGGTGCCGCTTTCTCCCAGGATCAGAACGGGAGCATTCGAGACAGCTATTGCCGGCAGCCCCTCCAATAACTCTTTGATAACGGGAGCTTCGCCGATGAAATTACCCATCTCACCGTCCCTGCGCCTCTGCTGCTCTCGTAATTCTCGATTCATGGTCGTTACCGCGCGGAATCGATTAATCTGAGTCAAAGTGTGCGAAACGAAGTTGGCCATTGCTCTGATGTAAGCCAGGTCAGCTTCGTCGAAAAGTGCGGGGATAGTATGATGATCGAGGTAGAGAACACCTGCCGGACCGGTCTTGGACGGTAACGGGACACAGACCACCGACTGTATATTATGCCGGACAATGCTCTTGTATTCCTTGGTGCGCGGATCGACCAGAGCTTCATCGATCAACACCGGATCATCCGACTTGAACACGTCCATCGACACCGAAGAACTGATGTTCACGACATCCTTTAAGGAAGGTTCATCGCAGTCATAGCTGGCAATAACACTGAGCTTATTATCTACACCGCTTCGCACCATCAGCACCGCTCGTTCGGCGCCGGTTACCTCGGCGGCGAAACGAATGAGCCGGTCCAGCGCCTGTGAGGCATCGCCGATATTCCTGACAATGCCTGAAATGGCTTCAAACGAATTAACCAGTCGCGACCGGTCCTCGTCGGGACGATCAACCTCCCTGATCTGCTCCTCCAACCTCATGCGCCAGGATTCATTATCGAGCGGACGTATGATTGACAAAGCCTGGCGGAAGAACTTCCGACTCAGAGGGTAATTGCCCGCATTCCGATATCGTGCGGCCAGCAACTCACAGATACGGCCGGTCAGATCAAACTGACTCGCCTTGTCCAGAATCGCGTAGACCTGCTTCAAACAGCGATCGCTCACACCCAGTTCATTCGGATCGGTGTCAAGGCTGTTAAGCAATACTGAAGCCGCTTTCATCACGGGAGCGGCTGAGCCGGATAGTACTTTTCTTGCCGGCTTAACCGTTCGACGCACCGCTTCCATCTCCTGACCGTCGAAATATAAAACCGTATAACACAGGAGGCGACTCACGTGGAAATAAAGCCGAGCCTCACACAGACGACGAAGGCAATCCTTCCATTCTTCAATACCATGCGCAATACTTTTGGGAAGGTGAGCGATAAGCCGGAGTACTCGGACTCTCAGCCGGTAACTGTCTGCCTGGGCTTGTTTGTAATGAATATCGGCTTCGCTAAGGTATCTGTCAGCAACTTCAATCTCTCCTCGAAGGGCTGAAATTTCTCCTAAATTCTGCGAGACAAGTCCTCTCAACACACTATCCGTCGGACCGTTTCCCGTCTCGATCAGAGGTAAGAGGAGTGATTCGGCTTGCCTGAGTCGGCCTCGGGCCATTTCCATATCAGCCCGATTCAATTGGCTTAGATAGAAATTATTGCGGCTGTTATGGAGCACTGATGAGATTCGTGCTTGTTCACACCAATGAGCAGATTTGCCATATTCCCCCAGTCGAGCATAATTGTTTACAAGAGTATTATAAGGATGAATCCCTCGCGAACGCCGGTTGTTGGCGCCGATCCCCTTGATCGCTACTTTACAGTATTTCACCGATCGATTGTACAGGGCTTGTTCCATCGTAACTAATGCCAACACCGTGTAAATTGGTACATCGTGACTGGTCGAACCAATCATCGCCGCACGCTTCTCCAGGCGCAGCATCAATCGTTCCTTTTCGGCAAAACCATCGTTGCTTGCCATCCATTGATACAACACTAAACCGGCGGCTATTTCTTCGTCAGCATATCCGAGTCGGCGTGCTTCTTCCTCCGCCTCCTTCACCATCTCAAATCCGACCTTAGGTCGGTCACCCCACATGTAACATAAGCCATGGTATATCTTGAACTTGATAAGCCATTTCGTATCCTGCAGTCTTTTAGCCGATTCTAATCCCAACTGGATAAAACGTTCAGCTTCGTCATATCTCTGTACAACCAGAAGTTCCTTCGCCGCTTTATAGATGTACTCGATTTCATCGACTTCGAAATCTTCACGGCCATCTACATATTGCTCCATGAACCTCACCATGTCCCCGGATCGTCCGAGATCTCCTGCAAGCTTCACGAAGAAACCGGCATCAGGGTCACTTTTCTCCGGGCAGACAACCGTACTCAAAAGCAAGAAAGCTGATTCCCCTCGATCACTGTTGTTGTTTTTCCTCGCCTTGAGTCGCACTTTGTTCTCATCGAAGCTCCCCGTCTTCATCAGACTGCATAATACCGCGATCTCGTCGTCCAGTCTGGCGTAGGCTTCCAGCATTACGGCATCATTTACGGTTAAGGTCCAGAATTGACCATCGTAATTCAAAGCCGATGAATCCACGAGATTGCGTAAAGCCTTAATCGCTCGATGGGGCCGGTCACGCGATACTTCATCCAGATGACTCAGAAATTCACCGGAGACACCAAGGATACTGTTGTCCTGAAACACCCCGGAATAACTGAGTTGGCCGCGCTCAAGGCGCGAACGGCCAAGTCGCGCCGAGTCGATCATTTGCAGCGACAAGAGTTTACGCCATAAAACGCCGCATTTCGATTCGTCGATCACTCCGCAACGATGCAGAGCATTGATTAAACAGGTTGGCCTCTCACGATAGTCATCACTGGTAAGCTGTGAAACGAACTCAACGAGAGCTTCTCTGGCCTGTTTTTCTAAACCGACGGAACTATCCAACAGGTGATTGACAGCCACCCCTAAGGAGTAATTATCCGATCGGATATCGACACGATCATTACGCTTGATTTCCGGTGCTATATGACCAGGGGCGCCCATCAGACGCGCTTGCAAATCCTGGCCGTCCTGAGCGAGAAATTCCAAATCTGTCAGTATTAATAATGGATCGATCCCTGTCCGCTTAACCATGAAATTGGACAGTTTGATATCACAATGAACCAGGTGACGACTATGAAGAAAATCCAGAATCAGGGCCATTTGTGACACCAGCGATATCACTTCATTTGGCGGCCAATCAGGCGAAATCGGCCTCCAGGTGTCCGCATTTAAGTACGGATACAGGATTTGAACCCCGGTGTCCACTTTCCGGATGTACTGAGCGGTTAAAAATTTCCCACATCTGAGTTTTCGCTGTCTTTGGTATGAATCACTTAAAACAGCAACCTGTTGCTCGGTCGGAATCTCGCTGCCGGGGGTGTTGGTCTTGATGAAGAATCTCTTCCGATAGCGGTCAGAATATGCTATCCACGAGGAGGATAAGGGATTACAAGATATTTTGGAGACTTCACTGAAGCCTTCGAGGTAACCTTCGTTAGGCGCTAATGCCATACATATTTCCTCTTAGAATAGAATGGGTATACGACCTGCCCGGTGACCTCCGGATTATTAAAGTTAAGACGAAAACTCCCAAAAAGCAACACCGGAATGAAATCCTATGACGGAAGTTGTCAGTGACAAGGCAGTATAATGTAAACAGCAAGTAACCCGCGGAGCGGGTCTTTTGGGGAAACGGGGAACGCGCCACAAGAGACCCGCTCCGCGAAAAACGGAACCCTAAAAGGTATTCGTCTTTCTGCTATCAACTATCTTGGGGAATGTGTTGATCTGATTCAAACCTGTTTTGCACACGGTAGTTTGGCTCATGGGTCAACTACCACGGGTTTTGAGTCAGTCAAAACTTCTCAGGCGCATAAAGCCCTGCGCTTATATTAAGCGCAGGGCTGTTCTTTAACATTATGTTTGACAGATAGTGTTGCTTATTTATCGCTACTGATCCTTGCGTTTTTTCCATGGGGGAATCAAATCACGATGATGTTGCTTATCGGCTTCCATCATTGCCCGCCTGGACTCATCGGAAATACCGAGCGGATGGAACGGCGGCACCCGCAACGGACAGTTGGCCTCATCGACATTCACATGAGCTTTCTCCCAGACACCGTCAATCGCCCTCGCCACGCTACGATAGATGTTGTTCTCACCTATCTTGGCTGCGAGACCGGTTCGTTTGAGAACGTCGAGCACACTATCGTTACAACCGCTGATGGATAATTGTAAACCCTGCCCATGCAACCGATCGACCAGAACCGACAAAGCATCCACCCCGGAGGCATCTATTTCATTGATCCCGTTCCCCACGATAATCAAATGGCGCAGCTTGGGCATGTTTCGGACCGTATCGAGTACCTGGTTTTCGAGATAATCGACATTCGAGAAAATCAGCGAGCCGCCGTAACGCAGCACTGCCACGTAAGGACACTGCTCCAGACTGAAGCGTTCCCGGTTACGGTAAGAGCCATCGATATTAAGAGAAAGCATCGCCATGGCCGGTTTCATGTTCCTGATCAGGTAAAGCAGCAACGAAAGCGCCACTCCGATTATGATCCCCCGATCCAGATGCGGAGCGAAAGTCAGGGTGAAGATAAACGTTACGATACCGATCATGCCGTCATACCATTGTGCTCGCCAGGCATGGATAAACGACTTGACGTTAAGAAGCCCCACTACCGCCATCATGATAATTGCCGCCAGCACCGACTGTGGCAAATGATACAACAACGGGGTAAGAAACAGCAATACGACCAGCACTACCAGACTGCTGGTGACATTGGACATGCCGGTAATAGCCCCCGACTGGAGATTGACCGCCGAACGTGAAAATGATCCCGAAACCGCATAGCTTCGTGAAAATGATCCGATGATATTCGCCAGTCCCTGCCCGATTAACTCCTGATTGGCATCGAGCCGTTGTCCGGTCTTGGCGGCCATTGCCTTGGCGATCGAGATCGCCTCCATAAATCCCAGCAGCGAGATAATCATGGCCATCGGCAGTAATCCCAGTGCTACGGAAAAGTCGAACGATGGAATTTTGAAACTCGGGAGACCCTCCGGTATTTTACCGACCACCGCTCCACCGCAGGAAAAGGTCAACTCATCCGGATTTAACGGCACATTGCCCACCTTGATACGCCAGCAATGGTTGTCGGAGACATCTCCCTTGGGTGCGGAATCTTTCGGGAAATATCTTACTTCACCATCCTGCCCGGTCACTCCGGTCAAATGATACCGCCGCAACCAGGTTCGTTCCTGATGAATCTCTTTCTTCAATCGGTCGATATCAACTCCGACATATTCCAACTTCTGATTGAGATCGAGCAAGGTATACTGCTCTACGCCATCCTGTGCGGCGAGGCTGTCATATCGACCCCGAAGAGTTACCCGCTGGGTGGCTTTTTCCTCCAAATACGAAATAGCACTGTTGAATTTGGCCAAATGCTGGGTGAATTCGGTCGATTCGACGCGTTCAATCGGAATGCGAATCTTATCCTCAAAACCCATGAAATAGGAAACCAGGGTAGTGATCAACACCGCCAACAACACATTGGGTAATCGCGGCGCGACGCGACGGACGCCGATCATGATTGCGAAAGCCAGCGCCGCCAGCGCGAGAGTTGGCCAGTGGGTGTAGTAGATTGCCTCCTCGATCACCCGGTAGATCGTTTCGTAATGGTGCTCCGCCTGGTCGACGGTCACACCGAAAAGTTTGGACAACTGAGAAGTGGCTATGATTAACGCCCCCGCGTTAGTAAATCCGCTGACGACCGGATGAGACAGAAAATTGACCACCAGCCCCAGCCGCAATACTCCCAACAGGAGCTGGAATATGCCGATCAACAGGGCCAGTAGAATGGCATAAGCGATGAACGACTCACTCCCGGCCGTAGCAATCGGCTCCAGAGCCGTGGCGGTCATGAGCGAGACAATCGCCACCGGTCCGGTTGCTAATTGTCGGCTCGATCCGAACAGAGCCGCTATGATCGGTGGAATGAAAGCGGCATAAAGACCGTAATAGGGCGGCAGTCCGGCCAACTGAGCGTAAGCCATGGACTGCGGGATTAACACCAGGGCTACCGTCACACCCGCGATCAGATCATGCCGCAGACGATTGGAATCATAGCCGCGGAACCCATTAACAAACGGCGCTACTCTATTAAGGATACTCGATGTCAATTCTCTTCCTCGGTTTTACAAGCCCCCGGCGGTTAACTAGAAGGCGATGTCGTCAATCGTGATCGAGCAATGCCTTCGGCTGCGATAAGATCTACCAGCCCCGACGTTTGATCAGTTCGTCGATCATGTCGTTCATTTTATTTTCGGTCAGCTCAATCGTACGGGTTCTGGCCTGGTCGATTTTTCCCACCAGGTCATCGAGCTTGATCGGCTTCTCGAGAAACTCGAACGCCCCCTCTTTGACCGCTTCGACACTCTTGGCGACAGTCGCCTGCCCGGTCAGAATGATTACCTGCAGGTCGGCGTTGATCTGGAGCATCGCCCGTAACGTAGCCATACCGTCCATGCCGGGCATCGCCAGGTCCAGAACGACCGAATCGTAGACTTTCTCTTTGACCGCTTTGAGAGCGTCGTCGCCGCTAAACACACAGTCGGCCTCGAGTCCGCGCGTACGCATCCGTTCAGCCAGAGCAGAGGCAAAATCCTCCTCGTCGTCGACTATCAATACTCTTGTCTTCACCATGTATCGTTACTCCTTATCGTACGCTTATTGAGCCGAGCCATTCGTTCATTCACCGGCGCTGTTCGGAACAGTCAACTCCAGAATAAACCGTCCGTTCTCCGTTCGATGCGCCAGGCTTCCCCCGAAGGCTTCAAGCGGGAGATTCTCAGGCGCCTGCATCATGTCGTCCGCGACATCGGTTCCAACCCGGGCGCTTACCGTCACCAGGGCTCCTCGGGAGACTCCGACCAGTTCTATCCTGAGCGGCTCGGAGCCATCCGCCGTCGACAGTACTCTCTTGACCATACCGAAAACCGACTGTGCCACCATTAGCGGATTACAGATTAACGGAAGGCTGTCGGCCAGTCCGGAGGTTACCAGGTTCACCTTCTTCAGATTTACCAGTCTTTCCGACAAGGCCGCCACATTCTCCAGCACCTGGGCCAGATCGCATTCGACCTTCTCGTTGTCCGCCAGGTGAGCGAACCGGTTCAGGCGGCGTATCAAGGTCGTTCCGCGCTCGGTTTGTCGGGCAACTCTCTCGACTACATCCATCAGTCGCTCGGCAATCCCGGCGTCCTGAATCTCGGGAGTATAAGTGAGGTCCTCGATCAATCCGCTGACCTGCTCGATCGTTCCCACGACATTACTCAGTTCGTGAGTCACGGAGGCGGTAATTTCACCGACGAAAGTCAGGCTGGCAAACGAACCCGCTACGTCCTTCTTGTCTTTATTGTCCGGGCTCATACGCTTTTATCGCTTCCGTCATTTTGGCTACTAATTCATCGATATTGATCGGTTTCACCAGAAATGCGAATGCCCCGTCCGGCGGCTGAAAACCATCGTTTCCCCCCGCGCCGTGACCGGTTACCATCAGAACCGGAAGATGAGGATAAGCCGTTCTGATCGTCTGCAACAGGTCGACACCCGACATGCCGGGGAGTTTCAGGTCCACGACGACCACATTGTAACTTTCCTCCCGCAACATCTTAAGCGCATCCTGTCCGTTGGTGCAATAACTCGCGGAAAATCCTCGATATTCCAGCCTTTCTACCAGCGTAGAAACCAGCTCCTCTTCATCGTCAACCAGCAACACTCGGTATTCACTCATAATCGATCCGTTCCCTTAATCTACTTTTTCGATCGGCAGGTTGACGGTGAAGGTCGTTCCCTTGCCGACTTCGCTGGTGACTTCGATAATGCCTCCCAGCTTTTCCACTATATCGCGTGTTATGGACAGTCCCAGACCGGTGCCGGCCTGCCCTTTGGTTGAGAAAAACGGTTCGAAGACGTGATTCAAATCACTAGCGGGAATACCGTGGCCGTTGTCCGTTACCGATACGGCCACCTCACTAGGTGAGAGCTGCTTGATTGAAATCCTGATCCAGCCACCGTCCGCTACGGCGCCGTAAGAGTTGCCTACCAGGTTAAGAAATACCTGCTGCAACTGTCCCCGATCGGACTGGATCTGCGGTACAGTCTCCTCACACTCGACATCTATCTTAATGCTGCGATGGGCAGCTTCGGTTTTCTGGAACTCGAGCACATCGTTGATCAATCCGCGCAGGTCGATACGTTCTCTGACCGCATCCATACGACGTCCGAATCCGAGCAAACGGCGGGTCACCCGACTACAGCGATCGACACTGTTGGTAATGGCGTCGACTATTTTCAGGATTTTCTCCCGTTGCGGGAATTGCTCGGCATGTTGTGCCATATCCTGCAATAAACCCGCCTTCTCGTTGATAATCGCCAGCGGATTGTTGATTTCATGCGCAACACCGGCCGCCAGGCGCCCCAGAGTCGCCATCTTGTTGGTATATTCGACATTGTGGAAAATCTTGGCGCGCTGGGCATCGGCCTCACGCAACCGCGCGATGATATTTCGCGAACGATACCAAACCACCGCCAGAATACCAACCGCACTCAGCAGAAGAAACCAAATCACGTCGGAACGCTGATAAAACCAATGCTGAAAAAACGGTTCGAGTCGGGTTGCAGCCACCAGGATAAACGGCGTCCCCTCGACATAGGCGAAACCCATTGCCACACTTCCCCCGGTCGGTTGCGGCTGTTCATCGATAATCTCGCGCTCGCGAACATGAGGTGGAATCGTGAAATCAACGGTATCCAGCACTTCACCGTAGAAAGCCGACGCGGTCTGGAGAATCCCCCGAGAGTTGACCACGAATGCGTCCGTCTCGGCGCCCAGATCGAGTGAATAGATTTGCCGCATCAACAACTCCGTGTCGATCGTCGCACGCAGGATATAGAAATCGTCTTCACCGGAGTTGATCGCTACGGCTACGACGAAGTGCGGCAGGTGACGATATCCCATGAAAACGTCGCTGACGTAGGTACCTCTCAGAGCAACTTCGTGAAACCAGGGCTGGTCACTGTAGTTGACCCCCTTCAACTGGTACGGACCGGAGTAATACGCCTGATTGCCATCAGAGGCAATGAGGCCCAGGTCCACGAAATCACCGAAAGATTCTCTTAAATCGCGCAGGATCGACATCAGGCGCGTCTCACTGCTCAACTCCGAGCGCGAGTTCGTTCGCGCCACCAGCGACAACACCGCCCGCCGTTCTTCGATAGCGAATTGCAAACTTCGTTTAGTGTTGGAAAGAATGCGTGAAATGACAAAGTGACTTTCGGCCCGATACGCATTGGCATCCTGACGGTAGTTGATCGCGGCCATAATCGCCAGGGGAATCAACGCCGCCAGCAGGGGGATCCAGATCAGATTCCGATGCAGTCGGGTATAACGCGGCAGTTGGCTTCCGGGCGCATCCGACATCGATATCGTGGTCGAAATAGCTTTGTTGTTCTCTTCGCTCATTTCACGCCGTTCCTTTGGCTTTATCCGTTATCCTGATTTCTCCGCTGCCGCCGTGAATAGGCTTCACGCATCAATTGTGCCAGTTCATTGACGTTCACCGGCTTCCTCAGATATGCAAACGCTCCCAGGTCTTCGGCCTCCTCCTGTTCACGGTCGGAACCGTGACCGGTCAGGATTATCACCTCGACATCCGGGTGCGATTGCTTGACCCGCCGCAAAGTTTCAATACCGTCGATCCCGGGCATCAGTAAGTCGAGCACGATCACATCCGGGACATCCTCCTTGAGCATGTCAAGCGCCTGCTCGCCGTCATAGGCTATCGAGGATTCCAGGTTACGTGTTTTGAGGCGTTGTGACAGCGTCTGAACGAATTCTTTTTCATCGTCCACCAGCAACACCTTGGGTCCGGCGTCGATATCTTCCCAGGGATTGATCGATGGAGCCGTGTAACGCGTGCCCAACTTGGTTTCGACATCGGTTACACCCTCGATCTCACGGGCCATCCGCTTCAGCTTTTCCTGCAATCGCGACATCATGAAAGCTCGTTCGTTAATCCCGATCGTCACCCGGCCGTTCTCGGAAAATACCTCAACATTGTGACCTGCATCGGTAAGGACTTGTTTCACCCGGGCGGAAAGCAGAAAGTCCTGAGCGTGAATACGTGACCAGTCGGTCGGACGCACGGCATCGGAACTCGCCTGCTCGCAGATAAGTTTAACCGTCGCGGCGACATCGGAGCGATCGACCGGCAACATCATATCGTAGAGGTTTTCATCATAAACAGAACGAGACACCAGACTCATGACATTGTCGACAAGCTGCTGATCGTAATCTTTGATCCTTTCATGCGCCTGATCTTCGCTCAATCCCTCACTGGACACCGCCTGCGCCACTCGATACGGCAGATCGGCCACCAGGCAGACCCTGAGGATATGAGCGATATTACCCGGGATAAGATACCCCCCCATGCCCGTGATCACACCATCGTCTCTCTGGATGACTTCCGCCAGCGCCACTTCCAGGCAGGCCAGTAGTTTGTCGCGATCCTTCGATTGCCGGTATTTGAACGGTCCCGAGCCGTTCAAGGCATGCCGGAGCTTATCGCGATCCAGATTGAACTTCTCGGCCGCCGTGCTCAGGACCAGGTCGTCAAGCCTTTCATAACCAAGTTGTTCAATGACCTGCGACACGATCTCATCACCGTGGCAGTAGGACGCACTTACTATAGTGATTATCGCCATGGTTCTCCTGGCTTGGTTGTAAGTCTTGTTTGTTAGCGCAAGAATAGCATGGAACGGAAATAAAAACAACCTCTTAGTGGAGGTAACCATACATGACCGGGATCACCCCATCAGCCTTCAAACCGTCTGCGGTTCTACATTGCGCAACGATCCACAATATCCTAGATTTCGAACGAGATGAACTACCCGGGTAAAACTTTAATAACCGTATTGCTGACAATCATAGCCGTATATCCGGCTGTCGGCGCGACTTACGAGCCCCAGGGGCACATTGAATTAAACAGTCAATCGCCGATCCAGTTAATACGTTGCGGCCTTCAGCATCACATCACCCGGGTGCTTGACCATGGCGACTATACGATCGGCCTCCGCCATAACTGGAACAATTACTGGCTTTACGAGGAAAATGTCTTTCGTATCGACGGTGAACTGCACGAATTATCGATCTACAGCCGTTTCGGTGTCGGACAAAACCTCGAACTGTCGGCCTATCTCCCCTTCCGATACGTCGATGGCGGTGTGATGGACGGATTCATCGAGGGATTTCATCGCACCCTGGGCATCGGTCAGGCCGGACGAGACCTGTTCGACCGCGACCAGTTTGCTTTCGATGTATACACCGGCAAAGGCTCCGACGGCTGGTCGCGCTTGCACCGTGATCAGACCGGCCTTAAAATCGGCAATGCCATTGTCTCCTGCAGCAAGCGACTCCGGGGAGCCGACGGTACCGCCACGGTGCTCACGGTCGGAGCCAAACTTCCGGTCGGCAATCGCACCGAGTATTTCGGCGGACAGTCGGTCGATGTCGGCGCTTCCCTGGCAACCGGCTTCCAATACAGATCATGGTTCGCATATCTCTCCGGCGGCCTGGTTTATTTCGGCGATGTTGAAATGCTCGATATCGAACTGCGTCAATGGCACTACAGCGCTTTGGTTGCTCTCGAATGGCACCGCCCGCACTGGAGACAGTCCTATATCGCCCAATTACTTATCGAGCGCGGCGTGGCGGTTGATTTTCACCAGTTCTCCGACCGCACCTACGAGCTGTTGCTCGGATTCAAACACCGCCTCCCGAAAAACCTGAGTCTTGAGTTCGGACTATTGGAAAACCTTTTCAAATTCGTCAACAGCCCCGACGTTGGCCTGCACTTCGCAATCTACTACCACGGCCATCGGTAATCCCGCATATCCATCGAAACAGCCATGCGTTCCAATCGGGAGACCCTTCGAAAGAATATGAACACCGCCATGATATTTACTTTGATGATCCATCCGCTGTGACCAACGGTCGGTAAGATACCAGGAGCGTACCGGCGGCCGTTCTCTCTATCGTATCGACTAATTCAAAAAGAAGACCACATTCCTGTCGGCTGACACACGGCAACCCAAGACTCGTCACGAGAAATTTCAGATGTTTCCCGGCGGCCTGGCGTTCCTCAACGAAAAGTCGATGTCGTTCCACGCGTTCTCTTACAACCACATTGGCCGTCTCCGGCAAACGATTCATACGCTCCTCGATTACTTTATCCAGACTCGCATCCAGTTCGAAACCGACACTGTTCCGGCCCGAAGCCGCTGCTGCGGCCATGGTCGTTCCGGTGCCCAGATACGGGTCTAGTACGGTGTCCCCCCTGACTGAAAACATATTGATCAGTCGATAAGCCAGCTCCAGCGGGAACGCCGCGCTTCGCTCTCGCAGAGTACGATCTTTCAGATCCTGGGTTGCTCCCTTCAAACCGAACCAGATATCGGAAAACCATTGGTTGCGTTCTTCCCAGAAAAAAGCGCTTTCACGCCTTTTATTCTTTTCTGTCTCGGTCTTGAAGAGGCGTTTGTTACCTTTGCGGAAGATCAGGATGAATTCATGCTCAAGGGTCACATAAGCGCCGGGCGGGAGCATCCCCGAACCCATGAATTTATTCGGTGCGTTGGTCGCCTTACGCCAGATGATATTGGGCAGATTATCGAAACCCAGTGCGAGCATCCGTTGGACAATGCGAGTGTGGTTGGAAAATAGCTGAAAGCATCCGTTGAGCGTCCTGACGGCGTCGCCGATGTTTATACAGACAATTCCACCCTCACGCATTACTCGCGGCAAATGCTCCCAGACCCGATCGAGGTCGGCGTGCATCAGATTGAATGCTCGCTCCCCCTCGGCCCCATCGAGCGCCCTGCCGATTGCTTCGTTGCGTGTCGTGAACAGCTCGTCCCACATTTGAATCATGGGATACGGCGGCGACGTTACCACCAGATCAATGGAGTCATCGGCGAGAACCGCCATGTTCTCAGCCGAGGTAAAATGAATGATATGCTCGGTATTCATAAAAAAAGAAATTATGTAAAACTCTACCTCGTGTCTAGCAAAAAAGTTAAAGAATCCTAACCTCGCGTAGCGGGCTGCCTTGTGTCGCCCGCATTACAGATTTTGTTGTCGAAACTTCGCTTCGCGATCCGCCTTCGGCGGACAGGAGTTTCGACCTACAGCTTGCTGATCCTGTAACAATCCATCCCGGAGAACGTCGCTCCTGCGGAAGCGAACCTATCTTCTCTCTTCTACGGTTGCTCCGGTAAATGACCTCGCGAAGAATTCAACCGTGTTGGTGGGCGGCAGACGTCCTCGTCTGCCCCATATCACGATCCCCCGGCAAGTCTCGGAGAGACCTGCCTTACAACTTAACAAAAAAAGAGCCGCCGAATAAAACCGGCGACTCTTCTTGTTCAACGCAGTTGCCTTCTGCAACCGCTCCTATTTACTCACGTCAATTACTTTCCAAACCACGCGCACGATGGATTGATCCATCGTACAAACGATTCATTGAAGCCGCTGCCGGCCCCTCCGGCACGGTGAAGCTAATCGTGGCCGTGCCGCCATACGGAATTTGTGGTGCACCGCCGCCAATAGCAACATCGGTCCCGTAAACAATTACATTAATACAAGCCGTTCCGATATCGCTGCCTAGAGGATTACCGCCATCGTCGAGACAAGTGATACTGACAGTGTATGTCCCCGGTTCCAACTCGCGATCCCAGGTGTTTGCCGTTCCCTTAGGTGTATATCCGAGTAATTCACCGTTCAAGCTAACCTCGAAAATATCATCGGCGGCATTACCGCAGTCATCGACAATGATCTGAACGTTCTTGTTGCAACAACCGGCATCGCATTCGTCAATCTCACCGTCTCCGTCGTTATCGATACCGTCGCCGCATGCCTCCGGCTCAACCACATCCAGATCATCCGGATCGGCCTCGTCATCGGCTTTGTCGCCCTGGTCGACATCGGATTCTTCCTCGTCGCATTCGTATGAAGCATACGCGGCTTGCATCTGGGCATAGCGAGCTTGCAAAGCCGCTTCCTGATCGTTAGCTCGGACGAAATCGTTGTCGACTAAAACCAGGCTCTTGTCAGGTTGTACCGCCTGCGCTGAGATCAGTTCACCGTAAATGCCGTAGAGAGTAGTTAAGACGAAACCATAATCCTCGAGCGAATTCTTGGCGCTGCTCAGCGCAAAGCCGGTCTCGCTGTCGTCGCAGGCAGCGTTGAGCAGTTCTCGCAGGCGCTGGTCAAAGAAATCCGCTCGGTTTCTGAAATCTGTAGCGATTTGATCGAGCTCCGCCACGATTAGATTGAAATCCGCCACGAGAGCATCGAAGTCAGCGCCGGTATCGCTATCATTCGTTAGATCATCGATAGCGTCCTCAAGGTCCTCGTCTACCTCTCCTTCATCCTCGTCGACATCGACATTGAGACTGATCACCACCCCACCGGTGTTTTCCGAGGATGGCGTTACCGTGGCATCACCGCTCGCAACTGAGCCATCCGTTCTGGTATAACTCGCCGACACCGTGACGCTGTTCCCATCGTCGTAGCCGAGCGGACCGATCGAGAACATGCCGGAGCCATCGGTTGCACCTGAGGCTCCACCGGCAGTGACAGTTGCGCCGCTTACCCCCGTGCCGTTCGTGCTTTGTACTACGCCGGTGATCGTAGTCTGCAAAGACGGGCTCTTCATCGTAATCACCACCCCGCCGATATCAACATTCTGTCCGTCGAACACCACCGCCACCGGGCCGCCAGAGAGCGATGTGGCTCCTTCGGTTTTGCTGGCCGAGAGCGAGGCCGACTCGTTCGCCGTCAGACCTATCGGGCCTACGGTAAATACACCTGCGGCATCCGACACTACGGAATGCGTGCCGTCGGTCACCACTGCCCCGGAAACTCCTGTTCCCTTATCATCCACGACCATTCCGCTTATGGTAACATCGTAAACATCCTTCTGCTGCACCTGAATGACTATGGTCGGCGCTGTGGCATTGTTCTGCATCGGCGTACAATTCGTCTGACCCGAATAGCTGTTCCCCTGCGGGTCCTGCACCGTGGCGGTGATCACCGCCGGCTTTCCTAACTCATGGGTAAACGGCGGCAGGGTGTACGATCCGGCGGCATCGGACGTGGTCGAAACACCACCGCCGGTAACAGCCGCACCCTGGATCGGTTTGCCGTCCATATCGCGCACCTGTCCGGTGATCGTAACTTCGGTCTCCATCGTCATATCAACCGTCAGCACCACTCCGCTGATTGAATTTCCGATACCGTTATAAGTAACCGTTACCGGAGTACCGCCGAAACTGTTGCCGCCGTCGGTGTATACCACGCTTAAGGATATCGATGAGTCTTTCACCAGCGAATAGGGTCCCATACTGAACGAACCGCCGGTTGCTGATGTGGTCGAAAGTCCTGCGCCGGAGACAGCCGCACCGCTGACACCGACACCGTTGGCATCTATCACCTGGCCGTTGATGGTAACCGCATTCGGGATTATCACCGGAATGGTTAACGACACTTCGGTCGGCGTTGTACCCTCGTATGTCACCGACACTGCGCCGCCGCCCACTTTGATTCCCCCCTGAGCCGTAACCGAAGGTGTCAGGGTAACCGTGAACGGTGTTTCTTCCCAACCGCTCGGGACATCGATCGGACCGATCACCGCGCGGCCGTCAGCCCCGGTCACAGCAGCCGCGCCTCCGCCGGTCGGAGTCACGGTGGCATTTGCCAGCGGTTTGCCGTTGTCGTCTAGTACTGTCGCGTTGATCGTCCATTGACCGGCCGCTTCTTGCGGTTTGCTCGAAGTCACTGTGATATCCACTCCGGAATGGGCTGCTGCGGTCACCGTTACGGAGGCAGAACCACTATTCTCCCCATCCGTGGCGGTACAGGTTACTCCCGTGTTTTTTGCCACTGTCACCGCTAGGGCATAGGAACCGTCGCCGCTGCTGACCGTGCTGCCCAACTCACCCGACGTCGCAACACCGACAGCCGTAACGGTTGCACCCGCCAGAGGTTCGGCGGTAGTCTGAGCATCTTTTTTAATGAAAACCTTACCGGAGATAATAGCCTGTTGCGTTTCTTCTTTCTTTCGGAGGGTATAATCGAGACCGCTCACTACCCGGTCCGGAATGCGACCGTTGCTGGTGTACGTGTTGAATCCTTCCTTGGAAACTCGCTCTTCGATCGCATCCATCGGTTTGGCCTCAACCAAAATCTCGTACTGGCCGTCGTCGCCGGTCGTCTGGCTGAACGTGCGCCCGTTGATCGTGAATTGAACCGTCGCGCCCGAACTGCGGCTGACCTGATCTTCAACTTCCTCGTCCACCGTACCGCGTACGATGCAATACTTCTCGTATTGCTCGATCACGGCGTCGATTGCCGAACGATGGGTTTCGCTCAGCACGTAATTGGCCACGAACGTTTCTTCGTCGAGCCTTCCGTAGAAATAAGCATCCTCGGTCAACTTGAGTTCGTCGATTATCAACCAGGATTCTTCGCTTTTATCCTTCCAGCCATGGAAAAGCCGATAGTATTCGCGTGCCCGGCTCTCGGCATCCGGCTTGAGACTGTTAGATCGGCTGGACAGCCAATCGGGATCGAGCGCTCGACGTTCCAGCAACAGTTCATGCCATCGGTACACTTTCTCCGTGTTGCCGGCATGTGAAAAATAACCGCGTTTGGTAGCCGGATCATACAGGAAGTAATCCTCTTCACCTCGATACGCTTCACCGCGCAGACGCGGGAATTCACCTATGGCAAAATACTCGGCGCAGTTTTTATCGGCGCCGGCAGCCTTGAACGCCGCCTGTTGATCCTGGCGATAGCCGGACTGGGCGCAAAGGTTATTGCCTCGGAAATTGTCGATCTTCTTGGCCAGACGATCCAGCGCATTGGCAAAATCACCCGCGACTTCGCCGTATGCCTTGAGCCAGGGTCCGAGGATCTCTCCCACCAGCGGAATCTTCTCCATCTTCCCCGCGCCGTCCTTGAGCAGATCGCCGATCAGGCGAAGACCGTAAGTGGGATTGTCTTTGGCGTTTTCGGGATTGAACTTCTTCGCGAACTCCCAGGCATTCGATACTTCACCGGCGTAATCGTCGGCTTTTTTCAACATACTCGAGGCCTGCTTCAGCTTGTCGGTCAGGCCGTTGTCGTCCATCTTATTGAACATTTCGCGCAACTGGCGAAGTTTCTCCTCGGCCGCGGCGGTTTCGTTGTCGTTCAGCTTGAACAACATCTTGGCGAGCGCGATTCCCTGCTCCGGGGCATCGCTGTGCACAGCATCGCGGTACTTCTCGTATTCTTCCGCGAAGCTCTTGAACTTCTCATTTCCCTGTTGAAGGGTTTCCCGGAAGGCGTTCCATTCGTCCTCGGTCTGTTGCAACGCTTCCTGGTATTCGTCGCTCTCATCGGCGCTTACCAACGCGGCGACGGCCAGAAGGGCGGCCAGAATCAAAATAACATTTATGATCTTCTTCATGATTCGAGTCTCTCCTGCCTGCGATTATCTTACCACGTCGAACAGATACCGGACACGAACGCCGATGTCTGATTTATCTAGATCAATCGCGGAGGCCTCATCCATCCGCGTTTGATGGAACTTCAGATATCCTTCGACCAGCCATTGGACATTGATTTGATAAGTTACTTGTCCGTTTAGCTGAAACACACCGGTTGTCGTCTTGGGATCGGCGTTGTAGAGCGCGGTCAACACATAACTGCCGTCGGCTCGCCAGGTTATCCCGGTTGTTGTCGCTCCCGCCAGCACGGCCTCAATACCTGCCTTGGCCACGTTGGCCGGATTTTGCAGAATAAAATCCTCATCCGTTTCTTTATTGGATCGATCTTCGCCGTTCTGGTCGAAATAGAACCTGGCTCCGAGGACCGGTCCGATCGAGAGCTGTCGGAGAAAACCTCGGGCTGTTTTCGACCAACCGAAATTCCAATACAGATCGAGTGTATGGGCCGGACAGTATTCTTCCATCACTGTCCTGCCGCCGGACGACGGGTCGTAGACGCTGTCTGATTTATAGGATGTTTCTACGTAGAATCGGGCTGCTGTTTTGAACTTGGAGAAATATCCCGAACCCAGCGGGCGGCTGTCTTTGCGATAAGTCAACTGGGCAAAATCGAATCGGGTCGAATCCGAGAACATGCGATAGTTGATCTCCCAACGGCTCAGCCCCGCTCTATTAGTCCGGGTTGTTACCTGCTTCATTAAAGTAAAATCATAAAAACCGTCGTACTCATCATCCTCTGCATTCGGCAGTTTGTGCCAGTAGAACTCAGGACCGAACTTCACCGTCCTCCCCTGAGTCTTCGTTACCGAATAGTAATGGGCCTTCAGACGTGTGTTGTCCAGCGGTGAGTCGTCGACCTCCGGATGTGAAAAGGCCTGATACGACACGCCCAACTCCGAGCCGCCCGGCGTTAACTGGTAAACCATACTGGGACTGAACTCCGAATAAGTCATATAATCGAGAATATCTTCGTGCGATTTCTTCTGATAAACCAACTGCAGGTTCATCAATCCAGTCCCGACCGGTAGTTGTGCCTTACCGAACAGACGCGTGATGGAATAATCGAGATTCTCATTGTCGCCGTATCCTCGCGAGGTGTTGCTTATCTCGGCATCGACCTTGCGCTGCCCGTCGGAAAGCTGATACTTGGCGAACAACTTGACATCACTGAAATCCGCTGCATCGGTCTCCTTGTCGTTGAACGATGACAGCTCCAGCCCGGCCGATCCGGTCATCTTGTCGTTCAGTGAATGGACGATACTGGCGCCGAAGTCGGTCGTGGAAATCTCCCGTCGCTCGACCGTAGACTGATGGTTAAACGATCCGACCAGGTTGGTCCGGGACGATAGGAGATACCTGCCGTTGACGCCCAGGTTGAGGTCACTGCCGGAGACATCCTGAATCGGGCTGGCGTTCGGACGCTTATACTTGGCTGCCCCGAATCCACCCGAAGCCTCGCCGCTGAACACCAGCCGACCGCCGGTCTCACGCTCTCCCGATACAAGAACCATCGTGGTCATCGGCTCACCGAAATCATCGACCGTCTTCCGATAGAACCGGTCGACATACTTCTGGTATTTCTGAATATCCTCTTTTAATCCGCCTGCTTCGGTCTTGAGCGAGGCGGCATTGGAACTTTCATCGGCTTTGGCAAGTTCTTTATCGAACTCCTCCAGCTCGGACAGCGTACCGCCCGCGATCTGCTCGAACGATTCCTTGATAGGCTGGATTTTGCCTAATTCGGTGCGTACCGCCGGAGCCTCGCCGATTTTCGGCTGACCGTCCGAAGTCCGATATTCAATGTCGATAGTCTTGATGCGTTTCAGGATCGCCAGCGCCAGTCCGCGTGCCTGATTGGTTTGCGCCTGCAATTGGTCAAACCGTTCCTGGAGTTGGTTGTCGTCAACCGCTCCCGCACGTACTGTAACCAGCACGATTAAGAATGCGACTACCATCCAGGCCATGGGGGTGGATCGTCTCATTGGCTCTTCAACCTCGATTGATATGCAAAGTGTATTCTCGTCTGTCTCAATGCTAACAGGAAGTCCAAAAACCGCGTCAATAGCGGCTTATCCGGACTGCACCAACTATTATGATGACAAAAACAGCCTAGCACAACAACAAAAGAGTGATCGACTACGACCCTAAATACATCTATTCACTCCGACACTTGCACTGTCGGCTTCTGTTATGTAAATTAGCCCCAGCCCACGAACGATGAACAGAACTTAATTATATCTCAGGATTTGGAATGTATCGTATGCGGCATGATAAATTCATGCCGGGAGTTACCGGGAGTTTGCCGTGAAATTAATCCCAATCAAGGGCAACCGCATTATCTTAAGGCGACTCAAACGCACTGATACGACATCCCTGCAACACAACGCCAACAACGCCAATGTCTCCCGCTTCTTACCCCTGTTGCCTCATCCATACGGAATGAGCGATGCGATCACGTGGATCAACATCGCTCACCGCCAGGCGCGTCGGGATCGTGGCTATCATTTCGGTGTTACCGTCGACGGCATCGATGAGATCGTCGGTGTTATCGGTCTCAACAATATCAACCGAAACGACAACAACGCCGAGGTAGGTTACTGGCTCGCCGAACATCTCTGGGGCCGGGGACTCGGTCGGGAAATGCTGGGACTCATGCTTGGTTTCTCCTTCGAACAACTGGGCTTACATCGTGTTTATGCCATCGTCCAGAGTATGAATCTCGGCTCGATCAAAGTTCTCGAGGCCTGCGGCATGAAACGTGAGGGCTGTTATCGTGAGGCCTCCCGCATGGACAATGGCTGGCACGATGTGTTCATCTACGGCATCCTCGAACACGAGTACCGTCGCCGATGATGCCCCAATGAATCAGGGCCGATCTGGTTTACCAAACCGGCCCCGAACGCAGGGATAATGGGGATTTTTCTCTTCAGCCTGATTTTACAAATCGTCGTCGTCCAATTCCTTCGCACTGCGACCGTACAGACGACGATAGAGTCGATTCATCTCATAGTCGGAGTCCATAGTCTCGACCACCTGCATGAATTCCTCTTCAAGCATGCCGTTACCGCGACAATAATCGGCCAGATCGCTGAGCACCTGAGCCTTATCGTGGTTGGAGTCGATATCTTCCACCACCGCCAGAATTGAAATCATCAGATCATCCGACATCGGGACTTCGTCAATGAACTCCGAAAGCACGCGCTGCCGGTCATAGTCGCTGTCGACACTCCCGACCGCATCCAGGAACAGCTCCCGTAATTCCGAATCCTCCGCCATACAATGAACGACCTCGAGCAGCGCCTCGGCCTTTTCATAACCCGATTCCAGATCCTCGATCATGCTCAGAAGTTGTTCCCCCATGGATCGTTGTCGGTCACAGTCGTCAGGGAGGAAATCCTTGAGCACCCGATGTTTGTCATAATCGCTGTCAATCGACTCGGCGCCTTCCATCAACTGCTGCAGTAGTTCTTCGTCGTTGCGGCAGTGTTTCGACAGCTCCATGAACAACTCCGCCTTCTCATAATCGGAGTCCATCATCGAAGCCAGTTCGAGCAGGTATTCCAGATCATCATGCGAATAGGTGTCCGTCTGATCCGACAGGGCTGAGATGATCCGGCGCAGCTCGTAATCCGAGGTTACACCGTCAATCGCTTCTATATAAGTATGCCGCAGGTCCTGATCGTCACCGAGCAACTCCGACATATCGATCAACAATTCGGCCTTTTCATAGTCCGAGTCGATCCGGTGTGCGATCTGCAGGATTTCCTGCAACACTTTTTTATCGGTGTTACGGTCGAGACTTAATCCGCTAAGAACCCGCCGCGTCTCATAGTCGGAGTCCATATCGATTGCCGCATTGATATAGGACTGTAAACCTCGGTCGTAGACCGGATCGGATCGATCGAGGGCGTTGAGATGCGGCACCATGTCGATCAGCAACTCCGCCTTTTCATAATCGGACTCAATATCTTCGGCAATCGTGAGTATCTTCTCCAGCAGTTCTACGGAGATATCGTCGCTGAGCATCAATCCGTTTATTGTCCGGCGTTTATCATAGTCGGAATCGATCGTGGCCACCCCGTCGACATAGAACTCCATCAGCCGCTCGTCGTCTTTGACCCGATCCGCCATCGACAGTAATAACTCGGCTTTATCATAATCGGAGTCGAGCTCGGTCCTCACCAGGTTCAGGATCGTAGCGTAATTATCATCGTTCAAACCGGGCTGTTGTAAAAGAATCTTGAGATAGAGGCGTTGGATGTAGTCGCTTTCGATCCGTTCTACCTCATTGATAACACCGTCGAACCCGTCCTTCTTCATGATGCGCTCGACCCGGCCCTCGGCTCCGATTCCGGTCCTGCGGATCAGCTCGATCAGCACGTCGCCCAACCATTCGCGGCCTTCGTCGTCGAACTCCTGTTCCTGATCATCAACCCGGTATTTGTACGAAAGAGTACCGTCTCGTTCCGGCTCTATCTCGATAGCATGACGACTGCGACCGGACCGTTCGCTGATTTCTATATAAGCATCGCGCGACATCGAGGCGATCCCCCGGTCGTCGTCGGTGAACTCAATTTCACCATCGATATCCGCCTTCACATAGTTCCGGCCGTCCGACCAGCGAACCTTGAGGAGACCGTCGTCATTCCGACTGACGCTGGTACCCTTGAAATTACCGCCCTCGACATCGCCTTCATCGTCAACCGTACCGCTGAAGAAGCTGAATGATTTGTCCTTATCTTTCTTGTCTTTCTTGCTCGAACGACTCTCCTTCTCGGCGGCGGTAACCTTGTCGTCTTTGTCGTTATCGTCGTCCGCAAACCAGGCCGCTTCACTTACCGCCGGTGCCGTCGGGACAGGCGGCGCCTCGACAGTCAACTCGACCTCGGAGATAACGCTAGCTGCTTCAGTCTCAGGCCAGTAGAAATCCGGATCGACCGGCTGCATGAGATTGTGCCCAACCGCCACCGTTTCATCGTCGTACCCTGCGACTATCAACTCCGGCAATTCTTCGTCAATAAGAAGCAGATCCTCCGGCATCGGCGGTTCTATATCATTGAGCACCGGCCGGACCGGTGACACCCTCGGGACTTCGGCGCGGATAGCTTCGTTTTGCACCGGCATAATCAGATTCTGAGCGGTCCGAGCCAGTTCTTTGTAAGAGGGTGCATTCCCCGGCGCCGTTACCGAAGGCGCTATCTGAATGGCCGCCACTGTCGATACTGCCACCAGCAGTATGATCATGACCAGGCGTAATCCCTTCAAAACCGGTTGTTCACTCCGGCGACCGGATAAAAGCCGGGCGAAGCGTTTGAAAATCTGCCGACGCGTCGTGAGCGCTCCCGGCATAAGGGTGGTCCCGGTCCCGGTGGTCAACTGCACCAGCCGCGTCAGACAATGAGCATAGGCGGAACGATTTCCGGTCAACTCCACCACTCGTTCATCACAGGCTACCTCACGCTCGAAATCCAGATGCCGCCCTACCCAGTGCACCGCCGGGTGGAAAAACACCAGCGCCTGAACCACTTTCTGACCCAGTTTGGACCAGTCGTCCCAGCGCCGCAGATGAGTCAACTCGTGAAGGATCGTGGCGCGAAGGTCTTCCTCTGAGAGTTCATCGAGCAGTCGCGAAGGAAGCAGGATTACCGGTTGTCCCAAACCGGCCGCCATCGGATGCGGTATTTTATCGGTCAACCTTACTTCTATCCGGCGCAGCCCGCAAAGAGCCCGGAACTCCGACTCGAATCGACGCAGATACCCCCAGTCGAACGGCTGCGAAGTCCGCTTCAAGTAGTTCATATAATTATGAGCCCGGATTATTCGATAAAGCAGCCAGCCTGATACAACCAGCCAAAAAACTAAAAGCACCTGCGGCAGCATACCTACGAGAAGTTCCCGGAAGTTGGCCTTGTCAACCGCGGTCTTCTGATGTGGTGATATAACCGCCGACACATCAATTCTATGCTGCTTATGACTTCGTGGAGTGTAACCGGGGCTCACAGCAGCACGATCATCACTTCGATTCTGCTCCAATTGCGGCGGAAGTACCTGAGCCACCTGCGGGTGATGCAGAAGGACGCTGACTTCTTCGGATTGACTCACACCTTCAGGCTCGATCGATACTGATACGGGCACATTGTTGTCCGTGTACGATGTAATAACCGTCGGCAGAATCCAAATCAGAAACGGCAAAGCCAGCACTACCATTAGTTGTGTCCACCAGACCGCATATCCGGCCGAACCGCTGAAGGATTTACTGAACCGCATCGTTGCCCAGACCAAAGCGGTCACGACGAGACCTATCCAGAGCCAGTTGATCAGGACACCAAAACCGCCATAGGCGAAATCGGAAACGTAGTCATAAATCGCTTCCATAGGTGGTTACTCCTTCTCGACGATCATCTTTTTAAGATGCTGCAACTCTTCCGGTGTCAGTTCTTCGTTTTCGATTATGTTCAGAAGCAGCAGTTCGGGAGAATCATTGAAAAAACTTTGCACCATGTGCCGCACGACATTGCGACGAGCCTGGCTGTTGGAGATCAACGGCTGATAAACGTGCGCCCGGCCAGACTTCACCCGCCGCAAATATCCTTTTTGCTCCAGTATTCGCATCGTCGTTAAAACCGTATTGTAAGCCAGCGGTTGATCGGCGGGTAACGCCTCGGTCACTTCCGCCACCGTGGCTTCTCCGAGTCGCCAGATGATGGTCATCAGGCGAAGCTCTCCCTCGGTTAATGTTGGAGTTTTTCTTCTCGCCATATTCGCCTTCTCAATGTTCGCAACTATAAAATTAAGACAATCTGTACTTGAGTATACGAACCTACCGCAAAAAGTTCAACTAATTAATTAGTTTATTTTGGTTTTTATTGAATTTTTCTCAGGAATACTTCCATGCAGCTACTCAATAATAATTATTAAATACTTATATATCTGTCTGTTATGACGCATTTCTGCAGGCCGGGTGACCCATCCGTCAGGTGGTTTCCCGCCGGGTGGCCCATCCGTCCACGGGTGGGGTCCTTGCCCTCTGCTTGAATAACAAGCATTTCTCAGGTGGCCCATCCGTCCACGGGTGGAGTACATCTAAAAGCTTCGGACAAAGGTGCCCCGCCTTTCGGGGATTGTTGAATATGTCCGTTGCTCGGGTCCGTCTTCGAACCCGCGCGGACAGTTGGTGAGCAGCAAATATACTCGTTGGTCTCTGGATCTATAGAGATTGACGATATCCGAAAAAAGTCACCCCGGCGGAGGCCGGGGTCCAGCGGTGTTGCCGGTCTCGGAGAGACCGGCAATTACAATTGTCGAAACCTTCAGGTTTCGACCTTATCTCTGGATGTCGGCCTTCGCCGGCATGACGGCCGTGAGACTAACAGTGTCAAATTCCAATGATCGGCTCCCCGGTCGGGTGGCCCATCCTTCAGGAGACTGTTGAAAAATCATACGTCCTAACATTTAGTAAGACATATCTGTAATGCGGGCGACACAAGGCCGCCCGCTACGCGAGGTTAGAGCTCTTTAACGCGTAGCGGCGGGGCTTGTCTCCGCCGCGATGAAGGTTTGTCAACAATCCCGTCAGGTGACTTCCCGTCTTCTGCGACACACCGCCTTGCGCTCCGGAAACCCGGACAGACCCTGGACCATTCAACCAGATTTGCCTCTCTGCATTGCTAAGATCCTCCTCCCTCATTTTCCCTACAAACTTTCCCCACAATCCAATTCGAACGGCATCCGTAGAGATGCGATGCAATGAAACGATCGGTTGCTCGCCGAGAGGTGCAATGGCATAAAAAACAAAAAATACACAACGAACCCATTTCGCCGTAGGCGAATGGGAATCAATCAATTCGGAGGAAATCCCGTCTCAGCGATGTGGATAACTTCAGCCCGCTACTCGTTACGGGGCGGTTCGTCCTGACCGGGCTGATTTTGCGGCTGAGTCGGTGGTGCGGGTGCTTGTGACTGAGGTTGGATTGGTTGCTCGGAGCTATGAGATTGTTGTCCCTGATGCTCTTGATGCTCTTTATGTTCTTGATTTTGTTGATCCTGACCGCTCCGATCACCCTGTCCGCCTCGGTCGTACCGATCGTTCCCGCGCCTTTGATTATAGCTATTGCCGCCGCGACGGTCACGCCCTCGGTCCCGGTCGCGATAACGATTGTTCTGATAACGATCGCGTTGTTGATTCTGACCGTAAGGCTGCTGCGAGCGATTGCGTTCCTGCTGTTGATCGGATTCGGATGAACCCTGTCCCTGATCGGACTGCTCACGATCGGGACTATCGACCACCGCTTCCTGCGGAGGTGGTGGGGCCGGACTTTGTCGCTTGTCGCCGCGCAGAACGTTGACCGCCTCGTTGAGCTTCTGCAGTTCCGCTCGCGCTTTGTCGGCGAAATCGTTGTCGCGCGAGGCATACAGCACCGAACGGGAGACATTGATCATCGCCAGCTTATGGAAATTAGCGGTCCCGTCAACCGCCGCCTTTTCGAGCGATCCCCCCTGCGCCCCGACCCCCGGAATCAACAGCGGCATTTCACCGGCCAGGTTGCGGATCAATTTCAACTGCTCGGGAGCGGTGGCGCCGACTACCAGGCCGAAATTCTGGTCCTTGTTCCAATAATTGACTTTCTCGGCCACCAGCTCGAACAAAGGCCGCCCGTCAACCTTGAGCATCTGGAAATCTTTATGACCGGGATTGGAGGTCAGGCAAAGAACGAACACTCCTTTTTCATCGTATTCGAGGAACGGCCGGATCGAATCGTAACCCATGTACGGATTGACCGTCACCCAGTCGGCGTTGAGCCGTCCGAACAAGGCCTGGGCATAATGAGCCGCGGTGTTGCCGATGTCGCCTCGCTTGGCGTCCAGAATGATCGGGATGTCTTCGGGAATACGCCTGACAATCGAGTCCAGCAATGATATGCCCTCATGCCCGAGACTTTCGTAGAAGGCTAGGTTCGGTTTGTAAGCACAAACACAGTCGGAGGTAGCATCGATCATCCGCAGGGTAAAATCGAACATCCCCTTGACCGTCTTGCCGTATTCAGCCGGCATCCGCTTGGGATCGAGATCGAGCCCGAGACAGATCATCGACTGGTTCTTCTCCTGTATCGAACGAAGTTTGCGAATAACGCTCATTAGTATTTCCTCACCTTCCCGACCAGATCGCCGACCGCTGTCAGCTTTCTGGATTTGAGATAATCGGCCAGCCCTTTGACAATCTTCACCGGAGCATCCGGCTCGATAAACAGGGCTGTCCCTACTTGCACGGCACTGGCGCCGACCAGGAGAAATTCCACCAGGTCCGACCAGGTTTGCACGCCGCCGATTCCGATAATCGGCAGACGGCAATTCTCGTGTACGGCATCGACCATAGCCAGCGCTACCGGTTTGACGGCCGGGCCGGTCAGGCCACCCTTGTTATTGGTCAAACGCGGTCGCCAGGTATTGATATCTATCGTGGTCCCGACGAGCGAGTTAATCAGCGACAGCACATCGGCTCCCCCCTGCTCGGCGGCCTTGGCGATTTCGACAATCGAAGTAACATTCGGCGAGAGTTTGGCAACGATCGGCCGCTTGAACACTTTCCGGACCGCCCCCACCACCTGTTCGGTCAACCGGGCGCTGGCGCCGAACTGCATCCCGCCCTCGTTGACGTTGGGACAGGAGATGTTCAACTCGATCATGTCCAGCTCTTCGACCTCGTTGAGCCGAGCGGCGATATTGACATACTCCTCCAGACACGAACCGGCGATATTGACGATCTTGCGTGTCTCGTGTTTGGCCAGGAAGGGAATCTTCTCGGCGATGAACCGCTCCACTCCGACATTCGCCAGCCCAATCGCATTGAGCATGCCCCCGGCGGTTTCAGCCGTTCGCGGCGGCGGATGCCCCAATCGGGGAGCTTCGGTTATCGACTTGGTGACGATTGCACCTAACTTGGAGAGAGGAAAAATCCGGGCCAGCTCTTCACCGTACCCGCAGCAGCCCGAAGCCGTCATCACCGGATTGGCGAACTTTATTCCGGCTATAGTGACGCTTAAATCGATCTTCACAACGCCACCTCCCCGATCTCGAACACCGGTCCGTCACAGCAAACCCGGGCATGGCCGCCCGCCGTCAGCGGCACGACACAACCCAGACAAACTCCGATGCCGCACGGCATCGGTGCTTCAAGGGAAATTTGCCCCGGCGTCTTCAGTTCCAGACCGAGCGCGTTGACCGCTTTGAGCATGCCTTCCGGACCGCAACCGTAAAGACGGAAACGTGCCCCTCGGTTCGCTTCCAGCAAGCGTCGAACCGGTGCCGTCACCAAGCCCTTTTCACCGAGCGAGCCATCCTCCGTAACCGGGTGAAATTCAATCCCGAGTTTGCGAATGCGTGTCCGTTCGATAATGTCTCCGGCGCTTCGCCCGCCGTAGCAGAAAACGATACGGGATGGGTCGAAACCGTTCGCAACCATGGTCGCAGCCAGGTTGAGCAGAGGCGGGAAACCAACGCCTCCCGCTACCATCACCGCCGTCTCGCTCTTACGCGGCAGTTTGAAAGCATTACCGAGCGGACCGAGGATGTCGATCGGATCACCCGGATGCATCCGGCTCATAAGTTTCGTGCCGCGGCCGCAGACTTTAAATATCACCTCTATTTCACGCCGGTCCGGTTCGATCGAAGCAACCGAAAAGGCTCGCCGAAACAGGACGTCACTGCCCGGCAACTTCAGGTGCAGGAACTGGCCGGGACGGCATTGGGCAGCACGGCTGAAAGGACCGAGGTGAAATGAATAATAGTCGTTTTTTAGATTACGTTTACTTCTGATCTGTGCGCATTCGCACGAAGGTTTTGTCATCTTAAGTGGTCCGGCAAATACACCCTGAATTTGTACACTAGCCATTGTCCCTGCAGTTCCGACGGGATACGGGTAACATCAAAAGTCATCGTCCGCATAGTCTCCTCGGCCCGCCGGTTGATTTCGTCGTTCGGGGACTTAATGACCATCAAATAATCAGATACTTCACCGGAAAAATCAAGCTCGATTTGGAAGTAGATATCCCCTTCCCATCTATCACGATATGCCTCGGTCGGATATTCGAATTCCTCGACGATTCGAATCGGATCGAGATTCAGGAGTTGCAGTTTTGTGCCGTCGGGACCAATGTAAGCGGCTTCCAGCGGATCGACATAATCGGACTCCTCTTCATCGCCGCCCCCGCTACTCCGTCGGTCGGAGTATTCATCGTCTCCCTGAGCGTACTCATCCTGTCCTTCTTCGCCCTCTCCCTCATATCCCTCTTCACCTTCTTCGGGGGTATCTCCGGGTTTCGGCTTGGGACGGTAGTTGGTGCGCTTTTGGGCCTGATCGGCCCAGTAGGTGTCCGGGAACGAATCCACGAATTCGTTATAAGCGAATACAATCGATGAATCCCCCGGACTGAAATACTGCTCATCGACCCAGATTGTGGCAAATTTCGCCTGCAGAAAATACTGTGATTCAGGGAAATGGTCCACTACGTACTGGTAATAGTATTTCGCCGAATCCGGCATGTTATCATCTACCAGGAAGTCTTCCGCCTTGTCGAAATAAACCTGCGCATAGCCGGTATCGGCGGCTGTCCCGATCAAATTCAGCACCTCCAGCGCCTCGGGTACATAGTCGCTGTTTGGATAGTGATTGAGCATATCGCGCAGAACCGAATCCGCTGCGGCAGAATCCCCCAAATAAACGCGATACATCTGCGACAGCGCAATCATCGCCTTCGGGGCATCATACGCGGTTGGAAACGAATCCACTACGTATTGCATTTCCAGCATCGCGGTGTCCGGTTTATCCAATTGTGACCAGTAGAGTTCGGCTAAAAGGTATTGAGTGTAACCGGCCTCATCGATCGCCGACTGAGTGGTGGTGGAGTCAATTTTCAACGTTCGTTGATAGGTGTCGATCTTACCGATATCCGAAGACAGCTCCAGAGCCTGTTTGCCGATATCGGACGAACGACTCATACTCGTGGTCGAGTCATATAACTCCTTGGCCTTCGTCAGATTGTCGTAATCATACTGGTACATCAAACCCAAACGCCAATATGCTTGAGCCCTTACGTTGCGATTGATGTCTTCGTCGGTCAATTCGCGATACAGATCCTCAGCGGCATCGAGCTCTTCTTTCAGCTCGTATCCTTCGGCTACCTTCAAACGCAGAACGGCGGTCGAGTCGTAGTAAAGGTCATCATCCATAAGCGTTTTGAGATAATCCTGCCCCACATGGATCCGTTGCAACCGATAGGAACACTCGGCAGCCTGGTACAGAGCCGTGTAGCGATCGTTGGTGTTAGGATCCATCCCGAGAAGCTGTAAATAAGCACTTAGCGCCTCGGCAAACCGATATCTCTCAAACAGGCCGTTGGCCAGATAAAGCTGCGCCATACGAGCGTCGATTTCCGATCCGAGAGAATCACGCAGAGCCAACAGGTAGGGATCGGCATTTTCGTATTCGGCGTTGTCGTAATAAAATGTTCCGAGCGCCAGAGCCGCTTCGGCTTTGAATTCTTTATCATACTTGCCGTTGAAGATGTCCTGAAAAATGACCATGGCATCCTCACGATCGGTCAATTCCAGCTTGGCCTTGGCCATGTAAAGCGTCGCATCGCGAGTGTATTTCGAATTGGGATAGTTGGCCAGCAACTCACGGGCGCGGCGTTCCGATTTAGCATACTCATCGGTCCAGAAATAACTGACCGTCAGCACATAGAGAGCATCATCGTAGTATTTTGAATTGGGGTGCTTCTCGACCACCTTGAGCGATTTCTCGATAGCTCGCCGGTATTCACTGATATTGCCTCGACCCCGTCCTCCGGAGTCTTTGCGGGCGCTCTCCGCCGAATTGAAAGCTTTTCGGGCGTTATGAAATGTGTTGTAGTAAACGCAACTACCCAGCACGACCGGCACCAGGATCAGCGCCAGCAGAGTCGCCAGGGTTCTTATATTGTGCCTGAGTCCGCTCAAAGTACCTTTCGTTCGTCCCGCTTATTATACCGGTCTCCGGCGTCGGCGTTTCCGTCGTCAGGAGTTAGTTCGTTCCCGGTAAGCTTCCAGCAGTTTGGGGAGAAACACTCCCGAGGCTGAAGGCACATAGAAATCGGCATAATCGGTCAGCGGAGTACGATCCGGGTTAATCTCCACCAGAGTCGCCCCACGCTGGACAGCTGCCACGGGAAGACTCGCGGCCGGGTGGACAACGGCCGAAGTGCCTACCGATAAGAATAAATCACAGGTCTCGGCGGCTTCAAAAGCTCCGGCTATGACATCCGGATCGAGCATCTCTCCGAACCAGACTACATCCGGTCGCAGTTGTCCGCCGCAATAGCTGCAGACCGGTATATTATCCGGGTCGATATCGATATCATCAGGCGCATGTCTGCCGCATTTAAGGCATTTGTTGCGCATGATGTTGCCGTGCAATTCCAGGATATTTTTTGATCCGGCCAGACGGTGCAAACCATCGACATTCTGAGTAATCAGGGTGAACCGATCCAGCAGCTTCTCGAATTCAGCCAGAGCGTAATGACCCGGATTCGGCTTCACTTCACCGATCAGGTTTCGCCGCCAATTATACCATTCCCAGACGATTTTCGGATTGGCCATGAAGGCATTCATCGTTGCCAGTTCGTCCGGGCTGAATTTCCCCCAAAGGCCTTCCTTGCCGCGAAAAGTCGGCACTCCGGATTCGGCCGAAATACCGGCCCCGGTAAGTACCGCCACCCCGCGGCTGCGCATCATGATGTCAACGATTTCATTAATCATGCTCGGAAGATAGGTCGACCGGGATCGTTTGCCAATGGAAATATCCCGGTCGTCATGTTCAGCGGTAAATCCGTATCAACTCCGGGCAGCACTGCCGGCCAGACTGCCGGTCGGTTTCTCAGCCAGCGCTCCGGCATAAAGACTCAGGTTCAGCACGGCCGGTTCATGCCCCAATCGAATATGATACAAATTCATCAATGTCGTTCCCTGGTACACTTTCTCGAATCCGCCTTCGGAAAGCGATACCGTGAAAATCGGATGGTGCCAAACCTCTCCCGGTTGATCGGAATACAGGCGCACGGCCAGACCGCGATATTCATCAACCAGAGCGACCGCTCGACAAAGACCATGTCCTCCGATTGAATCGAGGAATGATTCATCGGGACGGTGGTCGTCAATTTCGATATAGCGGTCTTCGGCGTGTCCCGCCTGGAAAGTGAAATTGTTTTCCACGGCAAAACGGACCTCAATATCATAATCCACGAGGCGTTCCAGGCGGTATTGCACCTGGATCACGGGAGAACCGGGGATGAATTGGAACGATTTGTTTACTCGAATAGGAATTACGCCCTCGGGTCGCCAGAGATGTCCTTCACGTACTAGTTCAACGCGTCCGCCATCGTCTTCAACGACACATTCATAGGGCTCAACGATGAAATCACCTTCTTCACCGTATTTGGCATACATGAATTTCTCAAGGTTGACGTCGGCCGTCAAGAAATGGTCGATGAAACAGCGCTTGAGATACCAATCCTCGACCAGGAATTTCTTCAAACCGTCTTCCTTGGCCAACACCAGATCGTGAATGGAGGCGGTGGAATCTCCCGTCTCAGTTTTCGAATCGGAAGCCGACTCGACTACCGCCTGGTCGAGCTTGAGGTGATAACCTTCACGACGACGTGTAAGGGTATCGGTGATTGAGAAATCATGACGGTTGAGCGACAGATCGAGCAGACTACCACCCCGACTCGGCTTAATCACGCCGTTCAATTCGGACGTCTTGACCACCACTTCTTCGTAGCCGTCAAAATCGTAGTCGCGCGTCTCCACATTGATGCCTTCGATCCCTTCAACCTGATTCAAAATCCGATCGGCCCGTATCAAGCTGGAATAGACCGCCTGGCGAATGTGGGGCAAATAAAGACCGCCAAAAACCCCATGCCAGTAAGGGCAGTTGCACTGACCGGCGTAGAGTCGATCACGAGCCGCAACGACATCCGCTTCGTTATGGAACTCCTGCTCTACCTGAGTCAGATGTTCGGATACATCGAGCATCTTTTTATGCATCAGATTGGATTCATCGTACTTGGCCAGGAACCCACGCCAGTGACCTCCGCGCACGAACCGTCCGTATTGAGTCAGCCGGTCTTCCTTCTTGAGCCACCGCTCGAACTGTTCGTATTCGAGGAAAGCTATCGGCGGGAGCGCCCATTGTAACATCTCAGCATAAGAGGCTGTCGGCAAATAGGCTCGACCGACCGGGGGTAACGCTGCGGCCTCGGAAAGAGGGATCAACTCCAGCCAGTCGCTGTTTTCGGCAATCGCCTGGAAAAAGTTATTCAGCCATTGATCCTGATAACAATGCTCATATGTTTTTGGCCAGACACCGAACTTCTCTCCGTCGTCGGCATAAACCGCCAAACCGCCCGGATTCCGCTCCGCCTGATTGCGCAATTCGGCAATAACTTCCTCGACTTTGCCGAACGGGATCAGATAGCGAAGTTTCTTCTGGATAGGTAGAAGTGTTACAGCCGAGCCTTCCGACTCGGTAATGTACGGACCGGTCAACTGACCGTTCTCGAAACCGGCATAGAGGAAATGAGTATCGTCAATCGGCAGATATTTAACTCCCGCATCGGCCAGCAACCGTGGAAGATGCGGCTCCCAGATGCGCTCGGTCAACCAGAGTCCTGTTGGCTTAACCTCGAAATGGTCGGCGATATAGCGATTGAGCATATCTATCTGACCGAGAGCGTCTCGTTCCGGAACGGAGATCAGGATCGGCTCATAAAAACCACCGGTCATCAGTTCGATCCGTCCGGCATCAACCAGATCACCCACCTGCTGGAAATAATCGGGATGGGCACGTTCCTGCCAGCGCCAGAGAATCCCGGACTGATGCAGCGAAAAACGCAGATGTTCATGCTGCCGAACCAGGTCTATGAACGACTGATAGGCTTTCTGGTGCGCTTCTTCGAAAACCGCTTCGAAATTGCCCACCGGCTGATGATTGTGCAGCCCGAAAGCTAACTTGAACTTGGCCATACTATTAAAATAGCTCCAGTTTCAGGTTGATGTACTTGCGCGGATTGGCGCGAATATCGGTCACGAGATCATCGATATTATCCGCCGTGCGGCGGAGGTCATCGTACAACCGGCGGTCATCCATAAGCAGCCGCATGGTGCCGTCGGGATTGTTGAGGCCGTCGGCAAACTCCCGCGCCGACATGGCCAGCGTATCCAATTGATAGACCAGCATCTCGATCCGTTGCGAGGCGCGATCAAAGCGAATCGCGGTGGAATCCACGCGCGAACCATTATCGTTCAGGAGTTGATTGATCTTACGCGAGGCATCACGCAGGTTCACCGCCGTTTCGTTCATTTTAGCTTCGTTGCGATCCATGTACGTCGCCAACGATCGTGACACCTGCTCCAGATTATCTATCGTGGTATGAAATTTATCCAGCGTCGATCCATCGCCGACACTCTTCTTGAAAGTGCCGACCAATTCGCGTAACTCACCGATCATCTCGCCCATCAATCCCATCACTTCCGGCAAACCGGTGTCGTATTGGCCTTCATGGATCTGGTCGAAATCGAACGGCTCCTCCGATCGACCGGGAGTGATCGCCACGAACCGTTCCCCCATCAAACCCAGGTTCTTGATTACGATCACCGCATCCTTACGAAGAATGACATCGCGATGAACCAACAACTCAACCTCGACACCTCCCTGCAGCAGGGTAAGTCCGTTGACCTTGCCTTTATTGACGCCGGAAACAGTCACCTTGTCTCCAACCGACAGGGTGCCGACATCGTCGAACCGAACCATAATACGATGGGCGTTCTGCTCCAGTTTGTACCCCTGAAGCCAATAAAGCGAAACCGCGATCAGGGCGATCCCTATCAGGATAATAACGCCAACTCTGAATTCTATATTTTTAGCTGCCATATTCTGTTCCTATTATCGGTAAATGTCGACAGATTATTAACTTACCGGCTCGATTGAGTTATTCGAGTGACTCTGCTATCGAACAGTAATTGTTATACCGGAACAAACTGATTTCTCCTTTGTCCACGGCTTCTTTGACACCACACCCCGGTTCATGCGTGTGGCTGCACGGCTGAAAACGGCAATCTCCGACAAAAGGCTCGAAATCGGGGTAATAATGCGGCAAATCCTCGCGCGTGATGTCCCAAAGCCCCATGACTTTAAGACCGGGAGAATCGACCACATAACCGCCGAACGGCAGTTCAAACAATTCGATATGAGTCGTAGCGTGACGCCCCCGATTGGAATAGGCTGAGACATTGAGTGTTTTCAGGTTAAGCCCCGGGACCAGGGAGTTGAGCAAAGTCGATTTACCAACTCCGCTATGACCGGCAAACAAGGTTCGTTTATCGGCCAGGCCGCGTCTAAGATCTTCCATGCCAAGACCGGTTTTGCCGGAAACACAGAATACCGGGATATCGATCTTGTTGTAAGCCTCCGCGATCTGCTCGAATTCCTCTTCCCAGCCCAGATCAATTTTGTTGAGAATGACAATCGGTGAGAGATTACCCATGTACGCCGCAACCAGGAACCGGTCAATCAGACCGGTTTTCAACTCGGGCGATTTAATCGATGCAACTGCCGCCAATTGCCCCAGATTGGCCGCAATCACCTGCTTTTTCCCCTCGCCGCCTTTGGCCGGGCGTGAAAATTCGGTATCGCGCGGGAGAACCTGCTCGATAACAGCGCGGCCGTCGCCGGTCAGCATAACGACGATATTGTCGCCTACTGCAACCGGCGTGGTCTGATCCGCTTCCGTCTTGACTTTCTGGCGGACTTCGGACATCACTCGACGTCCGTCATCCAGACGGACCTCAAATAAGCGCCCGCGTGTCGCCACCACTATTCCCTGTGGTCGATCGCTCATACAGAAAATCTACGGCAGCGAGAGAAGCATATCAAGGCATTAATGGATGCGCTATCCTCATTCCGGACAGATCTCCGGACCTTGCTGAAACATGTAGCTGACGAGGTATACCAAATCATTGATATCGGGACCGCTTCCGCTGGAGTCAACATCGACTGCCGCAATCACCGGCGGCTCCGGTCCGGACTGGAACATATACGCCACCAGATAAACCAAATCGGAAATATCCGGACCCGATCCGTCGCCGTTAGCGTCGCCGCAGATATAGTACGGTCCGATCGTCAAAGAGACATTCCGATCGGATATCGCGCCGACTTCATCCTCCGCCCGAATCACCAACTCGAGAGTTGCCGTATCGGTCGGTGTCCCCTCGATACGATTTTCGACGATACCAAGACCATAGAGCACCAGGTCGTCGTTCAGGTCGCTCCATACGATCGCACCGGTGCCGCCCGTCGCCTCCAGTGTGATCGTATAGAACACACTCACCTGGGCCTCGGGCAAAGTTGTCGTCTCGATCGAGATCGGTGCGTTCACGTAGAATTCATACAACCGTTCATCGGTGGCCATGGCCTCGTCCGTCACTTCAGCCGTAAACGTAAGCGTGCCGGCTGCCGTTGGTGTCCCCGTGAGTGAGCCGTTGCCGCTGAGAACAAGTCCGCTGCCGCTCAGATCATCGTACTTGTCGATATAAGTAAGCGTTCCGCTTCCCCCGGCGGCGTCGAGCAATTGGCTGTATTCGACACCGACGGTCCAGTCCGGAAGCATCTCGGTAATAATCAACGGATCGCACGAGTATTGCGTCAGACGAACGGCGTCTATCGCCGCCTCGACATGGGAATCCGCCCCCAGATCCGAAGCATCGAAGCGAAGCCTGAACACCGAACCGGGAGTAACGTATTCGTCAAGCCAGAATTGACGATACACCCAGCCGCCGGAGGCATCTTCCACCGGGCCGACCGTTTCGATAGTATTCCAGAAAGTCCCGTCGTACGCCCGGATGAGCATGCTGTCGTTATTGGGATCCTGACCGAGAACGTTGTTGTACCAGCGAGCGTATTGGATCAGCACGTTTTTATTACTGATCGAGTAAATCGGTGTAGCCAGACTCGTCGTGCCTCCGTCTACATCGTGGGTATAGAAAATGGCCGTCTGATAACAGAAACCGCTTCCGTCGTAATCCTCCTGCGGCACACCGGCCAGGTACAAATCGATCGGTATCCCACGCTCCCAAACACCATCCGTGGCGTTACCGGACACTGACCAGCCGAGATCCTCCGAGAAATCGTCGTTGATTAACTCGATAATTCTGGTCGCGCCTACACATGAATACATTCTGTTGTCGATCGGAGATGTTGTCAACGCGCCGGAGGTATCGTACACGTTGAAGTAGTAATCGACATAAGACTGACAGTCAATAGCCGGCAGCGGTGCGAGGTAATCTTCCCCCGAAACATGTTCAAGCACCACTTCCTGAAACGCACCGCCGTCAACAGCATAGTACATAATCGAGGTTGCGGGCACCGGCGAAGACCCCGCATAAGTCCTGATCGTGACCGGTACCTTATTGACCCGATCGGGGTAAATCGTGGCGGGCAATCCTTCCGGGAATTCATACCAGGTCATCGGGGCCGGCGTGTAAGAATCATCGACGGCGAGCGCGGTTGCCAAAGAGGCTTTGACCATCCGGGTCATGTAATCGTAGTTCATATAGCAGGTGCTGTCCTGATTGGAGTGCAAAAATGGTGACAGATAATACTCCATCGGGAAGATCGCCGCGTAATCCCGATCGCTGAACGAGACATGATCACTAAAGCCAAACTCGCCTTCGTAGCCGGTTATGTCTATGCCGTTCAACGAGTCGGCCAGGTTTATCCAGAGGTCGATGTACGGGCTGTGGTCATATTCATAATAGACATGCGCTTCGTTGGAGTTTTCGTAATTCGCGTTCATGTCCGTATTGATCATCAAAACGATACTGTCGCCGTTGATAAAGGCGTTTTCAGCGTAGAATTCGGATCCTAGCAGGCCCCATTCCTCGGCATCGAACAGGATGAAAGTGAAAGTAAGCTTGGTCTCGAGCTGTGCGATGAGCCGCGCCATTTCCAACACCGTACAGACTCCCGATCCGTTATCGTCGGACCCCGGGGATTCCGGAACCGCATCACGGTGAGCACCGAGAATAATCTGATGCATCGGGTATGTCGTACCGGTCTTGCAGGCGATGATGTTGTGGCATGTTTTCACGTCGCCGTCGATGTCGGCCTCGAACGGCTGGATAACCACAGAGTCGTATCCAAACTGGGCAAATTTGCCGGCCAGCCAGTTGCGGGCGACGTTGTTGATTGTCGTCCCGGCCACTCGTCGCCAAAAACGACTCTCCATATAATGCGACCAGGTTTCGAGTGAATCCTGGTTAACCTGGTCAATTATCGTCTGAAGGTCCACGTCATATCTGAGATCGCCGGCCGATCCTTTATCCTCCCGATCGTACCGGACAGGCAACGACCTGCCCCTCAGCGGAGCCAGCCGGGTCGGAAGTGAGGCGGTTGCAAACAGGTCCGATGGAATCCGGTACAGACGCAATCCGACATCCTCATAGAGCAGTGGGAAATTACCGTCGGCGTTCCTGTCGAAATTGATGCTGATCGCTAACTCGGAACTACCGATATCACTCGCCACCAGCCTCGCGTTGAGACCGGATCGTGACATTCTGGTTTCAGCATTGTTGTCTGCCAGTACCAGATATCCGGATGAAGCCCGAGTGAGTGCAATCGCACCGGACAGGCGTAAACCGGCGGCTTCGGTTTCGGATTGGATTTTAACATAATAAAGATCGGAGGCAAGCAGGCTTCCTCCCGTCAGAAGGACTACAGTTACGAGGAGCACAAGACGTAGCGACATAACACCCTCCTGGCAAGGGTTTCCATAACTTTAATTCGATGATATACTTCTGCGATCCGGATCGATCAAGCGCTTGAATACACTCAAGCCATCAGTATCAGATTGCCGTGGTAACAAGGATGTAATGTTTCTTAGAGAGTCTGTGAACACACGACAATAGTAAAATAGCTATTGTACTTGTCTTGTCAACTCATTAGCCGTACCGAGAAACCCGGTGTGGATATTGCATTTAATAGATAAAAAAACACAAGCCCCGGTAGAACGGGGCTCGTGTCGCAGAGAGGTATACTGCTATACAGAATGGAGAAAAGACCGCTTTGGCAAGCGGTTATCTTTATGTAACGACTAACTTACTGGTTCGTTTGACCTTTTATCAATGATCCCTGATTTTTGTACAGTCAATCTTCGTTCAAGTTCAAACTACCTTTGACCGCATCCACTACAGACCATTCCGGTCTTGTAATACCGCCGGCTTTTCAGTTGCGGTTTCGGCAGCTCTTTGACGCCTTTTATAGTCGGCATGGCAGGCCTTGCACCTTTTGGGATCATAAGCATAGCCGATACTGGCGAAATAGTCCTGTCCGCGACCGGTAAAGACGAACTCTTCACCACACACGGAACAAATCAGTATTTTATAACGCTCGGCCATTTTCTTCTCATATCCCTTATTGATATCCAAGTGCCGGACCTTACCAGCCTTCCTCAGATATAGGAGGTTGACAAAGGCCCCAAAAATACGGCTTTTTTCTGAAAAAGCACTGAAAAAGATAGCCCCGCAACGAAGATACGGGGCTAAAACTGGACTAATTTGTTCAGATTAGAAAATCAGTGATAGCATGGTTGCCATTTTCGCCGATTACCGTTGAAAAACTGGGCCATAGCTTCAGTATCCTGGGCATCGACAACGCCGTCACAGTTTACATCGGCAATCATGTCAATCACCGACTCACAGGCTCCGGGTAGCCGGTTGTTGACATAATCCGCCAGTAATTCAAGATCCACGACATTTCGCTGTCCTGAGAGATCCATATCACCTACAGCCAGACCAACGACAGCGTTCAGGGCATTCAATGCGCCATAACCATACTCCGAATCCGGAGCATTGACCGTTCCCCAGAGTAAGTCGATGCGCGCCGAAGCTCGCAGGTGATTTTGAACCTGTCCCGGCAACATCTCGGGATTGAGCTGCAACACCAACGCTGCCGTTCCGGCAACCAGAGGAGATGAAAATGAAGTCCCGCTCCAGGTGCCCCAGTCGGTTTCACCGGGGAGAGCGCCGTAAACATCCACACCCGGCGCCACTAAATCTACGAACGATCCATAACAAGCGAAATCGGCTCTCATCTCATTTTCGTCAATAGCCGTAACACCGATTACGCCGTCATACGCCGCTGGATAGTAGTATGTGCTGTCGCCGGAATTGCCTGCCGCTGAAACCATCACCACACCGGATGAAAGCGCTGCTTGAATGGCCGATCGAAGAATGGGAGAGTTGACATCGACGCCACAGCTCAGATTAATAACATTGGCTCCATGAGATTTGGCCCAATGAATTGCCTGGATGAGACTGAATACATCACCCACACCGTTGCCGTCGAAAGCCTTGATCGGCATAATTTGACAATCCGGAGCTGTCAACCAGACCAGGCTCGTAACAAACGTGCCGTGCCCCACATAGAGGCCTTCCATTGTCTCCGAGGGATCATTATCGTCATCAAGAAGATCCCGTCCTTCCACCGTCTGCATGTCCTGGAGAATGGGATGATCAAACACCAGACCGTTATCGATCACAGCAACAACGACACCTGATCCGGTCGCAATCTGATGAGCCGAATCGATTCCCGTAGAATATGTACCGGGTTGTGTGAAATAATCGACGGGGCTTTCGGCAAAAGCATAAATAGGGGCGCGCTGATCCGGGAACCCCTGACTGATCTGGAATGTCTCAGGAAAACTGACAAGGAAATTGCCGTGGGCGCTCTCTACCAGAGGACTGCGCGTAATGCCGTCGGCGGCAGAATCAAAATCCTTGCCCGGAGGAATTTGCACCAGAAAAGTGCGGCCGTCCTCGACACTGTCTATCAGTGTTACATCATACCGGCGGACAAGACTGCTGATCTGTCCCTCTGATTTAACCCTGACCACCATTTGCCCCGGAATGCCGATCAACCCAACGTCAGTTTCCTGCGGGAAGATCGTTGCCGCAAGCAGTAGCAGTAATAACAACACCCCGAGACCGGGATACACTTTTTGAGACATGCCAGTTTACCTCTCTAGCAGTTATTCCTCTCCGATCAATATATAGGCTCCCCAGAGAGCCGGATTACAACACCAGCGGTGCATGTCGTTAATCGTCTCCCGATAAGAAGCCACCACCGACCCAGACTTTTTCAAACGTCTGTAAAAATCGGTCATAAACCTTTCAGTTACTTCATCGGCAACAGGCCAGAGCGAGGCGAGTACTTGGCGGCTACCAGCCTGGTGAAATGCTCGCGCCAGACTGAAAGAGTTTCCATAATATAACCCGGGAGCCGCCGTCTGGCAACCGGAAAGTGTTACCAGCCGCGCACTTACGCCTGAATCAAACAAATCAAAGGGGAAGTAAGGTCCGTCCGCCAGTAGTATCCGCGAGAAAAGAGGGTTCTCCGATGACCGCGAAGCGTGTGCGGCCACATGAACAAATCCCTTTGATTCAACAAGTTCTCGCATCAGGTGGACAGAACTGGCCCGTTTAGCCGAGTAAAATTTCGCGTTGTCGAATATCCGGCTGATTTGTTTCCCTTCTTTGCGGACCAACGGAAGTTCTTCCGAATCAACCGCAAAAACCGCCGATTTTAGCCGATTGTAAGCCCCTTTTGACGACACCGGCGGTTGCAACGGATCTACTGCGATTTGAATTCCACGATCGTCTTTGAGGTATCGACCGGATTCATCACAGAGTGCCATGAATGGAACCTGCATCAACACTCCCGACGGCACGAATACAATCTCATCCCGACGACAATGCGATAACAGCGGTGCGACCAGCAACGCATAGATACGACCGAGATAATACTCACACGCCTCGGTCGTACTCACTGCTTCATGTCGGTGCGATACGGTCCTCTCGGCCAAAAAATGTAATTTGCGAACAAGGCCTTCGACTTCGTTCGTGCAGCAGTCCAGCGACACGTAGACAACACCGTCACCGTTTGCGACAAATGCACCCAGGGAGTCATCGTCTCCATGATAAACAACCAGACTGCGTTTCTGCTTTCGGAGTCTTCGAAGCAAAGTCTCGGGAGTGACACCGTTCTGTCCTGAAACCGCCTTGGCCGAGCTATGTGATACCGCCCGGCGATGATAGTAAAATAACTGCTGTTCAACTTCTCGATAATCCGCCTGATCAACCGTGGAACGTTCTCCCGAACGGGGGAATTTATACAGCCGGGTCAGGGTCGTTCGCAGTTGATCCATCTTCTCGATCAACGCCGCCGGCACCTCACCCTGAAGACGCTCAATCGAAACCGTTGGATGGTTAAGCATGTTGAGCGCATTGAGGCTCTGAATGAACGATTCCTGGGTTTTCCCCAGTTTGAGAAGACTCTCTACCAGACGGCGATAGCTGTGGTATTTGTCGACAGCGAAGAAATAGCGAAGATCGTCGCGATGCAGTCCCGTCAGCATCTGCTCAACGACCATTACCGCTTCACGATAGTAACGTGAGGCTTGTTCAAACAAACCACGCCGGAAGTAGAAATCAGCAATGATCGCGTTCAATTGGTATTTCTGGTATCCGGCCAGTTTCGCTCGTCGCAGCCGCCGTAACTGGCTGTCGGCCTTGTCCAATTGATTCGACTCGTATAAAGTCTGCAGTAATACCAGACGGGCATCGATCTCACGGCGACGGTCATGGCTTGCCGAAAATTTCGCAATTGCCGCTTCGGCAGCCTCAGCCGCTTCAGCCGGTTCCCCCTGCTTCTGAGCCAGACGAGCCCGAGCGACTCCCACCAGACCAAGCCAAAGGTCATTTTTTTCCGCTTCGAACATCCGTTCCGCCTGCTTCAAACGGTTGCCCGCAGAACGGTAATCCTCCATGGCCAGTCGTGCCAGAGCAACGAAGTAATGTGCCTTGGCTGCCTCGTAATTCATCTTGAGTTTGAGCAGTTCCGGCAGGCAAGCCTCTCCCAACATCATTGCCATGCCGAACTGGTTCACCTGAACATTCAACTCAACCAGGTCCAGTTGCGTTACCGCGGCTGACTTGCGATCTCCTAACTCCTGGAACTTCTCATAGACATGCTCGAACAGGGTCATCGCCTCAGTGTAGCGGTCCTCCAGGAATAATAAATAGGCAACCGAATAATTGGCCTGGGATTCGGCAATCAACAATCCCTGCTCGCGATAGACATTAGCTGCTTCAGCGTAGAGCTTACGAGCCTGCTGCAAATGATTAAGATTGGCATGAATGTTGGCGCGGTTGTAATCGACTACGGCCAGCGGCACCCCACCCGTCGGTTCGAATATCTTGCGGGCTTTATCATAGTAACGCAACGCCTCATGGTTCATGTCCATGCGATGATAAACGTTACCTATGTTGGTCAGAGTTTGCGCTTCATCGGTGAGCATCTCTTTGCGGCGGAAAAAACGCAACGCTTTCCGGCCGGAGTCAAGCGCTTCATCATAACGTCCCAGGTACATCAACACTTCGATCGTACCTTTATGCAGACGAGCGGCGGCTTCGTACTGACGATACTTCTCGAACAGCTTCAATGCCTGCTGATATAACCGCAACGCCGCCGTGTAGTCCCCCGACCATAACGCCAGTCGGGCCGACAACGACACCAGTCGCCCTTCGTACTTGCGATGAATCGAATTGCTGAGCTTGCGAGCTTGTTCGACGTACTTCGCGGCCTGGCCGAGATCGGTCCTGATCAGCCGGTTGAGGCCGCTGTCCAGATCGGACAGAAACGCTTCCGGATCACCACCGTACTTGAGCTCGATTAATCTGCTCAGGGCGGGTTCTTGATCGAGTCCCGCCAGATCTTCAAGGTAGATCATAAGTCAAACGCAACTGAACCAATTCGATTAGGGCCGGCATGGAGTATCAACTCGCGGCTTCCCCTGGGAACGCGCTCGAACCGGAACAAACCGAAAGGATCAGCCTCAGCTTTTAGAATCCCATGAGCTGTTTTGATTTCGGCTATGACCGGTTGGTCGGCCTCTATTCCCGTTACCTGGCCGATTACTTCAAAGGCGCTGTCGGTAATCGGGTAAACAGCCATCTCCAATTCACCCTTGGGTAACTGCCAACGCAGACGTCGGGTATCAACCGTAGCCGGGCGTACCCCTTCAGGCAGCGGAATGTCACGCGAGTCAAAAACACGAATACCGGTCCGACTTTCAGGATCACGACGGCTGCGCATAAAATCAGCAAAAAGCCTGTCGGACAATCCCCGAACAGCCCGGTTTAAATCGCTTCGGCGCAGGTTATCACCGATTTTGAGCAAACCCTTAAGACCGGCCATGATCTCGGCCAGCTTCGGATCAGCCTTGATCTCAGCTTCCAATTGCGCCTTGCGTCGGCCTTTCAGCTTTCCCTGCAGAAGCTCCACCAGCCGATCAATGTAGCCTTCATATCCTTTCATATCGTTCTTACCCATTTGTAAGAGCCGTAACAAACGGCAAAAATACTCCTAAAACAGGTCCCCCATTCGCTTTAAAATTCTGCTCAACTTGAGGAGGCAGCGAGCCCGGGTAGGGCCTATTGAGGCCACCGGTATTTTCAGTCTTTCGGATATTTCTTCATAAGAAGGCTCCGACGGATCCAAAAACAGGTGGTACATCAGGCGGGCGTCACGTTCCGGCAGCTTCCAGATAGCTTTCATCAGAATCTCCGTCTCTTCCGCCTGCTCGGCCAACTGCTCAGGATTAGCCGTACTATGCCCGATCACATCGATTACGCCCGATTCTCGCGCCGCCTCGAACAACCGTCCGCGACGAACACTGGCCAGCACTTCACGGCGCGTAGTGGTAGCGACATAAGCGATTACCTTGTCCGGAGAGGTCAAACGCTCCAGGTTGGTTAATAGCAGATAACAGGTCTGACCGAAAATGTCGAGGCTGTCCTCACGGGTGAGCCCCATGGAACGACATACGGATAGAATCACCGGCGTGATCACATCGACCAACCGGGACCAGGCCTCGGCATCTCCTTCGAGACACTTACCGACCAATTCGGCAAGAGTTAATTTCTGCTTACTAGCCATACTTGTACATGATCATCGGTAGCCCATCGAAGATAGCATACCGGGGCAAATTGTAAACTTCAAACTACTAATATGATACGAGACTATCAGGACTTCCGCGATATAGTGTCTCGAAAACCACCACCTGCTACTGCTTACCGGGAAAAAACATACATCCCGAATACGCGATTACAGCCCTGATCCCGCCCAGCAAGCGACTTCGCGTCACCCCGATACCGTTGACCTATAAAAAGATATCAGACGAATGGCACTTAACAGGTTCAAGAGCTGCAAACGTGCCTCTCAAGGCAGCTGATAGCCCGCAACCGGTTGGCGGAGTTGATGTAAACCAACGACCAGAGGTTCACAAACAGCGCCATTTTGCCGACAAATATACCACTAGACTATTGTCCGAGTAATCCGCTCACGGGTTGAAACAGGAGATAACGAGTGAAACTGTCAATTAAGTGGAATATCCGGAATCAGATTCTTGGAACCGGTCTCATAAGTCTGCTGGTAATCGTTGCTGTAATCACCTATTTCTATAACTTTTCAAAATCAGCGTTTCAGCAGAACAGCCAGAATTTGATCCAGGTTTCAAACGGCCAATTCGCCGATGAACTTGATCGCATCCTGACTAACCGGTCCGAAGTATTTACCTTCTGGACACGCGATGACATGTTCGGCATCGCCCTGGAGTTCAATTCTACCACCGAAGTCGCTGCGCAGTTCGAGCGCTGGATGGCCGGCACTTCCGGATTCAGTCTGGTAGCTCTGATCGATAAATCCGCCCGAGTGGTTGAAATCGCAGGATCCCCTTTAATCAAAGTCGATGCATCGGCTCTCAAGGGGAAAATACTTACCGATTTCAAGGACATCGCCAACGTTGAAAACCCGGCCGTGAATCTTATTCGTTCTCAAACAATGGAACAACTCGGGTTGAGCAACAGCTACACCTATGCTTACTGCTATCCATCGCACAGCTCCTCGGGAGAAGTCAACGGCGGCTTCGTAGCCTTTTTGGATTTTGACGAAATCGACCAGGCGGTCGCCAAATGCAGCAGTGTCCTTGCCGGTTTCGGTTATGACGACTCCCACAGTATCCTGATCTGTCCCTCCCGTGATTTGGTCTTGTCGGGAAAAGCAAACCCGAATTGGAATCTCGCGGCTGAAGACAAATCCACCTGGACACAACTCAAACAGGCAATCCGTTCAGCCTCTGACGATCAGGTTATAATAAGACCTGTCAACGGAGAAAATACGTATCTCGGGGTCTCGTTTGTACATTCACCGAAAGCTGAGGGGCTTCTCGGCAACACTCAAGAGACACCTATTTTACTTACAATCGTTCCCGAGAAACAGGTGTTGGCGCACCTTAATAGCCAACTGATCGCCGTACTTCTGGTAGGGTTGTTCGGCACGCTGGTCGTAATGGCGTTGTCGTATTTCGTTTCACAGAGAATCTCACGGCGCGTCTCACGAGTAGCTGAAATCGCCACCAAGATGGCCGAAGGAGACGTTGAGCAACACCTCGAAGTTCGAGGAAACGACGAAATAACTACTCTTGCGATCGCTTTCTCCAAACTTTCCGACTATATGAAAAATCTCTCTTTCGTGGCCAAGAGTATCGCTGAAGGTGACCTGACCGCTCGGTTACAACCTCGTTCTTCCAAGGACACCCTGGGCCAGTCGGTCAAGACCATGCTTGACAACCTCACGCACATTATCCGGCAACTGTCCGACTCGTCCCGTGAGTTAACCAGCGCCGCCTCGACTATCTCGGCCACATCGGGTCGTATCGCCGAGGGGGTACAGGATCAGGCCCAGCGCGTGCAGGAAGTCTCCACGGCTATCGAAGAAATGACTGCGACTATTTTCGAGTCTTCTAAAAACGCATCGGTCGCAACCGATGCCTCGCGCAACGCCGCCAACACCGCCACCGACGGCGGTCGAGTGGTTCACAGCGCTATTGCGGGAATGCAAACTATTTCAGACGTAGTGCGAATGTCGGCTCAGTCAATAACGGACCTGGCGCGCTCAGCCGATCAGATCGGAGAAATCACCCGCGTGATCGATGATATTGCCGACCAGACCAACCTGCTGGCTCTTAACGCCGCCATTGAAGCCGCTCGCGCCGGTGAACAGGGCCGTGGTTTTGCCGTTGTCGCCGATGAGGTTCGCAAACTGGCCGAACGAACCGGCAAAGCTACCGCTGAGATAAGCCAGATGATCAAGGGTATACAGCGCCAGACAGAGGAAGCGGTAGAGTCGATGGAATCCGGAGTGCAGGAGGTCGACAAAGGGCGCGAACTGGTTGATCGGGCCGGCAACAGTCTGAACGATATCGTGACCATGTCCCAGCAGGTGATGGACATGATCCAGCAAATTGCCACGGCTGCTGAACAACAATCCTCGGCAGCCGAAGAAGTTACCCGCAGTGTCGAACAGATCTCAACCGTTACGACCGATACCGCCCGCGGATCGGAACAATCGGCGCAGGCGGCCGAGGAACTCAACCGCCAGGCCAACGGCCTCCAGCGGATTGTCGATCAATTCCGCTTTGACACCGACCAGATCACCATGTTCCAGGCGGCTCAGCGCGATCATGTTTTATATATGGACCGTCTGCAACACATTATCGAGCGAACTATCGATCCGCAAGCCTGGACTCCCTGTGATCATACCCAATGCCGTTTCGGCAAATGGTATTACGGATCGGGACAGACCAAATGCCGCCACCTGGAGGAGTTCCGCAAAATCGAAACGCCGCATGCTCAGGTCCACCACCATGCAGACAAAGCCGTGGAATACATGAAAAGCGGACAACAAGACAGAGCCCACGAGGAATTCAGGAAAGCTTTTGAGGCCTCACAGACCTTATCATCTTTGCTGGAACAAGCCAACCGCGTCGCTCAGGAGGATCTGGTCTGACCTGATCCTGTGAGCCCCTGCGGATTAACTCTTCGGGATTTATCCCGTTGATCTGTGCAGCCGGACATGATCGTTTATCCGATGAAGGCTTAAAACATGCCGAATCAAACCGCCGTCTACGGCGATGTGCTGAACCGAAAACAACAACGATTGATTCGCTCCAAGGTTGGTTCAAACGGACGACTGGTCTGGTACGACCGCCCCGAATTGTATTCGGCCGAAGATCGGATCAAAACCATATTCGTCGACCTGGACAGCCCCAATTTTGCCCGTGACGATTTCCTCGTTTCTCTCGCCACCGGCGGTAAAGAAGTCAAGCTGATCGGAAAATCGGACCAACCGACCCAGGAAAAGGCACGACGGGTGGCCAAACTGGGAGTGTCGGAAGTATTGACCTCGGACCAATGCCTGCGACGCCTCGATTGGTTACTCAACGAGCTCGAAGAGGAGGGAGCCGGTTCCGGCGAAAAACCCAGCCGCTACGGCCTGGACGCCATCATCGGCGAATCCCCGGCTATCAGTGAAATTCGATCCGCTATTTCAACTCTTTCCGATGTCGATTTTCCCAGCGCTTTGATACTGGGACCGACCGGCTCGGGTAAGGGTCTGGTTGCCAAGGTCCTCCATCATACCGGCATGCGCCGCAAGCATAACCTGGTTGAGGTAAACTGCTCAGCGATACCGGATGACCTGTTCGAGTCGGAACTGTTTGGACATGTCAAGGGAGCTTTCACCGACGCCAAACACGACAAAATGGGTTTGTTCGAATACGCTGCGGGCGGGACTATTTTCCTCGATGAAGTCGGCAACCTTACCGCCTCGGCTCAGGCTAAGCTGTTGAAAGTGCTCGAAGATAAAAAACTCCGTCGAGTCGGTGATGTTAACCATATCGATATCGATGTCCGCGTTCTTGCCGCCACCAATATCGACCTCGAAGAAGCCATGCACGAGGGCCGTTTCCGTGAAGACCTCTACTTCCGGCTCAGCCTGCTGACTCTTCAACTGCCCCCTCTGGCCGACCGACCTGAGGATATCCGTCGGACAGCGCTCCATTACCTCGATTTCTACTCCACCATATATCGTAAAAACGATCTGCAGCTATCCGACAAGGCAATTTCGGAGATGATGGCCTACTCCTGGCCGGGAAATGTTCGTGAGCTTTGCAACGTAATCGAGCGGGCGGTGCTCCTGACCCAGACCAGAACCATTAGCCTCAAAGACATCAAGGGAAGTCTCAAAAAGGGGCGAGTCAGCCTGGCCGAACGGCAACAGATAGTGATCGATGTTCCCCCACAAGGTTTTAGCCTGGAAGAAGCGGAACAGTCCATAGTGCTGCAGGTTCTGGATATGTTCAAGTGGAACAAGACCTTAACTGCCAAATTCCTCGGTATATCGAGACCTCGTTTGCGTCGTATTATTGAGGCCGGGGGATTCGAACAGGATCGCCGCAAGACCTGATTCTGTAACAATATCGCTATCGGAACATAACGTTCCATCTTTCTTCCTGTCGCTATAAGCCTATAGTTTTCATCGACATACCTTTACAACCCGAATACTTCCCGGATCATATCGTTCCGTCTCAACTCTGTAAGGATCACTTCTCCAAGCTCTGCATACGACACACAACTCATTACCTGCCAGCGACATACAAGATAATAACGGCTGCGGCACAGACCTTGCGATAATCCCCTTCGCAATGAAGAAGTCAATGTCTGGTTCAAAGCATACCGTAGTAAGGAGTTCATCTATGGAACGCGCCAACGTCAAGAGTCTTACTAACAAGATCATGATCGTCGCCCTGGCGGGCCTGCTTGCCATCGCCGGTTGTTCTCGTTCACCGGTTGGTGACACCAACACAAGCGTTGAACCGCAGTTGTTGCAGCGCTCGGCTTCGTCCTCATCGGTTCTGATGACCCCGGCCAACCTGTATTGTGAGCAGGTTATTTCGTCCGAACAGGGTGGTCGTCTGGAATTGATGGATGTCATTTTGGAGATCCCGCCTCACGCGGTACCGAATGATACGACTTTCAGTATCTCTATTCCTGACATCAACGTGTTCTATAATGAGTTTGGCACCGACGGTCTGGTTTTCGATGAGCCGGTCAAGGTGACTATGTCTTACCGCGACGCTGATTTGTCGATGGTCGACGAGTCCACCATCCGTATCGGGTTCTATAACGAAGTTACCGGTCAATTCGACGATGTCATCTGCAGCGTTGATTTTGTCAACAAGACCGTAACGGGTTATCTGAACCATTTCTCGGCCTATGGTCTTATTTCCGACCTCATCGACAGAGGTTCCCTGCGCTAAAGAGTAAGTGAGAAGCAGCGATTAGAGGAAGCCATTAGAGGAAACCGAGGAAAATGTTAGACACCACGACGACATATCGCACCGGCTCCCAACCCTGCGCCGGTATCTCCGACGGCCGGGCGCTGCTTGACCTGGCCCGGGGATGGCTGAAACAGGGTAACCCGATCGTCGCTCTGGACTTGCTCAAGTCGGCTATCGTCTCCAACGAGGCGGAACAAGACCAGGTGCTGCGAGCGGGAGTGCTCAAGGAAACCGGCCGGGCTCGTATGATGCAGTCGGATTGGGAGGGGGCCAACGGCAGCTATCTCGAAGCCCAGCGTCTTTTCCTCGCGGCCGGTGAATATCGCGGCGCTACCGAATGCGCTCGTAACCGCGCCAACGCCGAGTTCCAGCAGGGTAATTATAATCGTTGTGAAGACCTCTGCGAGGAAGCTCTCGAATGGGCCACCCAGACCTCCGACTATGAACTCCGCGCAACCGTCCTGAACACGCTCGGGGCGGTTCGCTCCGCCAGAGGAGAACATGCCGAGGCGATTAAGGTCTTGAAACTTTGTCTGTCCGATTTCGAATCGGCAGGAAACGTTATACGTCAGGGATACGTCTTATTGAATATAGGTTTGACTCACACCGAGATCGGTGAATTCGATCAGGCTGTGGAAAACCTTAACGGAGCCCTGGCGGTAGCCCTGGACGAAAAGGACCTTAATCTGGTGGAGATTTGTTACCAGAACATTGCTCGATGTCATTTGGAGCGGGGCGAGACCATTATCGCCAAGTCGGTAATCGACACCGCTCGCAAGATTCTACCGGGGTTGAATTCAAAAGCCCTCGAAGCGGAACTGAACCTTATCGACGGTCGCATCCTGCGGGTCATGGGCAATATCGACGCCGCGGCGGACATGCTGACCGTCACGCACAACATGGCCGTTACCAACAAAATGCCGGCTATGGAAGCGGAGACCGTTTTTGAGCAGGGATTGCTTGAGAAAGATCGAGGAAATTACGATATTGCCTGTGCCAAGCTCGACGCGGCCGCGGTCATGTTCAAGCAAATTGGCATGGACAGACGTTTTCAGGATTCGGTTCAGGTGCTCAGCAACCTTAAGAGGAAACTGAATGCCCGGTAGGCATGACAACGAAGATCCTTCGAAGAGACTAAACAAAGACCAGCAACTCACGAGGCGCAGCTCAGCCTCATCAGAGACCGACTGGCAGGAAACGATCGCCAATCTCATGACCCTGGCGAACGAAGCCGCCGCCGGTTTCGATTATGACCGAGCGATCGGTTATCTCAAAACCGTCGAGGATATCTGGGCCTCCAAAGAAGTAGGCCTTTTGTCCCCGGAACTCCGCTTCAGTCTCCATCAGGAAAAAGGTCGTATCTTCGCCAAACAGGGCAAGCTCAAGGAAGCCATCGACGAATATCAAAAAGTCCTCGAGTTCTGCCGCGATTCCGACCAACTCAAAATCCGCTCCGAAACATTCATCCAGATCGGTCAACTTCTCGCCAAACAAGGAGAACACGACCGCGCGCTGGGATATATTCAGCGGGCTATCGGCGCCTACCGTCGCCTGGGCGATAAAGAGGGCACCTGTCGGGCGTTGCGCAATCTCGGCGTCGTCTATGTCGACCTCGGCGAGTTCGAGGAAGCTGAAATCAATTACGATGAAGCCATCTCACTTGCCCGCGATCTCGGCGAACAAACCCTTTATGCCGATCTGGTCAACAACCTCGGCACCATCAACAACATGAAAGGGGACCGCGAGCGGGCGTTGGTCCTCTACGCCGAATCGCTCGACATATACCGCACGAACAATGAAATACGCAAAGCAGCTTATACCGAAAACAATATAGGTATTACCTGCATCGAGCAGGAAAGGTACCAAGAAGCAGGCACTCATTTCCGGAGCGCTTACGAGACTGCGCTTCAGATCAAGGATGCCTCCCTCAAACTGATTGTTGACCTCAACCTGGCCGACTTACTCCAGCAGGACGGCGATTTGGAAGAAGCCCGTCAGCATTGTGAAGCTGCCCAGAAACGTCTCACCGAGGACAACGTGATTAACGGTCATCTGGCCGAGACCCATAAAATCTTCGGTAAAATTCGGCGACAGGAACGCGATTATCTCGCCTCGCGCGATTCCTTTAACAAAGCTATCGACATCGCCCGTCAAATCCGCGCCCAATTCCTTGAAGCGGAAATTCTGCTCGAACGCGGCAAGCTGCACAACGAGATGGACCACAAAGACGATGCTCTCAACGATCTCGAATCCTCATACGCCCTGTATCGATCGGTCAAGGCCGAAGGCCGCCGCGAGCAGACCGAGAAAGTTATCGCGTCGATCGAGCAGTTGTATCTCGACATTTTCGACTCGATGGCAAAAGATGTCGATCGCAAAGACAAATACACCAAGGGTCACTCCGATCGAGTCGCTTCCCTGGCGTTGCTGCTGGCCAAAGAACTCGGGATGAAAACTTTCCAGCTTAAAACCATCGTTGCGGGTGCTCTGCTTCACGACCTTGGTAAAGTCAGGATCGAGGATGCCATCCTGAAGAAGGCCGGGAAACTGACCGACTCGGAATTTATGGCGATCCGCAAGCATCCCGAGCTTGGAATCGAGGTGCTCCGAGGCAAAGAATTCCCCTGGGACCTTTTCCCCCTGATCCTGCATCATCATGAACGGCTCGACGGCCGAGGTTATCCTTCGGGACTCAAGGGGGACGACATTCCGCTCGGAGCACGCATCATCTGTATCGCCGACGTATTCGATGCCCTCACGTCCGACCGCGTCTACCGTAAAGCCTACGATACCGAGAAAGCTCTCTCGATCATGCTCTCGGAATCCGGAACGGCTTTCGATCCATATCTGCTGAACACCTTCACAACTATGATTCGCGCCGGACGAGCCGACCTCGTGATCAACTCTAAAACTCGCGACGACGAGATGTTCAGTATCTGGTCGGAGTGCATGTCGACCGACGGTGAGCGTCAGTCCTCGGTTTCTTCACCGAACGACTAGATCGCTCCATACATCATCTTCACGAAACACCTCGTAAAGAATCCAACCATGTTGTCGAGCGGCCGACATCTCCTCTGCCCCTGCTGCAGCCGCTGTCCTTAGAGAACGTCTTTCCCGCGAAAGGGAGTGTTGAAAAAGTCATACGCCCGGATATTCAGTAAAAATACATCTGTAATGCGGGCGACACAAGGCCGCCCGCTACGCGAGGTTAGGGCTCTTTAACGCGTAGCGGCGGGGCTTGTCTCCGCCGCGATAGAGGTTTGTCAACAATCCCGGAAGCGGGAATCCATCTTCGCTGTACGGCACGTCTCCCCGAGACGTGCCAACTGTTCAATGTCGGTGAATTCCGTAGATAATAAGACATCTCCTCCGCCCCCCGGGCCTGCAATCCTTTTTTTCCTTGACGCATCGGGCTATACGGCCTAGTGTCATTATTTGTTGGTCATTGGAGGCTTTTTTAATCGGCAATCTTTGTAATGACACAAGTTACGTTCGTTTATCATTATTCATAATAGGAGTGAGGGAGCATGTATTATCGAAGAATTCTATGTGTTTTTATGGCAACCTTGTTTGCCGTTGTCGTTGGCTGTGGCGATTCATCCACCGATTCCAACAACGAGCCATCGAATCATCCCCCGGAAACACCGATAATCGTAGCGCCGACCAATCATGCCATCGATATTTCCCGGACACCGACGCTTGACTGGGCCTGTTCCGACCCGGATGGCAACACCGTTCACTATTCGGTTTATCTCAGAAACGACTCCAACATCACCGACAATGATGTCGTCCCCGGCGCCGGTGACATCACGGCCTCTAGCCTGCAGATAACATCCAGCCTCGACTTGGGTACCAAATACTTCTGGCAGATTGTCGCCTCCGACAACAACGGCGGTCAAACCGAGGGACCGATCTGGGACTTCACCACCGTCGCCTTCGACAGCACCTTCGTTACCATTCCCGATACGAGCTTCCGTCGTGCGATCGTGTCACATTTGGTGGGAGTGTCGCTGGACGACAGCCTCTACGTGTCGCAGGTGGACACAATCACCGAACTGCTCAACATCGGCAGCAGCACGCAGGCCGGGAGCTACCACATTGAGAGCCTCGAGGGAGCCCAGAATCTAATCGCGCTCGAGAAGTTGATCCTGTCGTCGTTCCCATCGCTGAGCGACCTTTCGCCGCTTCAGGGCCTGACTTCCATGACCAGCTTTGGAGTGAGCTATTGTGGCGTGTCGGACATTTCACCGCTTCAGAACATGACCGAGATGACCTGGATCGACTTGAGCCATAACACCATCTCCTCTCTCTCGGCCCTGAGCGGCATGACCAAGGTGCAATCGCTTTATGTCTCGTACAACAACCTCACCACGCTCGAAGATCTCAGACCGGTTGCCGCACTCGAAGTCCTTGACGCGACATCTAATGATATCACCGATATTGGGGCCGTATCCGCAATGTCGAAGGTGTACCTGCTGCTGCTAAGCGACAACCAGATCTCCGATCTGGACTCGCTCATGGACATGGACAAGATCGTAACGCTTGATCTCAGCACCAACAACATCACCGATATCGGAGCGCTGGAGTACCTGCCGGGGATTCATTACCTCTATCTGTCCAACAACTCTATCACCAACATAGAACCGCTGATTGACAACACCGGCTTGGCAACGAGCGATTTCCTCTATCTGGACTCGAATCCGTTGGACGACACCTCGATCAATACCTACATCCCGCAACTCCAGGCGAGAGGTGTGTCGGTAACATATTAACCGACGAGGCTTGATATAGGATCTTCCACAGGCCGGGATCCCCGTGATCCCGGCCATAAGGCCAGAGTATTAAGGGCGGATTCGAAGTCTTCGTAGATCAGGTTGCTTGCAACCTGACGTTGGTGTGGGAATTGTTACGATGTGCTGTAGGTGCCCCACCCCTCGGGGATTGTTGACAAACCTCCATCGCGGCGGAGACAAGCCCCGCCGCTACGCGTTAAAAAGCCCTAACCTCGCGTAGCGGGCGGCCTTGTGTCGCCCTCATTACTAACGTGTCTTGTCGGACGTACGAGCGTAGGACTTTTTCAACAGCCCCCAATGGGTGGGCCACTCTACAACTTCTGCTCGAATTCCAACTCGTCCCGGATCGGAATGCCGTGCATCCCCACCAGCGGAATACTCGGTTTGAGTGCTCGGGACAAATCGAGGGCGTTACGATGAATCGCGACTAATTCAAAGTCGCGCCGCTGATAGAAGCGAATGGCCGGGATGTTGTCGTTGGTGGTGATCAACCAGAGTCGCTTACAGCCTCTCTTGCGGGCGGTGGTGCGCACTTGTTCGATCAACTGCGTTCCAATTCCGGACCATTGCACGAAGGCATCGAGAGTAACTATCTCACATTGATCGTTGACAATCTCGAACGTTACCAACCCCACCCGTTCGCCGGTCTCGTTGACTGCGTAAAATCCCTCGATTTCAGCCGGGTAAACCTTGCGCCCGCGTGTAACGACAAAATCCGCACCCCAATGACGAATGATCGTAAGCACCCAGTCTTTGTCGGAGGATTCGAGCGGTTTGATTTCAACGTTCATGCCGGTGCCTTTCGTTCGCGTGAGATCAGACAACGGTTCAGTCCAGGTTGCCGAGACCGTCAATAATAAAGCTGCCGCCCAAATAAAGCAAAAATGCGGCGCACATGAGAATCAAAGTTTTGAGCCCGGCGCCAACAAAAATCTTCTTGCCGCGCCAGAGCACCACCGACACGACCGTGTACCAGACGAAATCCGAAAGAATATGCCCGAAGTAGAACACGACCGGTCCCGCGATACCCAACTTGACCGATTTGACCACGAACGCCAGCCCGGTAGTACCCCACCAGACGAACCAGTAGGGATTGCTTATCGAAGCGGTTATTCCTTTGCCGATCAGCACCGAACTGCGCGTGCGCGCCTCGTTGCCGGTGTATTCGTATTTAACCCGGCCGGTTAAGATATCATAAGCCATCATGCCGCCCATGAGCAACAGAGCCAGCCCGCCGGCCACCCCTATCACACCGGTAATGATGCCGTTTTCCGAGATCGCCACCACTCCCGCCGACAGCAGCACGACCACCACTACTTCGGCGATAGCGTGGCCAATCGAGATAATCGGCCCGGTGCGCCAGCCGGAGCGTGGCGTTTCGGCAATACCGACCGTCAGCAGCGGCCCGGGCATCATGGCGCCTGAAAAGCCAACCAGGAATGAATTTGAAAACAGCAGCACCAGTTCCATTAGCTTTTTAATCCTGCCAGCGTCAAATTAGTCCCCATACTTGCGTCGCCCGCATTATGGCTGTGGTTTGCCAAATATCTGCGCGTATGGCTTTTTTAACACTCCGCGTAGCGCGGGACCCCTGCGATCCCGCGATATATATAGAGCCTGACAAAGTTCATTGTCGAAACCTCGCTCCGCGATCCGCCTTCGGCGGACAGGGGATTTCGACCTACAATTCTTCGATTCGACTACTACCCTTGTGTCGTCACAATCCCACCCGTGGACGGATGGGCCGCCGGCAGATCGGTCACCGACCGGCACTTGCTTGTCACGCTCATCCCGACTAAAACGGGTGGAGCCGATCAAGACTCCACCCGCACATACATCCCCTACTCACACGTCGGGTGCTTTATTTTCCTTTGAAGTCCGGTTTGCGTTTTTCGATAAACGCCTGCATGCCCTCATTCTTGTCGGCCGTGCTGCAGACCGTTCCGAAATTGGCCTTCTCCAGATCACATCCGGCCGAAAGACCGATATCCAGTCCACGGTGTACGCATTCCTTGGCATGCATGATTGCCAGCGGTCCCTTGGAGGCGATTGTCTTAGCCATGGTCATAGCCTTTTCCATCAACTCTTCCGGCTCGTAGACTTCATCGACCAGACCGATCCGGTACGCTTCAGCGGCATTGACCATATCGCCCGTCAGAATCAACTGGAGCGCCTTGCCTCGTCCAACCAGACGCGGCAACCGTTGCGTGCCGCCATAACCCGGAATGATGCCAAGGTTCACTTCCGGCTGTCCCAATTTGGCTTTGGAAGAAGCCAGTCTGATGTCACAGGCCATAGCCAGTTCGCAGCCGCCGCCGAGAGCGAATCCGTTGACCGCCGCAATGACCGGTTTCGGGAAATTCTGGAGGCTCTTCATCAACCACTGACCCCGAGCCGCGGTGAGCGTGCCGCCGCGAGCATCGAGCTCGGCCAGTTCCTTGATATCGGCTCCGGCCACGAATGCCTTGCCCGCTCCGGTAACGATCACACAGGCGATCTCGTCGTTGCTCCAGTTGTCCTGCAGTACCTTCTGCAGCTCGTCGATCGTCTCCCGATTCAGGGCATTCATGGCTTTCTCGCGGTTGATCGTGACGGTCATGATGCCGTCGGCAATCTCCACGAGGATGTTCTTGAAATCAGTCATCCTTAATTCCTTCTCTATCTCGAATATGTTTTTCGTTGTCTTTATCCGGCATGATCGGGCAAGGCCGGTTCATTCGACCATTCTTACCATCTTGAGTCCGGTGATGTAGCTGGAGGTGCCGATCAACTCGAACCCGGCCTTGAGATAACAACTCAGCGCTACCTCGTTCTCCGAGTACAGGTTCAACAGCACCTTGGCGACATCCGGTCGCGCTGCGGCGCGATTGTACAACTCCTCAAGCATTTTCGTCCCGTAACCCATCGAGCGTTTGGCCGGCGCCACGATCAGATGAGCGACCTCCACGGCCATTTCGAGAGGGCGATTCCACAACTCCCCGTACGCTACCGGCTGACGCTCGGAAAACAGCAGATATGACACGACGTTCTTACGCTGCCAGCTCTCCACCAGATCCTTTGGCGGCGGCCAGTCCTGACCGCGGCAGACATCTTTGTAGACTTCCTCGGAATCGATCCAGGAAAGAACATCGCGGGCATACTCATGGGCGTAGGGAATCAGGTCGGCTTTTACTTTGATTGGTTCGTCCACGTTTGTCTCCTGACTTGATGGCGGAATATAACATTTTCGATCTCGGGCGGCAAGGTTGATCGGCACATTCGTAACACTCCCGGAAACCTCTCTTGCCCGGTTGGGGTTATTTGTCTATAATCGATCGGTCGATGGGGCAGACGAGAGATCTGCCACCCACCGGTTTCGACCGCTTGGAAAACAGAATACCCGGAGGCAACGTTATAACATGATAGATTTTACCCTGACCGAAAACCAGCTCGCCGTGCGCGATATGGCTCGCGAAGTGGCCGCCAAAGTCGTCGCGCCGAATATCGCCGAGTTCGATCGCGCTCAGAAAATAAATCCCGAGATCATCCCGGCTATGGTCAAGGCCAACCTGCTCGGCTTTTGTATTCCGGAACAATACGGCGGCCTTGGTATGGATTATATCTCCCTCGGCCTGGCTTCGGAAGAAATGGAATACGCCGACACCGCCGCACGGGTAATTCTCTCGGTCCATATCGGTCTTTTCTCACTACCGGTGCTCACCTGGGCCAACGAGGGACAGAAACAAAAATATCTCATCCCGGCTGCTAAAGGCGAGAAACTGGCCACATTCGGTCTGACCGAACCGGCCGCCGGTTCGGATGCGGTCGGTATTCAGACCACCGCCGTAAAGCAGGGGGACAAGTATATCCTCAACGGCGAGAAGATGTGGATCTCGCTGGCGGACATGGCCGACTATTTCCTGATCTTCGCCTGGACCGACCTGGATAAAAAGAAGGCTCGCGATCACAGCGGTATGTCGGCGTTCATCGTGGAGAAAGCATTCGCCGGCGTAACCACCGGAAGTATTCACGGTAAGTTAGGCGTGCGCTCCGGCAACACCGGCTGGATTTCGATGCAGGATGTCGAAGTCCCGGCGGAAAATCTGGTCTACAAGGAAGGCCAGGGATTCAAAATCGCCATGTTCTGCCTCGATCAGGGTCGTTACACCGTGGCGGCCGGATCGTGCGGCCTCATACGCGCCTGCCGCGATGCCTGCATCAATTACTCGAAAGAACGTCAGACGTTCGGCCAGCCGATTGCCGACCATCAACTGGTCAAGCAGATGATTGCCAACATGGAAGCGGGCTATGAGTATTGCACCCCTCTCTGGATGAAAGCCGGTCTGCTCAAGAATCAGGGATTGCGCTCGACCAAAGCAACTTCACTGGCCAAATGGATCGCCTGCCGTGAGGCCGAAGCCTCCGCCGCCAACGCCGTTCAGGTGTTCGGGGCTTATGGTTTCTCGGATGAATACCCGGTGGAGCGATTTTATCGCAACGCCAAAGGAGCCTCGATTTACGAAGGCACCCGCGAAATTCATACCGTGATGCAGGCCGATTACGTCCTTGGCAACCGCTTCGATAAACAACTCGAGCGAGATTTGCCGAAGGTCGAGCAGTAATATCCTCTGCTAATATCAAAACGTGAGAGCCCGGCACACTGGTTGTCAGCAGCCGGGCTTTCGTATGGAACCGCCGTTCCACAACAGGATATTTCTGCCGTTCGCGATGGTAATCCCCGGCAGTGAGGAGTCTTTTAGTCCGGTTCAGATATCCACCTTTCAACCAGTAAGACGGAGTATGCCCCCGGAAGTTTACAGACAGTTAGAGAAATACATCACTAGATTATTGTTGAAAAATAAGCTCCTGAATCCTGTTTATTTATTACAGGATATGAGCATTCAAGTCTCTCCGTTGAGACTTGGACTATCATGGACAGGTTGCACAAAAGAGAAATTGAACGAACCTAACACACAAAAGGAAGAAAAATGAAACACAGGATCACTCTCACGGTACTGACGTTAATCCTGGCGCTGGCTGTTGCCGGGCAGGCCGAGGAGTGGGGGGGAAAAATAGGTATTAGCGGTCGCGGTGTAGGTTTGGCGCCGCTCTTTGAGGGATCGAGTTTCGATCAGTTCGACGAAACCTACGAGCCTTTCAGAATGGGTTGGGATTTTGGCCTGGAAGCCCGCTACGGCCTCACCAACCGCTGGGTGATCGGCCTTGGTTATGCCTGGATCAACACCTATGACGACAGCTCGGCTACGTCCGACCAGTCTTTCAGCTTCCGTGATAAAGACAACGCTGTGGCCCATTTACGGGCTCAGCTTTATTGGCTGACCGCCAGCTATAACTTCAACATCGAAAAGAAACTCCAGCCATTCGTCATGGGTGGTTTCGGTATCGACTACTGGCGCTTGCGTGAGATCAAGGGCGCCGAGACGCATAAAATAACCGATTTGAATATCAAACTCGGCGGCGGCTTGCATTACTGGCTGCTCTCCTGGGTCACGGTCGATGCTCAGCTTCGTTTCACCTACGATATCGCCAATCTCGACAGCAACGTGCCCGAAGGTTTCTACGGCTCAGGCGACTGGACCGAATGGGACACTCGCCCCTTCCATGCCTACCTGGAGCCCTCGATCGGTCTCACTTTGTATCTGGGTGGTGCGCCCGACCAGGATAAGGACGGCGTTAAGGATACCGACGACCAGTGTCCCGACACTCCTCACGGCGCTGAAGTCGACAACCACGGTTGCCCGCTCGATGCCGACCAGGATGGCGTTTATGACGGACTTGACCAATGCCCGAATACACCCAAGGGCGTACGGGTCGATGCTCTCGGTTGTCCGCTCGATACCGACGGCGACGGTGTCTATGATTCTTTTGACCAGTGCCCGAACACCCCGGCCGGTATGCAAGTCGATGATCAGGGTTGTCCGCCCGATGCCGACCGCGATGGCGTAGCCGATGAAAACGATGACTGCCCCGACACACCGCTGGGTGCCACTGTTGATGAAGTTGGTTGTCCTTCAGATAGTGACAAAGACGGTGTTCTCGACGGTATCGATAAATGTCCCGGCACACCCAAGGGCACTACCGTTGGCAATATGGGTTGTCCGCTCGACAGCGACGGCGACGGCGTGATGGACGACAACGATGCCTGCCCCAACACCCCGGCCGATGTCGAGGTCGATCTGCGGGGATGTCCTGTCGCTCAGGAAATCAAAGAAGAGATCGTTCTCTCCGGAAAGGTTAACTACGCCTCCGGATCGTACGAACTGACCGACACGGCCAAAGCTACCCTCGACGGTGTGGTGGCTTCGATGAAAGCCTATCCTGAAACAAAAATAGAGATCAAGGGCTTCACCGATTCCCAGGGATCAGAAACCGCCAACATGACCCTTTCCCAGAACCGCGCCAACGCCGCGCTCGAATACCTGAAATCCAAGGGTATCGCCGAGTCGCGTATGACTGCCACCGGTTTGGGTGAAAATCCGCAGTATTTCATCGGCGACAACGACACGGTTGAAGGCCGCCAGATGAATCGTCGAGTTACGATTAGTAAAGTCGAATAGACTGCTCAACGGGCGGAGTGTGAACTTTGCCCGTTTCTGTTTTCATGCAATAACCGATACGGGTGTGGCTCAGGTCACATCCGTTTTCATATCCATCCGTCAGCGGCGCATGATAAAGAAACGATAGACGTGCACGCCGTGATATCGCGTGAAGATATCTATCTCCCGGCGCGTGCGGTTTATTACCTCTTCGGCCACGCTGTCGCCCCGGTACTTGACAGCTAATTCCTCAAGGCGTTGAATCAGGGGATCGTAGAAGTTATCCTTCCAGTCCGAGGCGGGCAGATTGAACTCCGCGATCATCTCGTAGCCCGCGCCGGTCGCCAGTGCGGACAGAATTGAGGCTTGTTCTATTTCCGGGTACTCTTCGTCCCAGAAAGATTCCAGCTCTTCCGGGATGTCTTCGGTCACATAGCATACTTCGCTAACCACCACATAACCACCCGGCTTCACGAATTGCCGCCAATACTTCAACCCTTTTTCAAAACCGATGTTATAAATCGCGCCCTCGGACCAGATGACATCGAACGATTCTTCCGGAAAGGAGAGTTCCTTCATGGAACCCTCGAGAGCCGTTACATGATCGGCCAAACCGGCCTTGCGGGCAGCGGCTTCGAGCCGTTCAACGAGTGAAGACTTGAGGTCCATTCCGATCACCGTTCCGCCCGTAGCTTTAGCCAGCAGCACCGTGCGCAGACCGGCGCCGCAACCCAGGTCGAGAATGCGCGGTTGTTTGGGGATGTCTTTGAGGTAAGACAAAGCCTTCAGCGTACTTGCCTCGCTCCCCGGACCGTGTTGCGGCAGCGGTTCGAACAAATCGAAAAATACTTCTGTCGGATCAGTGGGCATAATACCACTCCCGGGACTTGTCTCCCCGTCTGTGTATGATTCTATTTGAGCTTCTCAACATTTATCCGTGGAAGAGACTCTCAGTCCAACGGCTTGTCGGGATTTTCTTTGTGATCGAGCAGTTTCTTATACCATTCGCGGTGAGCCTCGAGACGATCCCGCTTGTCGGTCAGACTTTTACGATCCGTTTCGTTGTCCGCTTCTTTGATCTCATCGTTAACGGCATCGATGCTCTTTATCGTTTCTTCGAGCCGCTCGCGGAGTTTCTCCACCGATTCCGCTTCATCCGCTTTGTCGAATACGATTGCCTCGGGAGCGCTGGTCTCCGGCGGCACCGACCTGGTCGCCGTGCGATGCGGAGTCGGGATGAATTTTTTATCCGGCGGCAGCGGTCGTTGATTCATGAAGGTCGGCGACACGATTTCAATCCCGGCTCCGTGCAGATGATCCATGATTTTCTGCCGCAGCGCCGAACGAGAAGAAAGCAATTGTTTGACCTCAACCAGCAGCCCCGAAGCCCGATACGTGACGGAATAGTCGCCCAGATCGGTAATATAAACGAACGGCTCGTGCAGTCCCGCTTCTTCGGCTGCCTTGAGCAAACAGCGCTCGACTTCCTGATGAGCGAGATCGTACCCGAGCGAAACATCGGCCGAAACCACGGTCCCGGACGCCCGTATCACCTTGACCGGATTGGAAACGAGATAAAGATTCGGGAGAGTGGTCAGGTCGCGACTTTCGGTTTGTATTTCGATATGGAAAAGACCCCGCTCGGTGACCCGGCCGAAATGCTCGTTGACCTGAATGAAATCGCCGGGGCGGAAGTTTCTTACTGCGCGGAGCATCAATCCGGCCATGATATTGCCAACGAACGTCGTCGCGGACAAAGCAATCGCCGCCGAAAGCAGGATTCCTATCAGACTGAGCAGTTGCCCTTTCTGATTGTCGTTGAGCGGTGAAACCATGATGATCACCAACAAACCCGCAAACGAGAGCAGGCCGGTGATTACCTGACGGCGCAGCCGACTGCCGGATTTCGAGGCGGCGCTGCGGTCGATGATCAATCGCACGATCCAGAGCGCGACCAGCAGCACCAGCAGCGCGATGCCGGAGGGAATCAGGCTGAGGGCATCTTTTAATATCGTCTGTATATATTCCATCGGGGTCCTTTGGTTGAGATCAAGGTCTCCCATTGCCCGCACCCGGTCAACAAATATGTCCTGGTCCCGGTCGCGGGTCAAAATCCCTCACACCATAACAACGCAAACACATATTCATCTAATTGTGGATACTCGCACAACAAGTCGCTCCAGCGAAAGGGAATATTGAAAAACCTTTTCTGCGGCGGAGACAAATCCCGCCGCGATGGAGGTTTGTCAACACTACCGAAGACCGGCATCCAGAGATGAGGAAGGGCGCGGAGCGCCCGAACATGACGCGTCGACGCAGAGCATCAGCGCGAGGAATGGAAGATAGGCACCTGCATTCGCAGGTGCGACGTTCTCCGGGGCAGGCTGCTGCAGGGGCAGACGAGACGTCTGCCGCCCACCCGGCACAACTGTAATACGGGCGACACAAGGCCGCCCGCTACGCGAGGTTAGGGTCCTTTAACGCGTAGCGGCGGGGCTTGTCTCCGCCGCGATTGAAGTTTGTCAACAATCCGCGAGGGGTGGGGCACCAAAAAAAGAAGATGGATTCCCGCTTTCGCGGGAAAGACGTTCTCCGGGGCAGGCTGCTGCAGGGGCAGACGAGACGTCTGCCGCCCACGTAATCCCACCCGAGGGGTGGAGTGCCTACAGCACATCGTAACAATTCCCACCCATGGACGGATGGGCCACCGGACCGAAAGGTGTCCCACATAAAAAAAGCGGCGTTCGAGAACGCCGCTTACACATCGTACGATCAATCGTTCTGTCTATTCCACCGTCACCGATTTTGCCAAATTACGCGGCTGGTCGACATGACATCCCCGCATAACCGCGATATGATACGCCAGTAACTGCAGCGGAATAATCGCCAGCAACGGTGTCAACAACCGGTTGGTGTAAGGGATATAAATGACATGGTTGACTCGTTCGGCGATCTCCTTGTCCCCTTCGGTGGCAATAGCAATAACCTGCCCCTGCCGCGCGCGGACTTCGGCAATGTTCGACATCACCTTGTCGTACACCGGATCCTTGAGGGCGATCACCACCACCGGCATGTTCTCGTCGATCAGAGCGATCGGGCCGTGTTTCATCTCGGCGGCCGGGTATCCCTCGGCGTGAATGTACGAAATCTCCTTGAGCTTGAGCGCTCCCTCGAGCGCTGTCGGCCAGTTGATACCGCGACCGAGATAGAGGAAGTTGTTGGCCTTGTGGTAGGACTCGGCGATTTCTATGATCTTGTCCTCATGGTGGAAAATCGATTCCACCTGGGCCGGTATTTTCTGAATCGCCTGAATCATCTCCTGTCCCTGCTGGACCGACAGGTGTCGCATACGTCCCAGCAGGGTAGCGATCAACGAAAGCACCATTACCTGCGAGGTGAACGCCTTGGTCGAGGCGACCCCGATCTCAGGACCGGCATGGATATGCACACCGCCGTCGCTTTCACGGGCAATCGTCGAACCCACCGTGTTGACAATACCCAGCACGGTGCAGCCGCGATTGTGCGCCTCGCGCAGAGCAGCCAGAGTGTCGGCCGTCTCGCCCGACTGCGAGATAACGAACATGATCGTATTCTCGTCGATGATCGGTGAGCGATAACGGAACTCCGAGGCGTATTCGACCTCGACCGGTACCCGCGCCAACTCCTCGATCATGTACTTACCGATCAGGGCGGCATGCCAGGAAGTGCCGCAGGCGGTGATAATGATTCGCTTGATCTTACGCAGTTGATCGTATTGAAGATTGAGACCGTGCAAACGAGGAATCCCTTCTTCCTCGTTCAACCGCCCGCGATAAGCGTTTGGCAAAGTGGTGCTTTGCTCGTGAATTTCCTTGAGCATGAAATGGTCGTAGCCCGCTTTTTCGATCTCATCGAGCGTCCAGCTCACCTCTTCAACCACACTGTTGATCTTGACGTTTTGAATGGTCGAGACTTCGAATCCGTTGGCGGAGACCGTGGCGATTTCGCCGTCGTTGAGATAAACTACTTTATTCGTATGCTCGAGCATGGCCGAGACATCGGACGCGACAAAGTTCTCCTTCTCGCCGGTGCCGATCACCAGCGGCGATCCCATGCGGGCCGCTACGATTATGCCGGGATTTCTTGAACTGATGACGGCGATGCCGTAGGTCCCGTCGACCTGAGTCAAAGCCATGCGGACCGCTTCGGTGAGATCACCGTGATAATGAAACTTGATCAGATGTACCAGAATCTCGGTATCGGTATCGGTCCGGATCTCAAATCCCTTTTGAATCAGGAATTCACGGAGCGCCCGGTAGTTTTCGATGATGCCGTTATGAACGAGCGCGAACTGCTCTTCGGCGTCGGTGTGCGGGTGGGCGTTGACCTGGGTCGGTTCCCCGTGGGTGGCCCAACGAGTATGGGCGATGCCCTGCGTGCAGTCGCAATGGACATCGGCGATCAGTTTTTCGAGTTCGACAATCTTTCCGGCCGACTTGGCCACCATCAGGCCGGACCCGGTCTGGAGCGCTATCCCGGCCGAGTCGTAACCGCGATACTCCAACCGTTTCAGTCCGCTGATGAGAATCGGAATCGCCTGCTTGGGTCCTACGTATCCAACAATGCCGCACATAAAAATCGCCTCTTATTTGAAGTAACGAGCCACCTTTCGGGCCAGTCGTTGAGTCAGATCGGAATCGTTTGTCTCGACAATCAATCGGTAAATCGGTTCCGTGTTGGAAGAACGAATCTGAAGCCAGCCCCGGTCAAAATCGAACCGCAAACCGTCCTGACGGTCGATTCTACACGGACCAGGCAACGCCCCGGCTTCTTTTTCGAGCTTCTTCAGCCGTGCCTTGAAATCCTGAGGAAGCGCAGCTTTGGTTTTTATATTGTAATACTTCGGTAAAGTTTCCGCCAGTTGTCCCAGCGAGATTTTCTTTTCAGCCAGACAACTAAGTGTCAAAGCCGCTGCGATGAGCGAATCCCGCCCGGCATGAAAAGCGGGATAAATCACTCCGCCGTTTCCCTCGCCGCCGATTACACCCTTCCGGCGGTGCATCAACTGCACCACGTTCGACTCACCGACTTTGGAGAGATAAACCTTCGAGCCCATCGCCTCGGCCACATCGGAGGTAGTTTTCGAGGTGGAGAGATTTATCACGGTTGCCCCCCTGACCCGCCTGAGCACCTGCATCACTCCGATGGAAAGGGTGAGTTCTTCGCCGATCGGCACCCCCTTCTCATTGACCAGGGCCAGCCGGTCGGCGTCGGGATCACAGGCAAGACCGAGGTCGGCCTTGTGCTTTTTCACCGCTCGGCCGAGTTGAGTCAGATTTTTCGGAATCGGTTCCGGTTCATGGACGAATTTGCCGTCGCCGTTGCAGTTGATCCGGATCACCTGCGCTCCCATGCGCTCCAGCAGCTCCGGCAGGGCAAACGACCCGGCGCCGTTGATCGCATCTACGACCACCTTGAACTTGCGCCGCTTAACCGCCGCCCGGTTGACTCCCTTGACCTTGAGAGTCATCTTGATATGCTCGTCGATCCAGCGATCCTGTCGCTCAACTTTACCGAGCCGCTCCACCGGCTGGAACGGATATTTTTCTTTCTCAAACAACCGATCAAGCTGTTTGTACTGGGCCGGGGTAATAAATTCGCCCTTGTCGTTGAAGAACTTAAGAGCGTTCCAGGGAGCCGGATTATGGGAGGCGGTAACGCAGATCCCCCCCGCTGCCTTGAGCTTCTTGACGGCTATTTCAACCGTCGGAGTCGGGACGATGCCGATTTCGACCACATCGATACCCACCGCGACCAGCCCGGCAATCACCGCCCGGCAGATCATATCGCCTGAGGGGCGACTGTCGCGGCCGACCACGATTGTGCCCTTTTTGACAAAGGCTCCGAAGGCTGCCCCGTAACGTGTTGCCAGCAGCGGATCTAATCCGTTTCCAACGACCCCTCTGACGCCGGATGTCGATTTAACCAGTATTTCTTTAGTCATATATATCCTTATATGATTATCGAACTTGAGACCGACAGACTAAAGCCTGTCGGCTCAATTGGCAAGGTAAAAGGGGAGGTTGCCCGTTTCCGATCGAGAGCCTACCCGGGTTGCATGTCAGCGCTCGACTCGGAAGATGAATATCTGCCTGACGCCGTCTTTCAAGGCCGAGCCTGCCACTACGATGTCATTTGCTTCGTTTATAGCGATACCGCCGGCTTGTACTGAAGAGCCAACGTTGATTGCCAGGTCATAGCCACCACCGTTGGTTGGATAGCTAATCAGTTGCAGGACGGACGTATGGGCGTCGGCTACGACCGCGATCACCTGGCTCGAACCTAGAGCAACAGCACCGGCATATCCCTGCGGCGCAGGCTCCTTCCATACAAGAGACCCGCTTTCATCCCAGCAGAAAAGCTCTCCGTACGGATTATAGATGTAGAAGTAACGGTCATAATAGTGGAAAAGCCACGTCGAGCCGCCCGAGTAAGACACACTCTTGATGAAGACCGGAGCATCAAGGTAGCCGCTGCCCGAGAAGATCGAGGCCGGAATTCCGCCCGGCGGCACGAGCATGAGGTGGGCAGCGGAATAAGACTCACAAACCCACTCGCCGGTACCGGGCGAGGGATGACCCTGATAATAGTCGCTCTGGATTGAATACACCAGGTCACCCAAAGGGTTGAAATCAATGCCATAGATCGATTCACTGCCACGTTGCCCGAGGCACTCTTGTCCCAACGTATGCTCTTTGGTCCATTTGATGGCTCCCGAGTTATCCAATCCTGTCACGAACGCTCCGGGGATCGTACTTGAGACTCCCCCCACTGCGAAGCCACCTGTGGGAGATACGTCACATTGGGTCGCATATTGAGTCAGTTCATCGCCGATGGTCTTCGTCTGTGTTACGTTTCCCGATTCATCGATCCACACCAGCCAGACATCTTTGTCTCCGGCGCCGTAGCTCTCGGTGTTTGCCACGAGCACGTAGCCCGTCGAAAGCCTCAGTATCCCCACACCATCGTCATACCCCGCACCGCCGTATGTTCTCTGCCAGACGAGCCCTCCGTCCGCATCAACCTTGAGAAGGGCGATATCGGCATCGTGAGACTCCAGCCAGGTCGGTCGGAACAGCACCAGAGTTCCTCCATCGTGAGTCATCGCGAAGCTGAGAACCCGATCTACGCCGAGGCTGTCGGGGAGTTCCGGCCAATCCAGAGTTAAACCTTCCGGTTCATAAGAGACGTAGGCTGGCGCGGATACCGCCGACAGGAAGTCGTATTCGTCCACACTGCGGATGGCAAAATAGTAGTTGCAGTAGGCGTCAACCACGGTCACCACCAGCCCTTCCTCGGTGCCGGGAATACCGGGTGTTCCGGTCTCTATGCGAGTGCAGGACGCGAAATTGCTCTCATCGATCGGTTCAGTTGAATATCGGAGATCATAAGCAACGACGGCCCCGCCGTCGGGTAAGTCAGCCGGAGCCGTCCACCTGACTTCAATCTCCCCCCTGCCTGCCTGCGAGGCACGAAGATCATCAATCACTGCCGGTGGAATCGTGTCATCCCACATTACTCTATGCTGAAGTACGTTCGAAATCCCCGAACACAGATCTCCTTCATCGCACAAGCGTACGCCAAAGAAGTACTCCGTCTGGTGAGACAGTCGATCAGTCCGCACCGTATCAGTTTCCCCCGGCATTGAAGGATCGTCGGAGAAGATCAACAAATTGGCCGCGCTCCAATTCGAGTCGGACAACGGCGCGTAGGACCAGCGTACCTCATAACTACTCGCCTGACCTGTCAGGCTATCATCGCCGGTGGCGGTCCAGGCCAAGGTGAGACGGGCATCACTGGAGTCAATGACGCGCAGGTCGGTAACTGGCGCCGGCGGTGTGGCATCATCCCACATAACCCGGTGCTGAAGAACGTTCGAAATCCCCGAACACAGACCTCCTTCATCGCACAAGCGTACGCCAAAGAAGTACTCCATCTGGTGAGACAGTCGATCAGTCCGCACCGTATCAGTTTCCCCCGGCATTGAAGGATCGTCGGAGAAGATCAACAAATTGGCCGCGCTCCAGTTCGAGTCGGACAACGGCGCGTAGGACCAGCGCAATTCATAGCTGTACGCCAGACCCGTAAGACTGTCGTCACCGGTGGCGGTCCAGGCCAGCGTCAATCGAGCGTCGCTCGAATCGATTACGCGCAGATCAGTCACACGCGCCGGGGGGATCGTGTCCGGCCAGTAGACCGTGGTCACCTGCCTCATATTAGAGGGTTGGGAGCTCATACCGTAGCGGTTCAGCGCTACCACCGTGAACCAGTAGTCTTCTTCCGGCAATAAATCCCGCACCCAGTAACTCACCAATTCGCCGCACGCCGCATTTTGTTCCGTCAAACGCAATATCTGAGCCGAGTCCCCTGAGCTCACTGCTGCGCTGTCTTGGCCGTAGTGGACCTCGTACTCGTTGACAAGGCCCCAGATCGAATCGGCTCCCGGCGCCGTCCAGGTTAACTGCACACTGGAAAGGTTGACATCAGTCACGACAAGATCGGTGATCATGGCCGGCAAATGCCAGTACCCACGGGAGCTAGTATAACAAATGACCATGTTGGACACCAGCGAGCAATTCCCGGCTTCATCACAGACCTGCAGCACCAGAAAGTATCCCCGGTTCGGCTGAAGTCGATCTGTAACAACCGTATCCCTCTGGCCCGCTACGGGAGGCTTGGCGGCCAAATCCAGGAAGTTCGCATCTTGCCAGTCCGACTCTTCGATCGGTGAGTTCGAGTAATACAACCGATATGATTTGGCCGTTCCGCTAAGGCTGTCGTCGCCGACTGCCGTGAAGTACAGTTTGATTGCTGCCCCTTCGCCAATCACTTCGACCGAGAGGTCATTGATTCGGGCTGGAGCAATCGAATCAGCCGGACCGGTTATGTCATTATCATCACCGCAAGACAGGATGATAAGCAGACTGGCAATGACTATTGAAAGGGTGGTGAGGACGAGGATAGAACTGGTGTGCTTTCGCATTTGATTTTCCTCCCAATGCGAAATAAATTACCGGACAAAGAGGGGGACTATCTGCCTCTAATATACCGGTTAGAGTGATTCTGTCAATTGCTAACCAACCGGTCGGAGTGCACGGCCTCCCGAATCCAGCTAATTGAAATCGTTGAAACCTCTGTCATAAACAACTGTTCAAGAGACGACAGCATGGAAATAACACGAGACAGGAACATACGATATGGACAGAAAAAAAGAACTCAAGGAACAGTACCGCCAGATGAAACCGCCCATGGGTGTGTTCCAGATCCGCAACCTCGTCAACAACCGCGTCTTCATCGACTCCGGCCCCGATATGAAAGCCCGCTGGAACCGGCATAGATTCCAACTCAATTTCGGCAGCCACCCCAACAAGACCTTACAGGAAGATTGGACCAAACAAGGAGAAAAGGAATTCGTGTTCGAGGTTTTATCCGAGCTTGAGTGGAAAACCGACGGCAGCGAGGACTATCACGAGGAGTTGCAGACGCTCCTGGACATGACCCTAGACGAGTTAAACCTCGATGAAGGTCTCATCTACCGATAAAAAGAAGTCGTCGCAAAAACGATCACTTCACCTGTTTTTCCGTTCGCCCCGTCAAAGCCCGTTGCATCTGGGCATGAATCCGGCTGTTGGAGGCAAGAATGTCTTTCGCGAAGATATCGTACGGGGAGCCGTCGATCCGACTGACCTTCCCCCCCGCTTCACGCACGATCAGAATCGCCGCCGCCGTGTCCCAGGGATGAAGTTTAAGCTCCCAGAAACCGTCAATTCGCCCCGAAGCCAGCCAGCAGAGGTCGATCGCCGCCGAGCCGGGTCGCCGTACCGCCTGGGCGGTTTTAACCATGCGGGCAAAAAGACCGAGGTTGTTCTTGCGGTCGGTGGCTACGCTGTACGAAAAGCCGGTCGCGAGCAAAGAACGACCGAGCTTCGTTTCCTCCGAGACCGATATCTTGCGACCGTTGAGACGCGCCCCGCCGCCGGCCGTTGCCGAAAACAGCTCGTCGCGCTCCGGATCGAAAATCGCCGCCACGACCGTCCCCCCCTCGTACTGCACGGCGATCGACACACAGTAGACGGGAAAACCATGAGCGAAATTGACCGTCCCGTCGAGCGGATCGATTACCCAGCGCCAGGGAGAACGGGCCGCCGTGTCGGAGCCCTCTTCGGCCATCACGGCATGATCGGGGAATTTGGCGGCAATGCGCGAAGTGATAAACTTCTCCGCCTTGACATCGAACTGCGTCACCGGATCGATCCGCCCCTTGTAGCGGACCTTTTTGGACTTGCTGAATCCGGCCTTAAGAATTTGTCCCGCTCCTCGGGCCAGTTCATCTACGAATTTTGCAATATCTCGTTTCTGCGTTTTGTTTATCGACAATGCTATCGCTCCGTCCATAACATTTTTCATAATCTCTATCGTTTCAACATCGCCGGGGAGACAAGCCCCCCGGCAACGCTGGTTAGTGCGCTGACCTCGCGTAGCGGGCGGCCTTGCGTCGCCCGACTCACAACCGTACTCTGATGACCTATGCGCACGAACGCTCGGACAATCGATCATCCGGTTGGCGGGGCCGCCTGTTTTTTATACTGCATCTGGTACAGTCTATAATAAATCCCCCGCTGCTGCAACAACTCATGATGTTTCCCCATTTCACGCAGTTGACCGTGATGCAGCACGATGATTTTATCGGCTTTTTCGATTGTCGACAACCGATGCGCGATCACGATCGAGGTCCGCCCCTTGAGCAACTCATCGAGCGCACTCTGGATCAACAGCTCGGTCTCGGTGTCAACCGATGAGGTCGCTTCGTCCAAAATGAGAATGTCCGGATTATGGGCCAGCGAACGAGCGAACGACAACAACTGTTTCTGTCCGGTCGAAAGTGTCGCCCCCCGTTCCCGGACTCTGGTGTGGATGCCGTCCGGGGCCTCGGTCAGAAAGCGGTCGAACCCGACTCGCGATAAGGCCGTGCGTACCTGGTCGTCGGTGATCGTTTCGTTGCGCAGCCTTACATTGGCGGCATAGTCGCCGCTGAAAAGGTAGACATCCTGAAGAACGAGCGCCAGATGCGAGCGCAAACGGTCGACCGGCCAGTTTTTGATATCCACCCCGTCGATTCTGATCGAGCCTTTTTGATAATCATAGAACCGATACAACAGGGACATCAACGAGGTTTTCCCCGCGCCGGTCGCGCCGACAATCGCTACCTTCTCGCCCGGTTCCACCGTGAACGAGACATCCTTGAGCACCCATTCGTTTTCGTTATAAGCGAACCAGACATTTTCAAACTCGATGCGACCTTTGAACTCACCGGTTGCAACATCTTCCTTAGGTCCGTCAAATGCCGGCGGGGTGTCGAGCAGGCGGAAAATCCGCTCCGATGAGGCCATCGAAGCCTGCAGAATGTTATATTTTTCCGAGAGATCGCGGATCGGACGATAGAACCGCTCCACGAGTTGAATGAACGCCACCAGTTCGCCGAAAGTCAGCAGACCGGCCTCGATCTGGAAGCCGCCATAGTACAGCAGCAGCGCCAGCGAGAGGGCGCCAATCACTTCAACGGTCGGGAAAAACACCGCGTAATAATAAATCGAGCGAAAATGCGCTCCGCGCAGGTCGCGGTTGATCTCATCGAACTGCTCGAACGTCCGTTTCTCCTTAACGAACAACTGGACTACTTTGATGCCGGTGATATGTTCCTGTACGAAAGCGTTCAACCGCGCCAGCTTGAGCCGGACCAGACGATAGACATCACGGACCCTGGCCCGGAACAAAAAGGTCGCCCCGACCAGCAGCGGCACCACGATGAACGTAATCAGGGCGAGTTTCCAGTTGTAGTAGAGCAAAGCACCGATAATCAGCGCCAGCATGAAAATGTCCCCGATCACCGTCACCACCCCGGAGGAGAACATCTCGTTGAGCACGTTGACATCCGAGGTAACCCGCGTTACCAGTCGCCCCACCGGATTTTTGTCGAAATAGCCGAGATGCAGCCGCTGCAAATGCGAGAACACCTGCATGCGAATATCGTGCTGAACTTTCTGCCCGAGCCAGGCGGTGATATAAAGCTGGGCATAACTGGCAAAAAATCCGACCACGATCACCCCGAGATAGATCATTGCCATGGTAAACAGGCCGGAAAGTTTGCCGGGAGTGATATAGTCGTCAATCGCCACCTGCGTCAGAAAAGCGAGCGCTATCTGGAACGACGACGTGATGAGCAGCAGCACCACCGCCAGCGCCACCCATTTGCGGTAGGGTCGGATATAAGTCAGCAACCGCTTCATCAGGCGGGCATCGTAGGCCTTGCCGAGCGCTTCTTCCTCGTGGTAGGCATCGGCTGCACTCATAGCTTGTCCAGCTCCTGAGCCATCAACTGGGCTCGGTACAGTTCGGCGTACCGGCCGTCTTTGGCGATCAACTGATCGTGGTTGCCCATTTCGACAATCCGACCGTTTTCGAGATAGATAATTTTGTCCGCTTCTTTGACCGATGAAACCCGATGCGAAATGACAATCGCCGTCCGGCCGCTGAGAACCGCCTTGATCTTCTCGTTGATCTCGTCCTCGGTCTCGGTGTCGACCGATGAAGTGGCATCGTCGAGAACCAGAATCGCCGGATCGATCAACAGCGCCCGGGCAATCGCTGTGCGCTGTTTCTGGCCGCCCGAAAGGGTAATCCCCCGCTCGCCCAGCATTGTCTCATAGCCGCTTGGGAACATCTCGATATCCTTGACCAGCGCCGCCGTGTCCGCCGCTTGTGAGACTTCGTCCGGATCGGTCAATTCGGCCCCGAACGCCACGTTTTCGGCAATGTTGCGGGAAAATAAAAAGGGCTCCTGGGTGGCAAAACCGATCTGATTGCGCAGCGACTCCAACTCCCAGTCGTTGATATCGACGCCGTCAATAAGCAGTTTGCCGCGCGCCGACGGGTAAAGCCGCGCCAGCAGCGACACCAATGTCGTCTTTCCGGAACCGGTCATGCCGACCAGTCCGATCGTCTCCCCGGCCTCAACGGTCAGATCAATATCGTTCAGCACGAGATTGTCCTCGTAACTGAAGCTCAGATGGCGGAACTCGATTTTACCTTTGATTTTACCGCGATGCGCTTCCTTGCCGTTGTCGCGAATTTCCGGCTCGGTCCGCAGAACGGTGTTGATCCGGTCGAGCGAGGCAGTCCCGCGCTGATAAAGCGAAACCACCCAGCCGAACGCAATGGCCGGCCAGAAAAGCATCGACAGATAGGCAAAAAACGCCACCAGTGTACCGAGCGGAATATCATGGTTTATGACATCCCGGCCGCCGAAATACAACACCACCAGCCCCAAAGTCGCAGCGAGGGCCATGATGAGCGGATTCAACGTCGCTTGAAGTCGCGCCATGTCCATGTTGAGATCAAGATAGCGGCTGGACATATCGCGGAAGTTCTCGGTTTCGGACTCTTCCTGCCGAAACGCCTTAACCACCCGAATTCCGGCGATATTCTCCTGAACTGTCGCGGTTAGTTCCGAGAAGTGATCCTGGATACGCATTGCCCGGATATGCACCAGGTTCCCGATCCGGTACACCGCCAGCGGTACGAAGATCATCGGAACCAGTGAATACAGTGTCAGGGTCGGTGAAAGATTCACCATGAAGATAACAGCTATAATGAAGGTTAAAATCGTGGAGGAGATATGCATGATCCCCGGGCCGATCATCATCCGGACCGCTTCGAGGTCATTGGTCAGGCGCACCATTATATCCCCGGTGCGATGAGTATCATAATATGAGGGGGACAGCTTAAGGAGATGCCCGAAAATCTCACCGCGCAACCGGTATTCGATCTTGCGCGAGGCCCAGATCACCGTACGACGCATAAGAAAACGGAAAATCCCGGCCAGAATCGAAAGACCGAACAGAATCAGAACCCACCTCAGGCGCTCCGAATCCGAACCGTGCCGTTCCAGCAAATCGAAAACGATCTTGGTAATGTACGGAATAGTCATGGAGAGGGCGTTGGTCGCCAGAATACAAAACGCCCCGGCAATCAGATAACCACGATATTCCTTGAGATACTTGGTGACGGTGCTGAACCGGCCCTGTGTTTTCCTGTTCTTTTCCGTACTTTGGCGCATAATAGAACATTGACCTGCCGGATAAGCCTAAGGCAGTCAGGCCAATATAACACTTAATCGGGCTAATAGTTCATCAGGTTGGCGAATAGGTGAATCGCATCCAGATCCAGCTCGCGGATCAACTGAAGCACCGGAAGACCGCAATAGATCAACTGGCCCTCGCCGAGTCGCGACACTGAAAGTAAGGTGGCTCCCTCAACCGTGAAAACATCCTCCGCCGGGGACACAACCGCCGGACTGGCGGTGAGACCATACTGGAACCAGTCAATTATCGACTGGCCGGTAATCTTATACGGCTTACTCAGGATATTGGCGCCGGGGATCGGATTGGCAATTTCCTCCCGTTTGATATCGAGCTGGAACGGAGCCACCGAGAACGGCAGGACGCCGTCGGGCCAGGTTTCTTCCTGACCGAACAACACGATAGAACCGCCGTAACGCAGATACTCCTGCAAGCGGTCTCCCATATTGGCAAAGGAAGGATATTCAGCCAAAGCATTGCTGCCAATCACGATGACATCATAAGCGGTCAGGTCGGCCACCTGGAGAGTGCGGTCGGTCAACGGCTGGAAACTGGCCCCGGTCAGGCGCAGGACATCCTCAAGCAGACCCTCCGGATCGGGCAGAAAACCGATATCGGTGCGGTCATCGATCTCACAACGGGCAATCCTCATTATGCCGGTGTGCGAGGCCACGGTTTGGCCGTCGACAATCAGCGAAATAGTGCTTTGCTGGAGGCCGTTCTCGAACAAGTTGGAGACCGTGAACGGAATCCGCATATTGCCCGTGGTGCTGCCTTTGTCGAGACGAAGCTCCGTCCGATAGGCACCGGCAAAAACACCGCGCGGCGTTTGCAGGTTGAGCTTGACCGTCCCGCCGAAATCGCGCGGCTTGTCGATTACGATATTCCAGGCCATCGATGAAACCACCCGGTCTATATCCAGATTCGCCACTGGGGGAACGAAATAAAACGGCGGATCGAAGTGGATATCCATTCCGGGCAGAGTGCGCGTTCGTAAAATCCGGCGAAGTTCTACCGGGATACCGCTGTACTCGATCGAGGCTGCGAACAAGAGCGACTCCGGCTGTTGTGTTTCGAGCCGTTCCCGGTCGATATCGACCAGAAACTCGCGGACATACGACTGGTGCGGTGCGATGGCCAGCGGACCTTTTTCGAGCGCCACCGCCATAGTGTCCCAATAGGGTTCGAAGCGAATGTCCGAAAGGTTTACTTCGCGGGGACCGTCAACCGACAGCGATACGCGGAATTTAACTTTCGGGCCGTGCGGGGAGTCGCGCAGGATCAGGCGACCGTCGTAATTCACTCCCGCCGCCACCAGCGCCGCTCGCTCGGCGCGATCCATCAACCGTCCGAGATAAGCGCGATAACCGGAAACATCATCGGCTGGATCGAGCAGTCCCGGCCGTTTCAGATACTGCAACTCCTTATATGCGTCGAGCACCGCCTGGACTTTCTGCTGGCCCTCCAGATCGAGCGAGCCGCGCATCTTCGTGACATACTGCGTTGCCTGCCGTTTATGCGTCTCCTGCCTCGGGCCGGGAGTGAAAAGGCTGTCGATCAGACCGATCAGACGCAACGGTTGCATACCGGCCAGGAAATCGGCATCGGCCCCTTCGTATTTCAGACGTGTCGAGGTCAGTTGATATCGTGAAAGGAAAAAGTTGTCGGCCAGGCCAAACTGATACCAGTCGAACAACTGCGGAATTTCCCGTTCCATACGCAGACGATAGCGCGTGGCCAGTTCGTTGCTGTTAAGCAGCACGGCCGCTTCGACCGTGGCGCTGTCGGCGGAAGGATTCACCGCGCGATATACTTTCACGATGTTGAACAAGGAAACCTGATCGGGCTCGAAATCGGTCAGCCGGGCCGCTACCGTTGCGGCGGCTTCGTTGCGACCGAGATCGCCGATTATCACGACATCCGGCCGCCGTTCTTTGAACATTTCGTTCAGGAGGGAGTCGGTGACGGCTACGGTATATTCCGGCTGCCAGAAACGGTGCAGGAAAATACCGGCGTCGCTCAGACCTAGCTCCTCCGCCCTGGGCACGGCACGTCCGGCGAACGAGGCCAGATCGATCCGGCACCCGTACCGGTCGTTGAGATAGTAAAGAGTCGGCCAGTCGATTTTGTCCGGGTCATCGAACAAATAAAGGACGCGGACATCGCACAACGCTCGGCGAGCCAGATGTGAGGCTCCAGCCGGTACGGCGAGGACGGCGAGCAGGATCAATGCAAAAAGCAAACCTGCGGCGGCTAATCGGATTCGAGGGTATTTCATCGCCTGAATTCTAGGCGACTATTATATCGTTGTCAATTTTGAAACACGGGCATGTATTGGGAAGTGATCTCTTCCGGTACATCACCGACAGGATATTCGCAGGTTCCAAGAAGTCTGCGCTACATGACTGTTACCTATGTACCCGGTTTGTACGCACTATAATCCCACCCGTGGACGGGTGGGCCACCGGACCGAAAGGTGCCCCACCCCTCGGGTGGGAAATCAGTGTTGGTGGACGGCAGACGTCTCGTTCTACTCTGTACAACCGCGGCGTATCCCATATCTGACTCAAGTGAACAATCTCGCGAAGAATCCAACCGTGTTGGTGGGCGGCAGACGTCTCGTTTGCCCCTGCAGCAGCCTGCCCAGGAGAACGTCGCACCTGCGAAAGCAGGTGCCTATCTTCCATTCCTCGCGTTATGTTCGGGCGCTCTGCGCCCTCCCTCATCTCTGGATGCCGGCTTTCGCCGGCATGACAACCACTTGAGCTTAGGATATTCGCAGGTTCCAAGAAGTCTGCGCTACATGACTGTTACCTATCTACCCGGTTTGTACCATGAAATATCCCACCCGAGGGGTGGGGCACCGAAACACTACCAGATACCCTGTCGAAACCTCGCTTCGCGATCCCGCCTCGCGGGACGGGGGTTTCGACCTACAGTTCCTTGTCACCTATGTCGCCTATTTAATCTGTTACCTATCTACCCGGTTTGTACACACTATAATCCCACCCGTGGACGGGTGGGCCACCAAACGAGGACTCGAAGATGGACCCCTGCTTTCGCAGGGGAGACGTGAGATGGGACGATTCGTGATGATTATGGGGCAGAGACGAGGACGTTTGCCGCCCACATCATCGATCATCACATCTCGGCAAAGGCGGGATCGCAGGGATCCCGCCCTACGGGACTATAATCCCACCCGTGGACGGGTGGGCCACCGGACGAGGAAAGGAACAAGACCCTCCTCCCCACAAAAAAAGCCGCCCGAGGAGGCGGCTTTTTGAAATCAGCGTGCGAGACTCAGAGAACCTGCTTCTCCTTGAGCTTCGCGAGCAGCTTGTCGGCCTTCTCTTCGGCCGTTTCGCCGTCGATCATCTCGCCCTTGGGACGCGGCGGGGGCGGTGATACCTTAGTTACTTTCGTGCCGGAGTTGGCGCCGACACCGGAGCCGTCGATACCGATATCGGCCGCGGTCCATTTGTTGATCGTCTTTTTCTTGGCGGCCATTTTCCCCTTCAGCGAGGGCAGCCGCGGTTCGTTTATTTCCTTCACGACCGACACCACCGCCGGAAGCGTCAACTCGACCACATCGTGGCCTTCTTCAGTTGTGCGCTGCACCGTCGCCTTACCATCGCCGATCGTTTCGAACTTCTTTACGAACATCGCCTGCGGCAGATCGAGATGCGCCGCCACCGCCGCCGGCACCTGGGCCGCGTCGGAGTCGATCGCCTGCTTACCGGCCAGAATGAGATCATAGGCGCCGAGCTTCTTGATCCCGGCTGCCGCGATCTTCGCCACCGCCTGCGGATCGGAGCCCTCGAACGCCGCGTCGGAAATCAGATAAGCCTCATCGACACCCAGCGCCAGACAGGCTCGCAGGGCCGATTCAGCCCGGTCACTGCCGACCGTCATGACCGATACCGTCCCGCCGTGCGCTTCCTTCATACGAAGCGCTTCCTCGACCGCATATTCATCGAACGGGTTGACCGTCCCCGGACCGGCCGGGAGATCGACCTTGTTTTCGGCTTCGTTAACTTTAACCAGAGCGATTTCAGGAACCTGTTTGATCAGGACAACTATATTCATACCGTCTCCTGCTTCGTAGAAACGTACTTTTTTTCACGATTGTCTTGGCGAATATCGCCAATCCGGCCCGGAAAGTCAAGCAACAGCGCCCCGCGTAAAAAGCACTGTTTCGCATCGTGATAACTGCGGCAATCGCTTATGACACATGATCAGGCTGATTTGCTGTCAGACTCTTCGGCGTTGAGCCAGGCGCGAGCCTCTTCGACACTTTCAGCGGTGATTGCCGATGCCCCTCGTGTCGAGGCAATCGTTTCGAAGTAACGTTCATCGCTGATCTGTCCCTTGCGCAGAACTAAAACCAACCGTAATCCCATGTCCTTGAATTCGGCGGCATCGAGTCCCGCTTTCATGCGATCCCCCTGGTCAACTATCAGTGACAGACCGGACAGATCGATCAGGAGTTTCATCGTATTTTCTTCGTTACAGCGCTGCACGTATCTATCGAAGAAATTCCCGCCTCGGGGCAGATCATTACTGGTCACACGACCGGTCAGAGTAACTTCGACAATTTCGTTGGTTACGACTATTTTCTCTTCAAAGGGCATTACGAAATCCCCTATAATTTTTTCGTCTAAAGCTGGCTTTGGTGTCAGGTCCTACTCTAGGCGGGATCGAACAAAGTACGTTGAAACTACCTTGTGTGTTGGCCATGATCAAGTAAATGTTTTCAAAAGACAACGCATTACATCGGTGCACAAAGGAATCGCCGCGATAAACATACAGTACATATTCTTTACTCCCGTTCTGAACAATAACAACCGTTAAACCTCACCTGAGCTGATCTCCCCGAGACCTTTATTTGCGGCTAAGCCGTTGTCTGTCATCGGTTTTTAACCATATTTTGCACTTGACTTTTCGGGCCCTTTTGCTTACCCTTTGAGGCTGTGATATTGGACCTGAGGGAATTTGCCGAATTCCCCGCCCGAAAGCGGATTGAAGGTAATCCGAGCGAGTTCAAGCTGGATTATGATTCAATCGAGGGTGTTCGACAGATCCTCGCCGACCTGTCGATTCAGCGCTCGGGCGAGGAATATTTTTGTCGGGGTGAAATCTCGGCGACCATGACCCTTGAATGTGCCCGCTGTCTGGGTACGTTCGAAGTGAAAGTTGTCGCTGATGTGGATTTCATCGCCTGCAGCCGGAGCCATTATGATTCGTTCCGGTCGGAGGCCGTCGACAGTGAAGACTATGTCCTGTTCGATGGTATGAACCTCGTGTGCGATATCACGGATCAGGTTCGGCAAGCGTTGTTGTTGTGTGTCGATATGAAACCGCTTTGTTCCGAAGACTGTCGCGGTCTCTGCTCGGTCTGCGGTGCAAACCTTAATAACGGCGACTGCAACTGCGAACGGAAAGAAACAGATCCTCGCTGGTCCGAACTTGCGGATTTGAAAAAAAAGATGTTTTCGAACAATAAGGAGTAATCGATGGCATTACCTAAAAGACGGCACTCCCGCACGCGGGGACGCAAGCGCCGTACCAACTGGAAGCTGTCCATGCCGAACGTGGTGGAGTGTCCCCACTGCCACCAGGCCCGCCTGCCGCACCATATCTGCCCCAGTTGTGGATACTACGACGGCCGTAAGGTTCTCGATACCGGCCAGGGAGCATAAGTAATAGTTGAATCAACGACGCCTTGCGTCATAATCTGGTAGCGATGACGCCTGACAGAACACATACCATTGCCCTGGATGTGATGGGTTCCGACAGCGGTGAAGCCGGCATTATCGCCGGCGGGCTGGAGGCTGCCCGTCGCATGGGCAAAGCGGTTCATGTTATTTTCGTCGGACGCTCCGAGACGATTAACGAGATTCTCCAAAAGGAGACCGATCCTCCGACCAATGTCTCGGTCGTGCATGCCGACGAGGAAGTCCCGATGTACGTAACCGCCAGCGACGGCGTACGCATGAGGGATTCCTCCATCAAAGTCGGCCTTATGCTGGTTCGCCGGAAAAAAGCCGACGCTTTCGTTTCGCCCGGCAACACCGGAGCCGTCATGGGCACCGCATTGCTGACCCTGGGACGGATCCAGGGAGTAGTGCGACCGGCTATCACTTCGGTCTTTCCGACCTGGACCGGTCGGCCGATCGTCGTGCTGGATGTGGGCGCCAACGCCGACAGCAAGCCGGTGCACCTGTCGCAGTTCGCCATTATGGGTTCCGTATACTACGGCATCCGTTTCAACCAGGAAGCTCCCCGAGTTGGATTAATTTCCATCGGTGAAGAACGCTCGAAGGGAAACGAGCTTATTTTCAACGCCCGCCGACTGCTCAAAGACTCCTCCATCAATTTTGTGGGGAACATTGAGGGGCGTGATATACTTTCAGGAACGGTGGATGTAGCCGTGACCGATGGTTTCACCGGCAACATTCTCCTGAAGTTCGCTGAATCGATTCAGCCAATGCTGGTTAAATCGATCCAGCATCAGATACAAACGAACATTTTCTCGAGAATTGGCGCCGTGCTGTTGCTGCCTTTCTTGAAACGCATGCGTAACCGCTTCGACTATGCCGAAGCAGGTGGAGCACCGCTCCTGGGCGTCAACGGCGTCGTGATTATCTGCCACGGAGCCTCGAGTTCACGGGCGATTTATAATGCGATCAGGGTGGCCCATGATATGGTCGACCGGGAAGTGGTCGGAGGCATTCGCGAGGAATTGGAAACCAATCATTTTGGACAGATCAATGGAGCCAAAAATAAGGGCCAGAATAATCGGGACGGGATCGTACACTCCGCCTCGGATTCTGACTAACGCCGAACTTGAGAAAATTGTCGATACCTCCGACGAGTGGATTGTCGCTCGGACCGGTATCAAGGAACGACGGATTGCCGACAAGGATACGGCCACTTCGGACATGGTCGTAGCCGCATCCAAAGCTGCCCTCGAGATGGCCGGGATGAACGGCGAAGAAATCGACCTGGTTCTCGTCGCCACCGTTACGCCCGACTTTAGAGTCCCCTCCACGGCCTGCTGCGTACAGGAGAAAATGAATCTCCCTAACGCCGCGGCTATTGATATCGTTGCCGCCTGTGCCGGCTTCATTACCGGACTGACCATGGCTAAGGCCCATATCGAATGCGGCATCTACAAGAACGTGCTGGTTGTAGGGGTCGAAAAGCTGTCTTGCCTGACCAATTATAACGACCGTAATACCTGTGTCCTTTTCGGCGACGGAGCCGGAGCGGCAGTGGTCACGGCGACCAACAACGGCAACGGCATTCTCTCCTCATATATCAAGTCCGACGGTAAAATGCGTGAATGGCTCTGGGCTCCGTACGGCGGATCGCGCAATCCGATCGAGGAAGGTTTTCCGTTCGACGGCAGCGACAAAATCAGAATGGCAGGATCCGAAGTTTTTAAGGTGGCCGTGCGCGAAATGACCAACGCCGCCCTGCGAGTGATCGAGATGGCCGGTATTACCCCGGCGGACCTCTCACTAATCGTACCGCATCAGGCCAATATCAGGATCGTTGAGGCCATCGCCAAGCGCCTCAAAGTAGGCAAGGATCGCGTAGTCCTGAACATCGACCGCTACGGGAACACCTCGGCGGCCTCCATCCCCATCGCTCTCGATGAAGCCAATCGCGGGGGCCGGATCAAGGAAGACGATTACGTGCTGATGGTTGCGTTCGGCGGCGGTATGATCTGGGGCGCAGCCCTCTTAAGATGGTAGGATTTTATGAGTAAGACTGCTTTATTTTTCCCGGGACAAGCTTCCCAATACGTGGGGATGGGTAAAGACCTTTATGACTCATCAGAAGAGGTCCGGGCGTTGTATGAACTCGCCTCGGAAGAACTGGATGCCGACATCGCCAGGCTGTCGTTCGAAGGCCCCGCTGAGGAACTTAAACGAACCCGTTTCACGCAACCGGCGATTTTACTGCATTCACTCGCCATGCTGACGGTGCTCGGAGAGGACATCCCGGATTTCGACTTCGCCTGCGGGCACTCGCTGGGCGAATACGGCGCACTGGCGGTAACCGGCGTCCTGACTTACGAGGATGCTATCCGCGCCGTTGTCAAACGCGCCACTCTTATGGAAGAGGCCTGTCAGACTAACCCCGGAACCATGGCTGCCGTACTCGGTTTGGACGAGGACACGGTAGAACAAGTTTGCCAAAAAGCCTCGAGCAAAGGTGTCGTTATACCGGCCAATTTTAACTCAGCCATACAAATAGCCGTATCCGGCGCCGTTCCGGCGGTCGAGGAAGCGGCTCATCTCGCCAGGGAAGCGGGCGCCAAACGAGCCATTATTCTTGAGGTAGGCGGCGCGTTTCATTCTCCGCTGATGGCCTCAGCGACCGAGCCGATGAAAAATTATCTCGAAGAGCTGGATTTCAACACCCCGCTCCAGCCGGTGATCGCCAATGTGACGGCCGAACCGGCTGAAACACCGGAGCAAATTCGTAATCTGCTGGTTAAACAAATCACGGCTCCGGTTAAATGGTACCAGACCATGAAATACTTATGCGACAACGACGTCACAACCATCATAGAAGTCGGTCCGGGCAAAGTTCTAAGCGGTCTGGCCAAAAGAGACATGCGCCCGGAGAAATCGATTAACCTGGACACGCTGGCCGATATCGAGACATTGTCCGCATTGGCCGGTTAGGGGAAACGACATGGATTTCAAGGACAAAGTTGCCATTGTTACCGGCTCGGCTCGCGGAATCGGACGCAAGATTGCCGAGAAGCTGGCTTCTCTTGGAGCCCGGGTGGTAATAAGTGATATCGACCAGTCCACGGTCGAAACGGTTGCCAACGAAATCGGCGGCAGTGCTATCGGAATTAAAGCGAATGTGACACAGGTCGATGACGTTACGGCCCTGTTCGAACGCGTCATGGAAAAGTTTTCACGGGTGGATATCGTGGTCAATAACGCCGGTATCACCCGTGACGGTTTGATGATAAGAATGGACCCAAAGGACTGGGAACTGGTACTTGACATCAATTTGAAAGGTTCATTTCTTGTCACGAAAACTGCCGCCAAGATCATGATGAAACAACGCTACGGAAGGATCGTCAACATTTCTTCCATAGTAGGTTTGATCGGGAATGTCGGGCAAACCAACTACTCCGCCTCCAAGGCAGGATTGATCGGTTTGACTCGCTCGGCGGCCAGAGAACTGGCACCGAGAGGGATTACGGTCAATGCCGTAGCCCCCGGATTCATCGAAACCGATATGACCGCAGTCCTGCCGGAAGCGGCTCGGAATGCGATGTTGGATAAGGTGGCTCTGGGTCGGATCGGCAGCGCCGATGACGTAGCTGCGGCCGTGGCTTTTCTCGCTTCGGATGATGCCGCCTATATCACCGGTCAGGTATTGCCGGTCGACGGCGGCATGACCATGAGTTAGTAAACAAGGAATTGGAAACATACTAAGGAGTGTAACAAATGTCAGTTGAAGAGAAAGTTAAGGAGCTCATCGTTGAGCAGTTGGGCGTAGAGCCGGGGCAGGTTACCGATACGGCTAAGTTCGTCGACGATCTCGGCGCCGACTCTCTCGACACGGTCGAGCTGGTCATGGCTCTCGAAGAAGAATTTGGTATTGAAATTCCGGACGAAGACGCCGAAAAGATCGTCTCCGTTGTGGATGCAGTTAACTATATAAACGAACACTCGGAGAAGTAAGTTCGCTTTCGAAATGACGGAGCGAGCAGCACTGCCTACAAGGGACATGCGGAAGCGAATTGTTATAACAGGCATGGGTATCGTCAGCCCGTTGGGTTCGACGGTTGACGATACCTGGCAGGCCCTGCTGGAAGGAAAATCCGGCGTGGGTGAAATAACCCGGTTCGATGCCGACGGATTCGCCACTCGCATCGCGGCCGAGGTCAAGGATTTCGATCCGTCGGAGTTCATCGATAAAAGAGAATTGCGGCGGATGGATCGAACCGAGCAGTTTTCGGTCTTTTCGGCCGAGCAGGCTCTTAAAAACAGCGGACTCGATCTCGACAACATCGACAAAGATCGTTGCGGGGTGGTCATCGGCTCGGGGATCGGCGGCATCGAGACATTCGAGAACCAGCACGGCCGTTTCATGAGCGGCGGTCCGGGAAGAGTGTCGCCGTTCTTCATTCCCATGATGATCGTCGATATGTGCGCTGGTCTGGTCTCCATACGCCACGGTTTCCGGGGACCGAACTACGCCACCGTGTCGGCCTGTGCCTCCTCGGCCCATGCGATATCCGACGCCTTCCACATCATTCAGCGCGACGAGGCGGACATTATGATCGCCGGTGGCGCTGAAGCGGCCATAACGCCGACTTCGATAGCCGGCTTCTGTCAGGCGCGAGCCATGTCAACCCGTAACGACGAGCCCCAACGGGCTTCGCGACCGTTTGACAAGGAACGGGACGGATTCGTCATGGGTGAGGGCGCAGCTACGGTTATTCTCGAATCACTCGAGCATGCCCGGGCACGCGGCGCTCATATCTACGCCGAACTTCTCGGCACCGGTATGACCGCCGACGCTCATCACATTACCGCTCCCCACCCCGAAGGCTACGGATCGAGCCGGGCCATGGAGATGGCTTTGAAAAACGCCGGTCTTAAACCGGAGGACATCGATTACATCAACACCCATGGCACAGCCACCGATCTTGGCGACATCTCCGAGACAATCGCCATCAAGAACGTTCTTGGCGAGCATGCAAAACAGATTCCCTGCAACTCCACCAAGTCAGCCATCGGGCATCTGCTCGGTTCAGCCGGCGCGTTGGAGTTGATTATTACAATCAAGTCCATTACCGACAGCATGGTCCACCCGACGATCAACCTCGATTATCCCGATCCACTGTGTGATCTGGATTACGTCGCCGAAGGAAAAAGGGCGGCGGAAATCAACTACGCGTTAAGCAACTCCTTTGGGTTTGGCGGACACAACGCCTGTTTGGTGGTCGGCAAATTCAATGGCGCTGCTTAAATGAGGTTGGTTAACAAATTCCTGGATCGAATAACCGGCAAGGTCGAACGTGACATCACTTACGTCGACCTTGACGCGGTTCAGGAATTGCTCGGTTACCATTTCCACAACGAACGGCTGTTGCTTTTAAGCCTCACTCATCGTTCCTTCACCCGCTACGATCCCGAGCATTGTCCCTCCAACGAACGCCTCGAATTCCTGGGCGATTCCGTCCTTGGCCTTATCATCTCGGACCAGCTTTTCAGTGATAATCCGGACTTGCGCGAGGGGAAACTGACCAAGACCAAAGCCAAACTGGTTAACGAAGTGGCCCTGGCCGAAGTCGCCAATGCCGTGGGGCTCCCGCAACACCTCAGACTCTCTCCGGAAGAGGATCGTTCCGGCGGTCGCACACGCCCTTCGATTATTTCCGATGCTTTCGAATCGGTAATCGCAGCTATCTATCTCGACGGCGGTCTTGATGCCGCTCGCGATGTCATTCTCAGGTTGCTCTATACTCGCCGCGAGACTATTCTCAACAGCCGTGCTCAGCGCAATTTCAAGGGTGAATTGCTCGAACTGGTGCAGGGACAGGGAATTCCCATGCCGCACTACGAAGTGGTTTCCGAGGCCGGACCGGACCATGAGAAAGAGTTCACCGTAAACGTCCAGGTCCTGGGTGAAATCAAAGGACGCGGTGTGGGTAATACCAAGAAGGAAGCCGAGCAGAAAGCCGCTGCCTCAGCCTTGCGATCGATGAGATCAAGATCCTGACATCCTCCGTTCCTCCCCAATTTTCAGACAATACAATTTTACCCCCTGTTTTTGTTGATCTGAATCCAACCGTATAATACTTAAGAGTCTTTGACGATAGGTAACGGTCGGCTTATGGCTAAGGAGGGCCAGGGTGGAAATGTTAGCGATGCGACGAACGGCAATCAAAGCCAGTATGCGAGTTGTAGCAGGTACGGTCTCGGCGCGTACCTCCAAAACTCAAGTTATCACTTCGCGGGAGTGGACCCGAGATGAGATAAACATGCTCTGTCGTAAATATCGCACCCAGACCGCCGGCGAAATAGCCGCCGTTCTTCAGCGCTCGGTACCTTCGGTTCGTGCTAAAATCCGCGCCCTTGGCCTGACCAAGTCACGCCTGACGCGCACCGCCCCGGCTACGGCTACTCGTTCCGCTCGCCCGAGCACATCACATCGACGTCCTTCGTGGAAAAAAACACCCGGGCAAAAACGTCCCTCGAAGCGCAACCGCGCCCGCAGGAAAGTGGTTCACAAAGCCGCCCATCATCCGCAACCGGTTCTCAGACGCCCGGCCCATAAGCATCGCTGATTTCCCATCGAACCCGAAATAGTCTATCTGAAGCTGGAATAATTACTGACCTTGTCGGTCGTCGGATATGCCGGGTAAAAATTGGATTCAATTTCTATTTCAGCGTGAACAACTACAATAGAGAGACATCAACCTTCCCCCATAGAAAAACCGGCCCTGTATGGCAGTAGGGCCGGTTCGTATATGCCAAAGAAAGGAAGAAAAAGAGCTTCAGTGTTTCTCGTGCGCTTGTTTGTACACCTTGATACGGTTGGCCGCACGTTCCATACTAGCCCGGGCGCGCGGCAGATCGATGTCGTTCTCGCCGTCGCCTCCCTCAATCAAACGCGCCTTCTGACGGTCATACGCCGCCTGTGCCCGATCGATGTCGATTTCGTCGGCCAGTTCGACCGCATCGGCCAGGATGGTTGCCTGGTTGTTGGAAACCTCCAGGAATCCGCCCGACACCGCCATTAAAATCACGTTGTCCTCGGAATCGGCGAACTCTATCCGGCCCGGCTTCAAGGCCGTAATCAACGGCGCATGGTTGGACAGGACGCCCAGGTACCCTTCGGTGCCCGGGACAACCAGCGATTTCACCTCAATCTCGTGAGCAACTTTTTCCGGTGTAACTATCGAAAGCTGAAACATAAACTATCACTTCTTTGATTCTTCGTAGCGCTGAATCACTTCATCGATGCCGCCGGCCATGTAGAAGTGAGCCTCACCGATATGATCGAGTTCACCCGCGATAATCTGGGCGAATCCCTTGACCGTGTCTTCGACCTTGACATAAACACCCGGACGACCGGTAAACGCCTCGGCCACGAAGAACGGCTGCGAGAGGAAGCGCTGAATCTTACGGGCGCGGCCCACGATCAGCTTGTCCTCTTCGGAAAGCTCGTCCATACCGAGAATGGCGATAATATCCTGCAGGTCCTTATAGCGCTGCAGAATCACCTGGATATCACGAGCGACACGATAATGCTCCTCGCCGACCACGTCCGGATCGAGAATGCGCGAAGTCGAGTCGAGCGGATCCACCGCCGGATAAATACCCAACTCGGAGATCGAACGCGAAAGCACTGTAGTGGCGTCAAGGTGCGAGAAGGTCGTTGCCGGGGCCGGGTCGGTAAGGTCGTCGGCCGGTACGTAAATCGCCTGCACCGAGGTAATCGATCCCGCCTTGGTGGAGGTAATACGTTCCTGCAGACCGCCCATTTCCGTACCCAGAGTCGGCTGATAACCCACCGCCGAAGGCATACGTCCCAGCAGCGCCGATACCTCGGAGCCGGCCTGGACGAAACGGAAAATGTTGTCGATGAAGATCAGCACGTCCTGATGCTCTTCATCGCGGAAATACTCGGCCATGGTCAGACCGGACAGGGCAACCCGGAGACGCGCACCTGGCGGCTCGTTCATCTGACCGAATACCATGGCGGTTCTCTCGATAACGCCCGATTCGGTCATTTCCAGGAAGAGGTCGTTGCCCTCACGAGTACGCTCACCGACACCGCAGAACACCGAATAACCACCGTGTTCGGTAGCGATGTTGTGAATCAATTCCTGAATGATAACGGTCTTGCCCACACCGGCGCCGCCGAACATACCGACCTTACCACCTTTGAGGTAAGGTTCGAGCAAGTCGATAACCTTGATGCCGGTTTCGAACATTTCAGCCGTCGTGGCCTGATCCTCGAACGAGGGCGCCTCGCGGTGAATCGGTGAGGTTTTGGTCTTATCGAGCGGCTTATCCTTACCGTCGATCGGGCGGCCGAGAAGATCGAACACACGACCGAGGACCTGCTCGCCGACCGGCACTGCGATCGGCAGTCCGGTATCGACCGCCGGCATACCGCGAACCAGTCCGTCGGTCGAGGCCAGCGATACGCAGCGAACGATATTGTCGCCGATATGCATGGCCACCTCGACAGTCAGGTCGATGCCTTTATCTGCGTCCTTGATGGTGACGGCGTTCAAGATGTTCGGCAGGGAGTCGGCGCGAAACTGACAGTCGACCGTGGCTCCGATAACCTGAACAACTTTGCCTACATTTTCAGCCATTTACTGAACTCCAGCTATATGATCAACACATTATCTTCTTATCGTTAACCCTTTAACGCCTCGGCGCCGCTGACCACCTCGAGCAATTCGGTCGTGATCTGCGCCTGGCGGGCCTTGTTGTAATCCAGGGTCAATTTCTGGATCATTTCGCCGGCATTCTTGGTCGCGTTGTTCATCGCAATCATCCGGCTGCCGTGCTCGGCCGCAAACGAATCGGCCATCGCCGTGACCAGTTTGGTCGTGGCATAGCCCGGCATCAGCGAAGCATAAATGCTCTCGGCACTGGGCTCGAAGATATAGTCGAGCATCCCTTCATGTTTGTCTTCGCCCTCGGCGTTCATTTCCGGCGGAGCGATCGGCAGGTATTCCTGCATCGTCACCGAATGCTTGGCCGCGGACACGAACTGGGTATAGAGCAGCGAGATATCATCCGTCTCTCCGGCAACGAAACTGTCGGTCAGCAACCGCACGATATCCTTGGCGCGGCCGTAATCGAGTGAACCGCCCCAGTCGCCGTAGTATTTCTTGATCGACACCGGACGCCGCTTAAAAAAGTCGTTCGCCTTCTTGCCGAGCAGAACCAGCTCCGTCTCGACATCCTGGTTATTCTTGAGCCAGATCGAGGTCTGTCGAATAACGTTGGAATTGAACGAGCCGCAGAAACCTCGGTCGGAAGCAATCACGACCAGCGTCTTCTTCTTGATTTCCCGCTTCTCAAAATACGGATGAATAATCTCACCGGTCGACCCCGCCGCCAGATGGGACAGCATGTGATCCATCTTCTCGGCATAAGGTCGCGCCTGCTCGATTCGCTGTTGGGCTCGTCGCAGCTTCGCCGCCGCCACTTTTTCCATGGCGTTGGTGATACGCTGCGTCGAGACAACCGACTTGATCCGTTTACGTACGTCGCGAAGATTCGCCATCTATATCTTCAATCCCTGTTTCGTTTCACCTTCGCGGACCTCAAGGGTCCGTGGTTTATTACTCGGTCTTCTTGAAGGTCTTAAGGAACTCCTCACAGGCAGCTTTGAGCTTCTCGTGAGTGGCGTCGGAAACCTTCTTCTCCTGGTCGAGCGTATGGGCGATATCCGGATACTTCTCTTCACAGAATTTCAGGAATTCGCCTTCGAACCGGCCGATATCACCGGTCGGGATGGCATCCAGATAACCGTTGGAACCGGTCCAGATCAGCATCACCTGGTACTCCACCTTCAACGGCAGATGCAGACCCTGCTTGAGCAGTTCCACCATCTTACCGCCGCGATTGAGCTGCTTCAGCGTGGCTTCATCCAGATCGGAACCGAACTGCGTAAACGCCGCCAATTCACGATACTGGGCCAGGTCCAGCTTCAGCTTACCGGCAACCTGTTTCATCATTTTGGTCTGGGCGTTACCACCCACACGAGACACCGAGATACCGACGTTAATACCGGGACGAATACCGGCAAAGAACAACTCCGACTCCAGGAAGATCTGGCCGTCGGTGATCGAAATCACGTTGGTCGGAATGTAGGCCGACACGTCACCGGCCTGGGTTTCGATGATCGGCAGCGCCGTGAGCGATCCGCCGCCGAGATTGTCGTTCAACTTCGCCGCCCGTTCGAGCAGACGGGAGTGACAGTAGAAAATGTCACCCGGATACGCTTCACGTCCCGGAGGACGACGCAGCAACAGTGAAAGCTGACGATAAGCGGCGGCCTGCTTGGACAAGTCGTCGTAAACCACCAGGGCGTGCTTGCCGTTGAACATGAACTCCTCACCCATGGCACAGCCCGCGTAAGGAGCGATATACTGCAGCGGCGCGGGATCGGTGGCACAGGCGTTGACCACCGTGGTGTATTCCATAGCGCCGTATTTCTCGAGCGTCTGGACTACCTGGGCCACAGTGGAAGCTTTCTGACCGATAGCTACATAGATACAGTAGACATCGGTATTCTTCTGGTTGATAATCGTGTCGATCACCAGCGAGGTCTTACCGGTCTGACGATCGCCGATAACCAACTCACGTTGTCCGCGACCGATCGGGATCATGGAGTCGATCGCCTTGAGACCGGTTTGCAGCGGTTCTTTCACCGGCTGGCGTTCGATAACGCCCGGAGCGCGGCCTTCGATAACACGATATTTATCGGTGACGATCGGACCTTTTCCATCGATCGGCTGACCAAGCGGGTTGACCACGCGGCCGAGCAGGGCCTCGCCAACGGGCACCTGAGCCACTTTGCCGGTACGACGGACGGTGTCGCCTTCGTGAATCTCGGTATCCGAGCCAAAGAGCGCGGCGCCGACGTTGTCCTCTTCGAGGTTCAGCACCAGACCGATAATGTCGCCCGGGAACTGGATCAACTCGGACATCTGGGCATCCTCAAGACCCCAGATACGAGCGATACCGTCACCGACCTGGAGCACGGTTCCCACCGACTCCATTTCGAGCTTGGTCTCGTATTTCTCCAGCTCTTTCTTGATTACCGATGATACTTCTTCAGGGTTCAGACCCATCATCGAACTCCTATATTGAACAATACTATCTTTTTTTCACGCGAACTTCGCAGGCGTATCTCACCTGCCGGACTACCCGAGGCAAGCCATCGCTTTCGATTGACCCGCCGTGGCGGCTCCGGCCAACCAGTCCGTCTTATCCGGCCCGAGGCCGGTATGTTAGTTTCACACGCCCGATAATGCCGGGCTAATCATAGCTACTCAGTGGACCCTGACTTTGGCTAACTGCTCTCCGATCAGGTCCAGTCCCCGACGCACCGAGCCATCGATAATCTCATTGTGCAGGATGACTATCATGCCTCCCAAAATCGCGGGATCGACCTTTTCTTCGAGGATAACCTTAAGATCGGTTCTGGCCACCAGCTTCTCGTTCAGCTTCTGCCGTTCGTCGTTATCGATCGCCACCGCTGTTATGACGGTGCAGCGGGCGATACCCTTCTCAGCCTCGACCAGGCGGACGAATTCATCAATGATCTCGTGCAAAAAGCCGGCGCGGTGTTTCTCAACCAGTAATATCATCAACTCCACGAACAGTGGATCGAGCCGACCGGTGAAAACATCGCGCAACAGAGCCAGTTTGTTCTCATCCAGCACATGCGGGGCCACCAAGAAATGCAGGATGGTCGGATCTTTCTCTATAAGTTCCGACAATTGCTGCAATTGTTCGTAGGCCAAATCGACCTTTTTCTTACCCTTGACCGATAGAAACAGGCCGTTGGCGTATTTCTTGGCAACTTCCTGAGCTAGCATCGTGCCTTACGCTTTCTCCACGTTATCAATGAAGCGGCCGATCAACTCACGGTGCTTGGCATCGTCGAGCTTTTCTTTGAGAATCTTCTCAGCCGCTGCAATGGTAATGCTGACCATGTCGTCTTTAAGCTGTACCTTCGCCTTTACCACATCGCGATCAAGTTCGTCTTTGGCTTTGACAGCGGCCTTTTTGGCCTCTTCCTGTGCCGCCAGCTTGATATCATCCGCGATCTTCTTGCCCTCATTGACCGCTTCGAGCAGCTTCTCGCGCCGTTCGGAGTCGATGTCCTTGAGCTTGGCTTCGTATTCGGCGACTAGTTCGGCAGCCTTGGCTTTCTCATCGTCGATGTTCTGGAACTCGGCCGCAATTTTATTGCGCCGCTCCTCCATCAAAGACAAAAGCGGTTGCCAGGCAAATTTCTTCAACACCCAGAAGGTGATCAGAAAACCGACAGCGTGCGTGATTAGCCGTGGCAGATCTGGAATAAGAGTTATTTCCATGGTGCCTTTTTAGCGCTTACGGGGGAAGCTCTCGGGCTCCCCCCAAGGTTCTCTCACTTTATTAGCCCAGCTTACCCATCGCGATGAAGAAGGCGATGAGGGCGTAAATCGTCAAAGCTTCGATAAAGGCGGCGCCGATGATCATGGCCACCTGAATCTTGCCCGCCGCTTCCGGCTGGCGACCCATGGCTTCCATGGCTGAACCGACCGCACGACCGATGCCGTAAGCAGAACCGACAGCCGCCAAACCAAGACCCAACGGAGCGGCCAGACCCAACATTGCACCAAAATGTTCCATTTCGTCCTCCTAAGAGAGTTCCTTTTGTATCAACTATTCGTTCTTCTTATCTTTCAATCTTATTAATGAGCATGCTCCTCATGGGGCAGCATCAGCAATATGTAAATGCACGCCAGCAGGCTGAACACCAACGCCTGTACTGTCGACAGCAATAAACCCAGGAAATAGAACGGCGTCTGAATCGGGATACCGACAATGCTGCCGATAAACGGCGTGATCGCAACACCCAGACTCACGAAAACCGCAATCAACGTATCTTCACCAGTGATGTTACCGAATAGACGTAAGGCCAGTGAAAGCGGCTTGGCCAGTTCACCGATCAAGTGCAGCGGGAACATCAGGATTACCATACTCCAGCCGATAACGTCGTTCGGACTGCCCGCCATGTGATGCAGGTACCCGCCGATGCCCAGACGCTTGATACCGACACACTGGGCATAGATGAAAACTATAATCGCCAGCGATCCGGTAATTTCCAACGAAGTCGAGGGTGCATGGCCGAGAGGCAACATGCCGATCCAGTTCATGGCCAGAATGTAGATGAACAGAGTCCCGAGGAAGGGCGCATATTTGCGTGCATCATCCCCCAGGATCGAATGGAAGAAATTGAAGAGGCCTTCCACGATCATCTCGATCGCATTCTGGAACGGACCGGGGATCATTTCACGTTTGGAATAAGCCCGCATGGCCAGAAACATGAACAGCAGAGCGATAGCAAAAGCGTAGAACACGTTGACCCAGTGCTCAACCCATTCCGCATGGCAATAATGAGCAATGTAATACGCCAGACTGGGCAGGGGATCAGTCAGAGCACCGCCCTCTTCACCATGCTCCGCCGCCGAGGCGACCATCACGTAAAACTGACCGAACCGAACTCCGGTAAGAGCTATAATGTGTGAAAGAACTGCCAGCATTAGCCTGCCTCTTGTATCCTTTCGTTCTTGGATTCACCGTTATCGATCTTGAGTATTGCCCGACTCATCGCCTTGAGCGCCATAACGCCCAGAACGATCGAAAACCCCGCCAACAACCATCCCGGTGTAAATCCCTCGACGGGAATACTGAGAAGGCCGTAACCGGCAAGGTACAAAAGCGGAAATTTTATCAAGCCAAGCCAGAGCGCCCGACCACGATCGGCTCCTTCGGGGCGCAGCACTGAACGAACCAGAGCCGATAGAAAAACAAAATTCACGATCCCCCAGCAAGCACCCGAGAGCACCGCTATGGACCTGTATATGCCGAGATAATAGACGCCGAAAGGCATAAAGACAAGAACAACGATACTGGATGTACGAAGCGTACGATCCAGAAAAGCTAGACCAAGACTATCCTTCATCTTTGTCCTTATTATCGGTCAGCCCGGATTTCTTGATCAAGTTATAGATCTCCATTCCGGCTGATGCCACACCCATTATCGCGCCAATAGCCGCCAAATACGGCTCTGTTCCCAATTTGCCGTCCAGCCACCAGCCTATTCCATAGCCTACTAGTGGAGCGGCCAGAAGAATCATCGGCGCGCCGGTCAGTAAGCTTATCTGGCGAAGGTCTTTACTGTCTTTTTTGTCGCGCCGGGGGTCAAGGATACTCACTGTAACCTACCCTCTAAATTTAAGGCGAAAATAAACCTTCTGCTCATTGAATGTCAACCCATTTCTTGTTGATTTTGCGATAATTTGTGATAAAAATCACATTTAACCTTATTGTCGTTAAATATCTTAGAGTCCTTTGAGGCAGCCTCAGGTCCTCTTGTTATACCAATTAAGTCCCTCAAATCCCGCCACTTAGGACAAGTTATGGATAACCATATCGACAACTTGTGGCTCCCCGCCCGTTTATCCTCAAAATACGACTTATCAAAAAGTAACAATGTATTAAGTGAAAAAAGTCCCAGACTCCATGCGATTATAAAATACTGTCGCGCTCTTAATCGATTATCCAATTGGGTTTGCATACCGCTTGTATAAAGACTAAGAGCCTTACTAATGTATCCATATTCCCTGCCGACATTCAATAATAGGGATATCAGGGTTACGACCCAAACAGTATAGGAGGGATTCTTTGAAGATTTTGGTGATTGATGACGAAGAAATGATCCGCGCCCTTGCACGGAAGATTATCGAACGCTCCGGTTATGAGGTTCTTCTGGCCGAATCCGGTCAGGATGGGATCAAGCTTTTTTCAGAGCACCAGAACGACATCGGTCTGGTGATCCTGGACCTCAAAATGGAGGGTATTTCCGGTGTGGAGACTCTTCGTCTGATTCGTCAAATCGTCCCGAATATGCCTTGCATCATCTCCAGTGGTCAGATCACCGATAAAGACGATCTGCCCGAGGAACTCGCTACCTCAGTGGTTTTTCTTCAGAAACCATACCGAGCCGGAGCACTGGCGCAGTTGGTTGATGAACACGTTATTAACCAGCCGGCAACTACCTCCGAATGACAATCCGGCGATAAAAATCGCTTTAACTCGTTGCACAAAATCTTTATTATCCTGTCTCGAAAGAAACATTCCCGATCTATCGAGAGAGGTCTTTTTTTATGCCCTTTCGGTTCGCTGTCATTTTTGCCCTGATAGGCTCGTTGTTGCTCCCGGCTGCCTCGCCGGAAGCTGTATCATCACCTAAAACCAGGTTCAACATTGGCTTCTTTGAGGCCGGCCTGGCTCACCAGCACGATGCTCTCCGCACGGAATTCGTACGCCAACTCAGAGCGATCGTCCCCGACACCGTGGAAATCGTCACGATAGCCCGTGGTTATCGCGAGGCATCCTGGTACCGCGATTCATGTCGCATCAAAGCCGCCGAACTGGCCGCCGAACCCAACCTCGACCTGATGATAACTCTCGGTCCCTGGGTTGTCGAAGACCTCATCGAAGCCGGTTACGAGGGACCTATTCTCGCTCTATACCGTGTCGATCCGATGATGGAACAACTGCTCGATTCGACCGGAAGACCGCGCTGGGATAATCTCACCGTCCATTATCAACCCACTCGCATTGCCCGCGATCTGGCCGTCATGGCGCAGGTTCTCAAACCAAAACGGGTCGGCTTCCTCTTTTTCCCCAGCGGTGAGGAATACCCTTATCTTTTTGCCCAGTCTCAGGCCGCGGCCCAACAAAACGGCATGGAGCTGGTCAACGCCATCGAATACAACAACTTCGGAACCTATGCCTTTTATAAAACTTACGCCGTCATGCGTAATAAGGTCGATGCGGTTTATCTTGGACCACTCTGGGGACTCCCCAGTCCTCGAACAAAAGATTTCCTGAAGATGCTCAACAACGAGGGGATTCCCACTTTCAGTTATGACGGTTCTGAAGCTGTTATTCGCGGTGCTGTCGTATCCAACACCGGAATCTCTGTTGCTTCGGAAGCTCGTTATCAGGCCGATAAAGCCTGGAAAATTCTCAAGGGAGCCGTTCCGGCCAATTTACCCATTTATTTTGAACCTTCCACCGGGCTTACGATCAACGGCGACGCTGCTCGCCAATGTCACGTGCAGTTCCCCAACTGGGTCAGTTCTCAAGCCGTTTACCTGGCTCCGGCTCAGGAACCGGATGCTGTCTCCTACACCTTGACCGACGCTGTCCGGCGAGCACTCGACCAGCACCCGGAAGCTCTGGCGCGACAGGATGCTGTCACGGCAGCTCAGGCCGCCGCCTCCGAAGCCTGGTCGGGGTATCTTCCCCAGGTCGGTTTCGAATACCGCTACCGCCATAACGACGATCACACCGTAGCCAACACCGAGAATGAAATCGATCAGGACCAGACCCGAGCCACTCTTTCGCTGTCACAACCGATTTTGTCGCTGACCACGATTCGCTCGGCCAAAGCTGCCGAACAAGCCGAATGTCAGGCTGAAATAGATCTGGCGCGAACCGATCTGGACCTTGAACTCGCCGTGGCTCAAGCTTATTTAGGTTATCTCAGCGCCACCCGTCGCGTGGATATCGAAAAGGATTTAGCACGAAGAATCCTTCGCAATCAGGAACTGGCCGATGCCCGTTACGAACTCGATAAACGCATGCAGTTCGATTTCCTGCGCTGGGAACAGGAATACCAGCAGGCAAGCGCTGCCCTTCATCAGGCCGAGGCGGCCCGTAGTGCCGCCCGAGCGGCGTTTAACAGTCTGATGAACATGCCGCCCGACCAACCGATTGACCTTGCCCCCGCTCCGTTTGGACAAGCCAACATTCAAAACGACCTTATGCACCTCGCCGCCGTAGTCGACGATCCGGTCAAATGGCAGCGGTTTCAGGAATACCTTATCGACAAAGCCCGCCGTATCAATCCGGAATTGCGTTCGTACGACAACCAGGTCCTGCTCGGCCAACGACTTCTCGATCTCAATCGCGCCGGATTCTTCCCCACTATCTCCGCCGAGGGTGCGGTTCATTACACCGATGAACTGGCCAATCGTCCCGGAATTTTTGAGGAAAAACATGACACCTGGTATCTCGGAGCGGCTTTGCATCTTCCGTTGTTCTCCGGCGGAGAACGTTTTCGAGAGCGTTCGCGCCTCAAGGCCGAGTTGAGTCGGGATGAATGGACACGCGACGCCCGGATGCTGGACCTTGCCGGACGGATCTCATCGCAGATGTCGCTGATGGCTTCCTCCGGCTTGAACCTGCCCAATCTGATCGACGCCGAAAAGCTGGCCGGGTTGACGGTAGATATGGTCCAGGAGGATTACGAAGCGGGTCGTACTACCTATCTACACCTGCTTGATGCCCTGCGTAATTTGCGTCAGTCACAAACAACGACTCTGGAAATGTGGCAGGACTATTTCACGCGTCTGGCGGAACTGGTGCGCCTGATTGGCTGGTCCTCACATGACGCTAGCACGACTTACAACAACCTGTTCTATAATGAGGCCGGCAAATTCCTGAAAAGTGTCGCACCGGACACGACCGAAACTCCGTAGGAGAGCCGGGATTATTTAGATAATCATTAACGAGATAATACAGAAAAAGCAGGCCCGATTATTGAGCCTGCTTTTTTCATTGGTTATTGAACTGACAGCTACAACGAGAAGCGCAAGATCACACACCGGTCACGCGGCTCATAGAGCCGGTACGGCATCTTCACTCCCGCTCCGACAACATCAATCCGGTCAGCCGGAATACCGGCGGCGGTCAGATAAGTCATAACTGCATTGGCACGGTCTTCGGAGAGCAGATCCTGGTTGTCGCCCTCGTATCTACTGCTGTCTTTCTCCTGGCATTCCCGGGACATGCCTGTGCCGTCGGCATACCCATAGATTGAGACATGTTGCTCAGGATGTTGTCTTAGATACGGTATTACCAGTGTATCCAATATCGCGAAGTCCGGGATATCGAAACCGCATTCCGGGAAGCTGTCAATTACGACATCCTCCGAGAACAGACCTTCGACTCGAACATGGTTCGAGAAATAGAAGTCGTCAGCCCGGTCAAACAACACAACCACCGAATCATCCAGAGCTGCAGGTTTGGGATTGGTCGTAGCCCAGTTAGCTTTTCCAGCCGTTACCCATAGTCCGTCACCATCGATATCGGTCGCTACCAGAACAGCCGAAGCCAGATCGCAACTGAGGCGGCAGGCTTTCATCTTCTTCAACGTCTCCATAGGATATTTCACATATCCTATGCGGTAGTTCTTCTGTACGTACTCGGTCAGTTGCTCAGGCGTTGGCGCTTCAGCGTTCTTCCAGTTGGGACCGAGTCGATCCTCCTCAAAGAACTTCAACAGTCGATCTTCGATGGCAGCACCTTTGATGAACTCCAACAGTGTTTCCCGATCGAGCCATTGCATCGGCCGCACGAACTCACTCCAGTTCCCCAGGAACGGCTGATCGTGAAGGGCATCCGACGAATCACACAACTCCGTGGCGCCGAGCGCCGGATCGTATCCTCGATAATCAGGCTGACGCGAATGGTTGGCGTCCCATCGATAACCGAAATACTGACAAGTGATCAGATCAAAGAAATGGAAGAAAGTGTTCTTTTCGTTAAGTCGATCCACCATTGTATTGTGTTTGTTGAAAAGAACAGCGATAAACACATCCTCGTCGGTTTTCTCTTTATGATCCAGAAGATTAAACTTACGGTTAAACGGATCCATTACCAGTTCAAGATCGAAACCGGTGGTGAAAAACTTCAGATCCGTCAAGTCGCCTTCACGCTTGTTTATAGGGCAAACGCATGTCGTATCCGGTTCTTCTAAAGCGAACAAACGAATCTCACCGTCGTATTCGTCGACGTCTCTTTGTTCGAGATGCTCCAGTTTGTTTTCATCGATTCTGTTGGCGCCCCAACCTCCGTGTCTGACCATCACGCTGCCCTTGAGGTCGCGTGTCTCACGAATTTTGCCAAACGCCACCGTAATACCGACTCGTCCGATCCAGTCCTTAAGGTCTTTATCCTCCTGCGTTGTCTCCTTCCAGAACACTGGACCGAAATTACCATCGATTGCAATGATATCGTTGAGATAAAGACGAGCACCGAAATAAGCCGACGACCCTTCACCGTCACCGGGGAAATCGTGCAGCCAGTTCTGCTGAAAACCGATGTACGGATTCAACGAGCGATCCGGAATATCTCCGAACAACCGCAGTTCCGCTCCGAGACCGTACACTGCCGAATAGTCGTTGGAGCCGGTCTCTATGCCGTAGAGAGCGAACGGGGCCAGCGACAGCCCCTTGCGCAAGCGGAACGGTACCAGCACCTTGCTGCTGATCGTTTCGAGCGAAATATCTCCGAACAATCCCACTTCCACCGGCGCCAGGAGAGGCTTGCCGATCTTGGTCAGGTCCACATCGCGGTGTAAAGTTATTCCCCCGCTCACGAACCAGTCGGGTGGTTGGTTGTCGTCCATGCCACGCCAAAACGCCGTACCGACCCGAGCGTCGAAACTCAGCGCCCGCGCCTTCGTGAAAAAGAACCGGTTCCCCGCGTACAGATAGTTACCCTGTCCGTCGGAGCCGTTTTCCGGATCGACCCAGACATAAGTGAGTCCGAACAGCGGCGTAAAAAGATAAGAATCAGTGCGCACGGCCAATTCACCGTTGATACCGTAGTTGCCGGACACTTCGTTGTCGGCCGAATCCAGTCCGATGATATTACCCATGCCGGCGCCGTAGAACAGCTTGCCGAAAAGTTGCACCTTGCCGAAATCCTGCGAAAAAACTGCAAAGCTGCCGTTCATAGTGTTGAGCGGCATATGATACTCAGCCCCGATGTTCCAGCGGACCATGTTGGTTGAACTGCGGGGACGAACGGTGCGACATGACGCCAAAGGAATTACGCGATACCCTGTCTCCTTCTTGTAGTATTCCCGCACCAACTGCAGGAATTCTTTGTCGAACCATTCATTGAGAGCGGAGACATCTTTGACTCCCTCAATTTCTCCATAGATGCTGTCGGTGCTGTCTTTGCCGTAAGTAGCTGTGATACAATTCAGCGAATCACCGTCAGGCGCCGTTCCAGTCTCTGCTGCCGACAAAGCGGCAGCGCCTAGCATGATAAGACCTACAAGAGCAATTATACGTCTTAACAACTCAATTCCTCCTCTGTTTTCGGCGAAACGGAGATTCCCTCACCCTGCGGGACAGGACATCATCCAACTCGACCGAGCACAATGTCGAATTAACTAGTGAGCACTTTGCTATATGTCCAATCTAAATTATGCTTTCCATCTGAAATTAACCACACACTTAGTCACGGAAAGCACATTGCGAACATAGCCAATTTCGTCGCTTATGTCAATACCCATAAAGGATCGTTCCGGTACCCGATACGTTAACGAACGGTTCGCATTCATCGCGAACCAGATAGCCGGCGAATCCGCTCAGCCCCAAAGTATCTTGTTGCCAGACATGTTCGAACGCCTCTATATTCCTCGCATGATCGAAAACGACTATGAACAATACATGGATCAGGCGATACGCCAGGCGGAATACGCTTTCGAACTGGACGAGGTGCCGGTCGGAGCCCTGGTCGTGCACGAGAACCGCATTATCGGTCGCGGTCACAACCAGACCGAGAGCTTTCACGATGCCACCGCCCATGCCGAGATGATTGCCCTGACCGCCGCCTACGAACACCTCGGCGACTGGCGACTGGAGGGATGTATCCTCATTTCGACTCTCGAACCCTGTCCCATGTGTGCCGGGGCCGCCATGCTGTCTCGTATTGAAAAAATCATTTACGGAGCCAAGGATCCCAAGTTCGGAGCCTGCGGCTCGGTTATCGACATCCCTGGTCAAAACCGCTTCAATCATCACATCGAAGTGATAGGCGGTGTCCGGGCTGAACAAGTCGCCATCATGATGAAATCGTTTTTCCAGCAGGTTCGCACCGGAAAGGAGCGGATAAATTGAGGCCCCTGACCGAGATCGAGGAAAAGAAATTCGCGACTCTCAAGCTGCTCGCCCTGGTCATGCTGATTATCGCGCCCGTACTTTACGCTCTTGTTGGTGTCAGCGTCAAGCTGGGGAATAAATCGATTGAGGGCGCCAATGACATGCTCACCTATATCCTGATCATCGTGAGCTTGCTCATACCGTTGGCGATGAATCTTGTAGTGAAAGTGCAAAAAAACACGTATCGGAACAACAGAAGCAGCCGGATGACTTCGGCCGATATAATCTTCACCATTCAAATTCAGAAATACGCTTTTGCCGAAGCGATTTTCATCTTTGGTTTGATGGCCGTCTTCACCACCGGCGACACCATACGCCTCTGGTGGTTTTATCCCATCGGCGCTGTCATGACTTTTTATGTCTGGCCCCGCCGCCAAAAATTCGAGGAATTGATAGAGGAACTGGAGCGACCATGAGAGGTGATCTTAGTCACGATAAATACGACCTGGCCCGGATAATAGTCCGACCGCTTTATTTCGGCATGTTCGCCAACATCCTGATTCCGGGCGTGCTGGCCTTTCTCTGCTATTGGCTGAATCAGAACAGCCCCCGCCCCAACAATCTGGGGGACTCGGCCAACACGGTTTTTTATCTGATCGGCCTCATTTCCATAGTTCAAGCCCTGGTCGCTATCTGGATGCGACAGCGCCTGCTTGGTCGCCCGCTCGTGCACAGCGAGAAAACTTTTGAGGATGACCTCACCGCCAACTTGAAACGCGGGTTGATTCCGATCATGATTATCATCGCTTTAATCGCCTTTTACGGCGGGGTGTACTATTTCCTGACCGGACGTTTTGAGGCCTCATTGATAATCATGCTCTTCTCGTTCGTGGCCTTTCAGGTCATCCGTCCTCGATTGCGCTCGGCCCGCACGCTGGTAGAGCGCCAGGAGAAAATGCTCGCTCGCGGCCAGACCTTCTCGGATTAGCCGGAAAGCAGGGGTCTATCTTTATTCTTGTGGGCGGCAGACATCTCGTCTGCCCCTGCAGCAGCCCATTCCGGAGAACGTCTTTCCCGCGAAAACGAGAATCCCTCTTCATCTTTCTTGTGGGCGGCAGACGTCTCGTCTGCCCCTGCAGCAGCCCATTCCAGAGAACGTCTTTCCCGCGAAAGCGGGAATCCCTCTTCATCTTTTTGGTGCCCCACCCATCGGGTGGGATATTGTTGTCGAAACTTCGCTTCGCGATCCGCCTTCGGCTGTTCTGTGCCATTATTTCTCAAGGCCGGGATCACGGGGGGCCTGGGAGGGAGTTGCTCGGTACTGGTGGCCCACCCGTCCACGGGTGGGATTAGAAACCATATCGACAACACAATTTTGTGGGCGGCAGACGTCTCGTCTGCCCCTGCAGCAGCCCATTCCGGAGAACGTCTTTCCCGCGAAAACGAGAATTCCTCTTCATCTTTTTGGTGCCCCACCCATCGGGAATGTTGAAAAAGCCGTACGC